>NZ_JAGHQW010000007.1 GCF_017744115.1 Salinisphaera sp. G21_0 | reverse complement strand
GCACCCGTCCGCCGCTCGTCGGCAAAGAGCAAGCTCTTCCCGCTACCGCTCGACTTGCATGTGTTAGGCCTGCCGCCAGCGTTCAATCTGAGCCATGATCAAACTCTTCAGTTTAAATCGTTGTGTTAACCCGAAGGCTAACGGCTCAATGTCACAATTAAACGCACATGAATTTACAGGTATGTTCGCTTGATCAATTAAGCATCTTAAAGTGTTCAAAGCCGAAGCCTTGTTACCGATGCAATCGCACAAGCGCCCACACGAATTGTCTGATATCTTGTTAAAGAACTGATTAAATCGTAGTGATTTAATCGCTGATTCAGCAGTCAGCGCCGATCAGCAAGGCCGCCTATCTTACCGTGGCGGTTTTCGTTGTCAAGCATTCGTTTTTCAGAAGAAGAAAGAAGCTTTCCAACTCGCTAACGTTGCTCTCAAGCCCTGTCAGCGGAGGCGCATCTTACCGCGCCAGTTTGATTTGTCAACCGGTTGTTTTTCATTCAGTCCAAACAACCCATTTTCAAACCGTACTTCCCGGTCAGCGATGATGATTCATTCTGCCGATCCGTGGGTGACCGTTTCAGGTCAGCCCGTGGAAGAGCGGCGCATTCTACGCAGGTGTGGATAAAAGTCAACACCCTGAATTTTTTAACCTCATAAAAAAAGCCGCTATTTAGCGGCTTTTTCCAGAACGTTTAATCTGCATCAGGCTTCCATAGAGCCTTTCAGCTTTTTCATCGCATTCTTTTCCAACTGGCGGATGCGCTCAGCAGATACGCCATAGGTATCCGCCAGCTCATGCAGCGTTGCCTTTTCGTCTGCCAGCCAACGCTTTTGCAGAATATCCCGACTGCGTTCGTCCAGCTGTGCCAGCGCACTTCTCAGCTGGGAAATAGAACTGTCGGACCAGTCGGCATCTTCAAGCAAAGAAGAAGGGTCCGAGTTATGATCTTCCAGATAGTACGCAGGTGCCTGATAAGCGGTATCGCTATCATCGTCCCCATAGCCATCAAAAGCGGTATCCTGACCAGCCATTCGGCTTTCCATTTCACGAACCACTTTAGCTTCAACGCCCAGATCTTTGGCTACGGCATCCGCTTCATCGTTAGTTAACCAGGACAGACGCTTTTTAGCACTGCGCAGGTTAAAGAAAAGTTTGCGTTGCGCTTTCGTGGTCGCGACTTTCACAATGCGCCAGTTGCGTAGAATAAATTCGTGTATTTCCGCTTTGACCCAATGCACAGCAAAGGAAACGAGCCTTACCCCAACTTCAGGGTTAAAACGCTTAACCGCCTTCATAAGGCCCACATTGCCTTCCTGAATCAGATCTGCCAGTGGCAGACCATAACCGGAGTAGCTTTTGGCAATGTGTACAACAAAGCGAAGGTGAGACATGACCAGCTGACGAGCCGCTTCCAGATCATTATGAAAGAAGAGGCGCTCAGCAAGGGTCTTTTCCTGTTCAGCAGACAACACAGCAATACTGCTGACTGACGCAACATATGCATCAATATTGCGGCCAGGAACTAACATATCGACTGGTTGAAGACTGGTGCCCATAACTGACTCCGTCAAGATACCCTCTTAATTAGACTCTGTTAAAATAGCTGAAGTTCAAACGAATACTAATAATAACAACAATTGGGTTCACAATCGCTATCGACTTTACAGGACATTTTCTTACTTTACACAGACTAATCAGGTACTAAAGCCTGAAAATGTCGATAGCAGCTACTCATTGCCCCCAGAACACCAAACGCTATTCCGGCAAGCAACAATACGCCTAACACACCAAAACCGGGGCCGGATAATACCATCTCGCTATTATACAGTCCGGCAATATTCATCATTTCATGACTCAGGACAGCTAATAATGAAAAGACAATCACTTGAGCCAGGATGGCACCAATCACGCCATACCAGATCCCCATATAGATGAAGGGCATGGCAATAAAGCCCCGGGTTCCCCCCACCATACTGATAATTTTGATTTCATCACGACGGCTTTCAATACTGAGGCGCACGGTGTTGCTGATCACCAGAACCACGGTAAGCCCAAGAATCCCGCCCAGCATAACAGCAAAGCGTTCAAGCATCGTTAATATTGCCTGCAGCCTCTGTACCCACTGGCGATCCAGGCGAACCTGGTCAACCCCTTCCATTTGTTGATAATGGACCACGGCATCATCCAGTTGTTCAAAAGAAGCCTCACTGACAGGCAGCAGCGCAATCACCCCCGGCAATGGATTAAACCCAAGCTGGCTAATCACATCCTGCAGTCCGGCCTTTTGCTGAAAGTCGTTCACCCCCTGCTCCGGTGACAGGTAGACAACTTCTTTAATCAGAGGGTCTTGACGATAATCCGCAATACGTTGATCAATAATTTTCTGGCTAACCCCATGATTGAGGTAAATGGAGATTTTGGGTTGCCCATCCCAGGCTGCCCCAAGCACCTGCACATTGCTCACCAGAACAAACAGTAAAACCGGCAGGGAAAAGGCAACCGCGATCAGCAAGCTGTTTAACAGACTGGCCACAGGGTTGTTCAGCAGACGGGTCAGTGCATCCCTGCCCACCTGCCGATGCAGGCTGACGAAAGAGTGCAGTGTCAGGGTTGCTACCGTCTGGCGATTGGCACCTCTTTTATGGGCATCTTTATGGGCTTCTTTAGGAACAAAGCTTCCCGCACTCTTTCCAGTGGTTTTGCCCATACCAGTCTGTTCATCCACTGTGTGCCGACGACCATTTTGCTGTCGCCTGTTCTTACTAAACAGACTCACTGAACCTCCTGGTCTGCAACCAGCCTGCCATGATCCAGGGTCAAAATACGGTGTCGCATCCGGGCCACCAGCGCCAGGTCATGACTGGCGATCAACACGGTAACACCCACCTGATTAAAATTTTCAAACAGCTTCATTATTTCCGTGGACAACTGCGGATCAAGGTTTCCGGTGGGTTCATCCGCAAGAATCAAAGCCGGGCGGTTCACGACTGCCCGCGCCAGGCCAACCCGCTGTTGTTCACCACCGGACAGGGCCACTGGCAACAACTTTTCCTTGCTTAATAACCCGACCATATCCAGTGCAGCGCGAACCCGGCCAGCGCAATCACTGGGAGAATAGCCTGCGATCAGCAGTGGTAAAGCAACATTTTCAAAAACTGTACGATCAAACAGCAGCTGGTGATCCTGAAAAACCAC
The DNA here is from genome assembly GCF_017744115.1 of Salinisphaera sp. G21_0. GTDB lineage: Bacteria > Pseudomonadota > Gammaproteobacteria > Pseudomonadales > Endozoicomonadaceae > Endozoicomonas. The sequence goes on along the minus strand of NZ_JAGHQW010000007.1, from coordinate 151,208 downwards.
ACCAATATTGCGGCGAAGATAGGGAATCCGGCTGTTCTTCAGAGCCCGCAGGTTATGACCTCCCACCCAGACCTGACCTGCACTGGCCCTCTCAAGAAGCATAATCAGCTTCATCAGGGTACTTTTTCCTGCACCAGAATGGCCTGTCAGAAACGCAATCTCTCCCCGCTCCAGGTGAAAACTGACCTGCTCAAGGCCAACATGACCTCCCGGGTAACGCTTGCTGACACCGTCAAAGCGAATCATCCAGCTGTCCTTAATCTATCTCGGATGCTATTCAAGTAACCAATGATCTAATGAGCGACACCTGCCGCTCATTACCTGTTGTATCAACCTTCCCGGGAGAATAGCGCCGTGACAAATTCCTTAGCCGAGAAGGGTCTCAGGTCATCTATCTGCTCACCCACCCCCAGGAAACGGATTGGCAGTTTCATCTGTTTGGACAGCGCGAAGATCACCCCACCCTTAGCGGTTCCATCCAGTTTGGTCAGGGCCATGCCGGTTAACTGCACCGCTTCATGGAACAGACGAGCCTGGCTCAAGGCATTCTGCCCGGTGCCCGCATCCAGCACCAGTAACACTTCATGAGGCGCATCAGGGTCCAGTTTCCCAAGCACCCGCTTCACCTTTTTCAACTCCTCCATCAAATGATCCTTGTTGTGGAGGCGGCCAGCAGTATCGGCAATGAGGACGTCGATATTGCGGGCTCTTGCTGCTTCGAAGGCATCAAAGATAACGGAAGCACTGTCAGCGCCGGTATGCTGGGCAACCACCGGAATCTCATTGCGCTCACCCCACACCTGCAACTGTTCAACCGCAGCCGCACGGAATGTATCGCCAGCCGCGAGCATAACCTTGCGGCCTTCGGACTGAAGCTTACGGGCCAGCTTGCCAATCGTGGTGGTCTTGCCCACACCATTAACGCCCACCACCAGAATAACAAAAGGGGTATCCTGTTTCGGGATGACCAGTGGCTGGTCAGCAGGTTCAAGAATATCAGCAAGCTCGGATTGCAGCGCAGTCATCAGGGCATCCGCATCATCCAGCTCTTTATACTTAACTTTCCTGGTCAGCTTTTCAATAATGTCAGTGGTGGCTTCAACGCCCACATCGGCGACCAGCAGCTGAGTTTCCAGTTCATCCAGAAGATCATCATCGATCTCCTTTTTACCGATAAACAGTTCTGCAACGCCTTCAACCAGAACGTTACGGGTTTTGCTCAACCCCTGACGCATCCGGGCAAAAAAGCCGCCTTTGATTTCAGGCTTGTTCTCTGGCTCAACAGGCGTTTTTTCGGGCAGTGATTCTGGCTCAGCAGCCCGGGGAATTTCAGGGACAGCAACAACCGGTACTTCTTTGTCAGAAGCCTCAGGTGCTTTATGAGCGGATTCCTCCCGGGATTCAGGATGAACAGGCTTATCTTCAGGGCCCTGAACGACCTCAGGCACAGTCTCAGGTACAGCATCAACACCGGCTGAAGACTCAGCAGTAACTTCCGGTGTTTCGACAGTGGATACAACGTCTTCTACTTCAGGTTCAGCCTTTGCTTCTACCTGCTCTTCAGAAACTTCATCCCGGGAACGTCGACCCCAGGGCCAAAAACTGCGTTTGGCTTTTTTCTCATCGTCTTTGCGCGAACCGAACATAGACTACTTCTATAACCTTGGTGGGAGCGCCTGATGACTATCAGGATTGCCATCTATCTGAAGCCTGACCGGAGAAGTCCCCGTAACAGGCGATGAAACGCAATGACAATCAATCATGCAGGCTATGGATAATCGCTAATCCTATCTTAATTCAGACTGTCACGAAATGAACTTTCTCAGGGAAAATAGTCCATCTTTCATAAACCCGAATGGAACCATCCACAATAAAAAACTGCTAATTCGGGCTGCTGGAAGTCTGACACTTTTCTCCGGGTTTGTTTTATTTCACCAGACTCTGGTGTTTATACACACCAGGATGATTGGTAACTCCATGACCTGAAGCGATGAAACGAGTATGCTTACGCTCCCTGTTGATCCCCTGCCCGGCTGGAGCCTGTTAATGCCTCGCAAGTCTCGAAATCCCAAGCATCCTGAATCACGCGCTAACACCGGCCCTGCTCATACCGGTGGTGGTCAGCTGCGGATTATTGCGGGTGAATGGCGCAGTCGTAAGTTACCTGTAGCCAATGTACCCGGCTTGCGCCCCACATCAGACCGGGTGAGAGAGACAGTATTTAACTGGCTGACCATGATGACACCGGGAGCCAGGGTTCTGGATGTATTCAGTGGTACCGGCGCACTGACCATTGAAGCGCTTTCCCGGGGCGCATCTTCAGCAGTGCTACTGGAAAAAAGTCCGGTTGCCACAAGAACGTTGAAGAGCAACCTTACACTGTTAAAAGCTGAGCATGCCATGGTGATTGAGTGCGATAGCCTTACCTGGTTAAACCAACCGGCTGAAACCGGTTTTGACCTGATTTTCCTGGACCCACCGTTTCGGATGAACCTGCTGGAGCCTGCTTGCCAGCTGCTTGAAAGCAATGGTTACCTGAATGAAAACAGCCATATTTACATTGAGGTAGAGAAAGAGCTGAACCCTTTGCCAATTCCGGAGAACTGGCAGCTGGAAAAGTGCAAAACCGCTGGACAAGTAAGCTTCAGCCTCTGGTCGCGCATGAAAAAACAACAATAACCAACGTCTCACATATGGACTTACCGAAATGATATCAGTAATCTGTGCGCGGCTGATCTTTATCAAATAAACAGTACGTCTGAACGCTGTATCATCCACAGGCTTACCATTCAGTGGGCCGGGGGTCTCTTTTATGACTTTTAAGTGCAAGAAAGCACGAAAAGCTGCCTTAAAGAACGGCTCATGGCGATTTGGACGCATTGCTAATCCAAGAATGAACCTGAAAACTCTAAGGAGCAGTTCCCCATGAAACAACCCGTACGAATTGCGGTCACAGGTGCAGCTGGCAACATCAGCTACTCTCTGTTGTTCAAAATCGCTGCCGGTGAAATGCTGGGACCTGATCAGCCTGTGATTCTGCAACTGGTTGAGATCCCACAGGCTATGGACAAACTTCGTGGCGTTGCCATGGAGCTGGAAGACTGCGCCTTCCCACTGGTTCACGGTATCAGTCTGCACGACAATCCGTTTGATGGTTTCCGAGGCATTCATTACGCCATGCTGGTCGGTGCCCGTCCCCGTTCCAAGGGCATGGAGCGCGCAGACCTGCTGGAAGCCAACGCCGTTATCTTTGCCGAACAGGGCAAGGCTCTGAATGAAGTGGCTAACCGTGACGTTAAAGCCCTGGTGGTGGGTAACCCGGCAAACACCAACTGTCTGATATTGTCCCGTAATGCACCCGACCTGGCACCATCCCAGTTCTGCGCCATGACCCGACTGGACCACAACCGTGCTCAGGGCATCCTGGGTAACAAACTGGGGGTTAATCCTGCTGATATCGAAGGTGTCTGCGTGTGGGGCAACCACTCTCCAACCATGTACCCTGATCTGCACCACGCCCAGGTCCTGGGCGATGAAGCCGCCATCGATATGATCGATGAGCAATGGTACAAAGAAGAATACACTCCTCGTATCCAGAAGCGTGGTGCTGAAATCATCGAGTGGCGTGGCCTTTCCAGTGCCGCCTCCGCCGCACAGGCCGCTCTTGACCACATGCGTGACTGGGCCCTGGGCAGCGATGGTCGTATTGTATCCATGGGCATTATTTCCGACGGCAGCTACGGTGTTGCCAAAGGCATCTACTACTCTTTTCCTGTCGTCTGTGAATTCGGCAGCTACCAGATTGTTCAGAACCTTCACATTAACGACTACGGTCAGTCAATGATGAAGAAAACTGAACAGGAGCTGTTAGAAGAAAAGGCAGCGGTAGATCACCTGCTGCCTAAAGAAACGGCTGCGTCCCGCGAAGCGTTGAGGACATCCAGCCGCAGCGGCCAGACTGAGTTTGATGCAGGCATCGATACCGGCGAGTCATACTACAAGGCTGACCGTATCTGCTAGGCAGTCCGCCTGACCAGTTGAGATAAAAATACAGGAAAGGCTCTATGTGAGCCTTTCTTTTTGTCCACGTCACCAACACAAGGAAACAGACAATACACTCTTTTCTGTAGAGACATTTCTGTCTGCTACAAAACAAAAATAGTCGTATATATCAGATCTCAAGGGGAGAAAATAAGCCTGTTCCAGCGCTTTGAAGGAATCCATGGCTTCGGCGTTATAAACCCCCGATCCATAATCAGAACCTGGTAGATGATTCTGTTGAGCATCCCCCGTGAGGGCTCGCCATTTTTACCATTCAATACACCATGAACCAATTCATGCCAACTGGTCAGAACCATAAATGTAAAATAACATACTTACCATAGTCCAGCTATTCAGTTCTATGTTGAGTCTGCATCAGAGATGTAGGTGTACACCCAACCAACGTGGGAAAGCCTCCCGAAGAGCAGTCTTAATAAGAAATAAAAATTATTAAATAAACCATTAACGCCCAAGAGGGAAACAACATGACCGCTGCCGAACCCATTATGTCCGAGCACAGGAAAGTGACCAGGCAAATCCCCCCTCCTCTGGAAGATCTTCTTGCTGCCCAGAAGAAAGCCTTTCTGCAAGACCCTAACCCCAGCTACCAGGAACGGGTTGATCGCCTGAAGGCCCTTAAGAAAGCATTACTGAGCAATAAAGACGCATTACTGTCCGCCTTGGATGAAGATTTTGGTGGCCGATCCGGAAGTGAATCATCACTGACTGAAATCATACCGAACCTGGGCAATATCCACTACACGATCAAGCAACTTAAAAAATGGATGCAACCCAGCAAGCGGAAGCTGAACCCTCAGTTATTACCTGCCTCGGCAAAAGTCGTGTACCAGCCATTGGGCGTGGTCGGTATTGTGGTGCCCTTCAACTACCCACTGTTCCTGTCTCTAAGTCCATTGCTGACGATTCTCGCCGCCGGCAACCGGGCCATGATCAAGATGTCGGAATTCACACCAAAAACCTCGGAACTGGTTGCCCGAATCATTGAGCAAACATTTCCTGCTAATCTGGTCACCGTCGTTTGCGGTGATGCACAAGTGGCAACCGAGTTTACCGGCCTGCACTTTGACCACATGATTTTCACCGGTTCGACAGCGGTCGGTCGCCATGTCATGGGAGCCGCTGCAAAAAATCTGACCCCGGTAACCCTGGAGCTGGGTGGCAAGTCACCGGTTATTGTCGATAACGACTTCCCGATTCAGGAAGCGGCAGAAAGAGTCTGCTACGCAAAAGCCCTGAACGCCGGTCAAACCTGCGTAGCTCCAGACTATATTCTGGTGAAAAATGACCAGAAGGCAGCCTTTATCGAGCACTATCTCAACGCCTTTCGAAAAATGTACCCAACGGTCAACGGAAATAATGATTACACCTCGATCATCAATGACCGCCACCACCAGCGATTATTGAAATTACTGGCTGACGCCAAAGCGCAGGGCGCGACCATCCACACTCCGGGCAATGAGGAAATTAACGACGGAAGCCGTCGAATCCCCATCCACTTAATTGAGAATCCAACTGATAAAATGGGCATTATGCAGGAAGAAATTTTTGGCCCGCTGCTTCCTGTCATCGGCATCGATAGCCTTGATGAAGCCATTCAGTTTGTCCAGCAACGACCCCGGCCCCTGGCACTCTACTACTTCGGTTCTGACACAAACAATCAGGACGCCGTATTGGCACAGACCCACTCTGGCGGTGTCTGTATTAATGAGTGTTTGTTACACGTCGCTGTTGAAGATATGCCATTTGGCGGCATTGGCCCATCAGGCATGGGGCACTACCACGGCCATGAGGGCTTCCTGACATTCTCCAAGGCCAAGTCGGTGTTAACCAAAGGCAAGCTGAACAGCACTAAAATGATCTACCCGCCCTATGGCGGCTGGCTGCAGAAAAAAATGCTGAAGTTCCTTTCCGGCCGACAATAGGCCCTTTCTCTTTCAGACTTCAGGGCCGCTTGCCAGCGGTCCTGCAAAAACTGGTTCAGACGTTCAGGTACGTATTTTCACTAAACACCAGAAACTTACGAAGATGATCAATTTCGTCGCCACTGAAATCCATCGAGTTATTACGCAAGTTCCATTATTCCTTATGCAACTCAGGACATAGGAACTTTTGCGGAATAAATCAGTCTGAAAGTTAAGTACCAATTTTCTGTCAGGTTAACTGCCAACAGAGTATGGGGTGGAAGCAGCTTCTATTTTGAGGAAATACGCAACATGAATCCATGTAATGCACTGACTTTACCGTTGACAACCGTTAAACAATTTGCCCAACGGGCATCGGATTACACCTGTACTTGTCCAGATGACTTCTCTAACGAATGGGCTTGCCCGATTGTCATGAGCACAATTCCCTCTGGCCTTTTTGGTGGTCTCATAGGTTGCGTTCGCGGCGGCGAAATGGGTTTACTGGCCGGTGCATATGCTGGTGCTGGTGTTGGTGCAACCCTCACCACCTGTTTTCTTATTGCCTGCTATGGTAGCGAGTGCGTCAAGCTTCGCCAGCGACAGATCACCACCTGTACCAAACAGGACTCCCTTGCCAATGGGCAGCAACAGAGCCTGAAGCTGCCGTCGGCACCACCTTTATTGGGAGCAGAAAGTTTAGATGCTAACTCTAACTGCACAACGCCTGTTCAGTCCCAACCAGAACTGATGAATCCGTTCCTATTATCAGGCAACGGCATTCAGAGTGACCCTCCAGTATTTTTACAGTCTGATATCGCCGGGAAGAAATCAACCACGGGGATAGCGTGCCCTGCCTTCTGTCCGGGTTCACAGACAAACTATGTTTGACAAACCGGAGCGCGTTCATCGTGCTGTGGCAAGGCCCTGGCCATGGCTTGTCAAGCTGGGTAAAAAGATAAAATATCAGTCAGGGTAATCCAGTCGTCTGCTCTACCCACTGCTTAAGTTCGCATTGCAGTTTAACATTCTCAGACTTTTAACATGAATCTGTACACTTAATAACCATTCCAGCACCATGACTATATAAACGCATAACTTCTGAAAATTCTCATATCCTCAACATTAAGTGCCACAGAACGCTGATCATTTGAACCCTTTTGACTATTTCGTTAACATGCCCTTTTACTAAAAAAAGGTCGCCATATTCGCAGATCAGTGAATGACGTCAACGGGAGTCTGTCCAGCAAATTACAAGACAGTTTTCTGGTAAACAGCGGAACTCCTGAAATGTTTTGTATCTCTGATCTGTTGTTGGATTTGTGGCCGGAGAGTCATTTTTAATGATCAAGGTAATCTATCCTGGTACGTTTGATCCTATTACCAAGGGTCATATGGATCTTGTTGAAAGAGCGGCCAAGCTGTTTGATACCATTGTTATTGCCGTTGCTGAAAGCCCCAAGAAAAAGCCACTGTTCGATCTGGAAACCCGGGTCAATCTGGCCAAAGAATCCATCGCTCACCTGCCAAATGTTCAGGTAACCGGCTTCAGCTCTCTGCTTGCCAGTTTTGTGGCGGAGCAGCAGGCCCAGGTTATTCTCAGGGGGTTAAGAGCCGTTTCTGACTTTGAATATGAATTTCAGATGGCCAATATGAACCGGGTGCTGGCCCCCAAAGTGGAAAGCCTTTTTCTGACACCTGCAGAGCAATACTCCTATATTTCCTCTACACTGGTTCGGGAAATAGCCTCTCTGAATGGGGATATTTCCAAGTTTGTATCGCCATGTGTTCAGAAAGCACTGACAGATAAGTTCAACGGAAACTGAGATACTGTCCGTCATTCATTTGTTTTTACAAGCTGAAAGGTAGCCAGGTTAGCTACTTACAGGCGGAGCGGAACCCCAAAGGTCACCTATGGCTTTAATGATTACTGACGATTGCATTAACTGCGACGTCTGCGAACCGGAATGCCCGAATAGTGCTATTTCACCCGGGGAAGAAATTTACGAGATTGACCCACTACTGTGCACAGAGTGTGTTGGCCATTATGACGAACCTCAGTGCCAACAGGTGTGTCCGGTAGACTGTATTCCAAAGAACCCGGACTGCGAAGAAACTCAGGATGAGCTGATGGAAAAGTATCTGATCATCACTGCTGCCTGAAAATGGGCCGCAAATGTATCGTTACGTTTGCGGCACCAAGCTTCAGACTCTACCCATCAAGACACGAGACTATCCATTGCTTTCTCTGCATCATGGATTGACTGCCCCTTGATATCATCGCCCATGTTAAGCCCTTCCGCATACACAAACTCAACATCCCGGATACCAATAAAGCCAAGAAACTGGCGAACAAGCGCCGTTTGCGTATCGAGATCAGTACCCTGATACTGACCACCTCGTGCGGCCATAATGTAAGCCTTCTTACCTTCCACCAGACCGACCGGCCCCTGCTCGGTATATTTAAATGTGATCCCTGCCCTGGCAATAAAGTCGAACCAGGATTTCAGGGTCGAAGGCAAGCTGAAGTTATACATAGGCAAGCCTATTACCAGAATATCGACGGTCTTCACTTCCTCAATCAACTGATCAGAAAGCGCTGTCATTTCAGCCTGCCGATGGTTTTTCTGGTCCTCAGGGATACCAAAGCCCATCACAATTTCTGCATCCAGATGGGGAATCTGCTGGTTAGCCAGGTCTCTTACCTGATGCTGAGTATCAGGGTTCGCTGTCAGAAATCGCTCAACAAACTTCTGTGACAGTTGGGTTGACTGCCCATGCTCACCAAACAGGCTGCTGTTGATTTGGAGTAATTTAGCCATGCTTCCCACCTTTTCAGATCACTATTGTTATTTACATGATTGTTATATGCATGGTTTAAATTTATCGTCGAAATTAACGAAAGAAAAGTTCAAAATACTGCATGAATGTATCGATTTTTTGGATATATAGAGACCTGCAAAATGTCAAAGGCAACACTCGATCAGTGGCGTATGCTTCAGGCAGTGGTAGAACATGGCGGCTTTGCCCAGGCTTCGGAGGCGATTTTCAAAAGCCAGTCCACCATCAGCTACGCCATCAGCAAGCTTCAGCGTCAGCTGGGTATCGAACTGCTGGAGATTCAGGGCCGCAAAGCGGTATTGACTGAAGCGGGTAAAGTCATGCTGAGAAGAGCCCAGACACTGCTTAAAGAAGCCGATGCATTGGAAAAAGTGGCGGACAGTCTCTCTGCAGGCTGGGAGGGGACACTTACCCTGGCCGTCGATGTCATCTTCCCGAACTCAATAATCATAGAGGCATTAGAACAATTCTCTCCCATTTCAAGGCATACCCGTCTGGAGCTTGTTGAGTCAGTCCTGTCAGGCACAACGGACATGCTGGTCAGTGGCAAAGCCGATATTGTGATTACCGGCATCGTGCCTGAGGGCTTTCTTGGAGAACCATTGTTATCGATTAATTTTGCTCCGGTTGCTCACAGGAATCACCCGCTGGCTCAACGTGATCACGTCATCACAGAGGAAGAGCTTAAACAATATCGCCAGATTGTTATCCGCGATTCAGGCATAAAAAGAGAGGCAGACGCTGGCTGGCTTGGATCCGAAGAACGGTGGACAGTCAGCCACATCAGCTCTTCAATAAGACTGGTGAAACAGGGGCTTGGGTTTGCATGGCTACCAACCCACCATATTCAGCAGGAGCTTGAAGCAGGCGTGATCAAACAATTGGATACCCGGCTCAGTAATAGTCGGAATGTACAGCTGTACCTGGTATTTCCTGACCCCAGCTATATTGGCCCTGCCGCACAGAAGCTGGCAGCCACACTCAGGGAGTGCTGCCATGAAGCCACTTATCAGAGTTTCTCAGAATCAAGTTAGACGAATAAGATCCAGAAACTTGCCATCATCACCGTAGGAAATTTCAAAGCGACCATAAATTCCCTCTCTGGTGACAAATTTCAGCATGATATCGTAGGGAATACTCATACTCTGGCCCGATTCAGTGCGAACTCTTACGGATTGTTTCTGCCCTTTATAGAACTGAAGAACCTGCTCAGAATTGAGTTTTACGGAGAACACAGCCTTATGCATTGCTCAAACCTTTGTGTTTCTTATTAAGACTAATCGTTAAAAGAAGGCACCTATCAGTTTAGCAACCTTCTCTCACAAAGGTTATAGAACAAGGCTAAATTACGGTTAGTTTTCTAAGAAGTGGGCTACCAAACTCTTCACCTGTGTCACTGAAATCAGCAAATTGATTGCTTTCAGAAACAAAATCGCCCGAGGACCATTTCCTTAATAAGCCGGGTACCAGGTACCCGGCTGATAACCATAACTGCCGGAAAACCAGTCAGTTATTGCCCGGGAGGCGGAGGCATCAATCCTTCAAAATCCATATTGTTGGGAATTTGCATCTGTTGCATGACCTGATTGATGGAATCCCGGATACTATCAATCATTGCCTTGTAGCCAACATCAAAGCCCCGGTAAAAAGCCAGCTCTGTGCTCCTCAACTCACCGGATGGCTGAACAACGGCGGGCTGTTTACCCTCAGGATTCTCGCCACCAAAAAATGCCTCCATTGAGGTAGGAACCGTTAAAGCAACACGCCCTCCGGTCATATAACCATCAATAAACCGCCCCCTGACAAATGGATTGTTATCACTGCCAGCACCAGTGTTCCGATAAGCATCGGCAGCTTCGCACCAGCGATCTTTATACTCACTCATCAAGTCTGCTGAAGCACAGTTATACTCTACAATACCCATTGCCTCCATAACGGCAAAATAACCGTCACGATAGCCCATGTCATAGGGAGTATCAGATGGGCTATCGATATCACCACCAAGGCCCAATCGACTATCAGCCGCCTGGCTGGCCAATGAATATCCCTCACGAAATCCGTTGATATAAACCAGAAAATCATCCGAACTGGTGGATTGACCTCGCTGTTCGAACTGGTCTTTGGCTTCACACCATGTCTGCTCAAGCAAGCTGGTTTTGTCTGGATTATTACAGGTATAGGACTCAGCTCCCTGATCGACACTGGCCATGTCTTCATACACTACCGTCGTGACCTCTGGACACTCATGGGCTTTATTACAGCCTTGCAGACCAATCAGTATTGCAACTACTGGCAATACTGCCGCCAGAAAATATTTCTGCATTTAATTACTCCTTCAAAGAAACTAATGAACTTGTTATTCAATACAGTTTTGACGGGACTGATTAAATATAGTTCAGTTTTTTTTCTGATTTCCCTGAAGGCACTTGATTTTATTAACTTCTTGATAATGCCCTTACCCTTTGAAGGTCAATGACATAAGTTGCTTTAATGTTTCCGGAGCACAACGATTAATAACAGTAACAGCCTGAATACATTAATGTTTACCCACCCACAACAGGATACCGACAATTAACGAACAGCGACACTCCCCGTGGGGATATAAGGTTCAAAGTTCATGCCACCCCGCTCCCTGGCACACAAATAATCCCAGTCATCAGGCAATGATTGCTCAAGCAAAACCAGCCACTGATCCAGCGAGCAGCGTCCCGCGCACCCGGGTACCGCAAAAGGTTGATGATTCAATGACAGGGCAACCTCCGGGCGACCATCATTCCAGTTAAGCTGGACGCCAAAGTGTGTTGCATAATCCACCATTTTGTCAGATGGCGCACCCAGCATGGTCATGATCGCCAATAAGTTACTGTCACTGGCTGAGTAAAGCGTCCATCGCTGGCAGGAGTGGCAACTGCCTTTTTCTTGCAGACACTGCTGCACACGCTTGAAATCTCTGATCATCGCTTTGGCTAATGGTGAACCGATAAGCTGGGCAATTTCATAATTAGCCACAATCCGGCTCACGATCCAATGTAGTAATTCCTCCAGTTCCACCGCCTGCTGATTTGAAATACCTTCGGGCATTGGTAGCTGGTGAATTCTATGTATGGCAATTTGATCGATCAGGGGAAGAAAAGAGTAGAGATCGCCATTACCTTCACGCTCACTCAGTTCAAGCCATAAAGACAGCTGATCACGGTGTTGTTCTTTTTTTCTTAACCAGTCCGCACTTTTTTCCAGCGCCTGAACACGATGAAGATACCCCGGACATAATCTTTGCGCTGAAAAAAGATCATCATGGGCCAAAGGTGACGCATAAACCGGAGGAACCTGAATGCCCCCCGGCAAGCCTGTTTTACCCGCCTGCTCAGGATAAAACCCCAGCAATAAGGCGCTGGCGCTCTGAATGGTACGATCCAGACCTTTGGCAAAATGCTGGCTGACTTTTGGTGACCAGGAGTCGGGGATGGTTTCAGAAAAGTAGTATCTCCGGATTGTCTGCCCCAAAAGGTACTCCTGCTGAAGGCCAGCAGCCGTTAACTGCCCGGGTCCCATTGGCCAGTATTTTGTCATTCCCCCAAGATCCCTGGGAGAACGGTCGCCATGCCTGACAAGGCTGATAAGGTAATCAGCAGGTGCAGCTAATGCCGACTCAATATCCGCTGCATCAGAACGGATAGATAGCAAACATATGGCAAATACGACACCAAAGACCAAGCCTCTTTTTTTAATATCAGACTGAAGTTTCATACCCTGCCTGCGTGATAATGACATCCAGCAGACAGGATAGGAAAAAATTGAGGGACTGGTTGAGATTTACTGAAGAAACCCGGGAATATCCTTTGATAACCCGGAGGCCTGATCCACAATCATATCTTTAATGAATGGTAATCGATTGGTCAGACTGAGCCCGGTATTCCTTATCCAGCGAATACCAAGGGCATTGGCCCCGAACAGATTTTGAAAGCCTGTCATGGCCGCCATCGTCAACGAGTTATGTCCGATGCGACGACGCTGATAGCGATCCAGAACGTGCGCGGCAAAATAGTCATCGCCGCGACCGGCCGCTTTGATCAACTCATCCGCAAGCACAGCCACATCCATAAAGCCCAGATTCACCCCCTGCCCCGCCAGAGGATGAATAGTATGAGCAGCATCGCCCACCAGAACCACCCCTTGTCGATGATACTGCCGGGCATGCCGTTGACGCAGTGGGTAGCGGAACCGTTGATCAACCTTCAGAATATTGCCCGCCCGATGCTCAAAAGCTCTCGCCAGTTCCTGACAGAAAGCATCGTCACTCAAGGCCTCTATCCGGTCTGCCTCTGCCGGTAAAAGGGACCAGACAATTGAGCAATAATGCCGCTCTCCCTGACTTTGCAGGGGCAGAAATGCCAATGGGCCGGAATCCAGGAACACCTGTCTCGCTGTGTGATGATGAAACCGCTCTGTCTCCACGGTGGTGACCAGCGCATGATGCTTATAGTCCTTCTGGTTTGCCGGAATGCCAGACAATTGTCGTAAACGCGACTCACCGCCATCGGCAGCCACCAGAAGAGGAGCACCCAGCACGTCACCATTTTTCAGAACTATTTCACCGCCCTGGCCGGACAGTTTGTATTCAAGGGTTGTCTGTTGATCAAAACATTGCACGGTTGAACTGGCCAGCTGTTGCAACAGCGCGTTGCGAATCACGTCATTTTCGACAATGTAGCCAAGATTTTTTTGTGGCAGCGTTTTTGCGTCAAATTCAACTTCTCCCGTACCCTCACCATCCCAGACGGTCATGTGTGTATAAGGACAGGCCCGCTGGGCAACGATCCCTTCCCAGGCGTCCAGATAGTTCAGCAGTTTTATCGATGCTTCCGTCAAGGCACTGACCCTGGGCTGCCAGGGATCCTCCATCGAGAACGAACCGGGCTGCAATGTCTGCTGCTCAACCAGTGCCGCCTGCATACCAGATCGGGCAAGCGCCAGGGCCAGAGAGGCCCCCACCATACCTCCCCCGACAATAATGACGTCAATTGTCTGCATTTCTGATCCCTATTTCCCAGATTCAAAGGTACGGGAGACTGTAGAGAGCCTCCCGCCGGTTTATAATCCCATGGCCCTGCGGGTAAATGTTGACTTCACCGGATGACAATAATCCAGCGCCACCAATCCCAGATTCCGGGACAGTACCGATGCCGTGTCAGTCCGTGAGAAAAGGCGCACCAGGCCATCACAAAAATGGCTGATCAGACTCTGGTCGCTCAACTGTTGTTGCCAGTATTCCTGCAAACGGCCAAGATCACCTGCGGGTATTTTGCGTTCCAATGAGTCCGAGATATTGCTTGCCAGAGCCACGGTATCCCGAATAGAAAGGTTATAACCCTGACCTGCCACTGGATGTATGGCATGGGCAGCATTACCCAAAATAACCAGCCCCGGCCTTACCTGCTCTTTGGCGATGCGCATGGTGAGCGGATATCTGTTCCGCTTACCCACGGCAATAAACCGCCCGGCCCGATAGCCAAACCGCTGTTGCAATAACGCCAGAAAATCATCATCTGCCAGAGAATAAAGCGAATCGGCTTCCTCATCCGGTAACGTCCACACCAGCCCTGCCCGATGCGCAAAATGGTGATCACCGGTTAATGGAAGCAGTGCCATCGGACCTTGACCGGCAAAGCGCTCCCAGGCCATACCGTTGTGAGGGCGATCAAGGGCAATATTGGCAATAATCCCCTGCTGATGATAGTCACACTGCTGCAGACCGATTCCCAGCTGATCCATCAACCCTGAGCGGCCACCATCAGCCAGAACAACCAGCGAGGCGGAAATCTCTGAGTGCCTGAGCTGAACTTTCATACCTCCGGGGACAGGGCTCAGGCTTACCACCATATCAGGACTGAACATGGTCACCCTGCCCTGCTTCTGAAAACCCTTTAACCGTTGCAAAAGCACATCACCCAGCACATGATTCTTGACCACATACCCCAGTGCCGGGACACCTTCATCAGAAGCCCGCAAGCGGGAAACCCCAAAACTGCCCCGATCAGAAACATGAACATCGGTAATGGCCTGAGCCTGATCCACAAGATCCGGCCACAGTCCAAGCTGCTGGTAAATACAACAGGTTCCCCAGGACAGCGCCGAGGCACGGGCATCAAAACTCGGCGGAATATCTCTTGGCTGACTCAGGTCATGGGTTTCCACCACCGCCAGCCTCAACCCCTGCTTTATAACCACTTGTTCCAATGCACAGACCAGACTGGCTCCCACCAGCCCGGCACCAATCACCAAAACATCGAAATCCATCTTGTCTGTAGAATTTTTCACGTTTCAGCCACCACCATGATTTTGTGGAACTCTGTTGTTATTCTCAGTGCAGGGTTTTGGCAGCGCCTTCTTGTTGTCCAGAACGATGTCCAGAACGTTGCCCGGAACTTCCATCATCGCCGGGAAGCTCGGGCAAACCACAAACCTCTGCATAGACATTCAGCCAGGCCAAACGAACAAACTCACTCACTTCAACATACAGTTTTTCTGATTCTTCGCTCTCTTCTGCGGTTTCTATCAGGCTGATTTCGGCAAAGTCCCTGAGCACTTCTTCCACCATCTCACTGACCTGACGACTGTCCAGCCCCTGACCAAAGCCAGAGATAAATGACTGGCACCATACTCCAAGTGACTGCGTCCTCAGCCCAAGCGCTTCATCATCATCAGGGAGCAACAGTGTTGCCGCCAGACTACCAGAGTTCAGCTCATTCTGAGTATGCAGAAATAACTGGCTTAATAGCTGCCTCGCAGGTTCATCAATCGATTTGTCACCCATCTGCTCAGCAAGCTGCTCCAGCCATTTCTCAAGGCCCGGATGGGCACCGGCTGAAAACAGGCCGCATAAGTAGCCATGAATCTCTGATGGATGACTCTGCTCTGCCAGATGACTGGCGAGTTCATCAAACGATATGAAGGCGGGTTTATCGCCGGGCTGGGAAATGTGGATCGTCATGAGATATAGGGCCATTGAAATTACTGAGTCGAACTTAACCGGGATTCTAACAGACTTCCCGGGCAAACTTGTCAGTCATTAAATAAAGAAAGTGTCTATCCTGTTAAGTCCAACCGTCCAACCTGTTTGGAATACTGCCATGCCAGAGCCTTTGTACGAAAGAAATCAGCTGGGCGTTGGTTTTACGTTTCATAATCCGGTTATCTATCTGGATCGCTGGCTAGGCAGCTGGAAAGACGATAAACCCCTGCTGGATATTGGCTGTGGCCACGGAGTTAATACTCACGCAGCCCTGATGCATGGAGCACAGGTAATAGCCACTGATATGGATAAACCAGACTTGTCCAAATGGCTGAAGGACTTGCCTGAGACTCAGCAGAAAGCAGTCACCTGCAAAGCAGCAAAACTGCCAGAGAATATCCCTTTTGCCGATAATGCCTTCTGCGGAATTCTCTGCGCTGAAGTTTTCCATTTTCTGGCCAATGAAGAAGTTGCGCCATCTATTAATGAAATTTACCGAATTCTCGAACCAGGGGGCACGCTTCTGCTTACCTGCTGTTCCTGTGACGTTGAAGTGTTGAAAAGTACTGGCCTGAGTAGAGAGATACGCGACGGTGTAAGAAAATCACCGTTAACAGTTTCCGGTCAGCGGGATTAT
Organism: Salinisphaera sp. G21_0; assembly: GCF_017744115.1. GTDB lineage: Bacteria > Pseudomonadota > Gammaproteobacteria > Pseudomonadales > Endozoicomonadaceae > Endozoicomonas. The sequence goes on along the minus strand of NZ_JAGHQW010000007.1, from coordinate 134,755 downwards.
CTCAACCTGCTGGCACAGGCAGCCAAAGTCTTTAACTGTCCGGAAATAACCGATCCGGTTTTGGCTGCCCATAAAATTAATATCCCCGGCAGAGACTTTTGTTTTTTTGCGTCCGAACAACTGGAGGTATTAATGAAACATGCCGGATTTGTTATCGAAGTATGCGAACAGGGTGAGGCTCCCCATTACCCGGTATGGAGTCATGGTAATCAGGATCAAATACGGATTATTGCCAGAAAGCCCGCATGATTTTACCGTTTTATTACGGACGTCGTTTTTTCAAGCCCGGGCTGGCAGTCTTAAGGTCACTATGATTACCCGGATCAACCAAAATGCTTCGCCTCTGTTTGCAGGCATTTAGCGTTAAGTAGCTGGCCATATGGAATCATATATTTCTGGCTTCTTGGGCAGGTGCTATGCGAGGCACAACGGAGGGAGCATAGCCGTAGCTATGTGATCGGAGTTGTAACGAAGCAGAGTGCCTGAACAAGGAGTCAGAAATATATGATTTCATATGGTTAGCTACTTATATCCTCTTCAACAAAGGACAACTTGATCCATTGGTACAAAGTATTACCCGACAAAATAAAATAAAAACATTGTCAACCATTAAGTCATTGTTCTGAATTTCTCCAGAGGCTATAGTAACCCTAATAACCGAGCATTCAGGGAAGCTATGAAAGAATCTGATTTCATTGCCCTCGATCAGAAAATTAACTATCTGGTTGCCCTTTGTCAGAAGCTGACGACTGAAAACAGGCAACTTCGACAGCAGGAGCAGTCTTGGGTAGCTGAAAAAGCAAAGTTGATGGAAAAAAATGACATTGCACGTACAAAAGTAGAAGCGATGATCCAGCACCTCAGGTCTCTGGAGCACGAGTCATGACGGATAAATCATCAGTGACATCCGTTCATATTCTGGATAAGGAATACCGTGTTGCCTGTCCCAAAGACAATCAGGAGGCACTGTACACCGCTGCCCGCTACCTGAACGAAAAAATGCATGAAATCCGTTCTTCAGGCAAAGTTGTCGGTATTGAGCGAATAGCTGTGATGGCCGCGCTGAATATCAGCTACGAGTTAATGCAGAGCCGTCGTCAGAATGAAGATGAGAAGCAGGACACCCAGGAGCATATTGACCAACTGCTGGGTAAACTGGATCAGGCACTGGCAGCCGTGGAGCGTTGATCTGATCACCGTTTCTGATGTTCACGAAAACAAAAAAAACTTGCAGACATCTCCTGAATAGTCGATATAATGCCGCAGAAACCTCCCTGGCCTGTTCGCCAGTCATTATACGTCCCGAGCCGATAATACTACCCAGGGAGCTCCTGGCAGGTGCTGGAGTGCAGGTCCGCCTTGTAGCGGAAAGCCCGATTCACCTCAGCAGCCCCCACCGTGACCGTTACGGCCACGGGCAAACGTGGCAGCGGCAGGGTGGGGAGGTTTCAATCACTCGATACAAACCGCCCCCTTAATATCCGCACCATTTAAAACATTCAAAACCCGGGATAATCAAACTGATTTCGTTCTGCCCGCTCAAAAGCATCATGCATTTCATTGCTGTGAGTTGGATGATGCTCATGATCTTCTTCATCAATAGGCGCAAACATACGTTCAACCTGTCGTTCCATATAATCAGCAAGAACCATGATTTCAATTCTACGGTTGGCACTGGACTCAGGATGCTTTGGGTCCCGGAGCACACGGTCAGCCATGCCAAGCACCATGAGAACTTTTTCTTCAAATAGACCACCAAACAGTAACGTTTTACGAGCCACTTGCGCCCTGGCAGCAGACAACTCCCAGTTACCATAATCAGAGCGTTGAAAACCCGAACTATCAGTATGGCCACTGATCATCAGGCGATTATCGATATTATTAATAATTGGCGCCAGCTCAAGTAACAAGTCCTGAAAGAAAGGGTTCATTCGGGAACTTCCCCTTTCGAACATATTGCGTTGGTCATTATCCAAAATAACAATTCGCAAGCCTTCCTGTAGCTGCTCGAGATAGATGAAGTCTTCGTACTTTCCTGCCGAATCATCTCCCCCTATCATTCGCTGGAGTTCATCCATAAGGTCTTTGAAGTCCGGGCTTTCATTCAACGTTTCGGCATTACCATCGCCAATGATTTCAGGTCCTTCCCGACCTCGCATACTGGGGCCAGGATTAGGGATTCTCACCAGTGAATCCTGCCCACCGAAGTCAATTGGGTTCAGGCTGCTTTTATGGCGAAAAGCACCAGGGTCTTCAAAGTAAGCGGCAATAGCGGACTTGGTATCATCATCGGTAGCATTCATGATCCAAAGCAACAGGAAAAGAGCCATCATGGCGATAGCAAAGTCGGCCAGGGCTACCTTCCATGACCCGCCGTGATGCCCGCCTCCTCCACGTTTGGCTTTCACGTCAAAAGGCTCCCATATCCATTAAGCCTGACCTTCAAACATTTTTTCCAGCTCACTAAAACTTGGACGACAATCGTCATAGAGTATTTTGCGCCCCGCATCTACCGATACGATGGGTGGAAATCCGGATTTATAACTGGCTAACGAGACACGAATGCAATCAAATGCCTGAAGCTCATTATTGATGGAATGACCAATAGCCGTGGCTGCCGGACCAACCAGACCGTAGGCAAAGAAGACGCCGAGGAAGGTTCCTGTCAGTGCAGCGGCAATACTGGCACCGATCTGATCCATAGGGCCATTGATGGCACTCATGGTAATGACTATTCCCAGAACCGCGGCCAGAATACCGAACCCCGGTAGCGCATCAGAAACATTTTGAAGCGCTACAGCAGGTCGCATCATCTCGTGCTCTTTTGTTCCTATCTCTTGTTCAATAATCCGTTCGTATTCATGAGCCGAGATACCATCGACTAACGACAGCCGGAGGTTTTCCACAATAAACCCATAGATATGTGGAGTTTTCAGAATAAGAGGAAACTTCTTAAAGACTTCACTGGTATCCGGTGATTCAATATGATCTTCAAGAACCTTGTTTCCCCCCTTCTTTCTGGCCATCTCAAACAGTGTGTGCAACAACATTAAAAGCTCATCAAAGTAGGCCCGGTTAAAGCCGGTTCCTTTCGCCATATAGGCCATATGCCGTCCGGTAGCACGCACGATTACCATAGGGTTAGCGATCAGAAACGCACCAAAAGCACCGCCAGCGATCATCAGGATTTCCGCTGGCTGCCAGACCGAGATCAGCTTCCCGCCGGCAATCATAAAGCCGCCAAAAATACTTCCCAGCATGGCCAGCAGACCAACAGTTTTCATATCAGGGCTCCCTGCTCCACTCTTCCATAAATGAGCGCAATCTCAACAATGCCTGCTGATGGAGTTGAGAAATTCTGGCTTCAGTCAGCTCCAGTATCTGGCCAATCTCTTTCATGTTGAACTCATGAACGTAATACAGGTTCATCAGTTGCTGTTCTCGCTCAGGCAAAGCTTTCAAGGCTTTTGTCAGTGCTTTATTACACTCATCACCTTCCGTAATGATCTGTATGGAATCGTCATCGCTGACTTCGATGACACTGGCACTGGCTTCGCCATTAGTGAGCGCATCCAGGCTCAACAAAGTGCCAGAGCTGCCGCCCTGCAACATCCGGTGATAACGCTCCACACTGACGCCAAGTTCTGCTGCGATTTCCTGCTCTGAAGGCGAACGTCCCAGCCGGTTTTGCAACGCCTGAATGGCATCCCGAATATTGTGGCTATGTTCACGGTCAGTGCGGCTGCGCCAGTCCCAGTGTCGAAGTTCATCGATCACCGCTCCTCTGATCCGGATTCGGGCATACTGCTCAAACGGGATGTTCTTCCCCGGCTCAAAACGGCTCGCAGCATCCAGCAGGCCCATCATCCCTGCCTGCAGAAGGTCATCTTTTGGAACATCGCCCCCCAGCGCACCGGCAATATGTAGCGCAACTTTTTTCACCAGTCCGAGATGCTCCCGGATGAGTTCATCCCGGGAAACTGTTCCACTCTGTTTCTGGTAGGCATTCAGCCCTTTGCGTTGCTGTAGTGACATAGGGTCAGAACACTATTGAATTACCAGATCAGTAATAATCAGATCATCCATGGTGACCTCAACCTGCTCTTTCACCAAAAGGTCATTAACCCGGGAGATGGACTCTGTGCGAATAGCATCGGGGGCTTCTGGCTTTAATACATCGACGTATTTCAACGTATTCAAATACCGGATAATTTCATTGCGAACCATCGGCCGGTAAGTCTCTAACCGTTTCAATGCCTCAGGATCCCGGCTCATCAATGACAATTTAATCTGCAGGTAGTGGGGACGGGCTTCACTCTTGAGCGTGATAATGAACGGTTCCATTTTCATAAAATGAGGAACCGCCAACTTGTCCGGATCCTCACTCTTCTGTTGCATGAACATCCAGGCTGCTCCCCCGGCAACAGCAATAAGCAAAACGGCCATAACCACGAGAGTGATAATAAGGCCCTTGCCTGATTTCTTTTCGACTGCTGCTTCAGTCTGGTCCGCCCCTTCTGCCATCACGCTTCCCTGCCACTATTAAGCCCCTTGAACAACAAGGGCAATTAAACAAAATGATCCAGCAGTCGCCCTCCCCCGGAGCGAAACAGCTGCGCACCTGATAAATACTCCACATTGTCTCTCCCCCAATCGGCTTGCAGCAGGGTTTCTGAAGCGGCCATGTTTGCCGCCTGATGCTTCCCGGCCTGCCCTCCCTGGTCGGAATGAACATCGACTGATAATTCTGATAAATCCACATTGTGTTCGGCTAAAACCTGTCTCAGTCGTTCAGACTGGTTAAGTAGCAGGTCCCGGGTAGTGGTTGAAGAAGCAGTTACCTGCAGGGCAAGGGATTCTGCATCAAGGGAGACAGACAGAGATAAACGTCCAAGTTCTGGTGGATCAAGCCGGATTTCCAGTCCAGTCTCGCCTTTTCTGAGCATCTGGATTAGTTCAGTGCCCAGACGTTGAGGAGATAGTGGCTGAGGAAAAATGACTTCCCGGTGAGAATTGGCAATGGCCTTCTGTTGCATGGTCCCGGCATTGGCTTCAACCGAAGCAGGCACATTCAGTTTTCCCCCATGAGAAACCTGATTCCCATGAATGGATTCAGCTTCTGAGGGCGGAATCAGATTGAATCGTAACTGCTCTCGAATCTTTTCCTGGTCGATAAGAGGATGAACTTCTGGCAAAAAGGGATCAGCTGCCTTAGCCACAATACCTTGCGGCTGTTCAGTTTGGCTGAAAGCATCATTCGTCAGAGCTGCGCCTTGGCCATGGATACCATTTAGCGTTTTTGAATCACCGGTAAAGAGCGTTCTATCAATGGATAATGACTCACTCCCAGAGCTTCTCAATCGTGCTTGAGACAGCTGCTTTGAGCTATTGCCAGGCAAAATCGTTTGACTGCTGATGTCCGATACAACCCGGAGTCGTTCATTTCGACCATCCACCAATTCTGTGACCTCTGGAGATACCTGATATTGGCTTACCGCGTCTGCACGAACAGAATCAGGCCCTTGCAGACTCATTTGTGCCGAAAATGTCCGACCAATATCTGACCAGGCAAAGTCAGAATAGGATGCCTTGCCAAGATGCATTGTCACTGGAGTGAAAGAACCTACTGACAAGGCGGGCTGCCCCCCATAAGGTTCTAACGGTTGTTCAAGCTCCCCATTCCGGGACATCAGCTGCTCTGGAAAGGCAGGCAGGACGTCTGTCAACCCATTGTTTTTTCCATAAACATCAATTTGTTGATAAATCCGATGAAACAAAAGATGTTGGTCACCAGAAGAAGCCTGTTGCTGCGGTATTGCTCGCACCGGGAGGTTCGTAACGGGCAAATGCTGGATTGCTTTCATTACAACCTTCGGAAATGACTGGCTCGCTGATAGCTGGAAAGTGCCAAGCTATCCTTTCGAGTTTTTTTAATCACGGACAGGCTATCAGCCCGGTGTCGGGTACATACCTGCATCAGGGCGCTGCACAATACCTGTACTCTGGCGAGGGCTCCCTGAACCGGGGGCTGATTGGTTACACCGGCATCAGACATCTGTTGAAAAAATCCCTGCAAATCCTGATTAACAGCCATCATCCGGTCCCAGTCTTTTGATTCAAGAGATGCTTCAAGGTCCAGTTCAAAGGATCTCAGCTTATCGACATAATCAGTAACGGAGAGGTTATGATCTTTCATTTTTAACCTGCGCTGGCTACCACACTGTCTTCAACAGTACCGTTAACAACCGACTGCCACCCCTCCCTTATCTCCCCCATCAATCCGGAGACTTCATCAATCATGGTCACATCATTACTGGCATTGGCTTCGGTCAGTCGTTTGATGCAGTACTGATAAAGTCCCTGTAAATTATCCGCCAGTTCACCGCCTTTCTCATGATCCAGGGATTGTTCGAGCACCAGCAGGATATCCATGGATAAATTAATTCGGTCAACCTTCTTACTCAGGTCTTTTTCTTCCATGTAATGACGGGCTTTTGCCAGTGTCTCCATCAATTTATTAAACAGTGTTGCTACCAGCTGCTCGGGCTTTGCCACTTCCACCGAAGCCCGCTGTTGCTGTTGATAGGCGCTGATCCCTGCCCGTTTCATAAATGCTCCGTATTTACTGGTTATTGCTGTTGTTGATGGATGTCAGATTGTTGGTCAGCCACTGACTGGTACCGCTTAATGAGGCCAGCAGGTTTTCCATGGCGAGGAATTGCTGCTGGTAGTAGCTTTGTGTTCGTTCCAGACGCAGCTCAAGATCAGCCCGATCATCATTGATGTCATTCAGTGATTCATTAATACGTTTTTCCCTGTCAGCCAGAGCGCCGTCGGTTCCCAGAAAACCTGCCAGCCTCTCCTCCAGCCGTGCCATTAACCCACTGTCACCAGCAAGTGCTGAAGCCAGTTCATCAAAGTTACCGTTTAGAGCATCATCCAGACGACTGTTATCAATAGAAAGCTCACCGGTACCGGTGGTTTTCAGGCCCATGTCACCCAGAGTGCGAAAGGGATCCCCGTCATCACCAAACAGCTGGCTCAGCTCCCGACGAAGCTGTGACTCCAGCAAACGGGTCTGGGCATCCCCATTAAGGGCTCCGGCGGATACACCATTGTAATCCGTTAACTGGTCAAAAGTGGTTTTGAGGGTATTCCAGGTATCAACCAATGACTGGATGGACGTTTTAACGGCCTCTTTATCCAGAGTGACGTCCAGTGTGACCGGGTAGGCGGAAGCCGTTTTAAGATCAATCGTGACTCCGTCCACCAGGTTTTCCAGGGTATTATCTGGCGAGGCCACTGCGATGGCAGAAGCACCACTGCCAAATGTAATCATGGCATCCTGAGCAGACTGCAGCTCAGTGAACGAACCAAGGGCTGCTGAGCCACCGGTCAGGCCGCTGAAATCACTGCTGATGGCATAATCTGCACCACTTTCACGGCTGGTGAGCATTAACCGTTGCTGGTCACTGTCGTTAATAATGACGGCCTGAATGCTGTTGTTATCTGCTGAGCTGTTGATGGCGTCCCGCAGCCCGGTGAGTGTATCACTGCCTGCGGCAAGAGTGACCGAGAAGGTTTCACCATTGACGGTGAAGCTGGCGGTGCCCATGCCTATGCTGGCATTGCCGTCTATTGCCTGAGAAGCCAATTGATGACGGCTGGCCATTTGCTCCACGGTAAAGGTGTAGCTGCCTTGTGCAGCAGCACTGGTTACCGAAGCTCCCATCACGGTTTCATCACTGATCGTAAACGCTCGTGGACTGAAGCCCTCTATGGAATTCAACGATTGAATCTGGCTCTGAAAAGACTCCAGGGATGATTTCAGGGTCCCCACTGCAGAGAGCTCAACCTGGTAGGCCTGTTCACTCCGGTTCAGCCGGGATTCAGTAGGAGCCCGCTCAGCATTGACCAGGGCGGTAACCATGGAAGTGATATCCAGCCCGGAATAAATACCTGAAACACTGAACATAATCAGCCTCTGATTAACCACTATCTATTTGATGTCGGCGTTGCTTTTGAAACATAAAGAACGGGAGCAAAAGCTCCCGTTGAAATAAACAAAACCGCTGCTCACAGAACTTAACGAAGCAGAGATAGTACGTTCTGAGGAATAGCATTGGCCTGAGCCAGAATTGCTGTACCGGCTTGCTGCATTACTTGAGATCTACTCAAGTCGGCTGTTTCTTTAGCAAAATCAGCATCCATCACCCTGCTGCGTGAAGCCGTCAGGTTTTCGCGGACGTTAGCCAGATTATTTACCGTAGAAGTCAGCCTATTTTGAGTAGCACCAAGCTGAGCTCGCTGGGCATCGACAAATCTTAATGCATTATCAATTTCGCCAATAGCAGTGGTTGCATCACCTGCAGCAGCAATATGATCATCACTTAAATCAACGGCGGTAACTGCTGCTGCAGCCCCTGCAGTATCACTAATTGATAGACCATCACCAAACGCAGCAACATTGAAATCGGCAATATCAATTGCAACATTGTTTGCGCCACCAGAATAATCTACGGTGATTGTGGCGTTACCACCTGCACTGCCATCTAATAAGGTATTGCCATTAAACGAGGTAGTGTTAGCAATACGATCAATTTCGGATCTTAAGGCAGTAAATTCATCATTTAAAGCAGCTCTATCGCCATCACTCAGTGTCCCGCTGGAAGCTTGCATTGCAAGATCCCGCATACGCTGAAGCGAGGTAGTCATTTCCTCCATTGCGCCTTCTGCAGTTTGTGCCATTGAAATACCATCATTAGCATTTCTCATGGCAACAGACATACCATTAATCTGTACCTGCATTTTGTTGGCTATCTGCAGACCAGCCGCATCATCTTTTGCACTGTTAATGCGCAAACCCGACGAGAGGCGTTGCATAGCAGTCTGTAGTCCTGCCTCGGTACGCATCATCTGACGCTGGGCATTCATTGAAAAAGTATTGGTATTTACGGTCATTGCCATTGTTTATTTCTCCATCCATGGATATTCGCTATGAAACTTCAGCGATATTTCTGTTCTTTATAGTTTTAAGAAACGCTGAACCCCCCTATTCGGTGACCACCTGAATCCACTTAAACAAATTAATGATTTTTTTTCAGTCGTTTTTAGATTAAAAAAATGATTTTATATATCTTTATATAAATAAATGGGCCAACGACCCGGAACAGAACAAGGAGAGCCCATGACACCGGAAGTTGTGGCAGACCTTTTTAAAGATGCACTGACCCTGATCGTCATGATGGTCTCAGTCATCATTCTCCCCGGCATGGTGGTGGGCCTGGTGATCAGCACTATTCAGGCCGCCACCCAGATCAATGAACAGACACTGAGCTTTCTGCCAAGACTGCTGGCCACCCTGATCACCATTGGCCTGGCAGGCAACTGGCTGATTCAGGAGTTTATGGATCTGTTTATCCGACTCTATGAGCTGATCCCGGAGCTGCTGGCCTGATGATCGGGTTTACCTTCAGCGAGCTGACCGGCTGGATTGGCCAGTACCTGTGGCCCCTGTTTCGGGTTGCCGCGCTGTTGATGACCATGCCCATGGTCAGCAGTCAGGTGGTTGCTCCGAGAATACGCCTGCTGATGGCATTGGCCATTTCCTTTCTGATAGCACCATTACTACCCACTGTTCCTGCCGTTGAGCCTATATCAGGAGCTGCTCTGCTTATTACCCTGCAGCAATTGGCCATCGGCTTTGCCATGGGATTAATCCTGCAAATTTATTTTGCCATCTTTACCTCAGCAGGTGAGCTGGTGTCCATGCAGATGGGATTGGGCATGTCGGTGATGATTGATCCGATCAACGGTGTTCAGATCCCGATCATCAGTCAGCTGTTTCAACTCTTGAGTTTCCTGATGTTTCTGGCCATGGACGGGCATCTTGTGGCCATTACCATCATCATTGAAAGCTTCAACATACTGCCAGTGGCACCGCTTGATCTCTCCCGGATTGTTTTGGAGCAATTGCCAGGGCTGGTGTCATGGATGTTTGCCAGCGCCCTGTTGATGGTGGTGCCCGCTATTATCTCCCTGCTGATTGTCTCCTTTACCTTTGGCGTAATGAACCGCTCGGCACCACAGTTCAATATTTTCAGCCTCGGCTTCCCGCTGACCATGCTGGGTGGGCTGGTTATATTGATGCTGGTCAGCAGTCAGTTTTCCGGAATATTCGTTCGATTCACAGAAGCGGGACTGGAAGCACTTTCCAGCCTGCTGTTATAGATGAGGGTTCTCAAGAATGGCCGATGAACCCCAACAGGAAGAACGCACCGAAGAACCTTCTGAGCGAAAAATCCAGAAAAGCCGAGAAGAAGGTCAGGTTCCCCGATCCCGGGAGCTGGTGACTACCGCACTGATTGGCGGTACTTTGCTGGCCATGTGGTTTAGCGGCAACGTCATTAATCAGCGGCTACAAGGAGTCATGCAAAACAGCTTTACCTTTGATAAAGAAGTACTTCGTCAGGAAAACTGGCTGAAAAGCCATTTGATTAACAGCCTTACCGAAGGGTTCTCCGGGCTGATGCCGTTTTTCCTGCTGATCACCCTGGCCACCGTTGGTGCTTCTCTGGCACTGGGTGGCTGGCTTTTCAGTAATAAGCTGCTGCAGTTTAAAGGCGAACGCATCAGTCCGCTGAAAGGACTTCAGCGTATGTTTTCTGTCCGCTCACTGATGGAAGTGGTCAAGTCCATTGCCAAACTACTCCTGCTTGGTTTTTGTCTCTGGCTCACTGCCCAGTGGTTTTTTGCCGAGTTAATGACCATTAACCAGTTATCTATTACCAGTGCCCTTTACCTGGGAGCAGGTTACCTGGTTAAGGCTATAGCGGTGATGACCCTGGCGCTGGTGATTATCTGTATCATTGATATTCCATTTCAGCAATGGAGCCATTTACGCAAGTTACGCATGACACCCAAGGAAATGCGTGATGAAATGAAAGAGCTGGAGGGGCAGCCTGAAGTTCGCTCCCGCTTGAAGGAAAAGCAGCAGGAAATTGCCGGTCGACGTATGATGCAGGCGGTGCCGGGAGCCGATGTGATCATCACCAACCCGACACACTTTGCCGTGGCTATTCGCTACGACCAGAACCGGGCAAGAGCGCCCTATCTGGTGGCGAAAGGCGTTGATCAGGTTGCCCTGAGAATTTGTGCAGTGGCCAGGGAGTATAATCGCCCGGTGATTCAATCACCGGTTCTGGCCCGGGTTGTTTATCACACCACAGCACTGAACCAGGAAATAGCCGACGAACTCTATATAGCTGTTGCTCAGATATTGGCTTACATCAAGCACCTGAATGATTATCAGGCTGGAAGAATGCCCACAAGACCAGAAATGCCGGAACCGGAGGTTCCCCGGGCTTTTCAGGAAAAGTGGGATAAGCAGCAGGGATAAACAGGCTTTAACAAGGACCAGACAATGATCAGGGAAGCTCAACGTCTGCTGGGAGAATTATCGGGCAAAACCAATGGACTGCGTATTGGCATTCCATTGATCGTGCTGATGACCCTCGGCATGGTAACACTCCCCATGCCGCCTTTTATGCTGGATGCCTTTTTCACCTTTAATATAGCTCTCTCCCTGCTGGTTTTACTGGTCAGTGTTTACACGCTCAGGCCACTGGATTTTGCCGTTTTCCCAACCATTCTGCTGGTATCTACCTTACTCCGTCTTGCACTGAATGTTGCCTCAACCCGTGTCGTTTTACTGAATGGTCATACGGGTCCTGATGCTGCTGGTAAAGTGATTCAATCTTTTGGTGAAGTGGTTATTGGCAACAACTATGTGGTCGGCCTGGTGGTCTTTGCCATTCTGGTCATTATCAACTTTGTTGTCGTTACCAAAGGGGCAGGTCGAATATCAGAAGTTACCGCCCGTTTCACTCTGGACGCTCTTCCGGGCAAGCAGATGGCCATTGATGCTGATTTGAATGCCGGCATCATTGACCAGCAAAAAGCCCATGACCGACGGGAGAGTGTACGACGGGAGGCAGATTTCTACGGTTCCATGGACGGTGCCAGTAAATTTGTCCGTGGCGATGCGGTGGCAGGACTGCTGATTCTCGCCATCAATATTATTGGCGGAATGCTGATCGGTACACTTGGGCAGGGGCTCAGTGCCGGTGAAGCCTTTACTGTCTATTCGCTGTTGACCATTGGTGATGGTCTGGTCGCCCAAATACCCTCACTCTTGTTATCGACAGCCGCAGCCATGATGGTCACCCGGGTGTCAGAATCTGCCGATATGGGAGACCAGGTATCGGAGCAGATGCTGTCATCCCCCAGAGCGATGATGCTGACCGGTGTTATCCTGATCGTTATGGGGCTGGTACCCGGAATGCCATTTATTCCTTTTGTTGGTCTGGGTGCATTGGTCTTACTGGTATTCTGGTGGCTCAGCAGACACTCCACTCCTGCAGAACAAGACAATCCCAAAGAGCAGCAGGACCAAAGCTCATCGGATACCTCTTGGTCATGGGGAGATATTCCGCCGGTAGATACCTTGAAAATGGAACTGGGCTTCAGACTGATTACCCTGGCTGATGAAAAACAGGGAGGGCAACTGTTAACTCAGATCAAGGGAATTCGCAAAAGCCAGTCCCGCCAGCTGGGCTTTCTGGTTCCCAGTGTGCATATCAAAGACAATTTAAGCCTGAAACCCGATAGCTATACCATCGAATTAAAGGGAGTCACCGTCGCAGAAGGGCAGGTTGACCCGGGAAAGTTATTAGCCATCAACCCTGGTGAGGTATTTGGGGAGCTTAATGGTACCCCAACCAAAGATCCTGCTTACCAGCTGGATGCACTGTGGATTGAACCGTCTGACAGAGATCATGCTTCAGGATTAGGGTATACCGTCGTTGATCCCGCCAGTGTCATGGCAACGCACTTGAATAAAATCATTGATGAACATGCCAGTGAACTGCTTGGTCATGATGAAGTAGAGCAGCTGGTGGATAAGCTACGCCATTACTCACCGAAACTGGCCGATGAGTTAATTCCCAAAAAAATTTCCATCAGCATTTTTTCCAAGGTACTGAGGGAGTTGTTGATGGAAGATGTACCGGTCAGTGATATTCGTACAATCGGCTCTACGCTATTGGAGTCCTCGGAAAATAAAAAGGAAACCTGGCAGCTCACTGCTGAAGTCCGGGTCGCCCTGCGCCGGGCCATTGTGCAGAACCTGATCGGTCATCAGCAGACACTGCCTGCGGTTACCATGAGTCCAGAGCTGGAGCAGGTGATCATGCAGAGTTTTCAACAGGCGGTAAAAAACAGTCATTTCTCACCGGACTCCCTGCCACTGGAGCCGGGTATTGCTGAACAGCTTCAGCAACAGTTACCCATTGTTGCTGATAAGTTGATCGCAGAAGGAAAGCCGCCAATCATGCTGGTAAACGATACCATTCGCCCGGCTATGGCCCGCTATGCAAGACTATGTACTGATGGCATGCACGTACTGTCGTTTAATGAAATACCTGAAAATAAAGAAGTCATTGTCGTAGGTAAAGTCGGGTAAACCCCATAAAAGAAAAGTTGTTTGTTTTTAAGGCTTGATAACGGTATCGTGAAAATAGCTATTTCAACTTCATAAAGAAAGCTGGCAAATTTCGATTAGTGTTCCCTTCGGGCAGGTATTTCCATGGACAGGAAATCAAAATCATCACTGAACAGCCGGGAGCTGTCAGGTTCTGCAAAAATACAGAAGGTACACTCTTCTTCTGAATTTAAAGATCTTGAAACTTATGATCTGACCAACCCGGATTATAAGATTCATGACCTGCTACCTACGCTGGAGCTGATCAACCAGCGTTTCTCACAACTGTTCAGACATGCCATCAGCAGTCTATTCAGGCATAACATTGATGTGCAGTTTGACAGTGTTGATTCATTACAAGTGGGCGATTACCTTGCCAATGACACACCCCCCGATATCAAACATATCTATAAATCAACCACGCTAAAGTGCTCTGGATTTATGGCGATTGAATCTCCGATGCTTTTTTCTCTGGTGGATATATTCTTCAGTGGTTCCGGAGAGAGTGTAAATCCAAAACGCAACGAACTGACAACCGCTGAAATCAGAATATTGCAGAGAGTTCTCAAAGCTGCTGCAGATAAACAGACAGAAGCCTGGGGAAGTATACTCTCGTTCAAAATCAAACTGGCGGATAATTACAACAGCCCGGTTTCAACTCTGTTTCGATCGGACACGGAAATCATTCTGCTGAGCCAATTTACGCTACAGCTGGGCAGTCAATCCTGCGCATTTCATATCGTCATGCCCTATCAGGCGCTGGAACCCGTGAGAGAAAAGCTCCAGGCCTTTAAATTTGCTGAGCAGGACCCCCAGTGGCAACGCAATATGCTGATGGGATTGATGCAGGCCCCGCTGGAAGTATCCTCACGGCTCTGTGAAGTTGATATCAGCCTCAGAGATGTGATGAGACTGAAGCCCGGTCAGATCATCCAGGCCGATGTCCCCCCCAATGTTACCGTCAAAGTTGCAGGCGTACCCTGCTTTAAAGCGTCGGTATGCACGGTACAGAACAGTCTGGCCATCAAGATCACCAAAAAATTGCATAGCGAAGAAGCAGAGGTGTACCAGCACGAGGAGAAGGAAATCCATGAGTAACGAACAAGACGACAGCGCTACCCCAAATGACAGCATGAGCTTTCAGGACAGCCTGGAATCTGAACAATCCACCCAGCCCGTTGAAGAGACAGCCAATCTCCCCCAGGCCATGAGTGACCTGGGGATGATTCTGGATATTCCCGTCACCCTTTCGCTGGAACTGGGCAGCACTAAAATTAATATCGGTGATTTAATGCGCCTGAACAAAGGCTCTATTGTTGAGCTGGAAAAAGAGGCATCAGAGCCATTGGAAGTGATGGTGAATGGCAAACTCATTGCCTATGCCGAAGTCGTGGTTATTCATGATAAATACGGCATTCGTTTCCTGGATGTGGTCAGTGAATCAGAAAGACTGAAGCATATTTCCTGAATGAAAAACCCGAACAATAAATACAGGCTGATGATGTGCGCATTGTCAGCCTTCTTCTGCTTTTTTGCTGTTGACAGTTTTGCCGGGTCCGGCCTGCCACTGATCACGGTAACCAGCAACGGGGATGCAACGGAGTACAGCGCCAGTCTTCAGATCCTGATTCTGATGACGTTACTCAGTTTTATCCCGGCAGCGTTATTGATGATGACCTCGTTTACCCGGATCATCATCGTTCTGGCTATTCTCAGGCAAGCACTGGGTTTACAACAAACGCCGCCAAACCAGGTGTTGCTGGGTATTACGCTGGCGTTGACAATACTGATCATGATGCCACTATTTGAAGACATTTATGCCCTGGCAGTGATCCCCTATCTGGAAGATAGCCAGACCTTGCTGGAAGCACTGACAAAGGCCAGCTTGCCAGTGAAAGACTTTATGTTGAAACAGACCAGGGAAACGGATCTTGAACTGTTCTTCAGTATCGCCAAACAGGACATACCCGTAAATGTGACGGATACGCCCTTATCAATCGCGATACCTGCTTTTGTGACCAGTGAACTGAAAACCGCTTTCCAGATCGGTTTTATTATTTATATTCCCTTTCTGGTCATTGACCTGGTTGTGGCCAGTGTTTTGATGGCAATGGGTATGATTATGCTGTCACCACAGATGATCTCTCTGCCATTTAAATTAATGCTGTTTGTTCTGGTGGATGGCTGGGCAATGATTATGGGAACGATGGCATCCAGCTTTTTTTGAACAACCGTTAAAAAACGGACACCAGAATAATCAAGCTTCTTTTAGTATTGCCCGCTCAATCAGCTCGGCCTTTTCCCGGAAAAATTTCATCCTGGCATAGAGTTTTAACACTTCCTCGTGAGCCTGACAGGCCTGCTCCTGCTCCAGGTCTGACCAGCAAGGTACCGGTAACTGTTTTAAATCCTGACTGTGGATAAATGGCACATTATTATCTGTACGTATGGAATCAATCAGCTTCTGGCCCGTCTCTGACTTCAGAAATCGAAACAGGACAACCGGGCTAAGGAGCCCATTACCAGGCTTTTGTCGTAAGATAACAAAGGACTGGCCAGCAACCCAGTTATTGCCACATAACTCCGGAACTAATGCCAGTTTTCCCGCCTGCCCCTTTATCGCCAGCAATATATCACCAGCTTGTAATGTCTGCCCTTTCGCTCTTTTCAACCTGTCGGGGCCAATCTGCACAATACGCTTTGGTGCTTCAACCAATCCGGCATCGTTTATATCATTAACAGTTACTTCCATGAATACCCGGATATCCTGCTCATGCTCCGCACCTCTCAACGCCTGGGCACGAATAATCTCAAACCCGTCGTCCAATACTGAAACCGCTCCGTTGGAACGAAAAACCACGGAACGATTGGTTCCTGAATAATGGCCCGGATCCAATGGGAAATTGGTATCGCCAGCACTCAATAAATCAGTGCAATTTACCTGATAACTGACTCCGGTATTTCGGGGGTCCCGGATTTCTTCGACAATCACATCCAGGTTATTTAATCGATACTTTGCTTCCCCACGCTTTTTCACGGCGACGGCCTTAAAATAGTCGTTATCGCTGTTAACAAAGCGGATGATATTGGACGCATCGCCAGCAAAAATAAGCACAAACAGAGGCTGTGCTCGTCCTGGCAATAAACCGGCAGGTAACCGTATAACCCCGGAAAGGCGTCCATCCTGAATCAGCTTTTTCCGGAAGTTACGGCTTTCAGCGGTATTTTTCAGGAGAAAGCGACCAGGAATCACCAGAATCATCGAGCCACTGCATTGGTGAAGCATATGAGTTACAAACAATATCTCCTTCTGACGTATGCCCGAAGAAAATCGGCCAAACAGATCCCTGACTTCATTCACTTTATAGCTGTGATCATGCAATAAAACTCCGACACTATAAGCAAACTGTTGAAGCCTGCCATATTGGAAAAACGCCGGATTCAACACCGGGTCTCCTTCTCGCAGAACCACCTGGCTACTCAGTAAAGCGATAAGAGAGTGCATGGTCTCAGGCTGAGGGTGTTCAGAGAACAGCTGAATATTTTTGCCGACCTGTAAAGGCATGAGGCCAAAGGCTCCATCGCCAGAAAGATAAACAGGATGCTGAAGGTCTTTTGGTAACAGGTTGACCACCAGGTCCCTGACTTCCATGGGCAGAGCTGGCCGCACTTGTAGATATTTACCATAAAGAATATCCGGCAGCTCATCATACCGGATAAGACCATGTCGCTTTGCGGTAGCAAGAGAAGTCGTCAGTCGTTCAAGCTCTGGCGCAGGAATAGCCTGAAGATAATGCTGGTAATTTGACCACGCTGAACTCCAGACGGGATCACTTCTGAAGACAGAAACACCTGACAGACCTGCTGACAATATTTCTGCTATCAATGAGTGGTCAGCAGTCTGGTAGATATCCCCGTTAAATCGTATCTCTTCATTGAGCAGACCATGCTCACTCAAGTAAGACCAGGTTAATAGCTGCCCCATCAGATGGATGTAATCCGGATACCAGCTGTTTTTTCTAAGCTGATCCGGTGCCAGTGCTTTTACTATCTCTCTTCCCATTATCTATCCCTGGTGAAATCAGAAGAAAATAAACAGCAGATGAAGGTAGTCAATGAAGCGTATATTTAATCATCTGCTGATTCGGTATTTTGCAGCAGAAAAAGCTAATCAGCGGATGATTAGCTATTTCATGTGTGGATTTTTCCTGGTGACATACTGAAAAAACATTCAAATAAATTACAACCCGGTCCGGACTTTATTTTTTGCAATCACTTGAGCATCCACCACCTTTCCTGAGGAGCGATTGCGAACCCGGATAGTCTCAGACATTAAGCCACTTTCCAGCGCAATACCGGCCATGGCAACATACAGATTGTCCCCTCCAGCCAGTATGGTGACCACTTGTCCTTTCTGAACCAGATAATCAGGAACCAGAGCACTCCCTGCAACCAGGCTACCTATTGCAAGTGAGCGCCTCAGCTGTCGACCGGTCACCAGTTCAGGCTTCTGGAAAAAATCACCTCTTAATTTGTTCCAGGAAACACTTATCAACTGCAAAGCATCCTCAGTGAGGATATCCCCCCGGGATAACGCCTTGCGAACATGGACCGCAGGGACCTGAACGTCCACATCGGCAGTCACATAATGCCGCCATTGCCCGGGGCACTCAACGTTCAGCCTTACCAGGCCAACAGGGGGACGATGATCAGACCGTCTGGAAACCCTCAGAGCCTGCTGACAATGTCCGGGGATCTTTTTTAATGGTCTTACCGTTATCGATTGGCTGGCATCAGGGTAGGCCTGGAGGAAATCGCCAAGAGACTTATTTAAATAGTTGGCAACCCGATCATTAATGGTCTCTTCAATCGACGGCCGGGCTGCGGAAAGAGGTGTGCTGCCAGGCAGCAATGGGGAAAAAAGTAATGAGGCGAAAATACCGGACAGAAGCGGTTTGCTGAATGACATATGCGATCCCTGCTTTTGCTCATTCAGCAATCAGGCTATCACAATCATCTATTGCGGGAAACGTTGCAGGACTTCCTCCAACTCGCGCTTCATCCGAAGGTCTGCTCGTTTTCTGTTCTTGATGTGCTCCTTATGGGAAAGGTGCTCCATGCCGCGAGTTTTTTTCTTCTGCTCTTCAAGACTGGCTTCCAGTTGCTCAAGGCTCTGCTGCTGGGCGGTGAGTTTCTGATCCAGTAATAATAAAACGTCGTTAATTAAAGCGGAGAACTGATTTCGATTCCAGCATGACAAGGCATTAATGGTATGGCCAAAATTCAGGGCGCTGCTGCCTTGAGAGCCAGTGATCAGCTGTTTCTGCCGATCAAGCGCCAATACTTCGGTTTGTGCCACCGCAACCTTTTGTTGCAGCCGCCTGGTTTGGCAATCCATCGCTTTGCAGAGACTCTTAAGCTGCTGCTCATCAGCCATGGGTCAAGACTTCCTTTTTTGCCATCATGCGATTAAGCAGCTGGGTGCTATCTTCCGGGTTCACCTGTTCAAAGCGGCTCTGTTGGAGAAACTGCTCCATGGACGGCCGAAGCTCAATGGCACGATCCAGCTCAAGGTCAGCACCCGCCTGATAGGCACCAATGGCCATAAGCTCCTGAAATTGGTTATACCTGGCATAGTAGCGACGAAAGTGACCGGCATTTTCCCGGTGACGTTCATCCACCACCTGAGGCATCACCCTGCTTATCGATTTGTCCAGATCAATGGCTGGGTAATGCCCTTTCTCGGCAAGTTCCCGACTCAATACAATATGCCCATCCAGTACCGAACGAGCACTGTCTACTATAGGATCCATAAGATCATCACCATCCGCCAGAACGGTATAGACGGCAGTAATAGTCCCATTGCCTGAGCCTGTGCCAGAACGTTCCAGCAGAATGGGAATTTTACTGAATACCGAAGGAGGAAATCCCCGTGAGGCAGGTGCTTCTCCCATGGCAAGTGCAACCTCACGATGCGCCTGGGCATACCGGGTTAATGAGTCCATCAGCAGTAAGACTGACTTGCCCTGATCCCTGAAATACTCTGCAATGCGATGACAATAGGAGGCTGCACGAATTCTTCTGACCGGAGATTCATCACCCGGTGCAGCGACGACAATGGTTCGGGCCATCCCCTCTGTTCCCAGAGTATTCTCAACAAACTCTTTCACTTCCCTGGAACGCTCACCAATAAGCCCAACCACCGTTACATCCGCCTGAGTATTCCTGGTCATCATGCCAAGTAATGTACTCTTACCGACACCGCTCCCCGCCAACAGGCCAACTCTCTGCCCCTGACCCAGGGTTAGCAGTCCATCAATAGCCCTGATCCCGACATACTGTGGAGTATCAACCGCTCTTCTGTGCATAGGGTTTATGGGATGAGGCAAAACCGGTATACGCTCGTTGACAACCAGTGGCTGGTTATCCAATGGTTGTCCCATAGCGTCTATTACACGGCCAATAAGTCCACTGTCTATCGGTACACTTTTATTGGTCGCTGCCGGAATAATCAGGTCGCCCGGAGCCAGGCCCTCCTGATGAGTAGACAGTGACATAAGAAAGGACTGTTTTTTATTAAACCCAACCACTTCTGCATCGAACTCCCCACCGGATCGTGAGCGAATGCGACACAACTGGCCAACTGGCAATTTGATACCCGTCGCCTCAAGCAGTAAGCCGTTAATCGATGCGACCCGGCCAGTCACTGTGGCCACGGGTACAGAACGTAAGCGATTGATCAGGGTATCACCCTCCATCGTCAGCCCCGTCATGAAGTGACCGCCTCCAGATTTGCCGGCAGGGATTCCCGAATTATATCCAGACATTGCATCAGCCTGCTCTCCAAACGGGCATCAGCCTCTCCATCACTGGCAACAATACGACAGTCTCCGGGAGTCAACTCCTGGCTTACTGATAGTTGCCATGGAATACCAAAATCAGGTTTCACTTCTCTGAGAAGCTCTGCATCCTGCTCACAAACATGAATCGAGTACTCATCACTTTCGGGTATAAGGTCCAGAGTCTGGCGAATAATCTCAACAATTTGGCCCTGTTGTGTACTGACTTCCGTACGAACCACCTGGCGGCATACCTCTTCCACAACCTGTCCAAGCCAGATCGACAGTTGTTCACGATTTTTCAGGTGTTCCGTCTGTAGTGATGCCAGTTCCTTATGAAGGCTCTCAAAAAAGGCTTTATGTTGTTCAGAAGCCTGCTGCACCTGACTGGCTACTTTGCCAGAGGCTTCCTCAAATCCCAGGCGCCTGCCTTCCTCATAGCCCCGTTGATAGCTTTGCTTCTCAATCTTTTGCATCTGCGCAGCATGGTTTTCTGCCCGCGCTTTTTCCACAGCATCAGAGCTTTGCCGGTTATTTGAATTCGGGACAGTGGGCTCTGGCTTGATGGAGTGAGTCTGGTAACTTTTTTCTTTAAATATGTCTGCTTCGTTTTCAGTGGATGCACCGCCAGTGCGCTCCTGAATAGACTCACGGTCATGCACGGGAAACTGAAACCGTTTATAGGCCGCTGTCTCAGGCTGCCAGATTCTGTTTCTGTTTTTCATGGTAGCCTCTTGGCAATTACTCGATCATCTCTTCATCATCATTGAAGCTCAGCTCAATCTCCCCACTGGCCGCCAGCTGCCGGGCGATGCGCAGAACATCATTCCTTGCACCCTGCACCTGGCTGGCACGGACAGAACCGAGGTTTTCAATATCTTCCAGAAGAAACTTTGCAGTACGTTTGGTCATGGTAGCCAGAATGGCATCCATCACCTCTTGAGCCACGCCTTTGAGCGCCAACGCCAGAATATCCTGACTGACTTCACTGATAATTCTGCGCAATACATCCTCATCCAGACGGACAATATGCTCAAAGACGAACATCTGTTGTTCAATTTTTTCCGCCAGCTTCTTATCCTGCTCTTTAAAGAAGCCCAGGACATTTTTAACGGTCGTTTCACCCATCCGATTCATAATATCGGCAACCTGCCTGAGACCACTGACCGTGGTGTTATGGCTGGTGCCCAGTCGGCCAATGTTGTCATCAAACATCCGGTTCAATTCTTGCAAAATGGAAGGATGGAGTTCTTCAAGTCTTGCAACCCTGGATAAGAGGTCTTGATGAGAGGCCACCGGCAATCGCTGCAATACTTCAGCGGCCTGCTCTGGTTCAAGGTAGGTCAGAACAACAGCCTGCAACTGAGGGTGTTCGCCCGCAATCAACTCGGTAATGGTTGCTGAGTCCATCAACTTCATGGTTTCCAGAGAGTTATCCTCATCACCAAAAATGGAGTCCATCACCCCCTTTGCTTCTTTATCTCCCAGGGCCAGCTTCAGTGTCTTATCCAGGTAACCCCGGGATGAACCGGTTAAACCGCTGTCATAACGATAGGTGTGAAAGAAAAGTTCCAGAACTTCCTGCACCTGGTCACGTTTCAGTGGTGCCATGGCGGCCATTGAGGCACTGATCTGGCGAACCTCTCTCTGGCTGAGATGCCCCATTACCTTGGCTGCACCTTTCTCACCCAGGCTCAGCAGTAAAATAGCAATATCCCTGGTCGTCGGCTGTCGTAAAGCCAGTGCGGTCGAATCAGTCATAGCTGCTCATCCATAATTTAATGACCTGGGCAACCCGTTCAGGCTGCTTGGTTGACAGTTTTCTCATATGAGTAATCTGAGTTTCAAAGTCTGCCAGTTCAGGAGGGAGCAAATTGAACGTTTCGTCAAACAGAATCCGACGCTCATTCTCTTCTCCTTCCTGACTGTCCAGTGCACCACCTTCAACCAGTGCCGGTAAAGACTCTTTGGGAGGCTCCAGATTAACGGTCACCTGTTTCATTAATGGACGGATAAGAAACATCAGCACCATGACCGCCAGTAATGTGCCGCTACCATATTTGACGTAGTACAACGCCTGAGGTTGCTGCCACCAGACAAGGGGCTCTGGAGCAACACTTGCTACAGGCACAAACGGTGCCGTGTGAATACTGATCTGATCGCCTCTTGCCTGATCCAGACCGGTGGCATCAATGATCAACTGACGGATACTGTCCAGTCTGGCCTGATCCCAACTCACCGTTCCCAGAGCCTGATCGGGCTTCTCATTAAAAACCACCGCTATACTGAGCTTTTCGATCCGTCCCTGCTGATTGGAAACCTGTCGTACCAACTTGTCGACCTCATAATTGCGCACAAACTCAGACTGGGTACTGGTTTCAGTATCATCCTCAGGGTCGGTCTCTTCCGGTGGCTGATTACTCAACGTACCGGGAATACCTCTTGCCTGACCACCAGTATTGATCCGCTCTTTACCCTGTTCACTGCGCAACACTGCGGTACCGGGGTCAAACTGTTCAACGGTCTGAATAACCTTTTCAAAGTCAACGCTAGCCGTTACCTGGGCCCGATAATTTCCCGGGCCTACCAGTGGTTCCAGCAAATGACTGATTCTTTCCTGGTAACGGGATTCCACCTGTTGCTTGAAATCAAACTGCCTTGAGACTTCTCCCAAAGCACTGTCATTAAGCAAAACCTCTGAAGAGAGCAACTTGCCACTCTGGTCAATGACCGACACATCCTCTCTATTCATATTGGCAACACTGGTAGCCACCAGGTTGATAATGCCTTCTACCTGTTCAGAGCTGAGCCGGTAGCCCGCATACAGGCTTACAAAAACAGATGCCGATGGTTTTTCCTGACGCCGGATAAAGCTGCTTCTCTTGGGAATGGCTAAGTGAATCCGTGCATTTTTGACCGGTTTCAGACTGATAATGGTTTGGGCAAGCTCGCCCTCCAGCCCCCTGAGGTATCGAACCCCCTCAACAAACTGGCTGGTGCCAAGTTCCTGTTGATTCAGCGAATCAAGCCCTTCAGGCGATCTTGCCTGAATGCCCGCGACAGAAAGCTTCATTCGGGCTTCACTGAGTCGGCCTGCATCAACCAATACCTGGCCAGACTCCGGGTGAAGCTTATATTCCATACCTTCACGGTCGAGGACTTCAACAATACTGGCAACATCGTATAATTCCTGATTACCGTATAGAGGCTGGTAATCCGCAGACTGAGACCAGAGCCAGAAAACCACCAGCAACGCTATACCTGCAGCCAGCATCACCATCATGATGGCCTGATAACCACGATTATCCTGAATAAATGATTGTGCTTTTTCCAGATATACCTGCCAGGATGCCTTGACCTGCTCTTCCTGACCAGAGGCCTCTGGAGAGCTATCAGCTACCGTCTCTGCCATGGCTTATTCTGCCTTTACCTAAAGATTAAATTTGCATACGCATGATTTCTTCATAGGCTGCTACTGCCTTGTTTCTGACTTGTAACAGTGCCTGAAAAGAGATACTGGCCTTTTGGGTAGAAATCATGGTGCCAAGAAGATCCTGAGACGCACCGGTATCCACCTCATGCATTTTCACAGAGGCGGACTGTTGCAGTTCATTGACTTTATCCATGGCGGTTTTCAATACCCGGGAGAAGTCCGGTAGCTCACTGCCAGAGGCATGCCCTGAAGGTAGCACTGACTGTGTGCGGTCAGTCAGCACAGGGCTGATAACATCAGAGGGTAATCCTTTGATATCCATGTGCATTCCCTTGCCCATTTTGCAATCACAGCTGGAACCAGGCTGAAAGAGCCCACATATAAACTACGATTCCAGAATATTTAGGATATCGACGGAGTATTGACAGAGTTTAGAAAGGTTGTAATCAGGATTTATCGCTTTAACCAAATCTCGACACGCCTGTTTTTACCACGACCAGCTTTTGTCCGGTTATCTGCCACAGGATATCGCTCGCCATGAAAGCGCATTAAGATCTTATCCCCGGGAACACCCATCTGTTTCAGGCTTGCGGCAACAGCCTCGCTTCTTTTTTTAGACAACGCCCGGTTAGCCAGTTCATGGCCATAAGAGTCAGTATGCGCATCAATGATTATTTGCTGAACAGACGGGTCGGCCATCACATATTCGGCAATATGACTGAGCAGTTCACGCTGTCCGGAATCCAGGCTCAGCTTCCCCGAGGAGTAGTAGAAGGTATTATGCTCAGCCTGGTCAAAGCTGAGCAAAAGTAAATCATCCATACAGCGATAAAACTGCTCAGCAACCTGCTGAACCTCCAGCGGAGTAACCTGAATAACAACATCTTTGCTGGCCTCTGTGGTAATCTGTAATTTCAGCTGTTTTCCCTGCTGGAAAGCTTTCATCAGGGCCAATGTATTGAGATGAATGCTAAGCGGGTCACCCTCATAAAGTCGGGTACGGGCAACTACCCGATCATCCGTTATCGCCTGCCAGGGTGACGATGCCAGTGAAACAGTGACTTGCCTGTCATTATCCGAGAATGGGTCAGGGACCATAGAAAGCGTTTCCCTGTCGCCTGCTTCAGCGGTCAAACTGACATCACCCAAACCGGGCACTTGGTTTTTCAGCAAACAGAAAAAGCGGTTACCGGAATGATGCCACCGGGCATCAGAAAGATCATGAGGGTACACATCATCCGCGAGAATAAAAAAAGCCTGAAAGAACAGGCTTAACACAATCCCATGTAAGATATGCTTCATTATTCAGCCATTGAATTCACAGTCAGGCCATTCTGATCATAAGTAGCGGCTGTCTGCCCGGAAAAAGTTAACTCAATGATTTTTCGCGTACTTGCCGACAACCTGGCCAGCAACCGCCCATTAGCACTGTTGATCTGCTGACAACGGTGCGCAGATCCCTCTAATTGGTACCAGTATTTATCCAGTGCCTGACCGTTGACGGTTAACGTATTGGATGATTGCCGATTCACCAGAGAGAAAAAGTGCGACATCCCCTGCTGATCGGGACTGAGTCCAAAAGGCTTGAGATAATGCTCCCGGAGAGCCCCGTTCATTTGGAGCATATTGAGGAGTTGAATCTGATTTTCCAGGGTGTGTTCAAGTGCCGCGATATTACGCTCCAGCATTTTCTGATGTACGGATTCCAGGACTCTTTCCAGCTTCCTGGACAGTGCCAGGGCATCCTGAATATTACCCAGCATTTTCTGACAAAGGTCTTCTAATCCACCATCAACACCTGATGGCTGGAGAGCTGAGGCACCACTCGCGTTTTTTGAATCAGTCGTCATTCTCTGAGTTGAGTTCATCAGAAAGTTCCAGAATTTTGTCAGCAAGCCGCTGATAATCAATGGGAAAGTTGCCCTTTTTAATCGACTCACGAACACTTTTGACTCTGGCTGCATTGACATCTTCCAGGTCAGCCAGTTGCTGAAAAAGTTCATCAATTTGCTGGGCCGAGGCGCTTACATTTAAATGGTCTTCGGCTACCCGGGGAGAACGGTCTACAGCGGCACTTTTTTCTACACGAACCTTTGAACTATTGACTGCTCCCGCCTTTTTTCCACCTGGGCCTTTTATGCTGGACATAACTACACTCTTCCGAAAACGTTCTGTACAAACATCGGCAAGAGTATTCAAAATCTTAAATTACCAGAGATTATGACCTCTGGATTAAATCCGGTTTACCGAAGGCTATCAGGTTAAGTAGTTGAATAGAGATAGCTGTCTGATACTGGCATAAACCTGCTGGCTGGCAGAAAGAATCAACTGCTGCTGATTTAACCGGGTCGTCGCTTCAACCATATCAATATCTTCAAGGTTTGATTTCAACTGTTCGGCAAAAAGGCGAATATCAGCGTGACTTTCTGAAATTCGATCCAACAGGTTCAGATCACTGCCGCTGCGGGTTTGTGCAGTGCCAATACGCTCCATGGTTGCATCAACCCGGGTAATGGTATCTGCAAGAACCGTTGATAGATTGACTGGATTATTCAGCTCAGACACTGCAGTCGTTAACGCATCAAAAATACTGTCCAGGGGAGGTGTAGCAGAGTTATCAAAGAATAGTTCGTTGCCGGGCTGGGTAATCTGAACCTGCGCAGAGCCACTGATGGCCACCTGACGGAACTGGTTGTTGCCGTTGTAGGCATAATCTCCAACGGATTGGACCACCGGTTGCTGGTTTGTGGTCGTACCAGAAAACAGATACTGACCATCTGCCGTCTGATAATTGGCAAGGCTAAGCAGCGATTCATTCAAAGAGCTTAACTCTGTTGCCAGTGACTTAAGGTCAGCACCGCTCTGTGTACCATTGGCAGCTTGTAACAGGAGATCCCTTGCTCTTAGCAGTAAATCATTCATGCTGCTGTAAAGCGCATCCTGCTGCTGCAGCCAGCCAGTAGCGGAGCTGATATTATTTTCAAACTGACCGATGGCTGTCAGTTCATTATTCAGTTGCAAGACCTTTACGGTATCAATGGCATCATCTGAAGGCTGAAGAATTCGTTTGCCTGTTGACAGCTGATCTGAAGTTTTTGCCAGGTCCGCCATAGTATGCTGCATGACCTGCAGCATCACTCTGTTATAGTTACCGGTACTTATCCTCATGGTTCCTTCTCCCTGGAACGGTTTTCTCCAGTCTGTGTTTTTAATAGTCAGAACATAGCCAGCAAAGCATCAAAGGTGGTGCGAGCCACCGAAATCACTCTGGCATTAGCGCTGTAAAGCTGCTGGAAGCGAAGAATACTGGCTGCTTCTTCATCCAGATTAACACCACTGTAGGTACTGACAGCCGCTTCCGCCTGACTTAACAGGGCCTGCCCACCATCAGCCTCTGTTTTCATTCGAGCGGTTTGCACAGCGATATCGCCCACAAATCCTGAATAGGCAGTCATCAATGTGCTCTGGCCATTATTGAGCACCCCTTTGGACTGAATGGCCACCAGTTCCAGCAGGTTACTGTTATCCCCCACGCCACTGCCAGGAGCAGAAAATGCCAGGGCAGCAGGGTCCGTCAGGGCAGTCTGGATCTCTCTGGCACCGAAGCGTACCGGTGATAAACGATAAAGCTGGTCTGTTGCGGTACCGTCCACACGGATTTCAACACCATCAAAAGCAATAATATCAGTGCCTGAGCCAGTCAAGACACCAGCAGCAACCTGAGCACCGTCAGACCTGCGCACCAGGTTGTAATTACCGGAATTATCTACCCGGAAATCATATTCACTGGCCTGTAACTGACTGGTATTAACAATCGTTAATGAAGAAACCGCGGTCGATGACATATCCAACGCCATCACAGCACCAACCGGTGTCGTCAGGTCATTGAATAATGCTGCTCCTGAATTGCCATTCAAGTCTTCTCCAACCTGTAACTGGTCATTAATTTCACTGGTAATCATGACTGCCAGACGTCCCAGCTCATTGCGGGCCTGAACAAGCTCTTCCGACTGGTAAGTCATCAGGCCTCCTATGACACCTCCGGGATCACCCGTAATCGGAATTTCAGAATTGCCGGTATTGAGCTGTAATTGAAATCCATTGGCTGCATCTACCTGACCATTGGCGCTAAGTGCATTGAATTGATTACCCAGAATAAGAGGCTGGCCAGATTTCATATACAGACTGTATGAGCCATCCGACTGCTCCAGTACATTAACCGATACCAACTCAGACAGGTCGCGAATGGCCTGGTCTCTCTGATCCAGTATTTCATTAGCAGGCTGGTTACCTGTGGACAAAGAACGCAGCTGATCATTAAATGCCGCAATGTTAGCCAGCAAACCATTGGCCTGATCCGCTGCCGCATTCAGTTGCTGGCCGACCATGGTCGCCTGCCCCTGTAACTGGGCATAAAGGGTGTTAAAGCGTTCAGCGAGCCCGACACTCTCGGCTATTACCACCTGTCGTGCACTTAAAGCATAAGGGTCAACAGAACTGCCATTCAGTGCTGAAAAAAATTGCTCAAAACCTTTCGATAACGACGTATTCTCATTGCCCAGCCATTGATCAAGATCGTTCAGGTACTGAGCATGGATATTACTTTCACTGGCAAGGGACTGACTCTCCCACATCTGGGCAGTCAGAAAACTGCTGGTGATACGATTAACGGCACTGGTACTCACTCCCGTACCCAGAGCGCCGGTTCCGGGGTATAACGTATAGGTAGGGCTGTATTGAACCGTCTGTCGGCTATATCCTTCAGTCTCGGCATTAGCGATATTATTACTGGCAACATTCAGTGCTTTCTGACTGGCCAGTAATCCTGAGGTCGCAATTTGAGTCAAACTCATGGTGGCTTCCGGAATTTTGTCTTCTGCTCTGGGAGGCTGTCGACCATTGAAAGCAGGGTCTTGAGTACCTTTACCTTCTCAAGGCTCTCAATCACCCAGCTGCCTGATCAAGGCCTGGGCAATACCAAGCCCGCCGCTTGCACTCAAATGTTCTGCTAACTGAGAATCAAACATGGAGTGGAAGAACTGAGTGTCTTTACTCATCATGGGCAGCTCACTGCCTGCCATCATGGCTTCATTCGCTTTACGCATACTTTTCAGCAATTCATTGACAAACAAGGATTCAAACGCCCTGGCTGCAGACTCGATATCCTCAACCTTTTCAGCTGGCGAATTGGCAGATACAGACATATCAAACGTTGGATTAATACCTGAGAGCATTTGAGTTCCTTCTCTAATATTGAAAACAGCCGGTAAGGCTTAAATCACCACCAACTCTGCTTCCAGAGCGCCCGCCGCCTTTAAAGCTTCCAGAATTGACATCAGATCTGTTGGTGTCGCGCCAACACCATTAATTGCCGATACCACTTCTGATAACGACACGCCTTCTGGTACGAGGTAGATTGCCGATGCTTCTTCCTCAAGAGAAACATCACTGTTTAGAATGACTTCGGTGGAACCACCATCAGCGAACGCTCCGGGCTGACTGGCGGTTGCCGTCTGCCTGACACGAACCACCAGATTGCCATGACTTACCGCAGCTGGTCGGACCCGAACGTTTTCACCCATCACCACGGTTCCTGTCCGTGAGTTAAACACGATCCGGGCGGCCGGGCTGGCAGACTCCACATTGATCTGTTCCAGCATGGACATAAAAGCAACTCGCTGGCTGCTGTCCACAGGGGCGGATACTTTTATCGATACGCCATTGGTGGCGGCAGCGACACCTGGCCCGAAAAAATTATTGATGGCTTTGACAATACGTCGTGCCGACGTGAATCCGGGCTCCTTCAGGTTAAGCACCAGATGCTTACCATAATTAAAGGGTGTCTGAACCGCTTTTTCGATTAATGCCCCTCCGGGGATACGTCCGGCATTGGTGCTGTTGATTTGAATTTTACTCCCTGCACCGGGATTATCTGCACGCCCTGACAAACCTTCGGCAGACACACCCCCGACAATCAGGCTGCCCTGGGCAATGGCATAAATCTGGTTATCAGCGCCTTTCAGCGGGGTAAATAGTAAGGTTCCCCCTCTGAGACTCTTGGCATCGCCAATGGATGAGACAGTCACATCCAGCTTCTGCCCCGGACGGGAAAAGGCTGGCAACGTTGCGTGCACCGTCACCGCAGCCACATTTTTTGAATTAACATCCACGGTAGAGATCGTCAGTCCAAACTCCCTGAGCATATTCACCAGGGATTGTTTGGTAAAAGCTGACTTATCCCCGGTGCCGTCAAGACCCACCACCAGGCCATAGCCGATCAGCTGATTACTCCGGACACCTTCAACATCAACCATATCCAGAAGCCGACGACCATGGGCTGATGGAGAAGTCCCCATAACCGTGATAGTCAGGCATAGAAAAAAGAAGACGCTGCTCAAATAGTAATGACGTTTGTTCCCTGTCATACCGCCTCCCTGAAATGGCAGCCCTTAAAACGGAAAGAAAGGACTGTTCAACATTTTTGTGAACCATCCTGGCTCATGGGCATTGGCATTATCGCCTAAAGCAATGTAGTCCACTCTGGCCTCCGCTATACGTTCAGAAGAGACTTTGTTGTCCGTGCTGATATCTTCCGGACGGACCAGTCCACTGATTCGTATCTGCTCCCGGCCTGAATTAATCGTCAGCCACTTATTTCCTTCGATACGCAAGGTGCCATTGTGCAGCACTTCAACCACTTTAACGGCCACACTGCCTTCCAGGCGGTTATTTCTACTGGAGCTCGTGGTACCACCATACTCTCTTGTTGGTTGAATATCCGAAGCCAATGACCAGCCACTGCCAAGAATGGAGGCACTGCTTCGTCCAAGCAATGTTGGGTCAGGAATGGAAATCGTCGTACTTTTATTGGTGCTGCTTCCGCCCCCCATACTGATATTGGTGGTTCCTTCCAGCTCAATAGTCAGAATATCACCAAGACGATAGGCTCTTCGGTCAGAAACCATAAGGCTGCTGTAACGGGCATTGAACAGGCTGCCAGTTGGAGGAATTTCAGGTTGAGGTACCGCTTCCCTGGTAGCCGTCGTGTTTTCCTTTGGAGTGTGCCTGCTTCCCGCCGTATTTTCCGGACTGATGGGTGGTTTTACAGGCTGAAGCTGGCAGCCAGCCAGAATCAGAGACAGTAACAGCAGCCACCCTTTCATATAAAGACTCCTTCCTCTATTTACAGCGCCTTGCAAGCCAGATCAGAGTGTCTGATTAACAAACTGCATCATTTCATCGGCCGCAGCGATGACTTTTGAGTTCATCTCATATGCCCGTTGCACTGAAATCATATTCACCAGCTCTTCTACGGTACTGACATTGGACGTTTCCAGGGTAAATTGCTTTAACAAACCCAGGCCTTCCTGGCCAGGCAGTGCCTCTATGGGGTCACCGCTGGCGGTAGTCTGCTGATAAAGGTTGCCACCCTGTGCCAGCAGCCCTGCCGGGTTAACAAAGTTAACCAACGTTATCTGGCCTACTTCCAGGGGATCTATCACGCCCTGTTGTTTCACCATCACAATGCCGTCATCACTGATGGTGATGCCAGTAGCATCGGCAGGAATGGTGATACCCGGCTCCAGGGGCAAGCCATTACCATTAACGATCTGACCATCGGCATCGATCTGAAACTGGCCATTCCTTGAGTAAACAGGAGTTCCATCCGGCTGCACAAATTGAAAGAAGCCATTGCCCACAATGGCCAGATCCAGCGCCTGGCTGGTTGTCTCATAATTGCCCGGGGTAAATACTTTCTGAGTTCCGGTCATTTTGACGCCAGTGCCAACCTGCAGACCGGAAGGTAACTCATTATCCTGATCATTCAGCGCTCCCGGCTGGCGCTGAATATGATAAAAAAGATCCTCAAAAGTCGCTCTGTCCCTTTTAAACCCGACAGTATTCACATTGGCCAGGTTATTGGAAATGATCGACATCTGCTTTTCCTGGGCTGCCAGCCCGGTTTTACTGACCCATAACGATGGATTCATTTCGGATCTCCCTATCCAGTCCTTTATGTATCAGACGACTATTGATCTCTAACCAAACGATCGCCTGAGGAGGCCATATCACCAGCAGCCTTCATGATTTTCATCTGCGCTTCAAACTGGCGGCTCAATGACAGAAACGACACCATTTCATTGAGCGCATTAACATTACTCGATTCCAGATAACCTGTTCTGAGGCGAACCTCGGGGTCGGCATCCAGTTCATCCCCCGCAGTGGCAACAAACAACCCATCGGCAGACTTTTGCAATTCGTCCGGCTCCGGGTTAACCAGCTTCAGCCGACCTACCTGAACCGGTTCATTGGCTTCTCCGGGCGGAATTATCGTTATTGTGCCGTCTATACCAATGTCGATAGATTGAAACTCCGGCAGCTGTATGGCACCCGCTTCACCCACCACCGGCAACCCTCCGGCAATGACCAGCTGTCCATCCGGAGTAACCTGAAGCTGCCCTGAACGGGTATAGGCCTCAGTACCTGCTGCGGTTTCGACACTTAGCCAGCCATCCCCGTTAATGGCGACATCCAGATTCCTGCCGGTGGTTTGCATAATGCCTGCATCAAAACTGCTGCCAAGACCACGGGCAACAGGCATTACCCGGCTACCAAGGCCATCGCCCTGAAGCTCAACAGCCAGACTGCTGACGAAGTCACGCCGGAAACCGGGTGTACTGCTATTGGCGAGATTATTGGCATGAACCTGCTGGGCCCGCATGGCCAGGTTTGCCCCGGCCGAGCTGATATAAAGCACCTTATCCATAGGTAATCAAGTGTCCGTCAGATGATATTCATCAAGGTCTGCGTCAGGTTATTGCTGGTTTCAATGGTTTTGGCATTGGCCTGATAATTACTCTGGGCTTCAATCAGTCTGACCAGCTGTGAAGATATATCCACATTGGACTGTTCCAATGCACCGGATTCCAGAGAGCCCATAATGCCTGAGCCCGGAGTTCCAACTAATGGATTACCGGATGCGAAGCTGGACTGCCATAAGCTGTCACCCATGGGAATAAGACCACTGTCGTTAGGAAAGTCAGCCAGTACAACCTGCCCCTGCGTCTGGGTCTGACCATTGGAGTACAACGCCTGTAAGATACCTTCCTGGGTAATCTGAATGCCGGTCAATGAACCGGGAGGAAAACCATTCTGTGCGACCTGGTTTACAGAAAAGTCCGCACCCAGCTGGGAAAATCTTGAAATATCAATATCCATGCTCATGGTACCAGCCCCGGCAAGACGAGAGTCTCCAGCGGCAATACCCAGCGTTATCGAGCCACCAGCAGGTGTTGCCAGACTGCCATCGCTGTTAAAGGAGATACTCTGACTGAGATCAGCCGTGGCAGCATTGTCAAAGTAGAGGTCTACCTGCCAGGTGTTATCTGCCGTTTTGGCAAAATAAAGACTGACGGTATGTGAAGCACCAAGACTGTCATTCACATCAAACGCCATGGTTGAGTTAAACGTACCGGGATCACTGGTATCAATCGTTCCGGTAAGCACTGATGCCCGGGCATCAAGGTTTGCTGAGCTACTCACCTGACTGGTTGCCTGGGCTGGCATGGTACTTTGGGCAATTCTTAAATCCGTCTGGGTTCCTGCCAGAATATTGCCTGAAGCATCAGCAGAATAACCTTGCAGGTTCATTCCCTGGTTATTGACCAGATAGTTATTGGCATCCAGTGAGAAATAACCCGCTCTCGAATAGGAAAGCTCCCCATTGTCGCTCACCATGAAAAAGCCCTGACCGTTAATAGCCATATCCAGGGCATTCTCGGTATAAGTAATACTTCCCTGGGCAAACTGTTGACTGATGTCTGCCACCTGAACACCCGCAACCTGACTGTTACCACCGGCTACCGAAGAAGCATAAACATCAGCGAACTCTGCCCTGGAGCTTTTAAATCCAACAGTATTGGTATTGGCAATATTATTGCTGACAACCTGAAGATCCTGCTGGGCAGCATTGAGTCCACTGAGCCCTATTTTAAAAGACATGTTTATCCTCCCTGATCGTTGTTTCCTGAAATGGTTTCAACATCTCCATTATTGCGCAGAGCTATTTATTCTGAGATGGCCTGAACCGATGACAGTGGATAGGTACCAAGGTTAGCCAGTTTCAAACTGGTTCCTGCGCCCGTGGTTTCAACACCGGATACGCGCCCACCCAGGGTAACTGCTGCTGCATAAGCCTCGCCACCACTGACCGCCGTGGCCGTTATGGTGTATTGTCCCGGGCTGATATCATCAAGAGTAAAATTAACTTTCCCACTGCCATGGGCTCCCAGAGACTGTGAGGCAACCTGCACACCATTGATATCATAGGCCCGGATCAATACATCATTGGCCGCTACCGGTATTTGCGCTTCACCCGTTACACTACCTGATTCGTCAAGCTCAACTCGATTGGTATTAACTTTTATATCTCTACCCACCAGCTGCGAGGCCCCTAACATTTGTGACTGCTGGAGTGAGCTGATAAGCCCATCAATACGATCATCAATGGAGTTGAGGCTCTCTACCGACGATATCTGGGAAAGCTGTGTCAGCATCTGGTTGGTGTCCAGGGGCGCTAAGGGATCCTGATTATTCAGCTGGGCTACAAAGAGCTCGATGAACTGATTCTGGTCCACCTGAAGGGAGCTTGAAGACGGTTGAACTGACGAACTGGAAGCATTATTTACCGGACTGATCCCTGTCACATATCACCTTTAGCGCTTATCCATGGGTTATCTGAATCATTCATTACTCAGCCAGTGACAGCAGCTTTTGCTGTAACTTTCTGGCACTGACCATCACTTCCATACTGCTCTGATAACTGCGTGTAGCTGATAACATATCTGCCATTTCCTGAATGACATTAATGTCCGGGTAATAGACATAGCCAGACTCATCCGCCAAAGGACTGCCCGGCTCATAACGGCGATTCTTATCACTGGGGGGCATTCTGAACACGTCGTCTATGGTAACCTGAGCAGACTCCCCACCACCCTGAAGCTGGTCATACACCGTAGAAAAAACAGGTCGCAATGGGCGGTATGCGGCTTCTGGAGAGCTGCCGGCACTGGACATATTGGCCAGATTACTGGCAATACTATTCAGCCTTACCGTTTGGGCATTAAGCGCTGAACCGGAAATTGCATAGAGATTATTCAATGACATATTACATACCTCCCCTGATCGCCAGCTCAAGCCCACTCAGTTTTTTTCTGACAAATGTCAGGCTGGTTTGAAAATCCAGGGAGTTACGGGCAAACGATGACTGCTCAACCCCAAGCTCAACGGTATTGCCATCACTGCTTTGCTGGTGAGGAATTCTATACATCAACGACTGGGTATCCGCCGTCAGTTTTAAGGCCCGTTGAGCGGCTTCCGCACCTTCTGGCTGATTCAATTGATGATTCAACACAGCAGAAAATTCGATATCCCGAGCCTTGAACCCCGGCGTATCGACATTGGCCAGATTACCGGCCAGTACCTCAGCCCTTAGTCCTCTGAATGCCAACGCCTGTGGATGAATACCCAACACTTTGTCAAAACTGATGGCCATATCAAGCCTGCCCTGTAAATTGTCCTGTAAATTGTTTCCTTGAGTACTGCACCAGTGCAAAATGAAATAATGATACCGAAGCACCAAACATATCAGGTTATCTGTAAAGCGCTGCGATACTTTATCAATTCCGCTTTTACTGTCGTGACAAGGCGACCTCTTTGCCATTTACATGTGCAGTAAATTCAGTCGGGGAAACCAGTATTTTTTCTTTCGGGCAGCCCTTTTATATAAATAACTGGTGATGCTTACACAATAGGAAACCGGGCGATGATACAGGGAGTATGCTAAAAATTCAGACAGGCATATAACGTGACAGAAAGGTATTACAATGATTGAACGACACAGAGCCTATGAATCAGTTATTGGCGCATTGGTCGCTGACGCCGCTGCCATGGGGTTTCACTGGTTGTACGATCAGGCCCTGATTGCAAAGTACGGAGGTGAAAGTCCCGAGTTTCATACGCCTGTCCGGGCAGAATACCAGGACAAGGGTTACTTTGCCCATGAAGGAAAACAGGCCGGTGAGTTTTCCCATTACGGCGCTCAGTTGCTGTCGATGCAGGATGCCATCATCGCCAATGGTCAATACTCGGAACAGAGCTACATAGAATCTTTCCAGAAATGGTTTGACTTTGGTGGTCAGTGGCAAGGTTATACGGATCATCCAACCAGGCAAACCCTGCTCAATCTCCATCAAAGAAAGAGCAATGATGAACCTCTTGCTGCCTGCGGTGCTGACGATACCCAGAATCCGGCATTATCAAAGCTACCACCTCTGATTGCTGTCCATGGCCAGGACCAGGACTTGATGGAAAAGGTAGAATCAGCAGTGCGTGTCACCAATAATAACGACAGTGCCGTTACCTTCGCCAAAGCTGTTACCATCATGATAAAAAGTGCTCATGAGGGCCTTTCACCTGAGCAGTGTGTGGAACAGGCAAAAGAAGTAAGCGAAGACATTACCAAGGCAATCAAAATCGCTGAATCAATGCTCAACCGCAGACCGAAAGAGGTTGCACAGGAAGTGGGAATGCACTGCAGTCTTGACGCCTCATTTATAGTGATTACCCATCTTCTGCTACAGGCCGAGAACTATGAAAAAACAGTGAGAGAAAATATTTACTGCGGAGGTGACAGTTGTGGCAGGGCTATTCCATTAGGTGCAATTTTGTCTGCATGTTTCTTCGGTTCTGATAAAGCCATGCCAACCTCCTGGATTGCACGAACCTCATTACCCGGTTCTGTGTTGCCCCCTGAATGGGAAGCCTTATAAGACAAACACTCAGAGTTATCCCATTATTTACCCCAAACAACTAAACTCAACTCGGGCAGCCTCCTATAAGCTGGCTCATCATTGACCTGGCTCAGAACCACTGCAAACTGCGGTCTTCTGGCTTTATAAGCCTCTTCTGCCGAAGCTGCCGGGGTGTCTGCATTGGCGAGGTTACTGGCGACGGTATTCAGCTTCAGGGTCTGGGCAGTCATTACCCGGAAATATCAAAGATGCGGTTTAGTGACACAGAAAAACCTGATAAGTAAATAATTGATGATACGCTGGCAGCAGTGGGTTCCACCACAACATCGGTTGGCGCACGGATGAATACTCTGGAAATGACACAAACGGCCAACGAAGAAACGGTTGCCATGACCACGGCGCTGAAAGGCTCACTGGAAGACCTGGACTTTGCCCGGGCAATCACCCAGCTGCCTCTGGCGCAGACGGCTTTGCAGGCCAGCCAGAAAAGTTATGGCAAGGTGAGTCAGCTGTCGTTGTTTAATTATATTTAATGGCTTCGGGCATGATGACATGGACGGTTGGAAAATAGCGGGTAAAGCGCCCTTTGTCGCGACTGATAAGGGGCCAGCTGCATACTGCGGCCTGGGCACCAATGTAGAAGTCCGGCAATACACCTTTTGTACCACCCCGTTTCTTGTATTGCACAAAAGCTTTGGCGGCCAGAAACAAGGTCTCATGGTTCAGTGATTGTTCGCTGATACTCAGGCTGCTCAATAGCTGCAGAACGACAGCGGGAGATTCCATTCCTGCACAGAGTTCAGAAAAAACAATGGGGTTTATCACTGGGCTATGAGTCTTCGAAAGGCGGCGGAACTGATCTTTAGACCAGTTATGCCAGCGACTTTCCCGATCCAGAATATCCAATATGACACAGGTGTCTATAAGCAGATTGGGCATCAGTGATCATCCCTCAGCAGTTTCATCAGCTCGTCAGCGCCCATGGTCAGACTGAAATCGTCGGCGGCTTTTTCTACCGGGTCGGAATACTCAACGTCAACTTTCTGAACCACGATTTCACCACGGTCATTCTCCAGAAAGCTGACCCGGTCACCGGGCTTAAGACCAAGGCTTTTGCGGATATTGGCGGGTATAGTGACCTGCCCCTGCGTGGTCAGTTTCATCATGGTATTTGATCGCTCTGAAATAACTTAATAAGTATTAAATTAATAGTTAATAATATATCGCTAAGTAAATTTTCACTTTCAGACATCAGCACTGGCACACCATTTCAATGAGCTTGATGTGAACAATCTCCGTTCACCCTGAGCATCCATCGGCTGCGCTCAGGACAAACGAAATTTGGGTACCATTGATAGAGGGAAACCATCAATTACATTGAAACCGTGTAATTGCAGGGTATTTGAATAATTCTTGCCCATCAGCTTAATGCCGTAATCACTCTCCGGCATTAAGCAGCCTGACCTGATAACCGGGAAATACCGAATCAGCCGACAACAGCTCCAACCCCTCGATTATTGCCTGGGCAATCAGCTGACGGGCCTGTTGGCCAAGCCGCACGTTATCATCCAGCCACCAGAGGAAAACATGGGTATCCAGTAACAGATGCCTGATGCTCATTCATCACCTTCAAACAGGTCGATAATATCGTCATCCGGTTGGTCAAAATCATCCGCTATCTCGATTTCTCCCTTGAATCGACCGGGTTGACGAGCTTTCTGCTCGCGATAGGGAATCAGCTCCAGATAAGGTTTGCCGGAACGGGAAATCACCACACGTTCACCGCGCCAGGCCAACTCACCCAGCTGCGACAGTCGGCTCTTGGCCTCATGCATATTGATAATGCGATCAGGGTTATGTTCCTTAGGAAAGGATTCAGGCATGTTGTTGTTCTCCGAGCCGTTTAGCTAAACTTGGCTAACCATTCCGAATCAGGCAAGTTCAGCAGCGGCCTTGTTCCCAGGCTCCTCGGCAGAACAAAGATAATAAAAAAATTTCAAAAAATAATGTAAGTAAATTTTATAAAAAACGACTTCTGTTGTGCAGGCAAGTGTTGATATCCATACCGTTCGCACTGAGCGGAGTCGAGGTGCGGTGCTCCCATCCTTCGACTCCGCTCAGGATGAACGGAGTTTGGGTGCCATTGATAGAGGAAACCCATCAATTGCATTGAAAGCGTGTACTGGTTATCAGTGCAAACAACACTTCTTGAATTTTTTGCCGCTACCACAGGGGCAGGGATCATTTCTGCCAACACCGGCAGGTGATGAAGTAAACGTCGATACTCGCTGAGACTGTTCACCCTGCTTTGGAGCCGTCTGATTGATCACCATATTCTCCAGGTTGGTTAACAGCTCGTTACCCTCTCCGGAATAGCAGCTCAACTGCCTTAATGCCGCCACAGCGTCCTCCAGATAGCAGTAGAATTCACCTTCCTGCTTCATCACCGACGTATTAATCACTTCCGGCGCAACACCGCAGCGTAATTTCAGTTCGTCCAGGGTGATGTAATAGGTATCCGCCCACTCTTTTTCGTAGAGGTCTTTTAGGGCCGCCATAAAAGACTCGGGCTGAGTGTTATAACAGGCCTGGACCCAGGCATTCCATACCTGATTCTTTTCCTGCTCAAGACCGTACTCATACAGCTGATGCAGATAGGTCGTCAACACCTGAAGCTCCAGGTCTCCCTGTTGATAACGAACCACCAGGGCTCCCAGTGCGGCATCCCGGACGTATTCATCAATGCTGCTGTTTTCAATAATGGACTGCAGGGGGCGAATATCGCCGGGACATACGGTGGCAAAAATCTGGCTCAGACGATCACAAACCACTTCGTCAAAGTCATCCCCAATCGCCACATTCTGTTCAGAACTCATGGAGCTGAACAGATCAACGACAATGGGCCACGCCGCTGGCTCACGAAACTGCGTTAACAGATAAAGGGCATGAAGTGCCAGACGGCTTTTTGCCGATGAGCTGCTGCGCTGGCCACGTATTTTCACCGCTTCCAGCGCCTGCAGGAGCATGGGAGTGATCTCCTGCCGATGTTCTGTGGCTTCTCTCAAGGCTGGAAGAGGCAACTCACTGGAAACCCGGGAGAGGCTTTGTTTCAGTCTGGAGAGATCCTCGGTAGAAAGGGGCATAACCAGTTAATCCAACGTATTAAAGAAATTGACCGCTAGGATAGACCTTCACGACATCAATATACAGCCTTTGAAAGCTTCACCCGGATATTCCTGACGGCTTCTTCCCATAAGCCTTATTTCTGATGGACTCTCCAGGTTTTTTAATGCTCCCAACATCATCCCAGCTGTCCGATAATTTCCACCTGAAGGTCATCAGGGATCTCCTGAAACGACAATATGGTTAATGACCTGTATTGCGCGATGCGGCTATACCGGGAAAGCAGAGGCCAGAGCTGGGGTGAGACCAGCAGTACGGGTTCCACCTGTTGTTTATGGGCCTGACTGACCAACTCTGGAATATTATTCTGCAATTGCATCGACAGGCCGGGCTCGATAACGAAAGACTCTTCTGAAAACTGCGGATCTCGTCTGGCCTGCTCTCTGGCCATCAACAACATTTTTTCCAGTTCATGCGACAGGGTAAATACCAAAAGCTGCTCCGGCAGTGACTGATGATTGATCAGTGGGTCGATAATCTGCCGTCGCAAGGTGATACGAACCAGACTCAGTAGCACCAGAATATCCTGCTGTGGCCCTGAAGAAGCAAGTAATGTGGCGGCAATGCGTGGGCTGTCAGCAATCGAAATATTATCAGCCAGCAGTCGCTTGAGAACTTGCATCAATGTGCCCGGAGGCAGTTTATCCGGAACCAGTTCGTCGCATAGCTTCGGTGAGATTTGTCGGAGATGGGTCAGCCAACCCTGAGTCTCTTCGAACCCGAAGAGATCGTCGATATGATTTTCGATCATCCTGCCGACATGGGTGGTAATCACGGTAGCACAATCAACCACGGTATAGCCGGCCTGCAATGATGCCTCCCGTTCAGTCTCTGGAATCCAGTAAGACGTCAACCCATAACAGGGGTCTTTGACCGGAGGTGCAAAAGACAGAGGCCGGGCATTCTCCAGGGCAATGGCCAGTAATTGATCCAGATGCAGTTTAAAATGGTCAACGGTAACGTTATGCAGCTGAATAGAATAACTGTCCGGGTCCAGATTCAGGTTATCGCGTATATGAATCATTGGTATCAGAAAGCCGTATTTTTCCGACAATTCCCTTCTCAGGTGCCTGATCTGACTCGCCAGCTCACCATTCGTTACGTGACTGGTTACATGGCTGATTCCATGATTCGCAGGGTTCTTACTCAGCAGTGATATCACACGATAGCCAATATTCAGGCCAATGGGGTCAACAACCGATATATCCTGCCATGTGAGTCGCTCCCTGGTTGCTACGCTGCTTTCATCGCCTTTGCCAGCCAGTGCATGCTTTCGTTCAGTCGTTCTTTCCATGGATATACGTCGATAGATAAACGACATCATCAGTAGGCCCGGGATCACAAAAGCCACATGGGGCATGCCCGGTACCAGACCAATCACAACCAGTACCGCAGCAGCGACCATCAACGCCCTGGGTTGTCCGATAATTTCCTGTCGAACCTGCTGGTTCATGTCCACAGCCCCGGATATACGGGTCACCATAATGGCGGCCGCGGTGGATAACAGCAGAGAAGGGATCTGGGCCACCAGCCCGTCACCAATAGTCATCAGCCCGTAAAGCTGAACGGCTTCGGTACCGCTCATGTCATATTGCCAGACGCCAATGCTCACACCGCCCAGAATATTGATGAGCAAAATCATCAACCCGGCAATGGCATCACCACGGACAAATTTGCTGGCACCATCCATAGCGCCGTAAAAATCCGCTTCACGGGTAATATCTTCCCGTTTCACCCTGGCCTCATTGTGGTCAATCACGCCGGAGTTCAGATCAGCATCAATGGCCATTTGTTTGCCTGGCATCGAATCGAGCACAAAACGGGCAGTCACTTCCGATATACGACTGCCACCTTTGGTAATAACCACAAAGTTGACGATCACCAGAATCAGGAAAACCAGTAAACCAACAAAATAATTACCGGCAATCACCACGCTGCCAAATGCCTCAATCACCTTACCTGCCGCATAGGGTCCGTTATGACCATTGATCAGCACCACCCTTGTTGAGGCAATATTCAGGGCCAGCCGCAGCAAAGTGGCGACCAGCAACAGTGTCGGGAACAGGGAAAAATCCAGGGGGCGGTTAATGTAAATGGTAAGAATCAGCAGAATCAACGACAGGGTAATATTAAAACTGAACAGGAAGTCCAGTAGAAATGGCGGAATAGGCAACATTAGCATGGCCAGAACCACCAGCAATAGCAGCGGTGTCGCCAATAAGGAAGCCTTTGAAGGGGTCGGCAGGAGCAAGCCGGTACTGCTCATTACGGATTTCCTGTGCCTGATGAATGCTGGTATTTTTCAGGTATCTGTATATTCGGTGAGCTGGGACAGAAGGTACTTTGGTGAGTGCGATAACGATCAAGTTGATAAAGGTAGACCATGATTTTTGCCACCGCCTGATACAAATCCGGGGCAATTTCCTGATCAATGTCAGTATGATAATACAGGGCCCTGGTCAGCATGGGCTGAATCAGTACCGGCTTGCCCGCCGAGCGCCCGATGCTGATAATCAGTTCTGCCATATGGTCAACCCCCCGGGCCACCAGTACCGGAGCCCGATAACTGTCCGGATGATATTTCAATACCACCGCAAAATGGCCCGGATTGGTCAGCACAAGATCTGCACCGGGGATAGCATCCAGCATTTTCCTGCGCGTCACTGCCGCCAGTTTTTGCCGTGCCTGTCGAATCCTCTGCCGGGTTTGTGGCGAGCCATCTTCGTTCTTCAGATTGTCTTTGACTTGTTGTCGTGTAAGAAGCTGTTGTTTCCGAAGGCGGTGTTTTTGCCACACAACATCACCAGCGGCAATGACCATAAGTACACAGGATAATCCCAGTCCGGTGGACAATAACAGCGTTAATGCCCGGGTTGCTGCCATCGGCACAGGGTAGGTGCGCAGTGCCATGATTTCTGGCAGTCGGTAGCGGATAATCAAAAAAAGCGCCACGGCCAATAACAGGGTTTTTAATGATGCCCGCACCACCTCAGCCAGCCCCTGAACAGAACAGATCCGCTTCAACCCTGCCACCGGATTTATCCGCCGGGCTTTTGCTGCCACGATGGTCAGACTGAAGATAAAGGGGCCGGAAATCAGGGCACCAGCGGTGACACTGAATACAATCACCAGAGACATGGTGATCATGACCGCCGGAAATACGGAAAATGCCGTCTGCAGACTGTCCATAATCGATGCCTGGGAGGCATCATTCAATGGTGCGTCAACCTGTGCCAGCATGGTTATAACGGTGTCAATCTGATCAAAATAACGGGAATTGCCAAGCAGTAAAAAAATGGCCAGAGACTGCATGGCAATCATCAGATCTCTTGACCGGGAGACCTGTCCCTCTTGCAGGGCTTTCTTTTTCTGCCGCTCGCTGGGTTGCTCCGTGGGCTCACTGCCCTGCTCTTGCTGTTCGGAATTCATCACTTAGCCGGACAGGAGCAACCCAAGAATCTTCAATGCATAGTGGCTGTGCTGTTCGACCACATAAGGCACCTGAAGTATATTAAGGCTCAACAATACGATTCCGGCCAGAACAATCATGGGGAAGCCAAGGGTTAACAGATTCATCTGTGGTGCTGATCGCGTGATGAAACCAAAGGTGAGATTGACAATCAGCAGACAGACAATAGCGGGCAGGGCTATAAGCAGCCCGGCCCCGAACATCCAGCCAGTCATGGTGATCAGGGCTGGTACTCTGTCGCTAATCATCAGAAAATGCCCGATGGGTAATGCATGAAAGCTGTTAATAACCACCATAAAGAACAGCAGGTGGCCATTGATCAGAACAAAAAGAAGCTGAGCCATAACCTGATAGATACGGGCAATCACGGTAACACTGATACCATTGGCAGGGTCGCTCAGTTCTGCAAATCCCAACGCCATCTGCAGGCCGGTTAAATGCCCTGCGAGGGTAAACACGCTGAAATAGATCAGTAATACCGCGCCAAATAACAGTCCGGTAATAAACTCAGAACAGGCTGCAAGGACAAGGCTCAGTGACAGGTCGGTAGTCATTGCAGATGACAGTTGCAACATGACGGCCACAGACAGTGCTAAAGCCAGCAGTAAGCGTGCTGAGAGAGGTAACCACTCCCGGGTCAGCGGACAGGTCATGACAAATCCGGAAATACGACAAAACACCAGTAAGTAAAGCACAATCTGATGTGACAGTTCAGAAAGTGCCATACCGCTCACTGACTATTCACGATGGCAACAAAAAACTCAGTAAAGATGGCACTTAACTCCTGAACCAGCCAATGCATTGACAGTG
Source organism: Salinisphaera sp. G21_0 (assembly GCF_017744115.1). Taxonomy (GTDB): domain Bacteria; phylum Pseudomonadota; class Gammaproteobacteria; order Pseudomonadales; family Endozoicomonadaceae; genus Endozoicomonas. Next base: position 90,669 of record NZ_JAGHQW010000007.1, on the reverse strand, counting down.
ACAGCGTTAACAATGTGATAAGCAACCGGGGCAGAAAGCTCAGGGTTTGTTCAGTTACCTGAGTTGCCGCCTGGATAATGCTGATCAGCAGGCCCACCACAAGACCGGGAGCAATCAGCACCAGGGCCATCCAGGAAACACTCCGCAACGCATTGGCAAACATGTAGACCGCATCGTCAGGTGACATTTACTGTACCCCACGTCGTAAATAACGTTCTGACACTCCCCGCTACCCGAAATGCCGGAACCGTCCGTGCTATTGTGGGAAGCGAGCGGCAACCTTTTCCCAAACAGCCTCTCAGGTAGAAAAGCTCCTGATGGTGCCTGCCATAATAAGACCCCAGCCATCCACCAGAACGAACAGCAACAGTTTAAAGGGGAGAGAGATCAACATCGGCGAGAGCATAATCATGCCCAGTGCCATAAGAATACTGGCAACCAGCAGGTCAATAACCAGAAATGGCAGCAGGATCATCAGCCCCATCTGCAGGCTGGTTTTAATTTCACTGCTTAAAAAAGCCGGCATCAGTAAGGAAAACGGAATATTCTCGGGCACCACATCCGGTTTATCGCCACCGTCGTCGACAGGAGAAATTTCACCGGATAACACCAAAAATTGTTCCATATCCACCTTTCGGGTTTGCTTCAGCATAAACTGGTGCAGTGGCCGTCCTGCGACTTCTATCGCTTCTCTGAATGGCATTCGCTCTTCCAGGTAAGGTTCGACCGCCTGTTCCCGGATCTCGTTAAATACCGGTTTCATAATGAATACTGTCAGGATCAGTGCCGAGGCAATCAGCACCCGGGTAGGTGGTGTTTGCTGCAACCCAAGTGCCTGGCGAAGTATCGCCAGTACGATCAATACCCGGGTAAAGCTGGTGGTTACCATCAGCAGGCCGGGGAGAAAAGCCAGTACCGTCAATATTATAAAAATCTGCAGGTTAACCGTGTAATCCTGCTGATTATCACCGGAGGTGACGGATAACAACGGCAACTGAGGGGATGCCTCAGAAACTGTGGGTAAAATCAGCAGCAAGGCCGTAACGGGTATCCGCAAACCACGGACATAGACGGCAATACGCGAGACACCTGACAAGACATCAATATCAGAGGATTTCCAGAATGCGCAGGCCATAATAATCCCCTGTCCGAACCACTTCGCCACGGGCAAACAATACCCCATTTATCATGACATCCAGTGGGTCATGTTCCCGACGGTTCAGACAGACGACAGAACCTGTGTGCAGGTTAAGAACATCGGTAATGGCCATACGTTTGCTACCGACATTCAGGGTCATAGTAACTTCTAAAGCTCCGACAAGACCCAGGTTTGACGAAGTAAGCCCGGCCAGGGGCTCTTCATCAGGTTCCTTATACGAATCAGGCTCTGCATCGTCCGTTATCGCTGGTTCCAAACTATCATGTTCTACTGACCCTGACGTATTATGGTCTGCTTCATTATTATCAGGCTCTTCAGGAACGCCTGCTGATTTATCGTCCGTCATCCCATTTACGGGCTGTACATCAGAGCCCTTCAACACTGGTTGATCAGAAGAGTCATGCTGAACGTATTCCTTCGCAATATCCGATGCTTCCGGATTAATTAACGTTGCATGCTCTTCATCAGCTGAAGGCTCTTCATCAGCTGAAGGCTCTTCATCAGCTGAAGGCTCTTCATCAGCTGAAGGCTCATCATCAGCTGAAAGCTCATCATCAACTGTAAGCTCATCATCAACTGAAAGCTCATCATCAACTGATGGTCGTGAGTCGTTCACTGACTGTCCTCTCCTCTTAAACACTCATTGATTACCACAGTAAGAAGCCCTCCATGTTGCCCTGTCGTTCCTCGAAACAGGAGAGCATTCTCCACTCTCATATGTGATTTTCCGGGATGGGGTATCGATAGAACGTCACCAACGTTCAGATCACATAATTTGCTCATCGGCAAAGACAGTGGCTCAAGATCAACGGTAACATCGACCTCGATTTTGCCAAGAAACCTCAGGATGCGATCCCGGCATGGCTGCTTTGAACCTGTTTCGTCAACCATTACCTGCTCTACCATGGCACTGGTAAAAGCATTGACCGGGGTATAGAAGCAAACAGGGACTAACCATGGTGAGTCAGCGTATGCCGGGTCATGAAACTCAAGATCAAACTGATTCAGCAGACAGTCATCTGCGAATGAAGCAGGGGTTATCAGTGATCCCCCCATCCATTGGGCCAAAGAAGAGAAGCCAGTGTCTGATACTGGGCAATAGGGCGAACAAACCGCTGTCCTCCAAACCTCTGCCAGAGCACTGGCAACCTGATCCATCAGTTGTTTACCAATCCTTGTGAGCTTTCTTGTAACAGCAGGGGGAGAGCTGTCTGACGAAGAGTCATCTGGTGCTGAATCCTCAGCCCCGGCAACCAGGGAAGCCAGGCTGCCACCGAAACAGAGGACCGTGAGAAAGTCAGGTAGTCGCTGATCTAACAGTAAAAATCCAAAGCTGGGTTCACGGCAGATTTCCGAAGAAAAATGCTGATCGTCAAACGGGAGTTGAAAACGATAAAGAGTTTGTCTTGGCAGCTGCTGTAATTGGCTAATCGTCGTATAAATATCATCATTTAAATGACAACGGGCACCAATCATCGGGCTTTCAATAATCTTCTTCAAAGCCTTCAGTAACTTATCAGAAAATGACAGTGAAAGCGTCTCCAGCTTCTTTGTCATACGCAATACCGATGGGGACATCTGATGCAGATAACCACGCTGTATATGCCCTGAATCACTGCTGCCATCAGTCCTGCTATGTACCAAATTGTGATCCACAACACGACCCGGGGAACTAAACTCTGTAGAAGGCATTCGATACTTCCCATCAATAGCCTCCTGAAAAAGTAGTTCATACTGTTTTTTTTTCCATCCTGCCGGACAGAACCCTGTGCTAAGAATGTGCTATGAATGTGGTATGAAACAGATGAGTTTTTTACTGTCAGTTAGACTTACTAACTCTTTTATCTTCATGGCATTATTATCAATCCTGTGCCATTCGCCAGTCTCTGCCAGCCTCTATGATGTGGTTATGGATGATATTGACTGGCAACTGCATGAAAAAAAACACTTTGAATGTCGTTTATATCAGAAAGTACCATTATTTGGTGGCGTTTCTATTATCGCTGAAGCAGGACACCAACAGTCTATTGAATTAGAAACCTCGCTCTACCCGGCACGGCCGGAATCAGTACAGGTATGGATCATGCCCCAACCATGGGGGCACTATTCAAAAGATTCATTCGAAAGCGCATCAGAAATTTATCGACCGGGCCGACACGGCCAACAACTGCTGATCACTGATTATTTTTTGTCCGATAATTTTCAGGCGAAAGGTCTTCAGGTGGCACTGAAAATGCCGGTCAGCCAATTGCTTGACCGGCTTGATAGCCGCAGTTATTTGTCAGTTTATATTGTTAAAAAAATGTCACAAAACAGCAGTCCTGCCAGTAACACCATTGAAGTCAGAATTCCCACGGTGGGTATGTTGCCAGCGATGAAAAAAATGTCAGAGTGTATTGCCCGCTTACTGCCAAGAAACTTCCGACAGCTGCATCAATACAACCTTCATTATGCCCTGGGACAGTTTTTGTTAAATAACCATCAACGACAGTGGTTATTAGATACTGTGCGCTATGTAGCGGTGGATAAAAACATCAGCGAAATTACCATTGATGGTAATACTGATAATACGCCCTTCAGTGACAGCTATGAAACCATTGACCGGTTACAAAATCTGGAACTGTCAAAAAAGCGGGCTGATGCTGTGCGCAACCAGTTGGAACAATACCTGAAGGAAGCCAAAATTGGCCGACCTGTCAACGTCACTGCCCGTTATCATGGCGAACGTTACCCCGTGGCCAGTAATTCGACCGCTGCCGGACGATATAAAAACAGACGAGTTGAGGTTACATTGTTGCAGGATGCCAACAAGAGCCCAATGGAAGAGTCTGAAGACCCACATTAACTCACTGTCTCATAAATCATGGCAACTACCGGTAAACAATCTATCTTTAAAAGGATTCAAACACTATGTAAACCTTGAGTGTATTGAAGTAATAAGCGACTGCTTAAGTATGCGAGTAAATTACCAATGCCCATTCCAGCAATGATATTGCCTCCAGACAGTACATTCCAGGTGCAGTCACCATCGGAGTTCTTGCCAACCCCCATCAGTGGTAACGCTCATCAACCTGAGCCTTTTTCCCATGTTTTTACCACCCTGTTGAATCATACCAACAATACCCAGCTTCAGGCAGAACAGCACATGGCTGAACTGGAAGCGGGGCAGGATAATTTGATTGAAACGGTGATGTCGATTCAGAAAGCGAGTCAGACCATGAGTATGCTGATACAGGTCAGAAACCACATTGTTGAAGGGTATCATGAAACGTTTAACCAGCAGGTTTAGTTAAATCGTCGTCTGTTAATAGTAAATCAAGTCATCAGAACTGTTCGATTCCGTTTGATTTCACCTCCTCCCCTGAACCGGATAAGTAGCTGGCCATATGGAATCGAATATTTCTGGCTACTTGGGCTGGTACTATGCGAGGCACAACGGAGGGAGCATAGCCGTGGCTATGTGACCGGAGTTGTAACGAAGCAAAGTGCCAGCACAAGGAGTCAGAAATATACGATTTCATATGGTTAGCTACTTAGGTTGTCGTAAAAAACCAGGCCCGGGTCTGAATTGAATCACTGATGGACAAAAGGTGGGCAAAACGGTGGATAAAAGCACCTCCCTGCAATCGTCAGAGGTTATCAGTGCGACATCTAAAAAATACTGGCACCAGTTGCATGGCTGGTTTGCGGCAATATTGAAAGGAACGCCTGAAGGCTCCGGCACTAACCAGAGACTGCTGATACTGCTGGTGGTCAGTGCCTTGCTGATTGCCGTGCTGATTAATACGGCCCTCTGGTGGCATGACCGTGACTTCCGCTCGTTGTATGGTTATGGCGAAAACTACAATATGGCAGCAATCATCGACATTCTGGATAAACAGGGAATTGGCTACCGAATCAACCCGGACGATGGGCAGCTACTGGTTCACGCTAACCAGCTGTCAGAGGCGCGCATGGCTATGGCCGCCGGAGGAATTATCGCTCCTGGCGCAAAACCATGGATGCCAGAGGCATCAGCTATGGGCAGTAGTCGTTTTGTCGAGCAAATGCAGTTTCTGGGTTCGCTGGAAATGTCGTTATCCGAAACGATCAGTGGTATCAATGCGGTTCGCTATGCCCGCGTGCACTTATCAGTCCCTGAGCAGAGCGTCTTTTTCAGGAGCAGCCCGGCGGCCAAGGCGTCGGTGTATCTGGGACTCTACAGTGGCATGCGGCTTCAACCGGATCAGGTTGAAGGTATTATGCGCCTGGTGAGCGGCAGTATTGCCACACTTAATGAACAGGATGTCACGGTCGTTGATCAATATGGCAATCTGCTCAGCCAGGCGATTGCTACTGCGCTGATCACTGGCAGTGATGGCACAGGTCATGCCTATCTTAAGGCCAGAACCCGTATTGAAAGCCATCTGGAGCTGCAGTTATCGAAAATCCTTGATGCTGTGGTCGGCCCGGGTTACTACCGGGTCGATGTCGCCGCTGATCTGACATACGACAAAATAGAACAAAACTCTGAGCAGTTTGACCCAAACACCATGGTGTTACGCAGTGAATCGATCGAGTCTGGCAGGCCATTTTTGCTGGACAAACCAGCCACCATCGGGCAAGCACCTGCGGTTCCTGCTCTCGGGACACAAGCACCGGGATCCGGACAGGAAGAAGTCGGTAAACAGAAGGTGATTCGTAATTATGAGGTCAGCCGCCAGATCAGCAACGAAACCCGATATCCCGGCCAACTGAAGCGATTAACCATTGCCGTGGTCATTGACGATGGCAGGTTAAAACCCGAAACAACGGTTCCTGACAGTGAAGCAAGGCTAACGACACTGATCAAGCAAGCTTCAGGATTTGATGCATCCAGGGGAGATACCATGAGCCTCGCCATTCTCCCTTTTGCCAACGTCCCGCCGCCTCTGCCCACTACCGACCAGAAGAGCTTCCATCGCTGGCTTGACCTCGGTAACAAAGTTCTGCAATTGATATTATTGGTCGCACTCCTGCTGTTTATAGTCTTGGGCTGTCGAAGGCTCTTACGTGCTCACCGGTTGTCATCGCCCGGGTCGACAGACAGTGTCAGGGCCACCGTCTCCGGTATGGCGGATCAGCCCGGGTCATCAGTGGCCAATAACGAAATACCCGCTGACCGGCCTCCGGTCACTCTGGAGGAGCAGGTTGCCCGATACCGGGAGCTGGCTCAGGATGAGCCGGAAAAAGTCGCTGCCGTATTAAAAGAGTGGATCAAGAGGAATCACGTTAATGGCTGAGTCAAAAACAGAGCAGCCTGAGCGCTCACAGAACCTGACCGGTAGTTATGGCTCTGGGGAAGAGGCCGCCGTCTTTCTGTTATTACTGGGTGAACAGGCTGCTGCTAACGTGATAAAACATTTCACTCCAGGTGAAATAAGAGTTATCAGCCAGTATTCTGAAAAAATGCGGGTAAAGAATCGTGACCAGCTGATTACGATGTTGAATCAGTTTGAGCAGTCTTATGCCAATGTCAGCCTATTGTTAGGTGATTATCAGATCCAGATGCGGCAGGTCCTGCAAAAGGCATTGGGTAAAGAACAGGCTATCTGTCTGGTAAATCCTCCTGACAGCCACCGGGAGCCGCTGACCGGGCTGCAGTTAATGAAGCCGGAGCTTCTGGCTGCCATGATCAAAGATGAGCCGGAGCAGTTTCAGGCAGCCGTGCTGGCCTGCCTGCAGTCGGATCAGGCCTCGGATGTCATTAACCTGCTTCCCCCGGAACGAGTGCAGGGTATTCTGGAAAGGATTGCCCATATTAGCAGCTTGTCCCAGGCGTCTGTGCAGGCCATTGTCACCTTTCTGCAATCCTTTCTTAATGAACAGGCGATTGATCGCTTACTGTCCGTTAACGGTGAGCAGCAGGTCGCTAACATTCTGAATCTTTTTGACACTGAGTCAAGGGAACAGGTGCTTTTCAACCTGAAGCAATCTGACAGCGCCATGGCGTTGCGAATAGAAGAACAAATGCTGGTATTTGCCCAGGTCACTGATCTTTCAATGGAGAACATTGCCAGGCTGATTGCCAGGGTTGATCCAGCGGATTTAGCCATGGCGCTTAAAGGGGAAGCGGAGGAGGTTCGTCATCATATTTATCAGTCCATGAGTAAAAGAGCGGCTAACTACCTGCGGGAAGAAGTAGCGGTATTGGGTGCCGTTCCACAGAGTAAAGTCATAGAGGCGAGGCGTAGAGTGGTACAGGTGATGGATGATCTGTTGAAAAGCGGAGAGATTGAAATGCTCCGTGGCAATGAAGTAATGCTGGAGTAACCCGATGATAAAGACCACAGCATGCAGACAAAGCACTGAAATACAGAGTGCTGGCTGGAATAAAACCCGTGATGATGAGCCCACTCCATCGGACTCCGGGTGGACAGGAAAGGAACTCTCAGAACCTGAACAGCATTGCGTCCAACGCTATCAGTTCCCACCGTCAGGTTATCAACAGGACCAATGCACCGGGCAACAGACGCCTGCGCAACCACCGACCGGTATTAACTTTCAAATGCTGCGGGAGATTGTTCGAAGGGCCCGGCAACGGAACATTGACCATCGTCGTAAAGCAGAAGACATCGGGTATGCTGAAGGTCAGCAACGTGGCTTACAGGACGGCTATCAGGAAGGCTATCAGAATGGTTTTGAGGCTGGACACCAGGCTGGAATGCATGAATCACAGATGGAGCAGAAAGCCAGCGCGGAACAATGGCTGACTCTGATGAATAGCCTCTGGAATGAGTTGTACAACCTGCATCAATCAACCCTGCTGCATTTAGGCCAACCGCTGATCGGACTGATCAGCAAAGTGGTCAGGCAGGTAGTAAACCATGAACTGGCGACCTCGCGAGCGTCAATTCATCAACTGATTACCGACTCTATGTCCATGCTTCCGGACATTAAAGGAGGGCAACTGGTGATCAATCCTGTGGATCGCCCTCTGATAGACCCGATTATCAAACAGTTACCCGAGGGCTGGTCTATTCAGGAGGATGACGGTCTAACAGCAGGTGGCTGTCGTCTGGTTACCGATCTTGGCGATGTTGATGCCACGGTGGAAAGTCGTGTTATGGCTTGCATTGATACTGTGCATGAACAGTTATTAGTGGAAAGTTGATGCGATCGTGTCCCTGTTATCACTTCCCTCCCCTCCGGTTGACATAACCGACCATACCAGAACCAAACTCTGGGACCGGTTAATCCGACAATTGATGTCTGCCGGAGAACAGGTCACCATGCTGACGCCTCAGCGCTCGTCCGGTCAGCTGATCAAGGTATCCGGGCTTATCATGGAGGTAGCGGGCTGCAGAATGCAGACCGGTCAGCGGTGTCTCGTTCAGGGAAGTGGTGGTCTTACTGTAGAAGCAGAGGTTGTTGGCTTTGACAGAAATACGCTGCTGCTGATGCCGATTGAGTACCATGACGGGTTATCCCCCGGCGCGAGAGTAACCTCGATGGGGGATAACTCATCCATTCTGGTGGGTGATGCCTTGCTGGGACGGGTTATTGACGGTGCCGGCCGACCACTGGACAGCAAGCCAAAGCCTGCAGGTAGCGCTAATATCCGCCTTCACAGTCATCCTATTAATCCACTGCAACGATGCCCGGTTGCCACCCCATTAGACGTCGGTGTACGTTCTGTTAATGGATTACTGACCATTGGCAGAGGGCAACGTATTGGTCTGTTTGCCGGCAGCGGTTCAGGCAAAAGTACGCTGTTGGGTATGATTGCCAGAAATACCAGCGCTGATATTGTGGTACTGGCCATGATTGGTGAAAGGGGGCGGGAAGTTGGCGATTTTATCCGACAGAATATCAATAACCATTGTCTTCAGCGCTCAATTGTTGTTGCCGCCCCTGCCGATCATTCACCGGTCATGCGGCTGCGAGCTGCGCTGGTGGCACACCGTATTGCGGAGTACTATCGGGATACCGGACATCACACCCTGTTATTAATGGACTCCCTGACCCGCTATGCCCAGGCTCGCCGGGAAGTTGGTCTGGCTACCGGTGAACCACCCGCAGCCAGAGGATACCCGCCATCAGCATTTAATATGATTGCCCGGTTAGTTGAGAGGGCGGGTAATGGCTATGAATCCAGTGGTTCATTAACGGCCTTTTACACCGTTCTGACTGAAGGGGAACAGGATACGGACCCCATCAGTGAATCCGCCAGGGCAATTCTGGACGGCCATCTGGTACTCAGCCATGCATTGGCAATCTCCGGGCACTATCCAGCCATTGACGTGGTGACCTCCATTAGCCGGACGATGCCGCAATCCGTATCCGATGAACACCTCAAGATGTCGTTAACCTTCCGACGACTATTAGAAAAAGCCCGTGAAGGGAGTGAATTAAAATTACTGGGGGTCTATCAACCGGGTAATGACCCTGATATGGATATGGCCATGGCTGCTGAGCCGGGTATGCTGGGGTATTTGCAGCAAGGTATCGAACAGCGAGAGACGTTGGAAGACAGTGTTCAGCAGTTAAAAGCGTTAATTTCCGGACTTCGTCATGGCCATCAGCAAAAAACTGATTAACCGCCTGCTCCGTCTTGAAGAGCTGCAACATCAACAGCGACTGAGTGATCTCCGTCGCCAGCTCGAAGTACTGGAAAAGCATAATCGATTGATCGAAACGCTGGATACGGCAGGCAGTGAGACTGTGGCCGAAAATATTCAAACCGGGTCACACTTTACGGGCATACAAGTCATCAATCGGGCAATGTTTCACTGGCAACTGCTGAATAGCTGGCAGCTTTGCATTGAGGCACGTTCACAAAAGATCGACTTAATCAGGACTCAATCGAAAGAGATCACTGTGAAAATGCAGCGACTTGAACGATTGCGCCAGCGTTGCAAGTAATGATGCTCTCTTAGCTGACAGGCAGCTTCCGAAGCAGGCTTGAGTTGTTACTTTTTACCAAACTTCCCGTAGTGCCTCACCCAGCCGGGCGGGAAGTGTCAGAGTTTGCACAAAGCGTTACCACGGGACAGGTAGGTGACAGTCCCATTCTTACCGTAGGATAAGGGCGGTTCACGAAGCAACGCTATAAACGCATCGCAATAACTGGCGAGTCTTACCAGTGCCTGGCTATTGTTCTGTTGCAGCGCCTGGCAAGACTGGATCAACCGATCTATTGCAACCGCCTGAATATGATTATCACTGGTTATTTCATCCTGACGAGATGCCATCAGGATTGGTTTCAACTGCTGGCAAATCTCAGCACATTCGCCTGATAATTGCACCACTGACTCAATATTTTTTCTGGCTATTTCCTGCGCCTGAAGGCTCAATAACCTCTCCAGATTCTGCAATAACCGGTGCAGTTGCGAACTCTCTTTTTGTGCCTCGACACGCTCATCATCGGACATCATGACCGTCTCTCCCCTTCAACCGGGTGTACCTCACCTTCATTTATCACCCGGCATTTGACCAGTCTGCCATTTTCTTTCTGAACCAGAATAACATCGCCGACATGTCCACTTTCCATTGCGACACCGGTGGTACTTAATTCGATATTTTTTGATTGAACAACGATGGTTAAATGCTGCCCCCGACGGATAGCATTGGCCCTTTTTACCATATCGGTGGTAATCACAGTGCCGGCGCTAATCTTTCGGGTAGCGATGTATCCGGAAGGATTATCCTGAAATACATTCGGTTTCAGGGAACTCAAACGGACTTTTGATGTTTTCAGCCCCGGCTGTCCTGCCCCCGACAACACCCCGCCCCGGTTTATATCCCTGTCGGCAAGCAATACCGATACGTCAAAATCCACTCTGACCGCCAGCCGTTGTTTCCAGCGGTGATCCGGGAAGGTGCCGAGATGATCAGGACAGCTGATCAATAATGGCAGTTTACCGTTCTGAGCCATGGCAGAGAAGCGGATATGCGGTGTTACCGGACAGTCTGGCAATTGTTGCCAGCGTTCTTTATGCAGCAAAACCACCTGGGGATTACGGCCGTTAAAACGTTTAGCCAATAAGCGCGAATGCTCACAGAGTTGACTGATGACCTCCCCCTGAACCCTTTGATCAGTGCTCTTATCTGATTGATCTGACTGCGGGCTGGTATCCGTACATGACACTGTATGGGCGTTTACAATATCGGGAATATTGAGTAAGCACAGACACAGGGAAAACACAAAACGACGACTGATTGATAGTTTCCTGTCGAGAATAAAATATGTGACAAATAAATACATTTTTTACGACAACGTACTACTCTTTACACACGACTTAATATAGACGAATAGATAGCCTGTATGTTGATTTCATTTGAGTCGGCCATGGGTATACACCCAAGAGTTGCACAGCTCAGAAGCTCTCAGATTGCCATCCAGTCAGGCAATATTTTTAATATTGAAACACCACAATACCGGGCACTTGAGGCTAACCTGAACTTTTACCATTCGGCTTATGGTTTATCTCAGGATTTGTCGGTCTCAGACAAGCGGCATATCACCCCAAATCAACTGGCGGAAGTTGAGTTATCCATTGCCTTTAAAAATTCAGGCGGTATTGCCTCGGAAAACGGTAACGATGTATCTCTGGCACTGGAGCAGGCAAAACTTGCACAGTCGATGGCCGGGTACAATATCAGCATATCGTTAATCCGGGAGCGTCTGAGCATGCTTGATAAGGTGATCAGTGGCCGCTAGGAGGCTGACTGAGAATAGACTGCCCTACTGCGGTGGCAGCAAATTGGTCTAAAAAGTCGGAAATTTTTAGCAAATAGAACCACTATTCACTAAAAATTTCCGACTTTTTATCCTCAATTTTCTGCCATCCTCGCTACGGGCGCTATTCTCGGTCAGCCTCCTAGGAGGCTGACCGCATAGGTTGGACATTAAGCTTATCCCTCCATTTTCATTGGGGTTTCGGATGGAACCACGAAGGACACGAAGAGCACAAAGAAGAGCTATTCTTTTCCTTCGTGCTCTTCGTGTCCTTCGTGGTTCCATCTTTAACTTGCCGAAGAGTAGGCGCTTAATGTCTACCCTAAGAGGCTGCCCGGAAATAGACGTCATAAATTGTTAATTCGATGAAGTGAGTACCCCATGAGTCTGCAATTAGTTCAGGCCATGTCTGGCTACGCCATGGTCGCCCAGGCAACCCGTTTGACACTGGTGGCCGAGGCGCTCTCTTACAATGAGGTTGCAGCAGCTTCTGCTGCTGAGGTGCTGCGGCCGGGGCGGGCGTTACTTCAGGCCAGAACCGTAGATGCTGGCTCCGCTGCCAGAGAGAATATTCCGGCGTTTACCGTTGAAGTAGCGAGTATTATCAAAGATAACACACCTCCCCAGGTGCGCTATCAGCCGGGCCATCCTCTGGCTAATGCCAACGGTGAAGTGTTTTACCCGAATATCAGCACGATTGAAGAAATGGCGACCATGATTTCGGCAGCCCGGTCTTTTGATGCGGCTGTCTCGGTGTTCACCAGCGCCCGTCAAATGCAGGGCCAGGCACTGGAGCTGATCGGTGCCAGGTAAATCGATATGACAGGTGGGTATCACTATGATTTCATCCATTCAACACGAAGTGCCCTTCATCGGTGGTAGCGCTTCGTCGTTGGCTTCCCCCGACAGTTCCAGTGCCTTGAGTAAAAACTTTATGACGTTGTTGATTACTCAACTTAAGCACCAGAACCCCCTGGAACCGATGGAAAGCGGTGATCTGCTGAATCAGCTGGCGGCCATGACTTCCGTATCAGAGTTAAGAGATATCCACGCCGGTATCAGCCGGTTGAGCGATCAGTTTGCAACGGCCCAACTGTCCAGCGCTACAGCACTGCTGGGTCAGGAGGTCGCCATTGATGCCCGCCAGTTTTCATTCAATGGCGATGGGAATAAATTAACCCTGGCCTTTCCTTCGCCCGGTACAGGGCACTTGTTGCATTTTTTGCTAACCGATCAAAATGGCACCCTGGTAAAAGAAGCCCATTATCAGGGGCGTCATAATGAGTCACCGGGTACCTCCATAAAGAAAAGCCTGGACCAACTGTTTGGCTCGCTGCCTCATGGTCAGTACTGGCTGAAAAGCACCCTGGATGGTGATAGTGAAGTGGTTCCTGTGCAGCTGGTCAGTAAAGCAAACAGTATTGTTTTCAACAGCTCTGATCAGGCACCACAGATCAGGCTTGAGGCCATGGAGCCAGTGGCACTGTCCAGCATTCGCTCCGTGACCCGACCATAAGTTGACTGTTGTTGTCTAATCGGTGAGGTAAGCGTCTATGTCAATCAGTACCTCGGGCATGAATGCCGCCCAAAGTCAGCTGGAAATAGCCAGCCAGAACCTGACCAATGCGGAAACGAATGGTTATAAGTCGTTCCGGGCGATTCTTGGTGATGCCTATGCCCAGGCGGGAACTGCATCGGTGGATATGGCCGGGGTCACTCTGCTGGCAACCCGGCAGGAGTTTGCCCAGGGACAGTTGACGCAATCGGGCAACGCCTTTGACCTGGGCATTGATGGCAAGGGCTTTTTTGTCCTTGGCAATAATGGAGAGCAGCTCTTCAGCCGGGCAGGCCTGTTTACACAGGATAAGGAGAATTATCTGGTGAACCCCAGTGGTTACCGCCTCCGGGGCTTTGGTGTCAATAATCAGGGTGCGGTTGATACCTCAAAACTGGTTGACTTGCAGGTCAGTCAGGCTAACCGGCCTGGAAAAGCAACCACCAAAGCATCAGCTACCATTAACCTCAATGCCAGTGAACCGGTGATTAATCGTACGACGGTTGCCCTTAACCCGTCAGACCCAAGGACATTCAGCTGGTACGGAGCGTTGAATATTTTCGATAGCCTTGGCGAACAACATACGCTGGGTAGCTATTTCACCAAAACCGGGACCAGTCAGTGGCTGCTTGAATTTCAGGTGGATGGGCAGTCCCTCAAACAGACAGAAAACCTGACATTCAACAGCTCAGGCCTGTTGACGACACCCGCCGATGCGCAGTTTTCACTGACACCACCGGAGCTGCCCTCAGGTGCCGTTCTCCAGCCCCTGGCCATGGACTTTTCCGGCATCACCCAGTTTGCAATCGATTCGTCATTTCGCCCCAAGGTGGTTGACGGACAAATGGCGGGCAGCCTTAACCAGGTCAGTTTTGGCGACAACGGTTTTCTGCAGGGTAGCTACAGCAATGGTGAACAATACCTGCTCGGGCAGGTGGCACTGGCTACCTTTCCAAATGATAACGGGTTAGTGGTTAATGGGAATAATACCTGGATGTCGTCTATGGTATCCGGCACTCCGCTCTTTAGTCCATCGGGCCTTAATGGCGCGGGCCTTATCAGGGCTGGGTTTGTTGAACAGTCCAATGTGGATCTGGCCAGCGGGTTGTCGGATGTCATTCTCGCCCAGCGCAACTTTCAGGTAAGCGCCAAGGCTTTCCAGGCAGAAGATGTCCTGTCACAAACACTGATCAATCTAACCTGACGGGTACCTGGCCATGTTTTCCGGAATGCAGATGACCACCGCCAGTGCCGAACGGATCTGGCAAAGCCTGTCGGTATTCGCGGGTAATTTATCCGGTCAGTCGGTGCCCGGTTACCGGGGTGACTCGGTATTCACCCGGCAACTGGCCCGGACATACACGACTATAGACGAACAACAGGTTCCCGCATTTTCCCTTCAGGCAGCCACTGATTTTACCAGCGGCCTGGTGAAACCCACTGGACGCCAGTTGGATATAGCCATCGACGGTGCCGGATGGATAGTGGTGCAAGATGCCAGCGGACAGCCAGGGCTGACCCGAAACGGTTTGCTCAGTCTGGCCGCAACGGGTGAGGTGTTGACCGCCAATGGTGCCCGGGTCATGGGACAGGCGGGCCCGTTGACGATTCCTGCGTTCACTCAGCTGACCATTGGCCACGAGGGATCTGTCAGTATCATTCCGGCCGGTGCCTGGGAAGTTGAAGAGGTGGGGCTTATCCGCTTTGCCAACCCCCCGGTGACCAGCCTGATTCGCAGCCCTGACGGCCTGTTCAGGCTGGCAGATGGCAGTGTACCAGTTTCTGATCCGCAGGTTCGGATCATCAGCGGGGCGCTTGAAGAGAGTAATGTTGACCTGATGGCGGAGTACCTGAATGTGGTGGAAGCCGGAAAAACCATGGATCTCCATGTCCGTATGTTATCGGCCTTTGATCAGATGGCCGGACGAGGCAATGAATTGCTGAACCTGACCCGTCGCTAATGAGAGAATCCCTATGAACAGTCTGTGGATCAACCAGGGAGGCCTGACCCTGCAGGATGCGAGAATGATGGCCGCTTCCCAGAACCTCAGTAATATCAGCACCTATGGCTATAAAAAAGAACGGGTGGTGGCCGCGGATCAGTTTTATACCACCCTGAAACAGGCCGGAGCGATGGCCAACGGTGCGGATGAGCTGCCCAGTGGCCTGCAGGTCGGTACAGGTGCCAGAATCACCGCCACCCAGAAGATATTTACCAATGGCAATATCCAGAATACCGGTAATGCGCTGGATCTGGCCATTGTCGGTGATGGTTTTCTGCCAGTGCAATTACCTTCCGGAGAGATGGCCTATACCCGTAACGGGCAGCTGCAGCTCAATGCAGAAGGTGACATCGTGATGGCCACCGGTCAGCCTATAGAACCGGTGATCTCCATCCCGGTGGAAGCCCGGAACATCACGATTGGCCAGGATGGTACGGTATCCGTCGCCATGCCCGGCAGCCCGGAAGCCCAGATCCTGGGGCAGATTTCCCTGGTGAACTTCATGAATCCCATGGGGCTGCAGGCCATCGGCGATAACCTATATCTGGAAACCGCTGCCAGCGGTGCGCCTGTGGAGAGCGTTCCCGGCACTAATGGTCTGGGGGAAATCCGGCAGTTTTCCCTTGAAGCCTCCAACGTGGATGTGGTGGAAGAACTGGTCAACCTGATCATGATTCAGCGGGCTTATGAAATGCAGGCCAGGGCCATCGACGTTGCCAGTAATTCCCAGGAATATCTGGTGAAAAGCAGTTAACCGGAATTGCCCATGGGTAAAGCAGTCACATCAACGTTTTATTGGCCGGTCGCAGTGCTGGTCATCGGACTGCAGGGCTGTCAGGTGATATTGCCGCAGAACCAGCCCCTGAATGATGCCGCCGATGAAGACACTGAACCCGTGCTTAACCGTGCCCCGGAGGCTCCCCCGGCACCGGCACCGGGCAGTCTTTACACTTATGCCACCAGTATGCGCCTTTTTGATGATCTGAAAGCCTATCGTCCGGGCGATATTCTGACCGTCATCCTGAAGGAGATGACCATCTCCAGTAAAAAGGCCAATACCAGTCTGGGCAAAGAGGCCACTGCCAGCATAGCGCCCCCCACGGTGTTCGGGAAAAATTACCCGAAACTGGACATGCAACTCAACGGCAACCGTAATTTTGGCGGCAAAGCATCCACCTCCCAGCAAAACCATTTAACCGGCTCGGTGACCGTGGTCGTGCAAAAAGTGCTGCCCAGTGGTGCCCTTCTGGTCAAGGGCAGCAAAATGGTCCGGATTAATCAGGGTGATGAAATCATCTTTGTCAGTGGCGTGGTCCGTCCTGAAGACGTTTCCCAGGATAACCAGGTCTCCTCGCTGCGTCTGGCCCAGGCAAAAATCAGTTATACCGGCCGGGGCGACCTGACACAGGCCAACACCCAGGGTTGGTTCTCCCGTCTTCTGAACAGCAGCTGGTTTCCATTTTGAACAGGTTGGTCTGGCTGTTATTGATGACGCTTGTTTTTTCGCCGATCAGTCAGGCAGTGCGTCTGGTGGACCTGGTTGATATAGAAGGTGTGCGCAAAAACCAGCTGATCGGCTATGGTCTGGTGGTTGGTTTGCAGGGTACCGGCGACCAGACCCGTCAAACCATTTTCACCAGCCAGTCCATGGTCAACATGCTGCGCCAGTTTGGTATTCAGTTACCCCCGGGAAGTGATCCGCGGATGAAAAATGTCGCCGCCGTCAGTATCAGTGCCAACCTGCCCACCTTTGCCCGCCCGGGCACCACACTCGATGTGGTGGTTTCCTCGATTGGTGACGCCAAAAGTCTCCGTGGCGGTGTGCTTCTGGCGTCACCATTACGGGGTATTGATGGCCAGGTCTATGCCCTGGCCCAGGGTTCAGTGATTGTTGGCGGAGTGTCTGCCCAGGGCGCTACCGGCACCCAGGTCAGTATCAATACAACGACGGTCGGACGCATTCCGGGAGGTGCCACCATTGAACAGTCGATCATTCCTCCGGAGGTGACGTCAGATGTCGTACGATTGAATCTCAGGGAGCAGAATTACAGCCAGAGTCGTTTACTGGTCAAGGCTATCAATGATCACTTTGGCAGTCATATTGCCCGGGGAGTGGACGGCAGCCAGATTGAAGTCACGGTACCTGCGGGACAGAATAATCGGGTGACGTTTCTGTCCATGCTGGAAACTCTGGATATCCCACAGGGCGTTATGCCGGCTCGCGTCGTGATTAATGCCCGTACCGGCACTATCGTTATTGGTGCCGATGTTCGCATTCGCCCGGTTGCCGTGAGCAATGGTTCCACCACCGTAAAAGTCATGGAGCGTCCCAGCGTCATCCAGCCAAACCCGTTTACCCTTGGGACCCCGCAGGTTGAGGAACAAAGCACTGTCGACATTATACAAAAGACCGGTGGCATGTTTATTGTCCCGGCCTCCACCAGCCTGTCTGACATTGTTAATGTGGTGAACAGTGCCGGACTGACGCCCAGTGAACTGATCTCGATTCTCCAGGCTATCCATGAAGCTGGGGCGATGGAGGGTGAGCTGGTTATTATGTGAGGAACTGTCCTGAAATAACTTCCTCATTTCCGATCTTATCCAGTGAAGAAAAAATCTTGCCACGGAGACACGGAGGCACGGAGAAAAGAAAATTTTTTTCCCTCTGTGACTCCGTGCCTCCGTGGCGAAAAAGAGGAAGTTATTCAGGGACAATTCCCAATCGGAGATTTGCCATGGTTATCACGCCACTATCCCACCCCATCCCCCTTGAAGCGGGGGCCAGCAGGCAGGTCAACGGCAGCAACCGTGATTGCGAAGCATCATCCAATGACTTTATGCGGGTGTTGCTGGGGGAAGTGACCCGTCATCTGCAGAAAACCTCAGGAGTGTTCTCCGGCAAAGAGCACAACGGTACGGCATCGCTGTTTCAGAACGAACTTGCCGGAGCATTGCTGGCACAGTGTCTGGCGGACCGGCTGACGGAAAAACTGTCCGGTGACCAGCCATGACTGTCAACCATATCGGGCTTAGTGGGGTGAATGCGGCCGATATTCTGTTAAATAATACCGCCCATAACATTGCCAATGCAGAAACCCCCTGGTTTAGCCGACGGCTGCCCGTATTGATTGCCCAGCAGAGCCACTGGAGCGGTTTGCTGAACCAACTGGGTGGCGTCAGAGTGCTTTATCTGATGCAGGTATCGAACGACTATCTTAACGACCAGGTGTTTCGCGCCAGTGCCAGCCAGTCCATGGCAGACAGCTTTGCCATTCCCATGGTTCAGCTTGATCAATTACTCGGAGGGGAAGATACCGGGTTAACCAATGTGCTCAATGGCTTTATTGGCAACCTGCAGCGGCTGGAAACACGCCCGGAATCTATCCCCCTCAGGCAACAATGGCTGGGCAGTGCCAGACAGCTGGTGGACCGGTTTAATACTCTGGGTCAGCAGCTGCAGGTCATCTCGCAACAACAAATCAGCCAGATCAGCCATGTGATTACCGAAGCCAATCGGCTGGGTGCCGCCATTGCTGAGCTCAATAAACAGATTATCGAAATGTCCGGCCTGCACGGCAATAACGCCAATAATTCAAGCAGCGGTGGCAACTGTTCGGACCTTCTGGATCAGCGGGACAACCTGATTAACCAGCTATCGGCCCGGGTATCGGTGGAGGTTTATCGCAACAGCAATAACATCGTTAACCTGGTGATTCCATCCAGCCAGGGGGCTATTCCTCTGATCATTGGCCAACAGTATTTTGACCTCAGTATCAACCCGAAGGCTACTGACCCGATAGTACCTGATGTGATGGCCAACATCCCCGGAGTTGCTGTGCCGATAACACCGCAACAGGGCCAGTTGGCGGGGCTGCAAAAGCTCCAGCGGGATGGGCTGATGCCGGTCATCAATCAGCTGGGGCTGATGGCGGTGGTGCTGGCCTCGGAAGTGAACTCACAGCTGGAGCTGGGTGTTGATCTGGCCGGTGATAAAGGGACGCCGCTGTTTCAGGATGTCAATTCGACATCGGCAATGCAGCAGCGGGTCCTGGCGGAAACGGTTTCAGGAACGGAAGCATTGACCGTTGAAATCAGCAATCTGTCACAACTGACCCCATCGGAATACCAGCTGGTATTTACGGCCTATGACCAATGTCGTGTAATCAGACTGTCAGACGGGCAATCATTCAGTGGTAACCTGACGGCAGAGACTCCGTTTACCATTGACGGCCTTACTATTCATCTGACAGGCACACCCGCTATCAATGACCAGTTCCTGCTGACCCCCTGGCGCAATGAAGCCACAAAACTGAGCATTGCCCTTGATGCCCCTGAACAGCTGGCACTTTCGGCACAGGACTCAGGCCCCGGCGACAACCGGAATCTGCTGGCACTGCTTGACTGCTTAAAGGGTGGCTGTTTAAAGGGTGGATCTGCAAATTGCCCCGACGTGCTGCAATCGAATATTTTGCTTCAGTCGTCTGTTGCCAACCAGACAGCTTCTGCTACACGACAGCAGAAAACCTGTCAGAGTTTATATGAGGCTGCTGTTGCAGAAAGGGAGAATCTCAGTGGTGTAAATCTGGATGAAGAAGCGGCTAATCTGCTGCGCTTCCAGCAGTTCTACCAGGCCAATGCCCGGCTGTTACGGGCCAGTCAGATGATTATCGATGAATTGCTGGCAGCTTATCGGTGAGTCCAATGCGTGTAAGTACAGCACAACAGCAGGCCATGATTTTGCAGGATGTGCAGAACATCAGCCAGAACCAGCTGGAAGGCTGGAATCAGGTGGCCGCGGGCAAACAGATTACGCAACCAGCAGAGGCACCGGGCAACTGGACGCAACTGCAAGGTGTTAACAGAGAGATCAGCCAGACTGACCAATACCTGAATTCCATTGCTGCCCTGACGTCCCAGTTTCAAATGGAAGATACCCTGTTACAGAGGTACACAGGCTACCTGCAGGATATCCGTGCACTGGTGCTGCAGGCCAACAACCCCGGGCTGGCAGTGGTGGATCTGGCCACTCTCGGGCAGGAGGTGATGCAGTGGCGAAACGCCATCATCGGGCTGCTGAACAGTCGTGATGCCGAAGGTTACTACCTGTTTGCCGGTTCCCGGACCAGCACACCGCCGGTGACGGTTTCAACGGCCAGTGACGGCAATGAATCGTTTGTCTTTAATAACAATAACGACATACGGCAAATAACAGTCGCCTCCGATATAACAATGTCGTCTACGGACAGTGCTGAGTCTTTGTGCTTTACTGTGGACGACGGCGGATCAGGTTTTAATGTCATCCTGATGCTCAGTCAGATAGGGCAGACACTCCAGTCTCCGCCCGCCACTCTGTCAACGCTGCTCGCCGGTTACCTGACACAGCTTGACCAGGCACAAAGCCAGGCTGGCAGCGTCCATGCCGCCCTGGGCACCCGGATGAAAGCGCTGGAGGGTATCCGCAGTGATCACCAGGAGGCCAGGCTGTTCCTGCAGGAACAGGCGAGCCAGCTGGGTGACTTGGATTATGTCAGTGCAATCAGTCATCTGAATCGGCAGAAACTACAGTATGAGGCTGCTCTCAAAGGTCTCTCTAAAGTAGAAAATCTGTCGTTATTTCGTTATCTCTAGGAGGCTGTTATGGCCATCAGTATCAACACCAACATTCCTGCACAGCAAGCGCAGTTAAGCCTGGAGCGGGCCCAGAACGGTCTTGATACGTCGATGCAAAGGCTCTCAACCGGTTATCGTATCAACAGTGCTGCTGACGATGCCGCCGGTTTGCAGATCAGTAACCGGATGAGTTCACAGATTAATGGTTTGGGCGTGGCGGTGCGTAACGCCAATGACGGCATCTCCATCGCCCAGACGGCGGAAGGGGCCATGAGTGAAACCACGGCCCTGCTGCAGCGGATGCGGGATCTGGCAGTCCAGTCAGCCAGTGACAGCAACAATAGCGAGGACCGGGTTGCCCTGAACGAAGAGCTGGTGCAGCTGGTGGCGGAACTGAACCGGATCGCCGAGTCCACCACCTTCGCCGGGCAGAAGTTGCTGGATGGCTCGTTTATCAACAAGAACATTCAGGTGGGTGCCTACGCCAATGAGACTATTACCGTCTCCGTCAGTAGTGTCAGCGGCAACGACCTTGGTATCAAAGGGACGGAGCTGACCTTTACGGGCCTGGCCCTGCCCGGTGCAGCCGCCATTGATGAACAGAAACTGACGGTCGGGGTTAATGACAATGACATCATTATTCCCATAGTCAGCTCGGATTCAGCCAGCTCCATTGTCAGTAAGGTCGCGGGTGCGGTATCGGATTTGAACGGGGTGGCCAAGACATCAGCACAATTGACTATAGGAGGCAACGCCCCGGTGGTAGACGACACTATTACCCTGACTGTGAATGGCAAAACAGTCAGTCATAAATGTTCAACAGTTACACCGAGTGACGCCGCCACAGCCCTGGCAGCGGCGCTGAATTCGCCAACGCTCAAGGCAACAGCAAAGGGTCCTGTAATAACACTGGAAGATACCAGTGGCCAGAATATGATCTTGTCTGGGACTTCTACAACAAGTGGCCTAAGTGTCAACGTTCTGCCAGTGAATTATGCTGGTACCGCGGGCAGCGGAACTGCAAAGGACGTCGTGGCAAAGTCCGAGACCATCGTGGGTGATATCAAGTGGATTGGCATGGATGAAAGCGCCACCTATACCATGAACAGCGACGGCAATTTATTGGCCAAGCCCAACGAAGCCATCACAGGCACACCGGGAAATTCGATCAATATGCCGGTAAACTCCATCAACATCACCACTTATGATGGTGCCCAGCAAGCCATCGGTATTATTGACCAGGCAATAGCCGGAGTGGATGCCGACCGGGGAATGCTGGGTGCCATCCAGAATCGCTTTCAGCACACCATATATAACCTGCAGAACGTTCGGGAGAATATGATGGGCTCCCGCAGCCGGATTAAAGATACTGACTATGCCAGCGAAATGTCCCAACTGACCCGGGACCAGGTGCTGAAACAGGCCAGTATCTCCAGCCTGAACCGGGCCAACGTCATGCAGCAGGATGTCCTGGCTCTGTTGAACAGCTGATAGGGCATTGATTGCATGAACCCCCTATCGCCGCTGCCGGGCAGTGTGGATATGGCCACGGTGGTGGATGCCGTGGTCAACGCCGAAATGGCTCCCTCGGAAAATGCCCTGAAACGGCGGGAAGAGCAGCTGTCCCGGGAGCAGGATTTGATGGTATCGGTCTATCAGGCGGTCCACGGCCTGCAGCACGCTGCCCGGGCACTGGTGCAGGAGGCCAGCATCAACACCAGCCACAGTAATGGCAACGGTAATGGCAATGGCCACGGCCTGGGCCGCTGGGTCGCGGTTTCCAGCGAGCCCGACCGGGTCGGCGTCAGCGTCCGGGGGCGGCCCGATCCCGGCAGTTATCAGCTGTCGGTGCATCAGCTGGCCTCCCCGCAAATTATGGTCAGTCCGCCGTTTGCCAAAGAGACCGTCTTTAACGATGCCGGTACCCTGAACCTTGCCCTGAATGGCGGGCAATGGAAGGTCAATATTGCCGCCAACAGTACCCTGACGACCATTGCCCGATCCATTCAACTGGCCACCCGGGGGAAAGTCCGGGCAACGGCCATCAACGGCAAGGAGGGGCAACAACTGCTGCTCACCGGCGCAGAAAAAGGCGCGGACCTGCGGATGACCCTCAGTGGCACCGGGGCCGGGGCCTGGCTGGCGGGGATCATGACGGAACAGGTGGCCCCGGCAGATGCTCTGGTCAGTATCAACGGCGTCACCCTTTATCTGCCCGGCAACGTCAACCAGCCGGTCATTAACGGGCTGAACCTGACCCTGAAACAGGCCGATCCTGACCGGCAGTTATACATTGAGGTCAGTCAGGATGTCGAGGCACTGGTCAGCGCCATGTCGGATTTTGTCAATCACTGCAACAGCCTGCTGAAAACCAGTGACCCCAGGGACAGCCGGGGCCAGCAGATCGATGCGGGGGCTCCCGCCTCCCTGAGGAGTATCAGCAGTCAGTTGCGTAAACTGGTCAACGCCACACCTGCCGAGACCGAGTTAAATAGTTCAGAGCAGATCACCAGCTTACTGGATCTTGGAGTCAGCACTGAGCGCAGCGGTTTATGGTCTCTGGATGAATCCTGGTTCCGTCACCAGCTCAATGCCATGCCCTACCAGGTCCTGCAGTTTCTGTCTGACCGGGAAAAGCCGGTGCTGGCCCTGGCCCGGAAAATGGACACGCTGCTATCGGGCAATGGCCCTTTACTATCGAGGATCAGTTATTTGTCCCACGATTTGCAACGACTGGCGTCAGATCAGTATGCAATGGATACAAGACGGCAGTTACTTCATCAGCGCACCAATCAGCAGTTCCTGAATATGGAACAGACGGTACAGCGTATGAACCGGAACCGGGATTATGTTGACAATATGTAACCTGCGTTCACCACCGGCAACAAGGGGCGTTTATGAAGTCTCCAGCCACTGAGTACACCCGGCATCAGTACGGGCATTTAGCCCGGAAGAAGAATATTTTCCAGCAGACCGCCCTGCTGTACCAGTTATTCCTGAATGATCTGGACCTCTGCCACGGCCATATCAACAGTGGTGACAGTGCCGCACGGGGAGAGCGGATTCATCACGCCCTCTCGATTTTGATGGTATTAAGAAACCAGGCCCTTGCCATGGTCGACAATCAGCAGGATCAAACCCCGTCGGCCAATGCGCTTCCGGCCCGGCTACTTGAATTATATGACCACTGCCTTGCATGTCTGACAGCCGTGATCGCTGACAATGATATTGCTCCACTGAATACTGCCTGGTCTATGATCGACACCGTCAAAGGTGCCTGGGATGAGCTGGCTATACAGCAGGAGCAGACAAATGGCAGTGAAGGGTAATCATTACCCGAACAGCCATAAGACAATTCAGTGCCCAAAACCATGAATATTGCATGAAAGAGCCCGCATTTTCATCGTAAACAGTGAGCTACCTCTTATGAATATCGAGACAGTTGGCACAGAGACTGGCAGTGATCCAGTCTCGTCTATCCGGAAAGATATAACCGGGCGGCCATCGATACAGAACGAGACGGTACAAAACGGAGTTCCCTGGGAAGGTGGGTTTCAGGCAATCCTGCAGCAGATAATCGCACCGATAAATTCTGTCAGCACTTCGGGTCCGCCTTTAGATGCTGGTTTATCATCGTCCATCAATACAACGACTTTCGTTGATTTTGCGGAACATCAGGACATATATGCAATGGAGTGGGCCATGTCCACAGATGCAGGAGTCCCGGTGGTTCACCCGCACCCCGGATTAAATGTCAGTTTGCCAATCGCTCCACCTGATCAGGAGGTTGTCCAGAACCCTCCACACAGTCGTGTTGCCGTGACCACCCCGCCTGAACCTTTCCTTCTGCTGCAGGCGACGGCTGATCAACTGACGTCAGTCCCGGCGGAGATGCAACCGGTTAAGCCTGACCATCGTGGGGAAGAGGTTCCCCCTCCCGGTCAGGCTACGTTATCAGACCTTGAGCAAACCATTGAGACCGGGTCACTTCGGCAGTCCGCACCGTTTTCAATGCACTCCATGCCAAAGCGGATATTGTCGAATCAGGAGACTTTAGCCCCGGAGCCGCCCGTCAATCAGGAAAGTCAGATAATGGCACAACCAGCAACAGACGACGTATCGGGTACACCACTCAAAGGATTGGAATCTGTCACCGTTCACAAATCATCGTCCGGAACTCAACCCAATGAGTTGACGGTAACAGCACCAATGAAAAGCTGTCTGATACTTGGTGGGGACCGTCATGCCCGGGCCGTTGCCGAGTTGCCCGGACTGGGTGCGGTACAGGTGGTGATGACCCGAAATAACAGCGAGGTCACAGTCAGTCTGCAAGCCAGCAAACAGTCACTGCCAACCCTTGATGGCTGTTCCTCTACGTTGCGCCAGCTGGTCAGCGACAGCATTCAGCAGATACCCTCGCCCGGTAATCCAGTGAGTAAAGACGAGTCTGGTTCTTCAGTAACGGGTGACGGACTGAAAATAGCACTCTCATTAACCACAACACCTGACCCTTCCGGGTCAGGCAGGGGAAGGCAGCATATGCTGGCAGGAACGTCAGATTTTTCCGGTACAGGCGTAGATAATGTGGTGTTAGCGCCCGAGACCGAATACCGGTCACCCATGGCGCTTTCACGGTACTGCGGTATGGCTCTTATTGATCTGCATATTTAGCCATTGTTTAACCGTTCTTACCTATGAATATGAAAACTGACGACGATAACCGTACCAACATTGCCTGTGCTCAGTGGCCAGAAGTGCTGCGTGGCCAAGTTAATCTCATCGCTCTTGCCCTGACGGGAGTGGTCACGCTTGCTATTGTCGGTGGTGCCGCGTTCTGGTTTTTTTTCAGCGAGGATGACAACTTACCACCGCCAGTACCCACCGCTGATTTGCCGGTATCCGCACAATATCTGTCGTTTAAAGATATGGTTGTCAACCTGGTTAATGATGAGACCTATGATCTCCATTACATGCAGTTGTCCGTTTCTGTCATGACCCGAAAAAGGAAATGCTTTGAACAAATGAAAAATAATCAGCCAGTCATTCTCAATGCCCTGCAAGAACAGCTGTCATCCTGGACATTCCAGGATGTAATGATCCCGGAACAACGCGAGTTATTACGGAAAAAGCTTCTGAACGCGGTTCATCTCAGGACAGGGCTATCGCTTATTAAGGGGGTTGAGGACGTTTTCATCACGAATATGGTGATTCAGTAATCACACAAACCAGCTCTATTGGAGGCTTTTCGAGAATAGACTACCATCCTCGCCCGGACGGGCTCTATTCTCAGGCTGCCTGTTACCGCTTAATGTCAATGTGCCGGGTTTTGCATGCTATTTAGAATCGCTGGCTTTGCCATCTTAATTCTGAGTGTTTTTGGCGGGTTTGTTCTGGCCGGAGGCAAGTTGCTGGCACTGTGGCAACCACCTGAGATCCTTATTATCCTCGGTGCTGCTATCGGGGCTTTTGTGATTGCCAACCCGGTCAATGTTCAGAGAATGACCCTCACTCACCTGAAATACGTGCTGTTCAAAAATAAAGAGTTCGACAAAACCTTCTTTATGGATTTGCTGGCCCTGATGTTCCGCTTGATTGAAACCCGACAGCGAAAGGGCGTGAAGGCCATTGAAGACGATATTGAAACGCCGGAAAGCAGTGAGCTGTTTCAGAGTTATCAGCGCATCATATCCCATCCACGACTGCTCTATTTTATCACCGATAATTTACGGATTACCGGTATGGGCAGTATGCCCGGACACGCCTTTGAAGGTTTGATGGAAAGCGAGATAGAAACCCTTGAAGAGGATCTGAAACGCCCGGCAAAAGCACTGAACAGTATTGCTGATGCCTGCCCCGGCTTTGGTATTGTGGCCGCGGTGATGGGCATCGTGGTGACTATGGGGGCAATGGATGGGCCGATAGAGCTGATCGGGGTCAAGGTAGCAGCGGCACTGGTGGGTACCTTTCTGGGGATATTGCTGTGCTACGGTATTTTTGGCCCCCTGGCGGCAGCGCTGGAAAGTACCGAGCAGAGTGAAATGCTGGCGTTTGAATGTGTCAAAATGACGCTGCTTGCCAGCCACTCAGGGCTGGCACCGATTACCGCCGTGGATTCAGGGCGGCGGCTGCTTTATAAAGAGTTACGCCCTACATTCCCGGAGTTGGAGGATATGCTGCAATCCCTGAGGGCTACCCATTAATGGCCAGGGCTCCAGATAGCGATCAGCCGATTGTTGTCCGTCGGGGGCGCGGTTCCAACGGCCATGAGCACCATGGCGGCAGCTGGAAAGTGGCTTTTGCCGATTTTGCCATGGCCATGATGGCCCTGTTCCTGGTGCTCTGGCTGGTAGCCGCCACTACACCCGTGCAAAAGGAAGCCATTGCCACCTATTTTTCCAATCCGGGGATTTTCAATCGTGTGAGCAGTAACACGCCGGTTGAGATGAAGGGAGATAACTCAATATTACGGGGATTGCCAGTACAGATACGGCCTACGCCCTCCGGTATGACGGGTATGGAGATTGCCGGTCAGAACTCCGCCAATACCGACAGGCTTGCGGCCATTGTGCTCGGATTATCCAAACTGCCGACAGAACAGGCCAATACAGCAAAAGACATTCAGCTGCGGGTCTGGCCCAGGATGATTCTTATGACACTGGCTCAGGCCAGAATCGGTCCCATGTTCCCACAGGGAAGCAGGTACATGGTGCCATTTTATGAAGATTTTCTTATTGCCCTGGCACCGGTTCTGGCAAAACTGCCCTTTAAAATCATTATTACCGGACACTCCGATGGTGTCATTGGTTCTGACCTTGACAATACCCCGGAACCCAACCGGAAAAACTGGGAGCTTTCCGGACAACGGGCCGAAACGGTCAGGAAAGTCATTGTTTTCAGCGGAGTGCCGGAAGATCAGATACTGTTAGTAGCAGCCATGGGGGCTAACCAGCCTATTCCTGGGCTGGATCCGGAGTCAGGATTAAACCGCCGGGTCGACTTTATGCTGGTTCCCCAACAAGATGCCAGATCGTTGAGTCAGCAGTTCCAGCACAAACGGCATACAGAAAAAGCCCCCCCACCGGTGCCTTCATCGGACATGGATAAAGCCATTCAGCAGGCCCGGGATAATCGCTATCCGCAACCTTCAAAGTGAACGACTTTCAACGTTTCCAGCGCCTGCAGGAGCATAAGCGTTCAGAGCGCCATCCGCATTATCCCCAGATGACTTAACAGGACTTTATCCTGATAATCGGCCCATGAATGATACTTTTATTGTCCCCTGCTGCAACGAGCCATTGTCGGAGCTTTACCGCGATGAGTGCATTGTTGTGGTGAATAAACCGGCAGGCCTGCTCAGTGTTCCCGGCAAGCCACCCAATCATAACGACAGTGCACTGTCACGGCTGCAGACCATCAACCCTCAAACCCGTGTCGTCCATCGGCTGGATATGTCCACCTCCGGCCTGATGGTCTTCGGACTGGATGCCGACAGCCATCGTGCCTTAAGCCGTCAGTTTCAGGACCGTACCGTTGCCAAGGAATATATTGCCGAAGTGTGGGGAAAACTTGCCCAGCCGGAAGGAAAAATAGAACTGCCTCTGCGCTGTGACTGGCCAAACCGGCCAAGACAGATGGTTGACCATGAACTGGGCAAACCATCACTGACCCACTTTCAAGTGATTGACAATCAGAGACCGGCATTTGACCGGGTACTGCTCAAGCCAGTGACCGGTCGCTCCCATCAGTTAAGAGTTCACCTGGCGGAACTTGGACACCCCATTCTGGGCTGTGAATTCTATGCCCACCCGGATGCACAACAGGCCAGCCAACGCCTGAACCTGCATGCAACAAGGCTGGGCTTTACTCACCCGGTAACAGGGGAGCCAATGGTGTTTGAGTCGGAAGCGCCTTTCTCGGTTTAAGCCAGCTGTTCAGGGTTTTTTCCATTGAGGGTGTTTCTTTACTCGCTGGCCCATGACGTATCGGCCATACGCGGGTCGTCGATCCGCTGGCCGAAGCAGTTGTAACGTTGCTCCTGTACCTGACGGAACATGAATGGCTCGAACAACATGCGGTATATTTTGCTGGCGGTGCCACCATTGATGGTTTTTCTCGGGCGACTTTCGATCAGTTTTTCCGCTTCCAGTTTTTTCAGGCCGAGATTGACTGTGGCAGGATTGATTCCCAATGTTTTAGCCAGCTTCAATTGACTAGGCCAACACTCCCCTTCACTGTTGGCGTAGCTGGCCAGCACGATCAATAAGAGTTTTTGTGTCGTGCTCAGATTTTCCATGCCGTTAAAATTCAGTTCCACCTTAATCAATTTTACCGCTCCAATTGTGTAGGCGAACGAAATCATTGCTATACTGCTCCACGAGCGTCAGCTCATTGTTTGAAGTGAAACCCGGTTAGGAGTGCCACCTCCGTTCGAGCCGGGTTTTTTCTTGCCTGAAAAACATAGTCGAGGGTTTTGGGATAGCAAGAAAAACAGGTATTTTTTTGAGCAACACCCTGTATTGTGTCAGCAGTGTTAGCCCTATTGTCTGAGCCAAGACAAACAAGATCAGTTAACAATATAAATAAACAAGTGTGTCATGCTGCGGGGCGGCCATCCGCTTGCAAGCGTTTTTTTTTAAACTACCCTGTGTGCCAGACCCGACATCCCGGAGGCTTGTCATGTTGAACAAAAAAAGCTACGAACTGTTGGTGGATATCGGCGCTGACATAGATCGCAGCAAGCCCCCTCCGACTCCGCTCAGGGTGAGCGGAGAGTGCGCATCAAATGTCGGAATTATTTAATTACTCAATTCCCTGACTGCGCAGGTAATCATCATAAGTACCGTGGAAGTCGACAATACCGGTATCCTTGATTTCGATGATCCGGGTGGCCAGGGATGAGACGAACTGACGGTCATGGGAGACAAAAATCAGGGTGCCTTTGTAGTTTTCCAGCGCCAGGTTCAGTGACTCGATGGATTCCATATCCATGTGGTTGGTTGGCTCATCCATCAGCAGAATATTGGGGCGTTGCTGGATCAGCTTGCCAAACAGCATACGACCCTGCTCACCACCGGAAATAACCCGTACGGATTTTTTCAGGTCGCTCTGAGAGAACAGCATCCGGCCCAGCACGCCACGAATCACCTGTTCATCGTCGCCTTCATTCATCCACTGGCTCATCCAGTCGAACAGGTTCATATCCATATCAAAGTCAGCACTGTGATTCTGGGCGTAGTAACCGATATTGGCATTTTCGGACCACTGGATAACACCGGTACGCGGTGCCATCTTACCTGCCAGGGTATGCAGCAGTGTGGTTTTACCAACACCGTTCTGGCCAATGATGGCGATACGCTCACCCACTTCAACCATCAGGTTGACTTTGCTGAACAGATCTTCGTCATAGCCCTGGCTGAGCTTTTCCACCACCAGCGCATTACGGAACAGCTTCTTCTCCTGCTCAAAGCGGATAAACGGATTCTGGCGGCTGGAAGGTTTGATTTCTGTCAGTTGAATCTTATCGATCTGTTTGGCCCTGGAAGTCGCCTGTCGTGCTTTGGACGCGTTGGCAGAGAAGCGGCTGACAAAGGACTGTAACTCGGCAATCTGGGCTTTTTTGCGGGCATTATCGGCCTGCAGGCGCTCCCGGGCAGCGGTAGCTGCGGTCATATACTCATCGTAATTACCGGGCATCAATTGCAGCTTGCCGTAATCCAGGTCCGCCATGTGGGTACAGACACTGTTCAGGAAGTGACGGTCGTGGGAAATGATGATCATGGTGCAGTCACGCTGCTTGAGGATCTCTTCCAGCCAGCGGATCGCATTAATATCCAGGTTGTTGGTAGGTTCGTCCAACAGCATGATTTCCGGGTCGGCAAACAGTACCTGGGCCAGCAGCACACGCAGCTTCCAGCCTGGGGCAACGGCACTCATCAGCCCATAATGCTGTTCAATGGGAATACCCAGCCCCAGCAGCAGTTCTCCCGCACGGGCTTCTGCGGAGTAGCCATCCATCTCACCAAACTGAACTTCAAGATCGGCAACCCGCATACCTTCTTCTTCCGTCATTTCAGCTTTGGCATAAATAGCATCCCGTTCGGCTTTTACTTTCCAGAGCTCGGCATGCCCCATAATCACCGTATCGATCACCGTGTAGTTTTCATAGGCAAATTGATCCTGACTCAGTTTAGCCATACGTTCATGGGGGTCTTTGCTGACAGTGCCGGACGTTGGCTCCAACTCTCCGCCCAGGATCTTCATGAACGTCGATTTACCACAACCGTTGGCACCAATGAGTCCATAACGGTTACCTTCGCCAAACTTGACGGATATATCCTCAAACAGGGGCTTGTCACCGAACTGCATGGTGATGTTGGCTGTTGAAATCAAATTTATTGTCCTGCTCTATTTAATTAATGATAAAAAGCGTCGCAGACTACAGTGACTATTCCCTTGAGCCAATAGGTAGTTTACAAATTCTGCGGTTGTCATTTTCAGTAATACTCCGGGCCACAAACGAAAATAAATTCAAGCCTCCGGTATTTCCACAGGGAAATATCGGCCAGACCTTCGCGAATATCAAGCCAGTGATGCCACGGCCCTGTATTTTTTCTGTTCTTGATAACTGCCGTGTCAAATAAGCTTGTGTTGAATATCCGCCAGAGACCATTAAACTCTCTGGCTTTTAGCCATACTGCCCATGCCCATCTTACTTCGTTGCCCAGTCTGTTATGAAGCGCTCTGGTCAGAACCCAAAAGCGCTGTGTGCCAAAATAACCATCGGTTTGACCGGGCTCGTCAGGGCTATCTGAACCTGCTGCCCAGCAGTAAGAAACGCAGTAAAAACCCCGGCGATGATCAGATGATGGTCGAAGCACGGACACGGTTTCTGAATCACGGTTACTATCAACCCGTCGTTGATACCTTGATTGATAAACTCCAGTCGTTCGGTAATGAAGCCCCGCAACGTATTCTTGATGCCGGTTGTGGTGAGGGCTACTACACATCGGGTATCAAAGAGCAGCTTGAAGACAGCGCAGTCTGTGGATTTGATATTGCCAAACCCGCCATCCTGGCCGCCAGCAAGCGAAACAAAGCGATAGAATGGCTGGTTGCCAGTGTCAGTGAACTGCCACTGATGGACGAACAGTTTGATGCTGTGATCAGCATATTCTCCCGCAGTGACTGGCCTGAGTTTTCCAGAGTTCTGAAACCTGGCGGGCATATTGTTCTATTGACCCCCGGCCAGAACCACCTGATGGCTCTTCGCCGTGCCATTTATGATGAGGTACGTCCTTATCCGGAAGATAAACGCCTGCAGGATCTGCCGGAAGGTCTTGCCCTGCTGGAAAGCCAGACCATCCATCACCTGATGATGCTGGAAAACACTCAGGCCATTATGGACCTGCTGGCCATGACCCCGCACTACTGGCATGTCAATGCCGGACAAAAACAGCAACTTGAGCAACTGGGTCAGCTGGAATGTGAACTGGAAATGCGCCTGTCGGTGGTACAAAAGCGTTATCCATCAACATAGGTAAAAATACTGTCTTACATCAATTTTACCAAACGTGACTGGTGGTATAATTGAGCCATGGCCACAGGAGGCTGTCTGGGGGGTTCACCATGTTTCAGTTAGCTCAGATTATCACCGGCAAAAGTGAAAAAGACCTGTTCACTGTTCTGGCCCTCAAAGCCGATATTATCCTGGCGGTAACATTGACCATGGCCGTTTTACAGCTGGCCATAACAGGCATGGAAACCAGCTGGATGCTGTTACTGGTTGGTTCATTGTTCTCCATTATTGTCCTTACAGGTCTTGATAAAGGAGCACGCAAGGCTTTGGCGGGCATTCCCAGCTATATTCCTTATGCATTTGGTATTTACCTGTTCTTTGTAGAGGGATTTGGTCGTTTAACTCAGCTGGTGACAAGCTTCAGTATCGTTAATGCGGCGCTGGTTATCCTGTTCTTTGTGGCTGGTAATGTTGTCGCGACGGTCGGTTATAATGCCGTCGTCTATGCCAGGCGGCTGGAGCAGTCTCATTGATTCTATCGCCGGTTCCCGTCAATCGGGAACCGGTTTATGTCAGCTTCTGGCAACACGGTGATTGCCCAATCTATAAATATTGCCCGATTGCAGAAACCTGCCCGGATGCAGGTAAGCCGATTATGTATTTATACTATACTTGCCGCTCAAATGTTTGAGGGCTTGTTATGCATACCCAACGTTTGATTTATTCACAATGTAAATTGCTTCCACGGTATCTTGCCAAAGTAAAGAAACCAATCGTCAATTTCAGGGATAACAAATCCTAGACAAATGAACACCTCTAACCTTAATTCCCCCTCCTGTTCTGACCACAAAACCAGGTATAAAAATCCAACAGGAACGCTGAACAACAGCTCTGACGCGTTAACGGCACGTCAGAATGCTGAAAAAACAGAGCCATCTTATGGTCCTTATCGTGTAGATAAGCCCCCAACTATGACTCCCATTCAATTATCTCAGGCAGAAGGTGAGACAACGGGGCGTGTTTCGGATATGTTCACCGCCACAATGTCCACTATCACTGCCGGGATTCAAAAAATGGAGCCTGCGCTGAAACTAAAGTCGGCCCCTATCGGCGAAAATGCCGGTGCTTTTTCGTCTGATAATGATAACTTCAAAAAAGATGAAAAATTTCCTGTTGAGTTCATTCGTGAAATTACCGAATCATTAAAAACCGTTTCTGCTTTAACAGGATCATCTGATTCGAAAATAGACAAGAATTCACTGAAACGATTACTGACACCCGAGGAAGTAAAAGATGAAAACGACAGTAACTTCAATGAATCCGTAATTATCAATCAGGATACTGTTATTCGGGGTATTCCGTTGCCAAATATGAAGGCGCATTCACTGAAGCCAGGCACTGAACCAGAAGTAAAAACAATATATTCATATTCTAAGGACGAATTGGACTGGGATGAAATACGCATTGCATTTGGATTACTGAAAAGTGGTGACCCGTTCCATTTCAGATATCGTTTTGATAATAGCTGCATGGAATTAATCCACTCTTACCTCTTTATTGCACCTGACTGGAACAGCTTAATTGATCATCTGATAGATTATGACCTGAATACATTGGTTATAAATATGAGCAAATCAAACTCTGATTTGTTAGCCGACTGGCTCGAATTTCGTCCATTGATCAATATTGACACTATACGTGACAAGTTAAAAATTGTTTTAAATTCTGATTTATTGGATAAGTTCTGCCAGCAAGTAATCAATAATTAACTTAATAGATGAGTGTGGTAAGTAGCTGGCCATATGGAATCGAATATCTCTGGCTACTTGGGCTGGTACTATGCGAGGCACAACGGAGGGAGCATAGCCGTAGCTATGTGACCGGAGTTGTAACGAAGCAGAGTGTCGGCACAAGGCGTCAGAAATATATAATTTCATATGGTTAGCTACTTATCCTCGGCCATGAAAAACACCATCGTTTGCAGAAACTGAAGAGACCGGAGATACACTTTCTCCAGTACCATGCAAGATCAACAACCCGGATGCAGTAATATGGAAAAAGAAACAGTAACCACCTGGTTTCTGGAAATGACCTCGCAGGATGAATTGATCCACAAACCCGTCACCCATCCAGATTTTGTCATTCAGGAGTGTCAGGTAAAGCAGTTTCAATTCAACCGATTTCTCTACAGCTACATTGGTCAGCCATGGGAATGGACTGACAAGCTGGTCTGGTCTGATGAACAATGGCATGACTACGCTGAAAACGACAATCTTCGCCTATGGGTCGGCTACTTTAAAGGCAGCCCTGCAGGTTACTTTGAACTGCAAAAAGTGGCCGGTGATGTCCAGATTGCCTACTTTGGCCTGGCGCAGCCCTTCATTGGCAAAGGTCTGGGTGGAGCCCTGTTAAGTACCGCCATTCAGGAAGCCTGGAACTGGGGGGCACAGCGGGTCTGGGTGCATACCTGTACACTGGATCACCCTTTTGCCCTGAACAACTATCAGGCCAGAGGGCTAAAAGTTTATAAAGAAGAGACTAAATAATTAATTTCACCAGCCAGTGGCTCAACAACGTGATAATCACAATGCCCGCAAGGTTCAACACCATACCACTGCGCACCATATGTCGAATAGGCAACATGCCTGACCCATAGACTATGGCATTGGGCGGTGTTGCCACAGGCAACATAAAGGCACAGCTGGCAGCAATAGCGGCGGGGATGGCAAGAATAGCCGGGTCCATTCCCTGTGACATGGCCAGGGCTCCCAAGGGAGGAAGGAAGGCGGCGGTTGTTGCTGTATTACTGGTGACTTCGGTCAGAAAAATAATAATGGTGACAACCAAAGCGATGGCCATCAAAGGAGGCATATCCCCAAGGATGTTTAATGATCCGGCAATCCACTGTGCCAGCCCTGTTGTTCGAATCATTGATGCCAGGCTCAGGCCACCACCAAACAATAACAACACATCCCAGGGAAGACGGTGCATCTCCTTCCAGCTCATCAGAAACTCAGGCTTGTTCCAGCGGACGGGCAGGATAAACAATAGAACGGTGGCCACCAGGGCAATCATGGTGTCGGAAAGCGCCAGTGACGGCATCATTGCCCCCAGCCAGGGCCGCAGGACCCAGGCAAAAGCCGTTAGAAGAAAGATCGCGGTGACTGCTTTTTCTGCACCGCTCATTGCACCGTTCTTTTTTTGCTGTGCCTTAATGGTTTCTCTTACCCCATGATTTTCTTCCCCGCCCAGACGGTAGCCAAAATAGCCCAGCCAGATGCCGGTAATTGCCAGCAAAATGATCGATGCAGGCAAGCCAATGATCAGCCAGTGAACAAAACCAATCTGTATACCGTACTGCTCCTGAAGAAAAGCAACCAGTAATGCATTAGGCGGCGAACCGATCAGGGTCCCAAAACCACCGATTGAAGCCCCGTAAGCAATAGCCAGCAATATCGCAACAGGAAAGCCGTGACTCATCTTCCCCTGGTGACGAATCATGGAGATAACTGATAAACCGATAGGCATCATCATAATCGTGGTTGCCGTATTGGAAACCCACATACTGATCAGGGCTGTGGCAATGATAAAACCAAGCACCAGTCGCTTCTCCCCGGTGCCTGTAATCAACATGATTCTCAGGGCAATGCGGCTGTGCAGGTTCCAGCGCTCCATGGCAAGGCCAAGAACAAAACCGCCCATAAACAGGAATATTACCGGATGTGCATAGGGAGCAGCCGCCTTATCAATGGTGGCCAAACCAAGCATTGGTGACAACACCAGGGGGAGCAGTGCGGTAATCGCCGTCGGGAGAATTTCGACCGACCAGAACACCGCCATCATCATGGCAAGGCCAGCACAGCGCCAGGCCATCTCATTCATCCCGGACGGAGGGTCAACCAGTAATGTGAATAGCTGCAATGCAATGCCAATCAGAAGTCCTGTGAGCCAGAAGAGCGGCTTCCCTTCCTGAGTACTTTCCTGCTGCGCAGACTCTGGAAGCAATTCCGGAGAACCTGATTTCATGATTCGCTCCATTGCATTTGATAAAATTTATAGTCAAACAGCAAGGTTTCTGATGAGCTGCTGTAATGATTCACCGTCATTAAGGGTAGACTCTGTTATAATCGTTTACCTATTCTGTACCATGGCACACGCCAAGAGCCTGATTTGACTGCACCTATTTTTACCGCATCCACCCGCTTTACCAATTTGTCCCTGCCCGATGCCCTGCTGCAAAACCTCGACACTCTGGGATACCGGGAAATGACCCCCATTCAGCAGAACAGCCTGCCAGAAATTCTGGAAGGCAACGATGTCATTGCCAAAGCCAAAACCGGCAGTGGCAAAACGGCGGCCTTTGCCATTGGCCTGATTGTCAAATTGAAACAGCGGAATTTTGGCTGCCAGGCACTGGTTCTCTGCCCGACCCGGGAACTGGCAACCCAGGTTGCCCAGGAAATCCGGCGACTGGCGCGATATCAGCAAAATATCAAGGTTGTTACCCTTTGTGGTGGCCAGCCTATTGGTCCACAGATCGGTTCACTGGAGCATGGGGCCCATGTGGTTGTCGGAACCCCCGGGAGAATCCAGGATCACTTGCGGAAAAAGACCTTATTGATTGACCGGGTCAATACGCTGGTGCTTGATGAAGCCGATCGCATGCTGGATATGGGCTTTATTGATGCCATTGAAAACATCATTGGCCATTTACCAGAACAGCGACAGACTCTCCTCTTTTCAGCCACTTACCCGAGCGGTATCCGGGCATTAAGCGAACGTTTCCAGCATCAGCCGGTTACCGTTACCGTTGAGAGCACCCATAGCCATGAGCACATTGAGCAGCGCTTCTATCATGCTGAAAACGCCGACAAACCCGCCATGCTGATCAAGCTGTTGAAACACTACCAGCCTGAGTCCAGCGTGATTTTCTGCAACACCCGGCAAATCTGCAAAGAGGTCGGCACTGAACTCTACGAAGCTGGCTACAAACCGGTAGTGCTGCATGGCGATATGGATCAGAAAGAGCGTGACCAGATGCTGGTACGATTCGCCAATCAGAGCGCCAACCTGTTGATTGCTACCGATGTCGCAGCCCGGGGGCTGGATATAGAAAACCTGGCAGCGGTGATCAATTACGATCTGAGCCGGGACCCGGGAGTTCACGTCCACCGGGTTGGCCGCACCGGGCGGGCGGGTAAAAAAGGTCTGGCACTCAGCCTGCATACCCGGCAGGAGCAGTACAAGCTGGATAATATCAGCGATGACCTCAAGGCTCCCCTGGTCTTTGGTGACCCGAAAACACTCACCGGAAACCAACAGCCAGCACCGGCCCCTATGGTTACCCTGGCCATTGATGGTGGCCGAAAGCATAAAGTCCGCCCTGGCGACATCCTCGGAGCGCTGACCGGCGATGCCGGGATTCCCGCAGACCAGGTCGGCAAGATCAATATTTTTGACTTTACCGCCTATGTTGCGGTCAAACGGAAAAATGCCCGATCTGCACTGAAAAAGCTGGAAGCAGGAAAGATTAAGGGCAGAAAATTCAAGGTTCGGCGTTTGTAGTCTTCATTAGCCAATCGTCTCTGGCCCCCCTCTGAAAGCCTGATCGGAACTAAATCAGGCTTCTCTTGTCCAAAAGAGGTATGACACTGACTATTTAATCCAGCACAAGGAGGTAATTGAAATGACTACTCAGATTACACCACCACCCTTTCCTGCACAGAGCTTCGGCGCTGGTTCGCAGCCAACCCCATTCGATACACCCCATGAGTTTAATGGACGTGGTGCCAAATTAGCACCACCACCCCAGTCATATTTTGCTCAGCCGAAACGCACACCTGTACCACCTTCAGCTCAACCACAGGGCTTACCAGATAACGTTAAGAGTGTGAATCCTGACATTTCCGTCAATGGATCCCCTGCCGTAACTCAACCTCCCAAGACTGAAGATCCCGGAAAAATGGCTGAAGCGTTGCAGGCGCTGGACAATGATGAACTGCTCAATCGGGGTAAAAACCAACTGGAACAAGCTGAAAAGGCCTATACCGCCTTTGGCGAAATGAACATTGCCCTAAAGTCTCGGGATGCCCTTGAAATCTTTGCCGAATGCGCCAAGGGCCTCCAGGGTCCTGGTAGTGTAGGCTGGTATAAAAGTTCGAAAGAGATGATTACTGCCTTAAAGAATATTGAGCTGCCCCCCGGCGCACCAAAGGATCTGACCGTTACCATCACCTTCCCACCGCCCAACCATCAAGCCATCTCCCTGATTCCGGTAGGTGCTGGTCTCGAACAAAAAGCGCCCATAGAGATCTACCGTTGTTACGTCCACGCGCTTGGTGCCATGAAAAATCAGGCCCGGGAACTTAATGCAGACCAGGGGCTTGCACAAGCTGAAGCAAGGCTGAATGATCTGCTTGAAACGCTGAAGGCTATCCAGAAAGAAATTAATAAAAGAAAGAAGGAGGGCAACCTTCCTGTCAGAGCTGCCGATGTTCAGTTTGAAGCCCGATATTATTCCCATGTGGATAAGGGGATCACTATCAATCGGCTGGCAAATGGCGAGGAATTCGCGTTTCATGATGCTGCCATCCAGGGCAAAGGCAAGGTTCCCACCCCAGCGCCACAACCCGAAGAAGCTCCGGCTCCAACTTCAACGCCAGCCCCTGAAGAAGACTGAGCACATCATTTCGATAATCTCCGTCGATCCTCGTTCCCCCGCCCTGCCCGGGAACGAGGCATGAAGGCAGCCCCATCAATAACTGCTATTTCATACGCCATCATTTGCTAAACAGCGCCTTATGGTGTTTGCTCAGTGTTTTCATAGTACTGTCATGCTTCCTGCTGTTGCCTGATTCAGCCGATTCACTAGCCTTGTTCAACAGGGTCAGACGAATCGATCTCTCTGAGGCACCGTCTTTCAAACCAAGAAAAGCGAGCGCTTTTTTCTGCTCTGCAGTGGGTTTGGCCAGAAAACGTCCACTATCCTGAGCCTCGGTGGCAATGTATTTTCTGGCCGTCTTGGCAATATCTTGTGAAACTTTCAGATTACCTGCATTTTTTTGCAACTTGTCAAAGGCATTTTCAATAACACTGGCTTCGTTATAGGTACTCGAAACACCCAGCTTTTTCTTGTCCCTGGCCCTCTCCTCTTTTGGTATGGCGTCTGTTGATTTGGCATTCCTGGTGGCGTTTATCTGACCGGCAACGACAGACTTCACACCACTCACATCAACAGGCTTGTTTACTATGCCCGATGCTGGCCTCGGGGCAGGTGAAGAGGGAGCTGGAGAAGGTGTTGTACTTGCCGGGGCCGAAGCAGCCCGCAGGCTTTCTTTCCGACGCTTTGCGATCTCTCTGATATTAGCCGTTGATTGACGGACTACGTCAGCCCTCTCCATCGCGGCTGACTCTTTCGCTACATCCGTGGAAAGGTCTGGCTCGGGACTGGAAGTCTGTGTTGTAACCTGATCATCTTCATCGTCAGAGAAGTAATCAGAATCGCTTGATACCGAGTCCTGAGGTTCTGGACTCTCAGCGGTAAATTCAGTTTCATCTGGAATACTAGCCTCAGCCACGTCACTATCATCTGATCGCTGCATCACGCTTTCTGACCGTTCAGAGTCATCAATATCAGTGACTTCATCAGGCTCACTGAAACCCTCATCGACCAGTGTTTCCTCAGTCAACTCCGCTTCGGTCTGGGGCGACTCAGTATCAACATCTGCTTGGTCATCGCCAACCGTGGTTGTATCACTGTCGATTGGTGCATTTTCTCCAGACCTTTCACTTGCACTGACATCTATCTGCTGATTGTCTTCTAATTCGGTACTATCATCGCCGGAGACTTCTGGCTCCGGATTTTCGTTTAATACAGTACTATCGCCGGAACCCTCTGGCTGCGGATTTTCGTCTAGTGCGGTACTGTCACCGGGGACCGTTGGCTCAGCAAACAACTCTTCGATGCCATCAAGCTCACTGTAATCCTTCTCGGCTGATGTTTCCTCAGTCAATTTCGCTTCGGTCTGGGGCGACTCAGTATCAACATCTGCTTGGTCATCGCCAACCGTGGTTGTATCACTGTCGATTGGTGCATTTTCTCCAGACCTTTCACTTGCGCTGACATCTAGCTGCTGATTGTCTTCTAATGCGGTGCTACCACCGGAGACTTCTGGCTGCGGATTTTCGTCTGGTGAGGTGCCATCATCAGGGACCTCTGGCTCAGGATTTTCGTTTAATACGGTACTATCGCCGGAGACCTCTGGCTGCGGATTTTCGTCTAGTGCGGTACTATCACCGGGGACCGTTGGCTCAGCAAACAACTCTTCGATGCCATCAAGCTCACTGTAATCCTCCTCGGCTGATGCTTGCCCTGTCGATTTTGCTTTGGTCTCGATCGTTTGAGTATCATCTTCGTTCTCAATTGACTGAGAATTATCTTCATTCTCGATCGGCTGAGGATCAGCTTCATTCCTGATCGACCCAGTATCAACATCACTTTCAGCGACTCCACCATCAAGCCCACTGTCAACATCCCCGGCTGATGTTGCCTCTGTCAATTCCTCTTCTGTCTTGAGCGACTCGGCATCACTTTGATTGACTTCACCGGCGGATGAACCGCTGTCTAATGCTGCTTTGTTGGCGGAGTTCTCTGGCCCAGCAAACAACTTTTCGATGCCATCAAGCTCACTGTAATCTTCCTCCTGATTGTCGTCTAATGCGGTACTATCACCGGAGAACTCTTGCTCAGCAAACAACTCTTTGACGCCATCAAGCTCGCTGTAATCCTCCTCGACTGATGTTTGCTCAGTCGATTTTGCTTTGGTCTCGATCGTTTGAGTATCATCTTCATTCTCGATCGACTGAGTATCAGCTTCAGTGTCAATCGGCTGAGGATCAACTTCGTTACTGATCGACTCAGCAGCAACATCACTTTCAGCTACTTCTCCATCAAGCCCACTGTCACCATCCCCGGCCGATGTTGCCTCTGTCAATTCCTCTTCTGTCTTGAGCGACTTGGCATCACTTTGACCGACTTCACCCTCCTGATTTTCATCTAGTGCGGTTCCATCACCGGAGACATCTATCTCTTGATTTTCGTCCAGTGCGGTTCCATCACCGGAGACATCTATCTCCTGGTTTTCGTCCAGTGCGGTTCCATCACCGGAGACATCTATCTCCTGGTTTTCGTCCAGTGCGGTTCCATCACCGGAGACATCTATCTCCTGGTTTTCGTCCAGTGCGGTTCTATCGCCGGAGACCTTTGGCTCAGCAAACAACTCTTCGATGCCATCAAGCTCATTGTAATCCTCACCGGTACCGCCGGTTTGCTGAGTACCATCGGGCTGTGAAATTGTGTCTGTTGTAGAGTCTGTTTGCCCGGAAGGCCCCTGCATGATGCCGGGGATCAGCGAAGTGTCCCCTATAATAGGATTATCAATCGTCACTGCTACTTCGATATCATCCCAAGGGGCTGTATCACCTCCGGCATCCACAGAGTTGATGGAAATATCCTGATCAGCCGGGCTTGCATCTGTCAAACCCTGCGCTGTTGTTTCAGGCATTACAGAGCTGCCATTGCCCGGCCCCACCTCAGGCTCGGTTTGAGAAGGCTGGTCAGTTGTGGCTGTATGCACTGGCCCTGCCAGAGAACTTCCCATTGTCTGTTGTTGAGCTATCGGACCACCATCAATGTGCGTGGCACTGACAGAACCGTCCTCAACTCTGGCCCGCACATTGATGGTAAGCAGACATTGTCGGTTCTCCAGCCTGGCCAAGTCATTAATACCCGAGGGCTCCTCCCCGATTTGTTGATCGATGTCAGAGACTTGCTGTTTCAGATTAGCGATTTCCCGGTCAGTGCTGGCCTGATCAAATGATGCGAAGTTTTCATCGTTATGCTTTTCAAGAATCTTTACGGCTTTCTCCATCAGCTCGCCCAGGTTGGTCTGATTTTCCAACTCTTCCCCGGGGGGGATCAGGCTCAACTTTTCGCCACTTCCAAGCGTAATTTTGACCTTCAGGGCGGGCGGGAAATTTGTCTTTTGAAGTGCCTCAAGAGCTCCCTTCGGGCTATCGTTCTGAGCCTTTTTCAATTCAGCTACTGACTTTTTCAAGCCAGTCAGAGAGGCCGTTACCGCCTTTTTTTCACTACTTTTCTTAAGCAGTCCGTCGGCCTGTTTGAGCAGCTGGCCTTGCGTTTCCTTCAGTTCTGCCTGGCCAGGTTTATCCAGCTGATCACCCTTAACAGAGGGCAGCGATTGATCAGTAGCCTGTTGAATACTCCTGTCACTGAGCGCTTTATCACCGATGGCGTTCCCCGTATGGTCAAAACTGTCTACCCCCGATTGGCTCACTTGTGGTTGCACATCCTGCATGACTTCAGCCTGGCGAGTCGCAAATTTGCCAACAGTCGTTTGAGAGGATGGCAGTGGCACCGAAGCATGTTGGACCGAGCTGGGGTCAATAGCACCAGAAGGGATGCTGCAAAGTGGGTATCTCAGGAAATTGTGCATGATTCATAACTGGTCAGTAGTATTGCCATTGCTATCGGCAGCAGTCGGGAATTAGCAACATCTTCGTAAAGCCATTCGTTCGGGCACAATCACATGGTGATCTAAAACAGGAGTGTGTTCTGTGGGGCGGCCATCCGTGGGGCGGCCATCCGTGGGGCGGCCATCCGTGGGGCGGCCATCCGCAGGGTAGCCATCCACTTGTTTGTGTGTGTTTGCTTTATCCCCCTATGTAATAGTAACCAGTGTAACCATATTGGCTAAAGATAACTCTCTGATAAAAAAGCGAATGTTGCCCATAAATGGTATGCCCCAGACCACTAACTCAGGAAAAGGACTGCA
This sequence comes from Salinisphaera sp. G21_0, assembly GCF_017744115.1. GTDB lineage: Bacteria > Pseudomonadota > Gammaproteobacteria > Pseudomonadales > Endozoicomonadaceae > Endozoicomonas. The sequence continues at coordinate 47,275 of NZ_JAGHQW010000007.1, read as the reverse complement.
GCCAAAGAGAAACAATCAACAGTTAACTATTTACCGCAACAAACCCAGAAAACGCTTGGTATACCACTTGTAACTCCGATGTGGAATTAACCTTGGTGGTAGCTATTCAAAATACCTAACATAAATCTGGAATTTTCTGATTTATATACCATTCTCTTAAACATTATTGTTTATCAGAACTTATCAAAATTAAACGACTGCAGACCAAAGAGTGCTCTAAACGTCATTCTTCATTTTTGGATATTGAAGGACAGATGTTTGATACAGAAAAACCGGATAAATTTTCAGTGCCTGCCTGCAGGTCTGAAGTCAAAACTGTACGTGTGGAGACCTGAGTAAGGCTATGGACGTCTATCTTAACCATGACGATTTTCTGCCATCCAATGTACGTTTACCAGTCACTGTTTAGTAATAGCTGTTCAAAACTACAACAATATACCTTTGTCGTGTGCTGAATTATTACAAAAAAAATAGCACCTGATTTATCCGTTTATCTGCCAGAAAAAATCATAACAAAAATGGCCAACACATTGTTTCATGCCAATTGACCAAAACACAGGTATCAGGTAATGAATAACCAGATAGCGCCAACGACACTCACTTATCAGAATGCATACACTGCTGAGACTGTTCACAGTGACTTAGCAGAACAATCAACCCAAAAGAAATTCCTATCTTATCGAACAAGTGCCGAGTCAGATGTCCAGAAACTGATTAATAAAAACCAGGCAGAAACAAAGGTTCTGGAAGGCAAGATACAAAATATGCAAAAAAAATTAACTGAATGCCTTCAGTATCACGCTCATGATAAACTTTTCATTAAGCCTGAACCTGGAAAGAACCACAGCAATAACACTGAGACAAATTACCTTGCTAACAAACCGCTAAACCCATTATCCGACAACACCACGACCACCGACATTAGCCCGGAAATCACACGACTACCGCCGGGTTCTGCCATTGACAGCACTGTCTCATCACCCGGCGTACCAGCTACTGACAATACCCTCACGCCATCAATACCCGCACACACAACCCTTAACGACGGTTCAGCAACGGCTTTAACCACTCAATCGGTAAACACAACCCAGGCAACCAATGGAACAAGTGCAATTATCCCGACTACTGCCCTCCCACTACTGGGAGAGCTGGTTTCCGATAGTGTGAAAATCACGTTACTGACGTCACTGAGAGACAAGGTGGCAAACTATCAACAACAAAACAGGCCCATGGCAACTGCCGATAATCACGGGGGGAGTATCACCGGGATAGCCCGGGAGCCGGAGACCATGATCGGGATAGGTCAGCAGCCCGACTCCCTCATCGGTGTACGTCCGGATGATCAAACTCTTCGGCTAATCCATCAGTTCCTTCAGCAGCATTCAGACCCAACTTCACACCCAACGTCACAATCAGCGGTTGACTTGTCCCCGTTAATATCAAGTATTGAAAAAAGGGTGGTAATGTATAAATTATTCAATCTGGTATTAATGGTTTCTTCCTTCACTGAGTCTATTAAAAAATCCTTCCCAGCCGTAGCCACGATTTATGACAATGAACTGAAACAGCTCACCAATGAAATAAATAATTACGCCCTGCAGAACGAACAGGATGACACGAAAATCAAAAGAACCAGAAGAACCATTACGAAAGAATTAACTGATATTCTGCTCAGAGCGCTGAGAAATTTTGAACTGACGCCAATGACTCACGAAATGAAGGTATTCTTCAAAGGCTTCGAAGAAAGGCGCAATGCCTTCAACAAAGCTCTGTATAAAGACGACAGCCTTATTGATGACCATGAATTTAAAGATATGTTTGAATGCATGAAAAACAAAAGAACACTTATTCTGGGACTGAAAAATTACAACCAGGAAATTGAACAGGCCATTGCTGACGGCAATTATTACCGGGTTGGCCAAATCACCTTCAGTGTTAATACACTTCATAACAAAGTACAGAGCACACCGGATAACTTCATATCAGGAAATCCTTATCTTGATCTGTTAATCAAGATCAGTAATTTAGAAGCCAAACAGATTAAACCCTTACTATCACTGGCCAATGAGGCAGCTGCCTCGGTCCCTATTAATGCACTCATTTTAGAAGCATGTGCGCAGGATGCCCTGGACCTGGCATTCAATGAAGGTTACTCACCCGGATTTTGTGCCGGGGATTTAATGGCCACAGCCATTGCCGGTCGTTATGGAATGTTCACCAATTCATTGGTGAGTCTGGCAAATTCAATATTATATGGTTTCGATTACAGTCGACTACCACTCCAGGTCAGAGTGACCTTGCAGGATGCATTATTTTACAAGACCCACTCTCATCCCTGGAACCATGCCGAATCAGCGGGCCTGGGTGACCAAAGCCTATATGTCTTGAAGGTGCTGCAAAAATCTGTTCCTGTGGGGACAGGTATAATGTCTCAGATTCGCGCGCACACTTTCAATTCAATGAATAGTCTGATCAATATAATGTTAAACAGTATTCCTGTTCGCAACCTTGGCACTGAGTGGGTCCAGTTTGCGGTTGGTCCTAATGAGAAACATGTCTGCTACTTTGCTTTCAGCAAAAGCAACAATCTCTTCAGGCTCACTGTTCAAGATCATATTACCGGTGTGACCACGGTTACCGGTACTACTCTGGAGCAGCTAAAAACTGCCATACCAAATGCGTTAAGGCAATTTGCTCATACCTATAAAATACCGCTGACCCCCGGGCCTCAGGCGGTCCCCGTTCCCGGTAGAGGTCTCTTTCTCCTTGGCAACTCGATACTGGACCCGCTGGAAGACCTGGAACTTATCAAGGATTCAGCACTCACCGTTAAAGATATCCTGACCCACGCCCCCTCCCAACTCCAGGAACTGGACAAGGAAAGAATCGGAGCCCTGACGACAAAATACCTTGAAACCGTCAAAAATGCTGCCACCCGGAAACTTCTGAACATCAACCTGAAATCCCTGTCACAATCAGAGTCAGAAGCACTGGCAGAAATTGCGCAAATGCCCATGGTTTATCTGATGCGGGAAGTCCTGACAATGCTCGAACTGCATCAGAATCTTGCTGCATACCTCCCTAACAAACTTATCGACGTAAAGTTGATGAATGCCCACGTTGTTACAACGTTGCATAAGATTGACCAGGCCGCCTCCGGGAAAAACACCGCTGATGCCGATGCCCAATCAGAGCCACAGGGTGCAGCATCGGCACCAGCAACCACTGACCTGACCGCCAGCACTGCCGGAGAGCTGATCAAGCTGGCTATTGAAAGGGACTTAAGCCTGCTTGACCCAGAGCCGGTCACTGATTCCGTTACAGTGCAACCCGGCGGAGCCGGAGCCCATGCCGCGCCCGAAAATACAGCGCCAAAAAATGCTGCGCCCAAAAGCCATGGCAGCAGTGTTAAAGGCATAAGTACGGGAGGGAAAATCGGTGGCGGGCTCGCCAGCTTTGCTACAGCGGTTATCGGACCTTTGGGATTATTCAAGCTTTCCTGCCCCGGCTGCCTGACAGAAATGGCCAACGAATTCACCGAGAGTGTTGGCGACAGCCTGACAAACGTCATTGGACGAGTGTCACAACACGCAGGAGAAGAAGTCGGGGAGAAAGCCGGGGAGAAAGCCGGGGAGAAAGCCGGGGAGAAAGCCGGGGAAGAAGCCGGGGAAGAAGTCGGTGAAAAAACCGCGAAAAAAGCCCTCAAAGAGGCTGGAAAGAAAGCAGCAAAAAAAGCCCTTACATGCAGACGGTCGGTTGGCGGCTGTAACCGGGAAAACGGCGAAAATGATGCTGGTGAAACTGGAGGTGAAACTGGAGGTGAAACTGGCGGTGGAGCCGGTGGTGAAACTGGAGCAGGCCTTGGAGCTGGTGGTGCAGTTGGTGGTGAAGCTGGTGGTGAAACCGGTGGTGAAGTTGGAGGAGGCATTGGAGCAGGTGGTGTCGCGGCACATAAAGCAGGCAAAACACTTAAAAAGTTGTACGAGGCCATAAAAAAAGCTATCGAAAAACATCATCATAAAGAACACTCTGAAAAGCAAACCTCCCAAGGCTCAGCAGCAAAACCAAACCAACCGCCAATAGTGCCGGTGATCATTGCAGAAAATGCAGCAAAAAAGTTAATCGCTGCAGAGCACACTACGATACAGCCAACAACCAAACCAGCGACGGCATCAAGCACCGGAAACAGCAACCATATAAATGCAGGTATTGCCACTGTTCCAGACGATGCAACCAGTGCTGACCAACCAACAGAAACATTAACAACTGATAAAAAAGCAATACATAAATTGACAACCGGACAAACAGCATTTTCATCTGAAACCACTACAAAAGAAGGCAACCTTGGTATATCTGACAGCACAACAGCGCCTCCATCCTCAAAAGCAATCCGAACAGATGCACAAACCAGGCAATCAAGCCAGACGGCAACAACAATCCAAGACACCACCTCTCAGGCAGTCACTTTTGGTTCGACGGATAGCTCAGCTGCTTCTTCATCAATGACACCTGCATCAACAGGCACGACAGCCCAACAGACAACAACGCAACAATCAATAATTCCGGAAAAAGCACGATCAACGTCTGATACCACCAGCCAAACAAGGACTTCTGGCATTTCGGATAGCACAACGGCTGCTTCACCGCTGACAGAAACTTCAACGGCCACAGGAACAGCTCCATCTACAAAATCACCAATAGCCGCTACAACTCAGACAACAACTGATAAAACAGCAATATATCAATCAACAACCGTGCAAACAGCACTATCATCTGAAACCACCGCAACAGAAGGCAACCTTGGTATATCTGACAGCACAACAGCACCTACAGCCTCAAAAGCAATCTCAACCGATGCACAAACCAGGCAATCAAGTCAGGCGGCAACAACAATCCACGACACCACCACTCAGACAGTTACTTCTGGTTCCACAGAAAGCTCAGCTGCTTCTTCATCAATGACACCTGCATCAACAGGCAAGAGAGCCGAACAGCCAACAACGCAACAATCAATAACTCAGGAAAAAGCACGACCAACGTCTGATACAACCAGCCAAAAAATGACTTCTGCCAATTCGGATAGCACAACGGCTGCTTCACCGCTGACAGAAACTTCAGCGGCCACAGGAACAGCTCCATCAACAAAATCACCAACAGCCACTACAACTCAGACAAAAACTGATAAAACAGCAATACATCAATCAACAACCGGGCAAACAGCATTATCATCTGAAACCACAGCAACAAAAGGCGACCCAGGTATATCTGAGAGCACAACAGCGCCTCCATCCTCAAAAGCAATCCCAACAGATGCACAAACCAGGCAATCAAGCCAGACGGCAGCAACAATCCACGACACCACCTCTCAGGCAGTCACTTTTGGTTCGACGGATAGCTCAGCTGCTTCTTCATCAATGACACCTGCATCAACAGGCACGACAGCCCAACAGACAACAACAAAAATCCAAGACACCAACACTCAGCCAGTCACTTCTGGCTCCACAGATAGCTCAGCTGCCTCTTCATCAATAACGCCTGCATCAACAGGCACGACAACCGAACAGACAACAGCAACAACTGACAGCACCCCGCAAGAAAAGTCTGCCAGTATTTCCGATCGTACAAACCCAAAAGAAACCCCAACAGACACTGCAACAACAAATGCTTCACCTGCGCCACAGACAGAATCTGATAACAACCAACAACTGCAGGGAGTCATCAAATCATTTAAAGACAAAAGCAAAAAGATCCATTCACGCTTCAATAAAAAGATGGCCAAAGCCTATATCCGCACACGCAACCAGGTCCGCCGGGCACCAACAACCATGGGGCAGCCGTTAAGCAGTTTTCAAAAAGGGGTTCTTCTGGGGGATTCACTGAACAAACTGAATCAACAATTCAGTAACGATTTCCTGAGTATTTATAAATCTGCTCACCGGTTTATGAAGTCTCTACGCTTGGTTTCGGTCAGTGAAAATAGCCGCCGTACCGCCCAATCCATTATCAGCAGCAAGGTCATTTCCGAGTTCCGGGCAATGTATGCCACATTCAGCAATATACGTCTACAGATGCTGTCTGACCTGGGCTATACCAACCAGCAATCACTGGACCATGCCACCATCATACGACTTTCGTCTGGTGTTTATACCCCTCCTGCAACGGCCTCCGTGAATACAGCTCATTTGCTCAAGGCTATAGAGCAGCAACCACAGTCAACCAACCCTGACGGCTTTGATCGTTTTATGAACGATCTGGGCCAATTTCTGCATGGAAAAACCGGCCAGAAACAACAGACGACAACAGAAACCGCAAACTCCCGACCACAGTTGAACCCTGAGCCAACGGAAAAAGTGGAAAAGCTGAACAGTGATATCATTGCCCGGCAAAACAGGCCCCACAACCATGAGTTATTAACCCGTATCTTGCAACAGGAGCAAACCCTGTTGCTTGAGAGTATCCAGCAGCAACCCAATATAAATCCTGTCAGGAAACTGGAAAGTAACACCACTCCAACTCTTCAAACCCAAGGCATAACCAGTGTCCAGCCTGACCCGGGAAAATCCGGCGACCATCCGGGACCCATTTCCGGCAAAACCAGCACACCACCGGCCATAGCCAGTACACCCAGCACCAATGGCCAAACCGCCACAAGTGCCATAACACCGGCAAACTATCCGCTCACCGACAACCTGACGCTGGCCAACATGCTGGCTGCAAAAATCAGCGATCATCCCATACACCTGAACCACACCGTGGCACCAGGAACCACAGGAAAGAACTCCTCCCCGCTTGACCAGTCACCGGGCATGAAGCTGCTGACTGACAGCCTGGCCCTGGCCGGTCAGCTGCACAAAGAGCTTTCGGCCCTGGCCAATGATCTGACCACCCCCGATAAAAATATCAGTACACAGTGGGACCAGGACGATCTGATTAACCTTGCCATTGTCCAGACCCTGCCTGAAGCATCCGCTGGCAAGGCAACGGAAAACTTTCTGTCAAGCGTCCTCACCTCAACGACAGTGGGCATACAACACCGGCAACCTGGCCATCTTTTCCGGGCCGATGGCTCCCTGCGTGGCACCAGCCAGGACCCTGGCACACCACTTTTCCATGACCCGTCAACGGGCCAGACCATCGACCACAGTGCAACCCGGCAACTGGCGAGCATCATGTTACAGGCCATGGCCAGAAGCCGACTGGCTGAACAGACAGAGAACGACGGTATACCACAACATCTGTCCAGCAAAATTATTGACCAGGCGGCAAAACTGCAGAGTCACCAGTCCCAGAGGTTTGTCGATCGAGTAAGTCAATGGCTTGGGCTGGAGCAGGGTTCGCAGGCACGCACCAGGGCCTCACTGGCCTCACGATTTGAGCAACGACTGTCGTCCAAGCAGAGTATCGACATCACACCACCAACCGGCCTGCCACTGGTCAACGGTCTGGTCTCCGGTCGTTACCATCAAACCCAGTCCCGCTTTATGAATCTGGCTCCGGCCAGGCAACTGGAGCTATTGAAGTCCCTGGCCGACAGCCCTGACTACCTGGGGCTTGACCATTTTGCTGAACCCCTGGCCCGGTTGGAAGCCGACTTCACGACAGCTACATATACACCATCGCCTATCCCGGAAGACTCGAATCAGATTTCGGACAGCCAGCCCCCCGATTGGCGGACCTTCCAGCTCGACCAGAAAGCCTGGCAACTGTTTACCCATCTGTATAACGCCCGGTTTGAGGCACCGGCAGAGGCCATCAACCGGATAAAAACCGCGGCACTGATCCAGCGCCAGGGCATTGAGTCCCATCCGGATGAGGCCCAGCGGCTTAATCAGCTGGTGATAACACTGCTGCCGATGCGAACCAGTGCCAGTGACCGGGCCCAACTGATCAACACCAGGGACAAGGCGCTGCCGAAGCCAGTCAGACTGCACCAGTTCAACCAGCAACGCATCACCGAAATTCTCAGCAGCTATGCAACCATCAAGTCGCTGGCCAGCAGGCAATTCCCGCAGGTATTCGGCGACCAGGTCAGTGATGCCCGGTTAAAGGATGAACTGGTCTCCCAGATAGCAAGGGCGAGTTTGCAGAAGCTTAAGGGCAAAACGACAACCGGTCAGTGGCAACAGGCAGTGACAGGACAAATGATCAGGGAGTTTGCCGACTTCCGTAGCAACTGGGCTGAAGCCAGCTGAAAAATCAGTTATTCAATCCATTCCATGGTTAACCACTTTAATTAACCAAGACACAGGTTACCGGTAATGAATAATCAGATAGCACCAACAACCGCTACTTATCAGAATACATATACTGCTGAAACCGTTCAAAGCGACTTACCCGAACCATCAACCAAAAAGAAATTTCGGTCTTATCGAGCAAATGCCGAGCCAGATGTCCAGAAACTGATTAATAAAAACCAGGCAGAAACCAAGGTTCTGGAAGGCAAGATACAAGATATGCAAAAGAAATTAACTGAGTGCCTCCGACATCGTACCGATGATACACTTTTCATTAAGCAGTCCCCTGTGCCTGGTCAGAATACTCATCAGAATAACAGCAATAGCCCTGGCACAAATTCCACTGCTCACAAACCGCTCACACCATTATCCGAAGACTCCACTACCACCGACGTCAGCACGGAAACCACAGAACTACCACCAGTCTCTATAACTGACAGCACTGCCTCGTCACCCACCTTATCGGCTGCTGACCATGCAGCCCATAACAGTACTTTCACACCCTCAATACCGACACACACAACTGTTAACGACAGTTCAGCAACGGCTATAACAACCCAAGTGGTAAACACAACCCAGGCGACCAACGGAACAAGCACAATTATCCCGACGACTGCTCTCCCTGCACTGAAGGAGCAGGTTTCCGACAGTGTAAAAATCACGTTAATGGCGTCACTGAAAAACAAGCTGACGGAATATCTACAGCAGCGAAAAAAGCACACAGTAAATACGCCAAATTACTTGGGCAATGTCACTGGGCTAGTTCAGCAGCCTGAAACAATCATCGGTAAACGTCCGGATGATCCATTGCCGCACATTCGTTACAGTCAGCAACCACACCCAATGATTGACTTGTTCGAGTTAATATCAAGTATTGAAAAAAGGGTGACAATGTATGAACTATTCAATCTGGTACTAATCGTTTCAACCTTCACCCAGGCCATTAAAACATCCTTCCCAGCCGTTGCCAGGGTTTATGATAACGAACTGAAACAGCTGACTGATGAAATAAAAAATCTCCTCCCAAACCTCGAGCAAGGTGACACGAAACGCAAAAGAACCAGAAGAACCATTACAAAAGCATTCACTGATCTTCTGCTCAAGGCACTGGTTAAATTTGAGAAAGCGCCTATGACTAAAGAAATGCAGGTATTCTTCAAAGGCTTCGCAGACAGGCGTAATACCTTCAACAAATCTGTGTATACAGACAAAAGCCTTATTGATGACAACGAATTTAAAGAAATGTTTGAATGGATGAAAAACAAAACAACAATTATCAAAGGACTGGAGAAGTATAACCAAGAAATTGCACAGGCCATCACTAACGGGAATTATTACCGGGTTGGTGAAATTGCCTTCACTGCTAATATACTGCACCAAAAAGCATACTTTAGCCCAGATGACTTCGTATCAAACGACCCTTATCTTGACTTTTTAATCAAGGTCAATCATTTACTGGCCAACAACATTAACCCCTTAGTAACACTGGCCAATAAGGCAGCTGCCTCGGTCTCTCTGCAACCACTCATTCTTGAAACAGCTGCCCAGGATGCCCTGAACCTGGCATTCGATTCAGAATTTGCAAGAGGATTTTGTGCCGGGGATTTCATGGCCACAGCCATTGCCGGTCGTTATGGGATGATCACCAATTCATTGGTGAGTCTGGCCAATTCAATAGTATTTGGTTTCGATTACAGTCGACTCCCGCTCCAGGTCAGAATTGCCTTGCAAGATCTAATGGATTACAAGACCCCCATAAAACCATTCTACCATCCCGAATCGATTGGTCTGGATGCTGAAAGCCTGTATGTTGCCCAGATTATTAACAAATCTATTGCTGTGCGCAAAGATCTATTGTCTCAGGTTGACTCGGGCAGTTTCAATTCAATGAGCAATCTGATCGATAAACTGATAGACCAGATTCCTGTTGACAGCCTTGGCACTGAGACAATCCAATTTGCAGTCCGTCCTGTTGCGCAACACGTCTGTTACTTTGCTTTCAGCAAAAGCAACAATCTCTTCAGGCTCACTGTTCAAGATCATCTAACCGGTGTGACCACGGTTACTGGCGCAACTCTGGAGCAACTAAAAGCAGCCATACCCAATGCGCTGCAGCACTTTGTTCATGAATATCAATTACCGATGCACGCCGGGCGTCAGACTGCCCCTCTTCCCGGTAGTGGTTTCTGTCGCCTTACCAGCGCTTTGCTGGATCCGATGGAAGACATGGAAGTGATCAGGGATTCAGCGCTCACAGTTAAAGATATCGTGACCCACCTCCCCTCCGAACTCAAAGCACTTGACAAGGAAAGAATCAACGCCCTGACGACAAAATACCTTGATACCGTCAAAACTGATGCCACTCGAAAACTTCTGAACATTAACCTGAAATCCCTGTCACCATCAGAGACAAAAGAGCTGGCAAAGATTGCGCAAATGCCCATGGTTTATCTGATGCGGGAAATCCTTGCAGCCATTGAATACATTAAAACCAATCCTGAACTCACCGATCACCCAATATTTACTAACTTCAAGCTGATGAATGCCCACGCAGTCACCACACTGCATAACATCGGCGAGCACCTGTCCACTGCCCCGAAAAAAACCGCTGATGCCGATGCTCAATCAGTGCCACAGGGTGCGGCATCGGCAACCACTGACCTGGCCACCAGCACTGCCGGAGAGCTGGTCAAGCTGGCTATTGACAGGGACTTAAGCCTGCTTGTCCCAGAGCCGGGCGCTGGTGCCTTTGGAGCGCAAGCCAGTGGAGCCCAACCCGACGGTGCCCATGCCGCACCCGACAGCAAGGGCAGCAGCGATGTATCCAGTAGTACTATTGGTGGGATAATCGGTGGCGGGATCGGCGGCGCTGCCGCAGAAATTGGCTTGGCAGTGTTATCATTCATCGCCCGCTGCCCCGAATGCCTGTCACGAATGGCCACTGAGGTCACCGAGGATGCTGCCGACAGAGTCCTTAGCCGGATATCTCAAAACACCGGCGAGAGCGTCGGGGAGAAAGTTGGAGAAGAAGCTGGGAAGAAAGCTGCCGAAGAGGCCGAAGAAAAAGCCGGGAAAAAAGCCCTTGAAGAGACTGGAGAAAAAGCTGTAAAAAAAGCTGGAAGAAAAGCTCTTAAATGCAGGCGGTCAACTGGTAGCTGTGGCCAGGGAGACGACGGTGAAGGCGGTGAAGGCGGTGAAGGAGTCGGTGAAGGAGTCGGTGAAGGAGCAGGCACTGGTGGTGCTGGCGCTGGCGCTGGAGCTGCTGCTGGCGCTGGAGCTGGTGCTGGTGCTGGCGCTGGAGCAGCTGCTGCTGGAGCCGGTGCAGGGGGAGCAGCCGGCGGGGCAAGTGCCGGTGGCGGGGTAGCCGCTGGCGGTGGTGTTGTCGTGTTAAAGAAAGTAGGCAAAACATTAGAAAAGCTTGTCAAGGCGATAAAAAAAGGTATTGATAAACACAAAAAACACGAAAAAGAGCAACACGCAAAACAGGTGGTTATTGCAGAAGATGCAGTAAAGCAGGCGATTATCGCAGCACATGCCATGCAACAGTCAACAACAAAACCAGTGGCGTCTACAACCTACGGGATCAGCAAAAAAACTAATGCAGCTAATGCCATCGTTCCAGACGATACAACTAGCCCTGACCAACCAACAGAAGCAGCTACTGCTTTAGTAACCAGGGAGTCTTCAAATGGCAGGGAGTCTTCAACGGGCAGGGAGTCTTCAACGGGCAGGGAGTCTTCAACTGGCAGGGAGTCTTCAACGGGCAGGGAGTATTCAACTGGCCAAACCGAAACTCTTGATGCCATTACAATATCTGCTCCAGTGACAACACAGGCTGCACAAAGAGAAATAACAACAGATGAAGATGAATCAACAAATCAACCAATAGCCTCAACAACGCCTGAGACTATCACCAAGGAAAGCACCTCCAACATTCCAGCTGGCACAATAGCAGCTTCAACACCAACGGAAGACTCGACGGCCACAGAAACTGATCAATCTACGACAGCCACTACAACTCAGGCAGCAATTGAGAAAACAGTAAGACATCAATCGACAACCGGTCAAATAACATCATCAACACCGGAAACCACCGAAACAGAAGGCGACCCTGGCATACCTGGCAGCACAACAGCGCCTCCAACCCCAAAAGCCATCTCAACCGATGCACAAACCAGACAATCAAGCCAGGCGGCAACAACTATCTACGACACCACTACTCATACAGTGACTTCTGGTTCAAGAGATAGCTCAGCTGCTTCTTCGTCACTGCCTCCTGCATCAACAGACACGTCAGCCGAACAGACAACAACGCAACAATCAATCACTCAAGAAAAAGCACGATCAACGTCTGATGCCACCAGTCAAAAAATGACTACTGATATTTCAGATAGCACAACTGCCGTTTCACCGCTGACAGAAACTTCAACAGCCACAGGAAAAGTTCTATCAACAAAATCACCAAGAACCACTGAAACTCAGGCGACAACTGATAAAAAAGCAATACACCAATCGACAACCGGACAAACAATAATATCAACTGAAACCACTGCTACAGAAGGGAACCCTGGTATACCTGACAGCACAACGGCGTCTTCAACCTCAGAAGCCATCTCAGCCGATGCACAAACCAGACAATCAAGCCAGGCGGCAACAACTATCCACGACACCACTACTCATACAGTGACTTCTGGTTCAAGAGATAGCTCAGCTGCTTCTTCGTCATTGGCACCTGCATCAACAGACACGCTAGCCGAACAGACAACAACGCAACAATCAATCACTCAAGAAAAAGCACGATCAACGTCTGATGCCACCAACCAAAAAATAACTTCTGGCATTTTGGATAGCACAACTGTCGCTTCACTGCTGACAGAAACTTCAACAGCCACAGGTACCGCTCCATCAACAAAATCACCAATAGCCGCTACAACTCAGACAACAACTGATAAAAAAGCAATACATCAATCAACAACCGGTCAAACAGCATTCTCGTCTGAAACCACCGCAAAAGAAGGCAACCTTGGTATATCTGAGAGCACAACAGCGCCTCCAGCCTCAAAATCAAACTCAACCGCTGCACAAACCAGGCAATCAAGCCAGTCGGCAACAACAATCCACGACACTAACACTCATACAGTGACTTCTGGTTCAAGAGATAGCTCAGCTGCTTCTTCGTCATTGGCACCTGGATCAACAGGCACGGCAGCCGAACAGACAACGCAACAATCTGTTTCTAAAGCAGTATCTCAAGAAACAGCACAATCAACGTCGGATAGCCGCGGACTCCCGGTAACTTCCGGCACTTCAGATAGCACAACGACCGCTTCACCGCTGACAGAAACTTCAACAGCCACAGGAACCGCTCCATCAACAAAATCACCAATAGCCGCTACAACTCGGACAACAACTGATAAAAAAGCAATACATCAATCAACAACCGGGCAAACAGCATTTTCATCCGAAACCACCGCAACAGAAGGCAACCTTGGTCTATCTGACAGCACAACGGCGTTTTCAACCTCAGAAGCCATCTCAGCCGATGCACAAACCAGACAATCAAGCCAGGCGGCAACAACTATCCACGACACCACTACTCATACAGTGACTTCTGGTTCAAGAGATAGCTCAGCTGCTTCTTCGTCATTGGCACCTGCATCAACAGACACGGTAGCCGAACAGACAACAACGCAACAATCAATCACTCAAGAAAAAGCACGATCAACGTCTGATGCCACCAGTCAAAAAATGACTACTGATATTTCAGATAGCACAACTGCCGTTTCACCGCTGACAGAAACTTCAACAGCCACAGGAAAAGTTCTATCAACAAAATCACCAAGAACCACTGAAACTCAGGCGACAACTGATAAAAAAGCAATACACCAATCGACAACCGGACAAACAATAATATCAACTGAAACCACTGCTACAGAAGGGAACCCTGGTATACCTGACAGCACAACGGCGTCTTCAACCTCAGAAGCCATCTCAGCCGATGCACAAACCAGACAATCAAGCCAGGCGGCAACAACTATCCACGACACCTCCACTCAGACAGTGACTTCTGGTTCCAGAAATAGCTCAGCTGCTTCTCCATCAATGACGTCTGCATCAACAGGCAAGACAACCGCACAGACAACAACGCAACAATCTGCACCTCAAGCAGTATCTCAAGAAACAGCACAATCAACGTCGGATAGCCAGGGACTACAAGGAACTTCCGGCACTTCAGATAGCACAACGACCGCTTCACCGCTGTCAGAAACTTCAACAGCCACAGGAACAGCTCCATCAACAAAATCACCAACAGCCGCTACAATTCAGACAACAACGGATAAAAAAGCAATACATCAATCGACAACCGGACAAACAGCATTCTCGTCTGAAACCACCGCAAAAGAAGGCAACCTTGGTATATCTGAGAGCACAACAGCGCCTCCAGCCTCAAAATCAATCTCAGCCGATGCACAAACCAGGCAATCAAGCCAGGCGGCAACAACAATCCACGACACCTCCACTCAGACAGTGACTTCTGGTTCAAGAGATAGCTCAGCTGCTTCTCCATCAATGACGTCTGCATCTTCTACAGGCACGGCCGCTGAACAGACCACAACACAACAGCCAACCACAGCAGCGCCAGCATCCGACCACACCACGCAAGAAAAGACCGCCAGTATTTCCGATCCTGCAAACCACACCGAAACCACAACAGACACTGCAACAACAAATGCTACATCTCAGACGGCATCTGATAACAACCAACAACTGCCGGGAGTTATCAAATCATTCACAGACAAAAGCAAAACAATCCATTCACGATTCAATAGAAAGATGGCCAGAGCCTATGTCGAAACACGCAACCAGGTCCGCCAGGCAACAACAACGCAAGGGCAACCGTTAAACAGTTTTCAAAAAGGGGTTCTTCTGGGGGATTCACTGAACGAACTGAACCAACAATTCAGCAACGAGTTCCTGGATATTTATAAATCTGCTCACCGGTTTATGAAGTCTCTGGACTCCGTTGCAACCACTGAAAATAACCGTCGCACCGCCCAATCCATCATTAGCGGCAAGGTCATTTCCGAGTTCCGGGCAATGTATGCCACGTTCAGTGATATACGACTGCAGATGCTGTCAGTCCTGGGCTATACCAACCAACAGCCGCTGGACCGTGCCACCATCAAAAAACTGGCGTCTGGTGTCTATGCCCCGCCCGCCACCCCCTCCTTGAATACAGCCCACCTGCTCAAGGCCATCGAGCAGCAAACACAGCCGACCAACCCTGGTGGCTTTGATCGTTTTATGGCGGAACTGAGCGAGTTTCTGCTGAACACCGGGCCAGTGGAAAAAGCAGAAGAGCTGAACAGTGATATCATGGCCCGGCAAAACAGGCTCCACAACCATCAGTTATTAACCAGTATTTTGCAACAGGAGCAGGCGCTGTTGTTTGAGAATATCTGGCAACAGCCCGATATAAATCCTGCCAGGGAACTGGAGAGTGGCTCCGTTCCAACTCCCCCATCCCATGGCATGCCCCGTGTCCAGCCTGACCCGGGCAAGACCAGCACACCATTGGCCATAGCCAGCACACCCGGTGGTACCGCCAAAAACGCCATAACACCGGCAAACTATCCGGTCACCGACAACCTGACACTGGCCAACCTGGTGGCTGCAAAAATCAGCGATCGTCCCATATATCACACCACAACTCCACAAACCATGGATAAGACCGCCTCCCCGCTTGACCAGTCACCGGGCATGAAGCTGCTGACGGACAGCCAGGCCCTGGCCGGACAGTTGCGGGAAGAGCTTTCGGCCCTGGCCAGCGATCTGGCCAATGATTTGGCCACCACGGACAAAAAAATCAGTTCACAGTGGGACCAGGACGATCTGATTAATCTGGCCATTGTCCAGACCCTGCCAGAAGCATCTGGCATCAAGGTAACGGAAAACTTTCTGTTAAACGTTCTCACCTCAACGTCGGTGGGCATACAACACCAGCAGCCTGACCATATTTTCCGGGCCGATGGCTCCCTGCGCGGTACCAGCCAGGCCTCCGGCACACCACTTTTCCGTGATCCATCAACGGGCCAGACCGTCGACCATGGAGCAACCCGGCAACTGGCAAAAATCATGTTACAGGCCATGGCCAGAAGTCGGCTGGCTGAGCAGGCAGAGAACAACGATATACCACAGCTTCTGTCCAACAAAATAATTGACCAGGCAGAACAACTACATAGTCGCCAGCCCCAGAAGTTTGTCGAACGAGTAAGTCAATGGCTTGGGCTGGAGCAGGGTTCGCAGGCCCGCGCCAGGGTCTCACTGGCCATACGTCTTAAACTACGTTTGTCGTCCAGTCAACGGGTTGACCTCACACCACCAGCTGACCTGCCACTGATCAACGGCCTGGTTTCCGGTCGTTACCATAAAACCCGGTCCCGCTTTATGAGTCTGGCACCGGCCAGGCAACTGGAGCTATTGAGGAATCTGGCCAGCAAACCTGACTATCTGGGTCTTGACCATTTTGCTGAACCCCTGGCCCGGCTGGAGGCCGATTTCGCCGGAGCGACACAGACACCATCGGCTATCCCGGCAGGCGCAGATCAGCCTTCGGAAAGGCAGCCCCCTGATTGGCAAACGTTCCAGCTGAGCCAGCAAGCCTGGAAACTGTTTACCCATCTGCATAACGCCCGATTTGAGGCACCGGCAGAGGCGATCAACCGGATGAAGACAGCGGCACTGATCCAGCGCAAGGGCCTTGAGCCCCATCCGGATGATGCCCAGCGCCTCAATCAGCTGGTGATAACACTGCTGCCGGTGCGCACCAGTGCCAGTGACCGGGCCCAACTGATCAACACCGGGAGCAAAGCGCTGCCGAAGCCAGTCAAACTGCACCAGTTCGGTCGACAACGCATCACCGAAATTCTCAACAGCTACGCAAACATCAAGTCGCTGGTCAGCAGGCAATTCCAGGAATTATTCGGCGATCAGATCAACGATGCCCAGTTGCAGGAGGAAGTGATCGCCCAGATAGCAAGGAGCAGTTTGCAGGAACTCAAGGGCAAAACAACCGGTCAGTGGCAACAGGCAGTCACACAGCAAATGTTCAGGGAATTTGCCGACTTCCATAACGACCCGGCTGAAGCCAGCTGAACAATCAGTCATTCAATCAAGTTCAGGGTTAATCTCTATGAATCATCCAGTCCCATCAACGACATCTGCCTATCAACCTGCGGCGACTTTCACCCGTGTTGACAGTGCTTCCGGCCAATCAGCAAAGGGCAAATTCAAGTCCCGGCAGATAGCGGCCAACTCACAGGCGCAGCAATTGATCAGGAGTGAAGAAAAGTTGTTCCAGTTGCGCAAGCAACTCAGTCTGCTGGAGCACAAATTGTCCGCCTGTCTAAACCAGCAGCCATCTGCATCCGTTGGGCAAAACAGTCAGTGGCCGGAAACCCACACGACCACAACCCCTGGAAAAGCGTCGTCTACCTTGCAGGTACCACAGACCTCTACCATCAGCCCCGGTACCACCATCACGCCATCAGCTACTCAACTGTCAGACAGCTCAATGGCAGTTACCACGACCACTGACAACGTCACCATTGCGCCGTTATCACAGTCCGTTACTGATAAACCGCTATCGAACATCACCCAGTCGTTCACCGACAGCACCAAAGCCATCACCCGGCTGTTCAATGAGGGGATTGAGGCAACTCGCAACCAGACACTGACACACATCCAGCAATTACCCACTGCTGATCAACAACAACACAGCATTCAGAAACGGATCGCGCTGGGTGACGGACTCAACAGCTTCAAGGGGCAGTTCAGCGACCACTTTCTGGATATTTTTCAATTAGCCCATAATGCCAGCCAGTCAATACGCTCAATAGCAACGGATGATGACCAGTCAATGCTGTCAGCCAGTAGCGGAATCACCAGCACACTGATCTCCAGCTTTCAGAACATGTATACGGCCATGGAGAATCTTCGCCTGCAGCTGTTTGTTGACGCCAACTATATTGATAGCCAATGGCTTAGCGGGGGAGACAGCAGGCAACCGGAGGCAGCTGACAACCAGGGCAGGAATGCTTTGGCTGGAGACAACCTGGTCAAAGCCATCAAACAACAACCGTCGTCTCAATCCCCGGACAGCTTCGACCGTTTTATGGTGGATATGGGCCTGTTACTGGAAAGTCAGGACAAAATCCGGCAGTTGCACCAGGCAGAGACTGAGTCGACAACCAGCAACCCAGTGGCTCGCCAACAGGAACAGCTGTGGGCAGCAGCCATGAAGTTTACCCGGGCCGAGATCAGCCGGACACTGGTTGCCGATCCGGACAGAGCCCATAATCAACAGGTGTTAACCGATATTCTGCAGCGGGAAAAAGGGCTGTTTATTGATGACGTCCAGCAAATCCACCTGAACCACGGAGGCCGATTTGACGGCGAAATCACCCGGGCAGAGGCGGGCCCGGATGTACTCTTCCTGCCATCGACCTTCCTGGATGTTATTCGCGACCCGGATGGTTACCGCTCAGGCCGCCCCAACAAGCCAGCAAAAGACCTGGCAACTTCAGCCGGACAAAGCCACGGGCCCATGGGACATCAGCCGGGCAACACGACGGCCAGTCTTGAGCAGCCAGACACCGGCCGTCAAACCTCCGGCGATACTGCCGCAAACACCCACACCGGGAATTATCGATTGTCAGCGACCACCATCAAACAGTTTGTGGACAAGGCCCTCCACAATCAGTCACGATTCAACCAGGGCATTGCCGGGACCTACCACCAGGCACTGGCACAGATACGCCAATTGGCAGGCCCGGACACAAACCCCGGCAGTATTAAGAAACGCATCATTCTGGGTGATACGCTGAACCGGCTTAACAACCAGTTCAGCGACAGTTTTCGCCGTATTTTCCAATCTGGCGACCAGTCTATGAACACCCTGTCCTCACTTTCAGATGATGACACTCAGCCAATTGTTACCGGTAAAGCCCTTATCCGTGCCCAGTTGACCGATAAATTTATCGACATGTACGCCACTCTTAACGATGTTCGTCGACAGCTGTTTTTTGCTGCTGGCTATAGCGACAAGCAGACAATGAGCGCAGAGGACATACGACAGCTGGCAAGTGGTACCGATGATCGCACGGGCAGAAATCCATCGGCTTCAACCCACCTGATCAAGGTGCTGTTGCAACAGCCGACGGCATCCGATCCTGATGACTTTGACCTGTTTATGACCGACCTCACGCTGGCGCTGGAAGGTCGGGATGAGCGCAGCCAACTGCAACAGGCTGAAACAGAGTCAGGAACCGACAGTCCGGTGTTACAGGCGCGTGAAAGCCTCTGGTCAGCGGCCATGAATACTAACTCCAGCCGACAGGTCGATAGCGATCTGCTGGCCAAACCGCAGAGCTCAGACAATCAACCGTTACTGGACACTGTCTTGCGGCAGGAGAAAGAGCTGTTCATTGATGACCTGCAAAAAACCTATCTGCGCAACCATGGTCATGGTGCCGATGAAGTCGCCCCTGGTGAAGCCGGTCAGGATGTACTTTACCTGCCGTCTACCTTTATGGATGTAATCAAAGATCCGGATGGCTATCGTGCTGAGCTGCCAAAACCGGTAAATCTGCAGCCAGCAAGCAGCAGGAACCAGAGTCACCCCAGAAAGCGCCGGGATCTCTCCGGGCAGCCCACCATCTCAGGGGCAAGCCAGCATAAAGGTATGCTGGCAGGCGCTGTGCAAACTCTGGGTCAGCTGGCTGGCTATCTGAATCCGCTGTCACTCCGGGGCAGTGCACCACCGGCAATTAACGGCAATCTCCAACAAAGCAGCAACGCCATCCTGACCCCGGCAAACTACCCGGTTGCCGGTACACTGATGCTGGCCAATCTGCTGGCCGCCAAAGTCAGTGGCCGCCCGCTATTGCCTCAGCACCAAGGGGTTGCAGCAGATAACAGCCAGAGCGCCAGGCTGATTGGACAACGACTGAACGCCACAAACCCGATTGACCATCTGCCAGCAAAAACCGTTCCCCTGACCAGAGAGCTGGCCAGCGGCAACTATGATAAAGCTCAATCCGGCTTTATGAAGCTGCCACTGTCTGAACAGCTGGAGCTGCTGGTATTGCTGGACAAACAGCCGGATCACCTGGGCCAGGATTCTTGTTCCGGACCGCTGCGGCAATTACAGGCCGATGCTCGCAGCCTGGCGGCAGCCAACACTGGTGAAATTGGCACCCGGACACCTGACTGGCAAAGCTTCAGGCTGAGCCAGAGAGCCTGGCAACTGTTTACCAACTTGCACGACACCAGGGTGGAAGCCTTGGGTGAAGCGATCAACCAACAGAAAATTACCAAACGAATTATCCGCGAAGGGATTGAGCAAAACCAGGACAATGCCCACTATCTTGGTCAACTGGTGGTGCAGTTGCTGCCGCACCGGACCAGCGCCAGCGAACAGGCCAACCTGATGGCAACCGGCACCGAGTCCATGCCGACCGTGGCCGGGCTGCACCGGTTTACGACTAAGGGTATTACCGACATACTCAGCAGCTACCGCACCATCAAGTCGCTGGTCAGCGAACACTTCCCACAGCTGTTTGGCAACACGGTAAATGATCCCCAACTGCAAAATGAATTAATCGCCCAGATAGCACGAACCAGTCTGCAGGAATTACGGGGCAAAACCACAGCTGATGGCTGGCAACAGGTGGTCAGGGACAATATGCTGGCAGAGTTCGAGGAGTGGCTTTGAGCCAGGTACCCATGACCGACATAGTGATCGTGAGACCTGGTATTTACTGGACAACACAATACTTTCTGTTGCTCCCTTCCTTGCCAGGCATTGATCAGGAACTGCTGGCAGTAGGTATTGCCCTTCTCGGCAGCGATGTGCAGCGAGGGCATCATCTGCTGCCCGGGTGGCGTTCAGATCCGCCCCCTGCCTGATCAGAAGCTCGACGATCTCCTTGTATCCGTTCTTTCATGCCAACATCAAAGCAATGTAACCATCATTCTTTTTTGTGTCTTGTCTGCTGGCTAAAACTCACGCTTCATCAGCTCTGCCTCTACCAGCTCCTTAATTTCACCATGACACGCTTCAGGGGCTAACGCTATTAAAGACTGTTCAATATCAGCACCGTGTTCAATAAGACGTTTAACAACGTCAATATGCCCGGCTTTGATCGCCATCTGTATCGGGGTTTCGCCCTCGTCCGTTTTATGATTGATTTGGACATCAGCCCGGGTGAGTAATTTTTCCACTATTTCAGCGTGACCATAATAACAGGCACTGTGTAATGGTATTGCACCATCTTGTCTGGGTAGATTGGTGCAAATGCCCGGTTGATCTAACAGCTTATCCACGACATTTTTATAATTCCTGGAGATAGCCAGTGCCAGGGCTGTCTGACCAAGGGCATCTTGCTGATTGACGACGTCTGGTTCCCTGTCTGCGGTTTCCATGGCTTTAGCCAGGGCTGTTTCAGTCACTTTGTCGGATTGAAATGTAAGAGCCAGTAGCAACGGATTGTATTTATGATCACGATGATTTATGGACAAAAGATTAGACTCCGGAATTTCCGCTAACAGGTTTTCAAGACTCCTGTGAACTGAGTTGCTCTTGACTGATGAAGCGTTTGTGAATTCCTTAATGGCAAATAGTGTATCCATTGACTCGTCGGGATCGGCCAAGTCGGAGAACAAGCGTTGTCTGGTGTTTAAAGTATCGACCAGGACTCTAGCGGCGATAAAGTCCCGTTCCTTTCTAACAAACTTCTTAAAGTTAAGCGTGTTTTGATCCCTGATTTCAAATCCTTCAGGAGTCACCTTCAGAGATAGGAGATGCCTGCCGGTATTGAGATGAAAAAGGCGGCTGCCCTGTGCCGGAGTCGTTTTTGCAATCTTGTTTAATAATAGGCACAAACCGGGTTCGGTAAGCCCAATCGGGTATGCGGGAGTTGAGTGTAATATCGGAGTATTGCTATCAGCAGCTGAGGCAATCCATTGCGCCGCCTGCTCTGTATTTTGATCAGGCACTACTGTGTGCAACGTGGTGTTTTGCGGCGCATGAAAAGCCAGCAGTGATTCACAAAAAGGCCGCAGTTTTAATAAAAAAAGTGTCTGATGATCTTGCGTAGCAGGATCGTCTTTAAACATCTGCTGCGCAACTACAATGGCATCAGCCAGATGAGCGTAGTACTTATTCCAGCATACCCAGCCCAATGCCGGATCCTGGCTTAAGGTGCCCAATAGTTCATCATATTCCTCCGGACACCCCATCTGCTCGTATAGCACGTAGCTTGATGCAAGACCAAAGCAACAGCCTTTACTGAAATTATAAAGTCTTGCCTTATCCGTACCATCAAACCGGGTTGATAGTGACATCAGGTTCTTAAGCAAAAACGGATATCTTCTCTGCGGCTCTGATTTTGATTGCTCAATTTTCTGCTTTCTGGTTGACAGAAACTCTCCATAAGTAATCAGGTGGGTCAACGGCCTGAATATAATTCGCTCAGCCAGACTGCGTAAAAAAGTTGTTGATTGAGCGATTGCTGCAGACTGCCTGTGTAGAACGGTTTGACCACCGGTATTATTGACCTGCCGGTGTTTAAATCGCCCTGAATGCAGGTCGGGAGTATCTGATCACACGGGACCCGATCAGTCGGCGGGAGTGGCTCTGTTTTCATAGACCTTCCTGAGTCACAACATGACCGGTCGCAAAATTTCGCTTCATTCCTCCGAGTGGTCACTGGTTGCTGGCCGCAATGCTTCCATCAGGAAGCGATCACGAACTGACTTGTCCAGGCCTTGCAGCGCAGCGATAGAGGATGCCCAGAGTTTATTGGCAACCCCGCCCAGTACCCAGGCATAAAGCACCTGGGCCGCCAATACCGAAGGGGTCTGTTTGACCATGATTTTCTGGAAAATATCTTTATGGGACAAGCCCAGTGCCCGTGCGTTAGCGTGGGTTTTCAGAAAATTATTCAGCACCCCGACAACTCCGCCCAGACTTGTCTGGATCACCGTCATTTGTGCCTGGGATATCTCTCCGGCCTGATGGCGGGCAATCAGATGGCGATCATTGCGGTCCAGACTAAACATCAGGAAAGTACTGAGAAAATTGCTGGCACTGCCACGCACAGGGTGTGCCAGCAACCCTTGCAGGAAGTGCTGAGGACCCACCGCTGATGTATTCTGCCGGACCTGACGGTAGACCTGCATGGAGGTCATGGGCTGACTGGCGCAGGTCATCATGGCCGACGAGGCCGCATCCACCAGCAGGTTTAACTTTTCCTGTGGCTGTTTTGTTGAAGGAATATCAGTCTCATTGATGTTTGCCAGCCTCTTGATGGCCTGCTCACTGGCCAAACGGGCTGTGTCAGCGATGAGATAACGAATGCCGGTACGACCCAGGGCAGGCAGCCACCCCCGTGACGAAAACATAAGGCGCAGCTCAGGCCGTTTTCCATCGTATTGTGACTGCATCAATGGCCTGGCCAGAGAGGTGGTGATTGGCGTATTCATCAAGGCAGGTAATAACATGCTGTTGCCTGCCCAGGCCGTCAGTGTGGTCAGCCGGTATCCCCAGGACAAGACCTGAACCTGCTTTTCTGCCGGTTGAATGTCCGCTTTTTTTGGGTGCTCTGCAAGGGTTGACGATGAAGAGGTCGCAGACGGTGATACAGGCATATTTTGACCTCCGGACAGGATATTTACGTTATAGTTGGATTTTCGGCTGGTGTCATGAAATTAAAATACTATTCTGATTACTCATTTATTGTTTCACCAGAACAACAACGCAATAAAAAACCATGCTTGCATCTGCACAATACTTTCAACCCCCGGGCACAAAACCTTCCTCATTGCCGGCACCTGATCATTGTAACCAGGCTGACAATTCAACAATTAAACGGATAGAAAAACACACTCAATATGACTGGGCAAAAACACTCACAAAGTCTATATTCCAAAGATTTATCAAACATGCACAGGCAGCACGATTTATTTCCATGGACTTATTACAATGGGAGTCATTAAAAGAAATCAGTACAATTTTAACCATCTGGGATACCCTGAAAAAACACATTCCCCACAGCCCTGATGATAAATTGATCGCTTTAGATGTGGGTGCGGGTCCAAAACCAAAACTGGGGGCATGGATAGCTTTAAATACTGACTGGCCAGTACTGTCCATTGACCCGGTATTACAAACACCTAAATCAGTACTGCCTGACAATCTGACGCTGATTGCCAAGCCTGTCGAAGAGGTCAATCTACCGGAAAAATATGATCTGTCAGAATATCATGTGATTGTTTTAATGATGAATGCCCATGTTTCAACGGATCAGGCATGCCTGCCAGTCAAGACTTGTAAACAGCTCTCATTGATCACTATTCCATGCTGCGAGTTTACTTCCAGACAGAACGACATTCATAACGTCCCCTTTGATTTTGAACTTGAAGCCAGAGATATGTTATCCGCCCGTGGCACTGTACGGGTATGGTGTTCCAAATCCTTTCCTCTCATTCCGACTCGACCATTGCAGAAAGATAAATGTATTGGCATTGAAGATGTGAATGAAGTCCATCCGCTATACGCAGAAAAAAACGTTCAGCATATTAAAGTGGATACTGCCAATATATATTCTGAGTATGACGACACTATTGAACATATTGATCATTTTATAAATCACTGGCAAAAATCACTACGCTATTCCCGACATCTAATGTCTGAAGATGTATATAGCAGACCCTGGTTATTCAAGAAAAATAATATGATTAGCTGGTTATCCCGAGCCATTCATATTGAGGGAATTGCAAAAAAAATATTGCCTGATAAATACGCTGACAGAAAGACTCAGGAGAGTGTATCAGTCGTTATTGTCGAAGCAGGAAGACCCCCCCGTTTTGGCGCATGGCTGTCCGGCAAACTGAAGAAAAAAATCATATCTATATGCAAACCCTCTGATAACAAGCAACTTTCACCTCACTGGAAGGTGGGTGTTAATCTTGAAATATGCAGCCTTGAAGATCTGGATATTCAGAAAAAAAACTATGTAGTTATCGTTGTCAGTGACGAGTTTACGCCGGATGGGATTGTGCCTTTATTTCATCAGGCAAATCGACTGTCAATGATTTTTAATACCAGCTACCCATGTCATCGTCGTGGACAGATCAAACCAGATGAAAGCCGACTGATCTGGGACGTCATATCACCACTCAGAAGGTTTCATATCTGGCACTCAGTGCTTTTACCAGGCGAAACCTGAAGCTCCCGGTATTGGAACTATTCCCTTTTCGAGTGGTCTTAAGTAGTTGGCCAAATGGAATCGTATATTTCTGGCTAAGTGGACAGTTACTATGCAAGGCACAACGCAGGGAGCATAGCCGTAGCTATGTGACCGGAGTTGTAACGCCGCAGAGTGACTGTCCACTTAGTCAGAAAATATGATTTCATTTGGTTAACTACTTATATTGCACAATAATTCAAACTGTTGCTGAGTATCGATATGATCCATTCAAAATTGGCCCCATTTCCTCCCCTTGTTCATTTCAAAGATGTACTGAAAGCGAACAGTGAAACAGAAAAAAAGGTTAGCGCCGGTCTGTCTGTCCCCCCCCCCGATATTGAGTACCAGCCTGCAAATTACCCAAAAAAAATCAGAGAATACAAGAACATTGAAAGCATCACCGACCCCTTGCCAACCAATAATTCTGACAAGTTATTTGCTTGCATTGTGGAAAAAATGAATGAATTGATTAACAAGGATGCTACTGAATTGATTGATTATCTGAACAATGCCGACACGGTCGAAAAAATCAAATCACTGAATGCCGAAGAAACATCAAAGCTCACCTGGATACTGTTTAATGGCCTTAACCGCCCTGACCTCCAATCAGCTTTAGCCAGTCAAACCGGCCAATACCTGGCTTCCCGGCCAACGTCAGACCAGTTTATGGTGGGCTTCACAGGCAGCCTTATTGAAGATAGCGGGCTATTGAAGCAAGCAGAGCGTGCAGGTGAAAACGACTGGCTGGATGTCTTTCGCGCTCAGAATGCATCACATCTGCCAGAAAGCTCTACCAGAAACTTATCGTTTCCTGTGGCCAGTGAAAATGAGGAGTACTTTGGGCTTGTTGATGGCAATGCAACAAAAAATATTGCCGAATCCTGCCCAATCTGCCGGATTCCACAGACGGATCCCGGTGAGCACAATAAAATTTTCCACCCGAACAATCTGATGGCATTTGGGCCCGATCACCAACTCACCACACTGATTTATGCACAGGACTTTTTAGCGTTCATGGCTGGCGACCAGTTAACTGCCGGGGAAAAAGATCGCCTGTTTCCACCGGTTCTGTGTCGCCTGTTTAATGAAAATGGCATCAATTACTCTGCCTTCAGTGAGAGTGCCCTGATTTTACCGGAAGCATTTCTCAGCCCTGCGCTATGCCAGGATATCGATAATTTACGAAACTCTGTCGTCCAATATATTGCTGAACACATATTCAATGATGTTGACACTCCTGAGAAACTTATAGCGCTTACCAGGTGTTGCCGTTCGATGATAGAGTTCAGTACTCAAATACCGGTACTTGCCAGGGTTGGTGCTGAGATAGAAGCATTACTTCAAGAGCAAAATATCCCAAAACCCAATGGCACCGTAGCGGATCGTTACTATGTCCAGAAATTTCCTGCTGCTATTCGATGGGAATCTATCCGTAGCGATGAACTCGACACTCCCAAACGTCTGCTCGCCCTGAATATGTCGCAACATCTCAATACCTACTCTTTCCTTGCTGGCAATAATGGCACGAACCATGAACAGCGCTTTTTCCAACGGGAACAAATGCAGGGCATCGTTCGCAAAGCCATGAACAAAGTCTGTGCAGACAGTGGTAGTGATTTACGCCCGGGCTCAGCGCCCATTTTTATTGGTTTTATTCCGCCGGACATTGCCAACGCTATTGCCAGACAGCACGGTTTTCTTGACAGCAACTGGGCCGGTAATTTTTTACACGGCAAATATTCTCACCCATTGGCCCTCACCTGCCTGGCCAATCTCGCTAACCTGGATCAGACCCTGTTGAAAACCATCGTAGATAAGAATTTTTGGTCCATCATTCTCGATCAAAACCCATACAATCTCATTGATATAGAACCTGCATTCCCGGACTTACCATTTTTACGTGTTAACCACAGGGCAGCAGTCGCTAACTTTGCTACTTCACCTTTTAAGCATCAACAATTACTCACCACCGGGCAGCTCTCGGTCAACCTGGAAGACATAGCCAAAGTGATTTCAATTCACCCTGTCGAAGCACAGGGTGAATTACTGCAAGCACTTACCCGGCGTATGGGGATGGAAGACACGTTAACATTGGATAAGCTGCAACAGATAACCGAAAATATCCGGGTTCTTGAAATGGTGTTGTCAACCAAACACTTGAATTCAATTGAGGCGATGTACAAGGTAGATACAGATTCCAAAGATTTACCAGGGCACTGGAGGATCGAAAGTCCTGAAGGATACCAAATTGGTAATATAACGTCCTCTGGTACTCAATTTGCAAGAATAAAAGCAACAAAATATTTCCATAAAGATGGCTATCAGATTAAAGGAATCATCAAAACTGATAAGAACAACATGTGTGATAAGAAGCTCAAATTGTTGGATATAACGAATGAGGAGAAGATTGAAAAATGTCACGCCTTTATCGTCTTTCCACCGGACTGTAAATACCAACAAAGTGAATTGAATAAAATGTAACTACATTTGATAACAAGACGATCAGGGCAGGCACTTTTCTAAGGTCCTGCCAATTTGAACATATTTGCGGTGGTTTAAAGGGCCAACACGCCAACGCCAATAAATATCACCACCAGCCAGAAAACAGAAATCTTCAATACACGAAGCAGGAAACAGCCAATCAGAACCAGAGCCATCGCCATTGCCGAATGAACTGCAGAGGTAAATACCGGCGAGTAAAGCGCAGACAGCAGCAGCCCGACAACAGCAGCGTTAATACCGGCAATCGCCCCGGCAATCCGGGCCCGTGCGGCCAGAGCCTGCCAGGCAGGAAGGACACCAATCACCAGCAGAAAACCGGGCAGGAAAATAGCCAGCGTCGCGGCAATAGCTCCCAGAACCGGAGTCGACCCGGAAGCAAAATATCCGAGATACGTAGCCAGGGTAAACATCGGGCCAGGTACCGCCTGGGCTGCGGCATAGCCGGTCAGGAAGGTATCGGTGCTGATCATGCCTTCCGTTGTGCTCTGCAGCAATGGCAGAACCACATGGCCACCGCCAAACACCATACTGCCCGCCTGATAGAAGTCACTGATCACGGCTGCCAGGGGGGAATAATCAGCCATCAAAGGCAGGCCAAACAGCAAAATGGCAAACAGAATAAGTGGCCAGAAAACAAAGCGACACCTGATCTGGCTGTCGTCATTACCCGGTAACCAGCGATAACCAATCAGAGCGGCTGCAATCAGACTAGCCATCTGAACCAGTATGCCAGGAAACACCAGCAACAGGGCGGCACTGAAAATACACAAACTAATAGTCAACTGACTTTTACAGAAAGACCGGAACATCTGCACAGTGGCATCCGCCACCACAACAACGGCCAGCAATTTCAAACCGGCAATCATCCCCTGATACCAGTCAGCAGACAGGAACAGCTGACTGCTCATGGCTACCGCCAGCAGAATCGCAAAAGACGGTAAGGTAAAACCGGCAAACGCTGCAATGCCGCCGGGCAATCCTGCCTTCCGGTAGCCCAGGGCAAAGCCGATCTGGCTGGAACCGGGGCCTGGCAGGAACTGACTGAGAGCAGTCAGTTGAGCATATTCAACATCGGTTAACCACTGGCGTTTTTCAACGAAGGTATTACGAAAATATCCGATATGGGCAGCCGGGCCGCCAAAGCTGGTCCAGCCCAGCAAGAAAAACCGCCAGAAAATAGTGAATAACTTAGCCACAGGCAACTTACCAGAATATTAATAATGTTATTAGCCGATGATAAACAGCTGTTGTTTATTATGTATATTGATTCTTTTGCCTGATCAAAAGCAATACCATTAATCATTCTGGCCCTGATTTTCGGCTATGCCTGTGCCTGGGTCGGGCATTTCTTTTTTGAGCACAACAAACCCGCCACCTTTAAATACCCTGTTTACAGTTTTCTGGGCGACTGGGTCATGCTTAAAGACTTTCTGATCGGGTGCTTTCGCAAAGGTTAACCCGGATATTGAATTTTCGGGCGAATATTGTGTCTGACCCAACACTCTTGTCAGCGTCAAGCGACCAATTATGCAGCCCAATACCTTATCATCTCAAGGGATGGCCAGTTTTGTGGAAGGCCAGTCATCCAACACTGGCAAACCAGAGGATAGCCCGCACCAGGGTGTGGCCTACGCCCGTAACGTCGTTGCTGCTCACAGTCGTTTACCCGGTCTCGCCCACCCGGGGCATGGCAGCGAACATGCCGTTACCGGAGAGCGACCCGCAGATGATGAAGACACACCGCCAGACACCGGCTTAATCGCCCGGGTAATAACAGAAACCGAGGCGTTATCAGTCCGGAATGAGTCGCTCCCTAATTGCGGCATCAGGGTTGTCACCGCTGGCAGTTATCCATCCGCTATGGCCAGTAAACCAATTGGCAAGCCGGTGATCTGTGACGATTCTGACCTCCCTTGTGGACACACCTACCAGCCATATTTCTGGATATCCCGTTGGGTCCATCGTCTGCTGGCTCCCACTATTGGGCAGCATGCAGGTATTCAGCGTTGGGTCATTGAACAGCTGCAGATGTCAGAGGCCGAGGCCCGGCAAGACTTTCTGGCGCGGTTTGAACACCGGCTGGTTGATTATGGTTTTACCTGTCCTGACAGCTCTGGCAGGCCAGAAAAAAATTACGGTGTATTTGCCAGCACGCCCTTAGAAGAAGGGGAGTTGCTTGGGATCTATTCCGGTTCTGGCAATTTCACGGTCCCCGTCTGTATTGCCACCAGGAGAGTTGCTGCCGGGCAGGAGCTATTGCTGGATTACTGTGTCGATCCTGATGCCGAACAACAAGCGATACTGACGTTGACCGCAGCTGAGGAAAGGGCAATTCATAACAGTAATCTGCAGAACCAGCTTGGCATGGCCTGTCTGGTCAATAGCGCTGTGCCGGGCGAAACGCCTATATCACCGTTTGTTGCCGCACCGGCTTATTATGTGTCGGAAGAAATTCGGAAAAACGGTCGGCGGGCAAGTCGCAAAAAACATCAGTCCCGGGGCATTGAATTTTCGGGCGAATATTGTGTCTGATTCAACACTCTTGTCAGCTTCAGGTGACCAATTATGCAGCCCAATACCTTATCATCTCAAGGGATGTCCAGTTTTGTGGAAGGACAGTCATCCAACACCGCTAAACCAGAAGATAGCCAGCACCAGGGTGTGGCCTACGCCCGTAACGTCGTTGCTGCTCACAGTCATTTACCCGGTCTCGCCCACCCGGGGCATGGCAGCGAACATAGCGTTACCGGGGAGCGACCCGCAGATGATGCAGATACACCGCCAGACACCGGCTTAATCGCCCGGGTAATAACAGAAACAGAAGTTTTGTCAGCCCCGAATGAGCCGTTACCCCATGGCGGTATTAAGGTTATCACCGCTGGCCGTTATCGACCCGATGCGCTCAGCAAACCGATTGGCAAGACTATGGTCTGTGACGATTCTGATCTTCCTTGCGGGCACACCTACCAGCCATATGTCTGGCTATCCCCTTTTGCCCACCGTCTGCTAACTCCCACTATTGGGCAGTATGCAGTTATTCAGCATTGGGTCATTGATCAGCTGCGAATGTCAGAGGCTGAGGCCCGGCAAGACTTTCTGGCGCGGTTTGAACACCGTCTGGTTGATTATGGTTTTACCGGCCCTGACGCCTCTGGCGGGGCAGAAAAAAATTACGGCGTATTTTCCAAAACTAAAGTACTAGAAGGGGAGTTGCTCGGGATCTATTCGGGTATCGGGTATGTACTCAACAAACCATCGTGGGCTAAGAAAAATCACAATTGGAAACTTGAATATTTGCATCAGAAGTTTACTGACGATATGCCAGATTTCATGAGTTACTGCCGAACCATGATGGCCGGTCTCAGGGGTAAAGAGCAAACGCAGCGCACGCTTTCGAAATACACTCAGGAAGGGGCGGTTAACGACCCCTTGAGTATGGTCGCCATTTTGCCGGACAACGAGCGTTATACGCCTTTTCACTTTGTGAATTCCGCCAACAGGACCGAAGATGTCAATACGTCTGTGGAGTTTATCGCTATCACAACCGATTTTGGCAATTTTACGATCCCCGTCTCTATTGCCGTCAAGGGAATTGCTGCCGGACAGGAGTTATTGATGGATTACTACGTCGATCCTGATGCCCACAAACAATCGTGCCTGGCGGGGACTGCAGCTGAAGAAAAAACACGTTATAACAAGATTTTGCAAAGCCGTCTTGGCATAGTCAGAAAACTCAGTGATGATGTGCCCGGCAAAACGCCAATATCACCGTTTGTTGCCGCACCGGCTTATTATGTGTCGGAAGAAGTCCGGAAACATGATCGGCGGTCAAGTCACAAAAGAACATCACTCCCGCGACATTGACGTATTTCGCGGTTGAGGTCGTGTGGGTGTGCTGACCCAATGGCACTGACTTAAGGGTGAAAGCCTTGTCATACGTGGGCTTTTAGGCACCCGGCGATTGGAACCACAAAGCACACAAAGAGCACAAAGGAAAAGAAAAGCTCTTCTTAGTGCTCTTTGTGTGCTTTGTGGTTCCAATTCAAATCTCTAAACCCGTATCAATCCCCATGTTTGCAGGGCTTTTAAGCTTAAGTCAGTGCCATTGGTGTGCTGACCTTGTTTTTTCGATAGCCCTGGACGAGACTTTTCCGGCAGGTGCAGTACCCGCAACCACCTGCCGCTCACTTACGTCAGTCGTTGTATTTCAAGCGGTAACTATCAGCAACTATTCTCCTATCCACGTCCCCTGGCCACATCACTGCCTCACCTCGAACACCGAATTCGGTAATCACCTCGTTGACGATAAGAATCATTTTCAGTTCAATGGTCGGTTATAAATTAGCACAATAGAACCAAATTAAATTCATCGCGCTTTCTTCCTCAGCATGCCAATATCTTCCTTAACAAGAAGTCGCAGCAGGCAACGCAGAAAGCGATATGAAAAGTGTTAAGCGCCCAGATTTCACCCAAAAGGCCGTTCATTGAAACTACTCTGGAAACTCCGGTTTATTCTGAAGGACTACTGGCAGCAATACCTGCTGGCCTTTATCTGTCTGCAAATTGTCTCTGCCCTGAACCTGTTGCCACCCTGGCTGATTGGCCATGTGATTGACAGTATAAAGGACAACAGCCTTACCAACCGGGAACTGGCCGGTTATGTTGCCGGGATACTGATTACGGGCATCGTCGTCTATGGCTTCCGATATATCTGGAGAGCCAAACTGTACGGTGCTTCCATTGAGCTGATCCGTCAGCAGCGCAGCCGGTTGTTTGCCCATTTCACCCGGCTCTCTCCGGAGTTTTATCAGCACCATACCACCGGTGACCTGATGGCCCATGCCACCAATGACCTCAATGCGGTTGAGGAGAGCGTTGGGGTCGGGATCATGACCCTGGTGGACTCCCTGATCGCCGGCTTTACCGTTCTGTTCGCCATGATATTCCTCGTCAGTGGTCAACTGACCCTGCTGGCGATGCTGCCTTTCCCGGTACTGGTCTGGGCGACCAAGCGCTACGGTGTGGCATTGTACTCACGCTTTGGTCGCTCTCAGGCTGCTTTTTCCAATCTGAACGAAGAAACCCGTGAATCCATCACCGGTATTCGTGCGGTCAAAGCACACCAGTTGACCGAACGACAAACCCGGCGCTTTGAACAGCTGTCCATGGAGGCAGTGGCAGCGAACAGCAGCGTTGCCAGGGTCGATGCCCTGTTTGGCCCAAGCATCAGCCTGTTTTTCGGTCTTTCTTTTGTGCTGGCCCTGGTGGGTGGTGCATGGCTGATCAGCCATGGACAGATGACGGTAGGCCTGTTAACCAGTTTCACCCTCTACCTTAGCCAGATGCTCGGCCCCATGCTGCAATTTGGCTGGCAGTTCAATGTCTTCCAGCGCGGCAGTGCTTCCTGGGGGCGTCTGGAAAAACTGCTGTCCCGCCAGCCCAAAGTGAGTAATGCACCGGATGCACGACAGGCTCCGGACGACACCAGTCTTTCGATAAACATACGGTCATTTGCTTACGACTCCGTTGCTGACCAGAGGGCGGTACTCCAGGGTATCTCTGCCGAGATACCCGCAGGCGCATTTATCGGGATTACCGGTCGTACCGGCAGCGGTAAAAGCACCCTGCTCCGGCTGATCCTGCGTGAATTTGATCTGCCCGAAGGCTCCTCCATCCAAATGGGCAATATTCCACTGCCACAGCTGAGTGTGGAATCCCTGCGGAAAAAACTGGCCTGGGTCCCCCAGGAGCCCATGCTGTTCTCCGGCACCATCACCGACAACATTCGCTTCTCCACACCGGATGCCAGCCAGCAAGCCGTCGAACAAGCCGCCAGACTGGCGGCTATCGATGACGAAATCATGGGCTTTAAGGATGGCTACAACACCTTGCTGGGTGAGAACGGCATCAACCTGTCCGGAGGCCAGAAACAACGTCTGGCACTGGCCAGGGCCCTGCTGGCTGACAGTGAAATATTGCTGCTGGACGATGCCTTCAGTGCCCTGGATATGAGAACTGAAGCCCGTATTCTGAAAAACCTGATGGCCATGAAAGGTAAGAAAACCATTATTCTGGTCACTCAGCGGCTACCCGAGCTGATTAAGGCAGACCATATTCTGGTACTGGATCGTGGTCGCATTATCGAGCAGGGCAACCATGAACAACTGCTCTCTAACGGTAAAGAAGCCACCGACCAGCCTGAACAGAATACGACCGAACACTGGTATGCAAAAATCTTCCGACAGCAGGCAAGAACCCTGCTGCAACCCCTGGAAGTGAAGCCCGATGCCGTGAACACACGGTCCGATGTTGCCTGAGGAATAATGCAGTGATCGCCAACGACGAGAAAAAAACATCAGGCTACCGGGGACTGGCCAGGCTGGTTCGCTATGCCAAACCTTATCAATGGCCGTTTCTGGGTGCCTTTCTGATCCTGCTGCTGGCCACCAGCCTGGAAATGCTGGCACCGTGGCTGATGAAGATCATTCTGGATGAACATATTGCCCCCGGAGTGAGTGATGCCCTACATGAATATATGGGCCTTGCCATCATGGGTGCAGCCCTGTTTGGTACTTATCTGGGTTCAGCCATTCTACAATACATACAAAATGTGATGTTTCAGGAAAATGCCCTGAAGGTAGTGCACGACATTCGACGAATGCTATTCGCCCATGTGCTGAAGCTGCCCATGCACTATTTTGACAGCGAACCAACCGGCCGTCTGGTGTCCCGTATTACCAATGATTCGGAAGTACTGCGCCAGATGTTTGTAGGCGTTATTCCGGCGATTCTGCAGGCCTTTTTCCGGGTGGTGGGTATCTTTATTGCCATGGCTCTGCTGGATATCCGACTGATGTTGATGACGGCGCTGCTGATTCCCGTCATGCTGCTGGCGATTCACCTCTACCAGAAAATCAGCCACCCCGTCATTCACGGAGTTCGCAGCCAGCTGGCCAACATCAATACCCGTGTCAACGAATCCCTTAATGGCATGCGTATTATCCAGGCCATGGGACAGGAAGCGCATCTGCAACAGCAGTTTGACCGGGACAATGAACAGTGGAGCCAGCTCAAGCAAAAGAACATCAATATCGACAGCCTACTGCTGATGCCTTTCACGCACCTGCTCAATGGTATTGCCCTGGCAGTTGTGGTGGGCTGGTTTGGCTACCGGTCCGGATTTTCTCTGGTCGAAGTGGGTACGCTCTACGCCTTTATCAATTACCTTGGGCGATTCTTTGAACCTTTCCGACAGATCACCATGCAAATGAGCAGCCTGCAGCAATCTCTGGTGGCCTCGGAAAGACTGTTCCAGGTATTGAACGAAAAGACAGAAGACACTCACTATGGTCAGGGCGATAGTCAGAGCCCGGAGATTCATAGCGGTAAACTGGCATTCAATAACGTAACACTGTCTTATGACTCGAAAAACCTGGCGCTGGATAATGTCAGCTTCACCGTCGAGCCGGGGCAGTTTGTCGCCATTGTGGGTCACAGTGGCAGTGGTAAAAGCTCGGTAATCAACCTGTTGATGCGCTTCTATCAACACCAGGAAGGCCAGATTCTGATCGATAACCAGCCTTTGTCCACCCTGCCGGAAGACACATTGCGCCAGGGTTTGGGTCTGGTATTCCAGGAGCCTTATATTTTCAGTGGCACGATGGCCGAAAATATCAGCCTGAACCATCGCCAGATCACCGATGAACACATTCAGGCAGCTGCCAGAAAAGTGCATGCGGACCCGTTTATCCGGGGGCTGGAAGAAGGCTATGAACATAAGCCCGGACCCGGAGGCAAAGCACTGTCCACTGGTGAAAGGCAGCTATTGTCGTTTGCCAGAACCATTGCCCAGAATCCGAAAATACTGCTGCTGGATGAAGCCACCGCCAATATCGATGGTGAGACAGAGCACCATATTAAAGAGGCGCTGATTACTCTGCGGGAAAACCGGACCACCATTGCCGTGGCTCACCGCCTGTCAACCATTCAGGATGCCGACCAGATTCTGGTGATGGATAAAGGCAAGATTGTTCAGCGTGGCACCCATGAACAGCTGCTGCAACAGGAAGGACACTATCGCGATCTTTACCTGGCACAGCAGACTGAAGAGCAGCTGGGCAGCACTGCGCAGTCAGGCCTGATGGTGACCGCAGCCAGCGCCTGATAACCCGGCCAAAAACAGGCAGTCATCACTCCCCCAGCTTCCCGGAAACAGAAAGTCCCTTAATGGCTGCTTGAGGGTATTCTCAACCAGGAGGCTGACCGAGAATAGCGCCCTTCCAGGCACCCCCGTAGCGAGGATGGCAGTTTTTCTATTTCTACACGAAAGTTTGAACTTTTCCGGTTTTTTGTAACCTAATTGCAAATGCACTATAAGGAGTAGACTGACCTATGAATTCTTCAGCAGCCCAATCCGAACTGTGCCAGTATTTAGGGGATATGATCTCGGAAGAAAGAGCATATGAAGATGAATGTCCCATCTGCGCCGAACCCTACTATGGGCGTCAAGTATCTCCCGTCATCGTGACTGAATGTAAGCATCGCTATCATTTGGACTGTTTCGCTAAAGCTATGCGTGCAATACCTATAACCTCTCGCTCGTCGTGTCCGAATTGTCGGCAATTTCCGTTACCGGTGGTACGAGAATCGGGTGCCTTGCTTCATGAAGACTCCCCCTATTGCGCAGATCTGCCATTTGAAGCCTGCAGAACTGGAGACGTGGAGACGTTACAAGAATTGTTGACGCAGGATAAAACCATTGCCCAAAAGAAGTACAGTTCTGAAATTTTAGGAATGACTTATTATTTACTGCACATCGCCGCCAAAAAGGGGCATCTCGCCTGCGTGCAAACCCTGATTAATGCTGGGGCAGATGTCAACGCCGCCCTGCCTAATGGCGCTACCCCTTTGTACCTTGCTGCCCAAGAGAACAAGAACAACATCCTGCAAGCCCTGCTCAATGAAGGGGCGGATCCCAACTTCTCTCCGATTTCGGATGGTTCCACCCCTTTGCACGCCGCTGTCTGGAAGAACAACATAGCCTGCTTGCAAACCCTGCTCAATAGCGGAGCTAATATCAACGCTGCCAAGACTTCAGGAGCCACCTCTTTGCACATGGCCGCCTACAATAACAGCGTAGACAGCTTGGAAACCCTGCTCAATGGCGGGGCTAATATCAAGGCTACCATGACTCCAGGATTGACCCCATTGAAACTCGCTGTCCTGCTGAACAATGAGCCCTGCCAGCAAGCCCTGATCACTGCCAAGGAGAAACTAAAGGCCGCTCAAAAAAAAGATGGGGAATATTTTAACATTACTAAAAAACTACGATAATCAGAATTATCCGGGTTTAACTACATCGTCAACGTCACTGCTTACCGGAGTAAGTCATACGCAACTCTTCTGTAGGGATTAACCAATTTGTCACAAACCTGTTTTTTGTCAGTGGCAGAGCCAGCCTCCTGACAGCCCCTTGCGTAACAACACGACAGAAGTTTAACAGCCACTGTTTTGCGGGCAAAAAAAAGCCCATCATCAAGATGGGCTTTTCTGATATGGCGCGCTCGGGAGGATTCGAACCTCCGACCGCCTGGTTCGTAGCCAGGTACTCTATCCAGCTGAGCTACGAGCGCGCTGCGTCAACGAGGGCGAATCATACTGAAATTCCTGCCGGAGTCAACAACAATCGTTCAACTCACTGGCAGAAAAGCTGACCTCGGCAAAGCAATTTAGAGAAAAACTCAGCAGCCCTGAGCAGACTGTCAAGGCTGTTTGTCACCATAGAGGAAATCATGCAACTCTCTAAACTGATGGCGAAGATCGCTCAACATAGTTTTGGAATGATCTTCAGCACATGAATGCCCATCTCGTTTTATTTCATCGTAGGCAAATCCAGTGGTTACCAGGCCGTAAATTCCAAAATTAATACCCTCAGCAATCAGCATGGTTGGGTTTACAAGCACCGGCAAAGAGGCCACGACCCCAGCCGCACCAACGATTTGACCAGGAAGCCAGCCAAGATTAGCACCCCGGTGGAAATCTTTGATGACGTATTCCTTCAGGGGCTTTGTTGACTTCTCGCACAGGCCCAGCTTTGCTCCTGCCGCTCTGGCCAGCTTGACAGAGCCACCTCTTACGGCACCGACAGCAGCACCACCGACACCAAATATGACCTCAGTACTTATGCTTAAGGACTCAAATAAAACGTAGGGAACAGCTATAAACAACTTGCATACAACTCGACCAAAGCATTTTGCCGCTCTTACCGATGCCTCTCCAGTTGAAGGGATGGGTGTTGTTGTTGCATTAGGACTGACAGGAACGGTTACAGAATCCATTTTATACTACCTCCATTAATTTTATTATTGTCCCTGCTGCAGGAATTAACTGCATTCGCGCAGGGAATCAATCGCACTCATTAAACGACTATTTTTTAGGGAATAAATTGCTCGGTTTGTAAGTAGTGTCCTCCTTTTTATCACCATAAAGGAAATCATGAAAATCTCTGTTCTGCTGGCGGATAGTTTTCAAGAAATTTTTGGTATTATCTTCCGTTTCTGAGTGTCCAGAGGATTTGATTTCCTTGTAGGCAATGACACCTTCTGCAATGGCGTATGTGCCAAAAACAGCGGCACAAACACCAAGTGTGATGGGGTGCGCAAGCAGCAGTAAATTGGACGCCACCACAGCTGCTCCAATGATTTGACCGGGAAGCCAGCCAACATTAGCACCCCGATGGAAGTCTTTGATGATGTATTCCTTTAGAGGCTTTGTTGACCTCTCGCACAGGCCAAGCTTTGCTCCTGCCGCTCTGGCCAGCTTGACAGTGCCACCTCTTACGGCACCGACAACAGCGCCACCGGCACCAAATATGTGTTCAGTGCCTAAGCTAAAAGCGTGATACAAAACATAAGGAACGACGATGGCCATCTTGCATACAATTCGACCAAAGCATTTTACAGCTCTGACCGTTGCCTCACGAGTGGAAGGGATAGGGTTTATTGTTTGATCAAGACTGTCAGGAACACTTACAGCATCCATAATACGCTACCTCCATGAGCTTTATTAGGAATTGGATTACCAGTTAACAATTTGTCTTGCCATAAATCACTAACAGGTTAGTCAGATACGATAACAGTCAACAATGACGGCCCAGTGAGGTAAACCGCGTCATCATCGGCAATTCTTTACCCACATCAATAATGTTGTTTTCCTGCTCCGAATAGCATCAATCAAGGTCAACTGCTGCGATACACTCCAATTGTTTAACAACGGATGTCACGGCTTTTGGCTTCGCAAGGCTTGTGGTGGCAGTCCAAAGGTGCGTAAAAAAGCTCTTCTCATATGATTACGATCACTAAAGCCGGTTTGTCTTGCCACCTCTTCTACGGAATGCTGGCTTTGTTCGAGTATTGAGCGTGCAGTTTCAACACGGATACTTTGTACGGCTTTGGCCGGTGTTTGGCCAGTTTCCTGGTAAAAACTGCGACTGAACTGCCGTGGGCTCAGGTGAGCAATATCGGCTAACACTTCTACAGTCAGATCTTTGGGCAAATTTTCACGGATATAGGAGATCACTTTCTGCATGCGATCCGATTCGGGGGACATTTCCAGCAAGGTAGAATATTGCGATTGGCCACCTGTGCGACGATGGTAAACCACGAGTTTGCGAGCGACATTTTTTGCCAGCTCAACGCCATGATCATCTTCCAGCAGTTGTAACGACAAATCGATACCTGCCGTCATTCCGGCCGACGTCCAAAACGCCCCGTCTTTAACGAATATTTTGTCTGCATCAACCTTGATCCGGGGATATTGTCGGTGCAGCTCAGCGGCACTGCGCCAGTGCGTGGTAGCCTGACGACCATTAAGTAGCCCGGCTTCTGCCAATAAAAAAGCCCCGGTACAAATCGCTACGATACGGTGATAGCGTTCAGGTGCATCCCGGATAAATTCTATTAATTGGCTGGGTGTGGGATGCGGATGCTCACCGCCTCCCACGATGAGAGTGTCGCCCCCGTGTTGGTGCAGGCTGCCACTATGCACGCTCATACCAGATGATGTGTTTACCGGGCCGCCATTGAGAGAAATAAACTCGACGTCGTATAGCATCGCTCCTTTGGTCTGATTGGCAGTCTCAAACACCGACGTAGCGGCCAGGGCCATGACAGAGTAGCCCGGATAAAGTAAAAAACTGATACGTCGCATACCACTCCCTAATACGTCTCTAATTGACGCATATATGACATTTAAGACACTTCGGATCAGAATATACTTACATTGTCTAACAAATCAAATAAACACAGGTGATAAGTTATGAGTACATTGGGAACAGCGTTAGTAACCGGTGCATCAACAGGTATTGGTGCTATTTATGCCGACCGCCTTGCCAAGCGCGGTTATGACTTGATTCTTGTGGCGCGCAATGAGCAGCGGTTGCAGGGGGTAGCAGAAACTATCCGTGGAGAAACTGGCAGAAAGGTTACCGTGTTGCCTGCAGATCTGAACAATGCCAGTGACCTTGCCAGGGTAGAAGCGGTACTTCGTGACGATAGCAGCATCACAATGTTGATCAACAATGCTGGCGTAGGCTCAGTAGCCTCTGCCCTGAATGCCGATATCGACAAGATGGAGGCGATGATCGGACTGAACATTACCGCTTTAACACGCCTGAGTTACACGGCGGCTCCAGCTTTTGCTGAGCGCGGCGCTGGCACCATTATCAATATTGCCTCGGTTGTTGGTATCGCAGCAGAGATCCTGAACGGCGTTTATAGCGCTTCCAAAGCCTACGTGATTGCCTTTGGTCATTCGCTGCAAAATGATCTGGCGGCTAAAGGCGTACGAATCCAGTCAGTACTTCCCGGTGCAACCGCCACCGAGTTCTGGGATGTGGCAGGTTATTCAGCACAAAAAGAGTCAGCCATTACCATGTCAGCAGAAGATGCAGTAGACGCTGCTCTGGCTGGCCTGGACAGCGGCGAGTTAGTCACCATCCCCGGTTTGCACGAAGGTGAAGCCTGGGATCGCTGGGAAGCCGACCGCCGAAATCTGTCGCTTAAGTTGGCCAATGCCAAACCGGCCCTACGTTACAATATTGCCTGAAAGCGGCCTAACAAACGAACGACAGACTCTGAACAGAAGGCACATCCATGACCAACCAGATTTCCAAGGGTAGCGCACTGATCCTGGGTGTTGGTGCTTACAAAGGGCTCGGAGCAGCCATCGCCCGCCGTTTTGCCAAAGAAGGCCACCCGGTTCTCATTGCTGGTAGAACAGAAGCAAAGCTGCAAACAACCATAGAGCAACTTAGCCAGGAAGGTTTGCAGGTTGCCTGCGCCGTAGGCGACGCTACCAAACCGGAAGATGTAGCACGTTTTATTTCCGAGGCCGAAAAGCTGGCTCCACTGCAAATCGCCGTGCAAAACGCGGGAGAGAACACACCATCTCCGTTTCTTGAGACACCGGCTGAGCGTTTTATCGAGCACTGGCAAGTGCATACGCTCTCTGCCTTTTATCTGGCACAGGCCGCCTTGCCCAGGATGCTGGAACATGGTAGAGGAAGCTTATTTTTTACCGGAGCCAGCGGCTCACTGAGAGGAAAGGCAAACTTTGCTCCTTTCGCGTCGGCGAAAGCGGGCCTGCGAATGCTGGCACAAAGCCTTGCCCGTGAATTTGGTCCCAAGGGCATTCATGTCGCATCAATCATCGTGGATGGCATTATTGATGGCGATCGAACAGTCGAATTACTACCGATGCTCAAAGGTAACAGAGGCACTGACCGTATGTTGCAGGTTGATGAAATTGCCCGGGCCTATTGGCATCTTCATCAGCAGCACCGTAGTACCTGGACAATGGAAATGGATCT
This sequence comes from Salinisphaera sp. G21_0, assembly GCF_017744115.1. GTDB lineage: Bacteria > Pseudomonadota > Gammaproteobacteria > Pseudomonadales > Endozoicomonadaceae > Endozoicomonas. The sequence continues at coordinate 5,360 of NZ_JAGHQW010000007.1, read as the reverse complement.
GCGCCCCTATACTGAACATTTCTGAGATAACCATTTATCCAGTGCTGTTAAGCCCTGATATACCTGAACAAGCACCTTGGCCATATAAAACCCGACGATTCCTGGCAGGCAAATGTCCTGTCAGGTTTCCCCAAAGATCAATATGTTGATCTTGAAGATGAGGATTGCAACGCAATCCGGGAAACGTCAGTTGACTACCACCTCTACTTCCGAAGGTACAGTTCCAGAGAAGTACCAATAAAAGGAGATTCCTCCTTAATCGCTCCAGGCGCTCTTTTCGGTTTAATTCTCAGCAGACTCTACTATCCTGAACCTTCCTGTTGTCGCCGGAAGGTCTGTCTATGTATTGCATCGTCAAACACCTCAAAACCAGCGATGTCCATCAGGATGTACAAAGTCCCATTGAGTTTTCGGCCAGTGGCTTTGGCCGGTTTATTGGTGCATTGTCGGGTGATTCACTGGCTAACCTGTTAAGTTATCTATCGATTCAAGATCTGGCCAACCTGGAGTTGTTGTCCCGCAGGGTACGTACCATTTTGCATGATAAATGTGGCATGTCGGTAAGCCAGCTCCACAAGTACTACCAGTATTTTTTATCCCTGCCAAAGGCAGAACAGCATTTTTATCAGGGGATGGCCACCGGTAATCAGCAACTGCTGCATCACCTCAGGACGGTACCCACCGTTTTCAGTCCCTGCTACCCTGTCCAGTGCAGACCAGAAGCCCTTTGTGCCTATTACACCAACCATTTCTGTCAGCAGGTGATTCATGCACCATCAGTCACTCTGAAAGCTTCAGGGCGTATGGAGTTCCTGCCGATTGTGTCGGCTTTTTTCCTGAATACCAACCACAACTGTCTGATCAATGAAGACAGCCGGGCCAAAACCATGCATATATGGGCTCCGGACAACAGTGGCAGCTGGCATCGGGAGTGTTCGATGGATTACACGACAGGGATAAACATGCACAACCAGCCCGTGGGAAATATTCTATTTCTCCCCTCTCGCCGGTTGTCCGGTGAGCCATCTATGCCCGACCCCGAGGGTAGCGCTCATGAACACTTACTGTCCGTTGTCAGGCGCAGTGATTCCGGTATCTGGACCGAGGCTCAGCAAATGACAGCGGCCGATATCTATCACAGCCTGGTACACCGGCGTATAAATGAAATGATAGTATCCGACGATGGCAAGTCGCTGGTGTGCATTGACCGTGAATCGGGAGGGGCCATCCTCTGTTGCGGGACCGATGGCAGGTGGCGGCATAATAATCCTTTAAGCTGGGGTGATAACCATGAAATTCGTTTTAGTCCTGATAGCCAATATCTTGCCCTGTTCGACGGTGCTGAGGTTTCTTTCATAACCCGGGGTGATGATGAGTTATGGTCGTGTAGCAGCAAAATTGACTTTGGGCTGAGCAGCGATGCTGCTGCAGCCGGTTGGGCAGCATCGGACAATGAACGACTGTTTGACAATATGGAGTTTGATATGGCATTCAGCCCGGATAGCCGCCATTTTGCTGCATGGTCCGATGACCTCGGGATATACGATGAGGCGATTCCGGGTACAGAAAAAGAGTTTTATGTCAAAGTTGCCGGGCTTGATCATAACCAACGCTGGTCACACAAGGTGACCATTACCAAAACACACAGTGACCCACGCCACTGCTTTTTGCTCAGCGTTGATTTTAGCCCTGATGGCAGACTGCTGGTTGTTGCCACTATCAATGGCTTCGATATCTGGAGCCTGGATGACGACAGCTGTTCGCCGGTTATGGAGGATCAGGCTTATATTGAGGGAGCCGGGCAAGTGCTGCGGGACCTGCCAGACATGAAGTTTTCCATGAACTCACGGCTGCTGTTTTTTATGATGGCAGCATCGTCGCTGAGCATAGACGACAATGAACTAAGGGCCAGTATCTGGCACCACCGGGACTCAGGACAGTGGGAGTGGGCACACACACTGAATTCCAGCACCCTCCTGAAGGCCAGCCCCCGGGGCAATGCGCTGGTGTGCGGAGGTGAGTCAGAGAGTACGGATATATATCAGTACACTGATAGCGGCCAATGGTGGAGGCAACGTATTAAACTGTCTATTCTGGAGGCGCGCTTTAACCGGCAAGGCTGCCTGCTCGCCGCACGAACCGACGACGGCAGCCTGTTGCTTCTTGGGTTGAGCAGCGACGGAACCTGGCAGGAAAAAAACCGATGGCGGCCAGAAGGACAGATCAGAGATTTTGAGTTCAGCTCCTGCAGCCGCTCTTTACAAACCAGGATATATCACAACGGGAAAGAGGTTCTCACTTTCTGGCAGATCACGCCTGATTTGGGGGTTATTCGATGAATGTCCAATACTATCGTTTTTACTCTTGACTCCGGAGATGCTCGTTTGTGTTATCTTTTTGTTTGCCGAGGTTTTCAGCATATTGTTTCCCTGATATCACCGTGAATATCCCACCAAGTATAATAATTGAGGATAGAACCAATCGCATGGATACAGCCTCATCAATGAGTAATGTGCCGCCTGCTGCTGCCATTACAGGCACCAGAAGTTGCACAACAGCAGCCTGTACTGCTGAAAGTCTGCCTAATGCTATGTACCACAGGGTATAACCAATGCCTGAAGTCAGAGCGCCTGCCAAAACCGCAAGAAAAATTCCTTTCAGGGAAAGGTGTGAGGATTCAATAGTAAGAACTGTCAGTGTGATAAGGAAAGGCAAGGTTCTAATAAAGTTACACATTGTATCACTCAACGGATTGGTGGATTCTTTACCCGCTAACGTGTACATCCCCCATGCAATGCCAGAGACTGCCATCAGAATAAAACCACTCAGGGAAGGCGTGGATAAGGTTGGTGCTACCAAATACATGAAGCCTGAAAAAGCGGTAGTGATGCCAATCCATTCAATGAAACGAACTGTTACTCCTGAAATAAAATTGGCCAGAATCATGGTGATTTGCACCGAGGTAAACAGGATTAGTGCTCCAATTCCGGTATCTAAAATAATGTATGCATAGGAGAAGGTAACGGCATAAATAAACAACATGACGGAAGCATACCAGCTACCTTTTGCAATTTTTTTGTCGCCAGGGTTTAGTAATTTATAGAGTAAAACCAGAGAAATAATACCGGACAAGAGACGAATAGAAGTAAAACTTGCAGCATCTATTTCTTGTTCACCCAAAGCCATTCTGCAAAGAATGGAATTTCCGGCAAAAGCCAAGAGGGATATTGTAGTGAGTATGACTGCTTTCATTATTGAATTAAGATATTTAATGAGTTGGGTAAAAACATAACACTTGGGTTGCGGGACGCCGAAGGCATCCCGGTCAAATACCCAACAGGTGTTATGCACTTTTCCTCATGGTTTGCATGACCAGGAAACTGTCGGCCTAAAGACTGTTGAAACATTTCTTCGGATTTTTACTGCCCGACTTCTGAACCAAACCTTAAGTCTTTGTAATAAAATTCTTTATCTTTTTGACCGATTTCTCGCAATACCCGGCAAGGATTTCCCACCGCAACAACATTTGCAGGAATTTGCTCTCTCTTTTTGCTTTCAGAAGGTCGGGTATGATTATAATCATAAAGAATTTCCAGACATTGTGTTTGCTCATCAACAAGGGCTTGATCATCTGAAAAATATATTTCACTATTGTGCATTTTGCTCTTAATTTCATCGAGAGACATGTGAATACTTCTCCAACTCACTACTTATAGACAGCCCGAAGAAGATGAGAGCAATGGCAAGTAAAATTGTGGAAAAACTGTTTTTTCCCATCGAGAGCTTTCATATCATTTAACAATCAAAAGTCAAACATCTAAAAATTAATGCTCACGATCAATATTCCAGGACAGCACTTGACGCTACTGTACCAGACGTTGGCATGGTTGAATAGACTCTGATGATACAACTATACGCGGCAAACAAGGTGAGAAGTGACTGTGAGAAGCAGATAGAAAATGTAATAGAAAAGTAAACTTTTCACAACTACCTCACCAGTCAAGTAGAACAGACTTACGAATATATTGTGAAGTATGGTAGAGGACAGGATTTGAAACTCTTTCTCTATCTTCAATAAAATGTCCTTCGTCATTGAGGAACATATCTGATTCATATAAATCATGCCATATATTATTCCCGCGCGGACATCCATCATACAATGATTGAAAATGAGTAGCTTCATCCATTGTAAGACCTTGAGCTGTTGCCACCATGATGGGAAGCAGACGGTTGAATCTTGCTAAATGAGCCAGTTCAAGAGCATTGCTATTTGCCCATGTTATACGCTGACGCAGTAACTCATTGGTATAAAAAGGCAATAAATCCAAAGCCAGATTTTCATTGTTTGTTTTAATAGCTAATACCAGGGGTGTATTTTTTCCAAACTGTCCTGACATTTTTTTTTGATTTGGCGTAATCAATAATTCATGGTGTGTTTCTTTCAGATAATTGAATATAGCTCTCGATAAACTTTTATCTCTGGCTGCAATTGCCGCAGTAAATGGCGTATTTACAAAAGGTGTTGCATCTAATTCCAGCAATGTAGATTCAATTCCTTCTCTTTTCAGAAGCAATGCAATGAACCCTTCCCGCTCTTTTGAATTTAAATTCTTTTTTGCTTCAATTTTTGGAGTATTGGTAATATCAACAATAACCTTAAATAACACATTGGGCCTGAAAGCACTCCCTCTATAGGCAAAAGGATCACCTCCTCTTCGCAATAATTTTAATGCTCTACCCCAGTCAACCTGATCGGCCGAAAGTACTTTAACAAGCGCCTGCGTTGCTGAACTTTTGCCAATTTCCAGACTTAAGGTGAGTGGTCTTCGCACTTTAGCAGAAATAGGTATGTATGTAAGTTTCAGTGGATAAGGAGATACTCTTTTCATCACCCGAAAAGAGCGTTTACTTAATTTTCCAATATCTCCCTTGTGTATAGGGTTACTTTTATCAAAATACCAACTCTTATATGATAGATCGTTCACAGAAGATGGAATCATACCATTACCTCATAGAGAACAAGATCACTTAACTTGAGTTTACTAACATCCCGTTTTACTATTTTCTTAATTTCTTAATTTCTTAATTTCTTAATGATGATATCTGTGCAAAACCTCGAAGATCACACTGTTTATCCAAGGATTGTCAGGATGACTGAATCAATATTACCATTATACGTCGGCTTCATAGTACAAACCTCACACTCTGTGGATTTTATCGGCAGTACGGTTAGACCACTTCAATTCGAAAAGGTTCAACATTTCTTATTTGACCATGATCTTTCTGGCTTTACTTCATCATCATTTTTAAAGACAGTTTTTCCTGTTTTGGATGGTTAAGTAGCTAACCATCTGGAACTA
>NZ_JAGHQW010000079.1 GCF_017744115.1 Salinisphaera sp. G21_0 | reverse complement strand
AAACGTCACTGGCCAATAGGTTCTGGAGTCACAGAGGCAGCTTGTAAGACGCTAGTCAAGCAACGGTTATGCGGCTCTGGCATGAGGTGGAAAACGACAGGTGCTGAGGTTCTATTGGCAACAAGGTATCTGGTCCAGAGTAAAGGGCGCTGGGATCAGCTTTGGTCTAATTACATGTCCGGTAAGTTTTTAATTGACGTATAATTCAATTATCAGATTGAGAGAGCACCCACCTGATGTTGCGCATTGCCAACTTATACCAGCACCGCTTCTGTCCATCATTATATTTCATTAATTCATGGAAAATATAAAAAGTAGACTACTCTACGGCATCACCAGACAAGGCAGCAGTTTTTACTGGCTTTTTTCTTTTCCTTTTTCTCTTTTCTGTTTTTCTGTTTGCTCTTCTACATATTCTTCGGCGGTAACATAACAGTCATCTGAAAATTGCCCTCCTTTATCGGCAGTAACGTATGCCTTACCTGCCGCCTCCCCGCCACTGTTATATAACACAGGACCATGAGCCTCCGGCAGGACAGCTAATTTTGTTTTTATTTGCTCAATAACTATTTTCATTGAATCCTGGTTATCAAGCTTGCTAACCGGGATTTCAATGACCTCAAATCCTGCTTTTTGCAACAGGGCGATTTTCAACAAAGTCGAACCATTCCTTGTTTTGAAATCATCATCCACGTAATGAGAAGGTCCCTGTACGTCGATAACCATGTTGTAATCTGGCAGTAGCAGGTCAACCGGAGGTAATGAGTTCAGACTCTTTTCTTCTTCAATCTTCAACGACGGAAGGCTTGATTGGAGTTGATCGCGTAAGGTGGATTGAGATTGTGAAATAATGGTCTGGTAATGGGGGGCCACCGGACACGCTCTCCCAAGCCAACTTGCGGCCATGGCAATGATGGATTGATCCTCTGTATTGTCTGGGAATGTATTTTCCAGGCGAGAAGATAGTTCACCTATGTGCTTTTGGGAGTGTTTATCATTACTGCCTGATTCCAGATAAACTCTGGCACAGAATGCCATGACTCCCCAGAGAGACATCCATATACCTTGCTGAGAAAGCTGAGGGGTTTCACTGATTCTGTCGACAAGAGAATCGAACATAGATTTAACCAGGTTCAGCTCAATGGCCTCCCCCAGTTTTGCCACGGCCCACAGCAGGTTGGCGATATGCTGAGGAATAAAGTGGTCTTTCACTTCTTTTGATTCGGCTTTGGCTTCCACATGGGGCAACAGCGCGGCCACGGTCCCTTTGAGCTTTGGAGTCTTCTCCAGCCCATTGTCCACCAATTTTGCCACGGCCCACAGCAGGTTGGCGACTTCCTGTGGCTTGAAGTGGTCTTTCCCTTCTTTTGATTCGGCTTTGGCTTTCACATGGGGCAACAGCGCGGCCACGGTCCCTTTGAGCTTTGGAGTCTTCTCCAGCCCATTGTCCACCAATTTTGCCACGGCCCACAGCAGGTTGGCGACTTCCTGTGGCTTGAAGTGGTCTTTCTCTCCTTTTGATTCGGCTTTGCTTTTCACATGGGGCAGCAGCGCGGCCATAACCTCTTTGAGCTTCGCTGTCTTTTCCAGCTCCAGGCCATTGTCCACCAATTTTGCCACGGCCCACAGCAGGTTGGCGACTCCCTGTGGCCTGAAGCGGTCTTTCTCTTCTTTTGATTCGGCTTTGGCTTTCACATAGGGCAACAGCGCGGCCAAGGTCCCTTTGAGCTTTGGAGTCTTCTCCAGCCCATTGTCCACCAATTTTGCCACGGCCCACAGCAGGTTGACGACTTCCTGTGGCTTGAAGTGGTTTGTGTCTTCTTTTGATTCGGCTTTGGTTTTTACCTGGGGCAACAGCGCGGCCACGGCCTCTTTGAGCTTTGCTGTCTTCTCAAGCTCCAGCCCATTGTCTACCAGTTTCGCCAAGGCCCACAGCAGGTTGGCGACTTCCTGTGGCTTGAAGTGGTCTTTCTCTCCTTTTGATTCGGCTTTGCTTTTCACATGGGGCAGCAGCGCGGCCATAACCTCTTTGAGCTTCGCTGTCTTTTCCAGCTCCAGGCCATTGTCCACCAATTTTGCCACGGCCCACAGCAGGTTGGCGACTCCCTGTGGCCTGAAGCGGTCTTTCTCTTCTTTTGATTCGGCTTTGGCTTTCACATAGGGCAACAGCGCGGCCAAGGTCCCTTTGAGCTTTGGAGTCTTCTCCAGCCCATTGTCCACCAATTTTGCCACGGCCCACAGCAGGTTGACGACTTCCTGTGGCTTGAAGTGGTTTGTGTCTTCTTTTGATTCGGCTTTGGTTTTTACCTGGGGCAACAGCGCGGCCACGGCCTCTTTGAGCTTTGCTGTCTTCTCAAGCTCCAGCCCATTGTCTACCAGTTTCGCCAAGGCCCACAGCAGGTTGGCGACTTCCTGTGGCTTGAAGTGGTCTTTCTCTTCTTTTGATTCGGCTTTGGTTTTCACATGGGGCAACAGCGCGGCCACGGCCTCTTTGAGCTTTGCTGTCTTCTCAAGCTCCAACCCATTGTCTATCAGTTTCGCCACGGCCCACAGCAGGTTGGAGATATTTTGAGGAATAAAGTGGTCTTTCTCTTCTTTTGATTCGGCTTTGGTTTTCACCCGAGGCAACAGCGCAGCCACGGCCTCTTTGAGCTTCGGTGTCTTCTCCAGTTCCAGCCCGTTGTCCGCAAGTTTCGCCAGGGCCCAGAGCAGGTTGGCGGTACCTTGTGCATCGATATCCCAAGCTTCAGGTTTTTGGTTGCACTTAAGTATTACTGCATCAAGTAACGTTGACAATAAAGCTGCCTGAGCTTCCTTACTTCCCTCATTCATGTATTTATGAGGGGTAAAAACACCTGCTGAAGTAAATGAATGAAACGTTGTCGTCAGACTTCGCCAGGTCCATCCGGCGGTAGCTTTAAAATCGTGCAACAATGGTATCAGTTGGCGTTGTTCACTATGATGCAAAGGTCTTCCTGACGCTGAAGTGTATTGTTTGATTAAAGTGGCAAATTGACCGTGTTTTTTACCATCATAGCGATCACCAAAACGAGCAGATATGCTCACCAGGCAATCCATTCTTTCTTGTGTAATGAGAGCATTAAAACCATGAACAGGTTTTATTGAGTGTCTTGGTGGATGGTTAGCAGAACAGGCGTCAGAGGCAGAATAAAATTCATTACGCTTCTGGATATAGGGGAGTGGCACATTCACCTGTCTGACTGTGCCATGCCAGTATCGCCCACTCGCTGAAGAATCGGTACGATCATCCAGTTGTTTATAATCATTACCTGATGTTGCGCATTGCCAACTGATACCAGCACCGCCTCTATTCATAATTATATTTCATTAATTCATGGAAAATATAAAAAGTAGACTACTCTACGGCATCACCAGACCAGGCAGCAGTTTTTACTGGCTTTTTCCTCTTCCTTTTTCTCTTTTTTGGTTTTTCTGTTTGCTCTTCCAAATATTCTTCGGCGGTAAAATAACAGTCATCTGAAAATTGCCCTCCTTCATCGGCAGTAACGTATGCCCCATCTGCGGCCTCCTCGCCACTGTTATGTAACACAGGACCATGAGCTTCCGGCAGGACAGGTAATTTTGTCTTTATTTGCTCAATAACTATTTTCATTGAATCCTGGTTATCAAGCTTGCTAACCGGGATTTCAATGACCTCAAATCCTGCTTTTTGCAACAGGGCGATTTTCAACAAAGTCGAACCATTCCTTGTTTTGAAATCATCATCCACGTAATGAGAAGGTCCCTGTACGTCGATAACTATGTTGTAATCTGGCAGTAGCAGGTCAACCGGAGGTAATGAGTTCAAACTCTTTTCTTCTTCAATCTTCAACGACGGAAGGCTTGATTGGAGTTGATCCCGAAAAGTGGATTGTGATTGTGAAGTGATTGTTTGGTAATGGGGAACCACCGGACACGCTATCCCTAGCCAACTTGTGGCCATGGCAATAATGGATTGATCCTCTGTATTGCCTGAGGATGTATTTCCCAGGCAAGAAAATAGTTCACCTATGTGCTTTTCAAGCGAGTTTTTATTATTTTTACCGTGGTTCAGATAAAATCTGGCACAGAATGCCATGACTCCCCACAGGGACATCCATCTACCTTGCTGAGAGAGCGGGGTGTTTTTGCTGATTTTGCCGACAAGAGAAGCTAACGTTGATTTAACCACATTCAGCTCAATAGCCTCACCCAGTTTTGCCAGGGACGACATCATGTTGGCGACTTCCTGTGGCTTGAATTGATCTTTCTCTTCTTTTGATTCGGCTTTGGTTTGCACATGGGGCAACAGCGCGACTACAGCCTCTTTGAGCTTCGATGTCTTCTCCAGCTTCCACCCGTTCTCCACCAGTTTCGCCAAGGCCCACAGCAGGTTGGCGATATGCTGAGGAATAAAGTGGTCTTTCTCTTCTTTTGATTCGGCTTTGGTTGTCACATGGGGCAACATTGTTGCCACGGCCTCTTTGAGCTTCGGTGTCTTCTCCAGCTCCAGTCCGTTGTTTACCAGTTTCGCCAGGGCCCACAGCAGGTTGGCGGTACCTTGAGAGTTGAAGCTGTCTTTATCTTCTTTTGATTCGGCTTTGGTTTTCACAAAGGGCAACAACCTGAACACGGCCTCTTTAAGCCTGGGTGTCTGCTCCAGCTCCAGTCCGTTGTCTACCAGTTTCGCCAGGGCCCACAGCAGGTTGGCGGTACCTTGAGAGTTGAAGCTGTCTTTATCTTCTTTTGATTCGGCTTTGGTTTTCACATGGTAAAACAGCGCGGCCACGACCTCTTTGAGCTTCGGTGTCTTCTTCAGCTCCAGCCCGTTGTCCGCCAGTTTCGCCACGGCCCACAGCAGGTTGACGGTAGCTTGAGTGTTGAAGTGGTCTTTCTTTTCTTTTGATTCGGCTTGGGTTTTCACATGGTACAACAGCGCGGCCACAGCCTCTTTGAGCTTCGGTGTCTTCTCCAACTCCAGCCCGTTGTCCGCCAGTTTCGCCAGGGCCCACAGCAGGTTGGCGGTAGCATGAGTGTTGAAGTGGTCTTTCTTTTCTTTTGATTCGGCTTGGGTTTCCACATGGGGCAACATTGCGGCCACGGCCTCTTTGAGCTTTGCTGTCTTCTCCAGCTCCAGCCCGTTGTCCACCAGTTTCGCCGCGGCCCACAGCAGGTTGGCCACTTCCTGTGGCTTAAACTGGTCTTTCTCTTCTTTTGATTTGGCTTTGGTTTTCACATGGAGCAGCAGCGCGGCCACGGCCTCTTTGAGCTTCGGTGTCTTCTCCAGCTCCAGCCCGTTGTCCACCAGTTTCGCCACCGCCCACAGCAAGTTAGCGATATGCTGAGGAATAAAGTGGTCTCTCTCTTCTTTTGATTCGGCTTTGGTTTTCACCCGGGGCAACAGCGCGGCCACGGACTCTTTGAGCTTGGGTGTTTTCTCCAGTTCCAGCCCGTTGTCCACCAGTTTCGCCACCGCCCACAGCAGGTTGGCGATATGCTGAGGACTAAAGTGGTCTTTCTCTTCTTTTGATTCGGCTTTGGTTTTCACATGGGGCAACAGCGCGGCTACAACCCCTTTGAGCTTGGGTGTTTTCTCCAGCTCCAGCCCGTTGTCCACCAGTTTCGCCACGGCCCACAGCAGGTTGGCGACTTCCTGAGGATTAAAGTGGTCTTTCTCTTCTGTTGATTCGGCTTTGGTTTTCACATAGGGCAACAGCGTGGCGACGGCTTCTTTTAGCTTCGGTGTCGTCTCCAGCTCAAGCCCGTTGCCAACAATTTTTGCCAGGGCCCACAGCAGATTGGCGGTACCTTGGGCATCAATACCCCTGGCTTCAGGTTTTTGGTTGCACTTAAGTATTACTGCATCAAGTAACGTTGACAATAAAGCTGCCTGAGTTTCCTTACTTCCCTCATTCATGTATTTATGAGGGGTAAAAACACCCGCTGAAGTAAATGAATGAAGCGTTGTCGCCAGGCTTCGCCAGGCCCACCCGGCGGTAGCTTTAAAATCGTGCAACAATGGTATCAGTTGGCGTTGTTCACTATGATGCAAAGGTCTTCCTGACGCTGAAGTGTATTGTTTGATTAAAGTGGCAAATTGACCGTGTTTTTTACCATCATAGCGATCACCAAAACGAGCAGATATCCTCACCAGGTAATCCATTCTTTCTTGTGTGATGAGAGCATGAAAATCATGAACAGGTTTTATTGAGTGTCTTGGTAGATGGTTAGCAGAACAGACGTCAGAAGCAGGATAAAATTCATTACGCTTCTGGATACAGGGGGGTGGCGCATTCACCTGTCTGACTGTGCCATGCCAGTATCGCCCGCTCTTTGAACAATCGGTACGATCATCCGATTGTTTATAATCATTACCTGATGTTGTGCATTGCCAACTGATACCAGCACCGCCTCTGTCCATCATTATATTTCATTAATTCATGGAAAATATAAAAAGTAGACTACTTTACGGCCTCATCAGGCAGTAGTTTTTACTGGCTTTTTTCTCTTCCTTTTTCTCTTTTTTGGTTTATTTATTTGCTCTTCTAAATATTCTTCAGCGGTAAAATAACAGTCATCGGAAAATTGCCATCCTTCATCGGCAGTAAAGTATGCCTCACCTGCCGCACACTCACTGCTGTCAGGTGACACAGGATCATGGGCCCCTGGCAGGATGGCTAACTTTGTCTTTATTTGCTCAATAACTCTTTGTATTGAATACTGGTTATCAAGCTTGTTCACCGGTATTTCAATAAATTCAAATCCTAATTTTTTATACAGGGCGATTTTCAACAAAGTCGAACCATTCCTGGTTTTGAAATCACCACCCACGTAATGGAAAGGTCCCTGAACGTCGATCACCATGTTGTAATCTGGCAGTAGCAGGTCAACCGGAGGTAATGAACTCAGACTCTTCTCTTCTTCAATCTTCAAAGAGGGAAGGCTTGATCGGAGTTGATCGCGAAAAGTGGATTGTGATCGTGAAGTGATTGTTCGGTAATGGGGAACCACCGGACACGCTCTCCCCAGCCAACTTGTGACCATGGCAATAATGGATGGATCCTCGGTATTGCCGGTGGGTGTATTTCCCAGGCAAGAAAATAGTTCACCTATGTGCTTTTCAAGGGAGTTTTTATTATTTTTACCGTAGGTCAGATAAAATCTGGCACAGAATGCCATGACTCCCCACAGAGACATCCATCTACCTTGAAGAGAGAGCGGGGTGTTTTCGCTGATTTTGCCGACAAGGGAAGCTAACGTTGATTTAACCACTTTCAGCTCAATCACCTCACCCAGTTTTGTCACGGCCCACATCATGTTGGCGACTTCCTGTGGCTTGAATTGGTCTTTATCTTCTTTTGATTCGGCTTTGGTTTGCACATGGGACAACAGCGCGACCAAAGCCTCTTTGAGCTTCAATGTCTTCTCCAGCTTCCACCCGTTCTCCACCAGTTTCGCCAGGGCCCACAGCTGGTTGGCGATATGCTGAGGAGTAAAGTGGTCTGTCTCTTCTAATGATTCGGCTTTGGTTGTCACATGGGGCAACAGCGCAACAACGGCCTCTTTCAGCTTTGGTGTCTTCCCCAGCTCCAGTCCATTTTCTACCAGTTTCGCCATGGCCCACAGCAAGTTGGCGCTATCTTTTGCACTGAAGCAGTCTTTCTCTTCTTTTGATCCGGCGTTGGTTTTCACATAGGGCAACAACCAGACCACGGCCTCTTTAAGCCTGGGTGTCTTCTCCAGTTTCAGTCCGTTGTCTACCAGTTTCGCCACAGCCCACAACAGGTTGGCGACGCCCTGTGGCCTGAAGCGGTCTTTCTCTTCTTTTGATTCGGCTTTGGTTTTCACATGGTGCAACAGCGCGGCCACAGCCTCTATGAGCTTCGGAGTGTTCTCCAGCTCCAGCCCATTTTCCACCAGTTTTGCCAGGGCCCACAGCAGGTTGGCGATCTGCTGGGGAATAAAGTGGTCTTTCTCTTGTTTTGATTCAGCCTTGGTTTTCACATGGGGCAACAGCGCAGCCACAACCTCTTTGAGCCTCGGTATCTTCTCCAGCTCCAGTCCGTAGTCCACCAGTTTCGCGAAGGCCCACAGCTGGTTGGCGATACCTTGAGTGTTAAAGTGCTCTTTCTCTTCTTTTGATTCAGCTTTGGTTTTCACATGAGGCAACAACGCGGCCACGGTCCCTTTGAGCTTTGGAGTCTTCCCCACCCCCTTGTCCACCAATTTCGCCAGGGCCCACAGCAGGTTGCTGATATGCTGAGGAATAAAGTGGTCTCTCTCTTCTTTTGATTCAGCTTTGGCATTCACATGGGGCAACAGTGCGGCCACGACCTCCCTGAGCATCAGTGTCTTGTCCAGCTCCAGCCCGTTGTCCACCAGTTTCGCCACAGACCATAGCAGGTTGGAGATATGCTGAGGAATAAAGTGTTCTCTCTCTTCTTGTGATTTGGCTTTGGCTTTAACATGGATCAACAGTGCGGCAACAGCCTCTTTGAGCTTCGGTGTTTTCTCCAGCTCCAGCCCGTTGTCCACCAGTTTCGCTACGGACCACAGCAGGTTATTGATACCGTGTACATCAAAATCCCTGGCTTCAAGTGTTTGGTTGCAATTAAGTATTACCTGATCAAGTAAAGTGGACAGTAAAGCAGCTTGAGTTTTCCTAACCCACTCTTCCGTGTATTTATGAGAGGTAAAAACACCCGCTGAAGTAAATGAATGAAACGTCGTCGTCAGACTTCGCCAGGTCCACCCGGGTGTCGCTTTAAAATCGTGCAACAATGGTATCAGTTGGCGTTGTTCACTATGATTCAAAGATCGTTTTGACGCTGAAGTGTATTGTTTGATGGAAAGGGCAAATTGACAGTGTTTTTTACCATCATAGTGATCACCATAATGAGTAGATATCTTCATCATGTAATCTATTTTTTCTGGTGTAATGAGAGCTTTGAAACCATGAACAGGTTTTATTGAATGTCTTGGTGGATGATCAGCAGAGCAGGCGTCAGAAGCAGCATAAAATTCATTACTCTCCCGGATATAGGCGAGTGGCGCATTCACCTCTCTGACTGTGCCATGCCAGTATCGCCCACTTTTTGCAGCATCGGTACGATCATCCGGTTGTTTATAATCGTTACCTGATGTTGTGCATTGCCAACTGACACCAGCACCGCCTCTGTCCATAATCATATTTCATTAATTCATGGGAAATATAAAAAGTAGACTACTCTATGACATCATCAGTCAGCAGTTTTTACTGACTTTCTTCTCCTCCTTTTTCTCTTTTTTGTTTTTTCTGTTTGCTCTTCTAAATATTCTTCGGCGGTAAAATAACAGTCATCGGAACATTCCCCTCCTTCATCGGCAGTAACGTATGCTTCATTTACTGCCCCTTCGCCGCTGTTAAGTAACAAAGAGCCATAAGCCTGTGGCGGGACGGCTAACTTTGTCTTTATTTGCTCAATAACTATTTTTATTGAATCCTGATTCACAAGCCTGGTCACCGGGATTTCAATGACCTCAAATCCTGATTTTTGCAGCAGGGCGATTTTCAGCAAAGTCGGACCATTCCTGGTTTTGAAATCACCACTCACGTAATGGGAAGGTCCCTGAATGTCGATCACTATGTGGTAATCTGGCAGTAGCAGGTCAACCGGAGGTAATGAGTTCAGACTCTTTTCTTCTTCAATCTTCAACGAGGGAATACTTGATTGGAGTTGATCGCGGAAGGTGGATTGAGATTGTGAAGTGTTTGTCGTGTAATAAGGGATGACCGGACACGCTCTCCCAAGCCAACTTGCAGCCATGGCAATGATGGATTGATCCTCTATACTGCCCGGGGATGTATTTGCCAGGCGAGAAAATAGTTCGCCTATGTGCTTTTCAAGGGAGTGTTTATTATTACTGCCTGAGTCCAGATAAAACCTGGCACAAAATACCATGACTCCCCAGAGAGACATCAATATATCTTGTTGAGAGAATTGGTGGTCTTCACCGATTCTGTCGACAAGAGAATCTAACGTAGATTTCACCAGGTTCAGCTCAATGGCCTCACCCAGTTTGGCCAGGGCCCATAGCAGGTTGGCGGTACCTTGAGTGTTGAAGTGGTCTTTCTCTTCTTTTGATTCGGCTTTGGTTTTCAAATGATACAACAGCGCGGCCAGGGCCTCTTTGAGCTTCGGTGTCTTATCCAGCTCCAGCCCGTTACCCATCAGTATCACCATGGCCCACAGCAGGTTGATGGTACCTTGAGACTTGAAGCGGTCTTTCTCTTCTTTTGATTCGGTTTTGGTTTTCACCTGGGGCAACAGCGCGGCCACGGCCTCTTTGAGCTTCGGTGTCTTCTCCAGCTCCAGCCCATTGTCCACCAGTTTCGCCAGGGCCCACAGCAGGTTGGCGACAGCCTGTGGCTTGAAGTGGTCTTTCTCTTCTTTTGATTCGGCTTTGGTTTTCACCTGAGGCAGCATTGCGACCATGGCCTCTTTGAGCTTCGGTGTTGTCTCTAGCTCCAGCCCGTTGTCCACCAGTTTTGCCAGGGCCCACAGCAGGTTGGTGATAGCTTGGGTGTTAAAGTGGTCCTTCTCTTCTTTTGATTCGGCTTTGGTTTTCACATGGGGCAACAGCGCGGCCACGGCCTCTTTGAGCTTCGTTGTCTTCTCCAGCTCGAGCCCGTTGCCCACCAGTTTCGCCAGGGCCCACATCAGGTTGGTGACTGCCTGTGGCTGGAAGTGGTCTTTCTCTTCTTTTGATTCGGCTTTGGTTTTCACATAGGGCAACAGCGCACACACGGCCTCTTTGAGCTTCGCTGTCTTCTCCAGCGCCAGTCCGTTGTCCACCAGTTTTGCCACGGCCCACAGTAGATTGGTGATTTCCTGTGGATTGAAGTGGTCTTTCTCTTTTTTTGATTCGGCTTTGGTTTTCAAATGGCGCAACAGCGCGGCCACGGCTTCTTTGAGCTTCGGCATCATCTCCAGCTTCAGCCCGTTGTCCACTAGTTTCGCCAAGGCCCACAGCAGGTTAGAGGTACCTTGAGTGTTGAAGCGGTCTTTCTCTTCTTTTGATTCAGCTTTGGTTTTCACCTGGGGTAACAGCGCAGCCACGGCCTCTTTCAGCTTCGGTGTCTTCTCCAGCGCCAGCCCATTGTCCACCAGTTTCGCCAAGGCCCACAGCAGGTTAGAAGTACCTTGAGTGTTGAAGCAGTCTTTCTCTTCTTTTGATTCGGCTTTGGTTGTCACATGGGGCAACAGCGCAACCACGGCATCTTTCAGCTTTGCTGTCTTCTCCAGCATCAGACCATTGTCCACCAGTTTTGCTACGGCCCACAGTAGGTTGACGGTACCCTGTGCATTAATACCCATGGCTTCAGGTTTTTGGTTGCACTTAAGTATTACAGGATCAAGTAAAGTTGACAGTAAAGCAGCCTGAGCTTCCTTAACCCACTCATCCATGTATTTATGAGGGGTAAAAACACCCGCTGAAGTAAATGAATGAAATGTTGTCGCCAGGCTTCGCCAAGTCCACCCGGGTGTCGCTTTAAAATCGTGCAACAAGGGTATCAGTTGGCGTTGTTCACGATGATTCAAAGAACGTTTTGACGCTGAAGTGTATTGTTTGATGGAAAGGGCAAATTGACAGTGTTTTTTACCATCATAGTGACCACCATAATGAGTAGATATCTTCATCATGTAATCCATTTTTTCTGGTGTGATGAGAGCTTTGAAACCATGCACAGGTTTTATTAAATGTCTTGGTGGACGGTCAGCAGAACAGACGTCAGAAGCAGTATAAAATTCATTACTCTCCCGGATATAGGCGAGTGACGCATCCAACTGTCTGACTGTGCCATGCCTGTATCGCCCACTTTTTGCAGAATCGGTACGATCATCCGGTTTTTTATAATCATTACCTGATGTTGTGCATTGCCAACTGACACCAGCACCGCCTCTGTCCATAATTCTATTTCATTAATTCATGGGAAATGTAAAAAGTAGACTATTCTTCGGCGGAAAAATAACAGTCATCGGAAAATTGCCCTTCTTCATCGGCAGTAAAGTATGCGTCATCTGCCGCCTCCTCGCTGTTCAGTAACACAGGGCCATCGGCCTCTCGCAGGATGGCTAACTTTGTCTTTATTTGCCCAATAACGCTTTGCATTGAATCCTGGTCATCCAGCTTTCTCACCGGGATTTCAATAACCTCAAACCCTGATTTTTGCAGCAGGGCGATTTTCAACAAAGTCGGGCCATTCCTGGTTTTGAAATCACCACCCACGTAATGGGAAGGTCCCTGAACGTCGATAACCATGTTGTAATCTGGCAGTAGCAGGTCAACCGGAGGTAATGAGTTCAGACTCTTCTCTTCTTCAATCTTCAAAGACGGAAGGCTTGATCGAAGTTGATCGCAGAAAGTGGATTGTGATTGTGAAATGGTTGTCCGGTAATCGGGAACCACCGGACACGCTCTTCCAAGCCAACTTGCAGCCATGGCAATGGTGCATTGATCCTCTATTTTGTCCGGGAATGTATTTTCCAGGCGAGAAGATAGTTCACCTATGTACTTTTCAAGGGAGTGTTTATCATTACTGCCTGATTCCAGATAAAACCTGGCACAGAATACCATGACTCCCCAGAGAGACATCAATATATCTTGCTGAGAGAGCTGAGGTGTTTTACTGATTCTGTCAACAAGTAAATCAAACGTAGATTTAACCAGGTTCAGCTCAATGGCCTCACCCAGTTTAGCCAGGGCCCACAGCAGGTTGGCGGTACCTTGAGTGTTGAAGTGGTCTTTCTCTTCTGATTCGGCTTTGGTTGTCACATTGAGCAACAGCGCGGCCACAGTCTCTTTGAGCTTCGGTGTCCTCTCCAGCTCCAGTCCGTTGTGCAGCAGTTTCGCCACAGCCCACAGCAGGTTAACAATATCTTGATTGCTGAAGCAGTCTTTCTTTTCTTTTGATTCGGCTTTGGTTTTCACATAGGGCAACAACCTGGCCACGACCTCTTTAAGTGTGGGTGTGTGCTCCAGCTCCAGTCCGTTGTCCACCAGTTTTGCCAGGGCCCACAGCAGGGTGGAGACTTCCTGTGGCTGGAATTGGCCTTTCTCTTTTGATTCGGCTTTGGTTGTCACATGGTACAACAGCGCGGCCAAGGCTTCTTTGAGCTTCGGTGTCTTCTCCAGTTGCAGCCCGTTGTCCACCAGTTTCGCCAGGGCCCACAGCAGGTTGGTGATATGCTGAGGAATAAGGTGGTCTTTTTCTTCTTTTGATTCGGCTTTGGTTTTCACTTGGTACAACAGCGCGGCCAAGGCCTCTTTAAGCTTCGGTGTCTTCTCCAGCTCCAGCCCGTTGTCCACCAGTTTCGCCAGGGCCCACAGCAGATTGGTGATATGCTGAGGAATAAAGTAGTCTTTCTCTTCTTTTGATTCGGCTTTTGTTTCCACATGGGGCAAAAGCACAGCCACGACCTCTTTGAGCTCCGGTGTCTTCTCCAGCGCCAGCCCATTGTCTACCAGTTTCGCCAAGGCCCACAGCAGGTTGGAGATATGCTGGGGAATAAAGTGGTCCTTCTCTTCTTTTGATTCGGCTTTGGCTTTAACATGGGGCAACAATGCGGCCACAGCCTCTTTGAGCGTCGGTGTCTTTTCCAGCTCCAGTCCGTTGTCCACCAGTTTCGCCACAGCCCACAGCAGGTTGGAGATATGCTGAGGAATAAAGTGGTCCTTCTCTTCGTTTGATTCGGCTTTGGCTTTAACATGGGGCAACAATGCGGCCACAGCCTCTTTGAGCGTCGGTGTCTTTTCCAGCTCCAGTCCGTTGTCCACCAGTTTCGCCACAGCCCACAGCAGGTTGTTGGTAGTTTGAATGTTAAAGTGGTCTTTATCCTCTTTTGATTCGGCTCTGGTTTTTACATGGGGCAACAGCGCGACCACGGCCTTTCTGAGCTTCAGTGTCTTTTCCAGCCCATTGTCCACCAGTTTTGCCACGGCCCACAGCAGGTTGGAGATATGCTGAGGAATAAAGTGGTCTCTATCTTCTTTTAATCCGGCGTTGGTTGTCACATGGTGCAAAAGTGCGGCCACGACCTCTTTGAGCATCGGTGTCTTCTCCAGCCCGTTGTCCACCAGTTTCGCCAAGGCCCACATCAGGTTGGCGTTACCTTGAGGGCCAAAGTGGTCTTTCTTCTCTTTTGATTCAGCTTTGGTTTTCACATGGTGGAGCAACGTGGCCACGGCCTCTCTGAGCTTCGGTGTCTTCTTCAGATCCAGCCCGTTGTCCACCAGTTTCGCCACAGACCACAGCAGGCTGGCGATACGCTTGGGAATAAAGTGGTCGTTCTCTTGTTTTGATTCGGCTTTGATTTTCGCATAAGGCAACAGCGCGGCCACGGCCTCTTTCAGCTTCGGTGTTTTCTTCAGCGCCAGCCCATTGTCCACCAGTTTCGCCAGGGCCCACATCAGGTTGATGGCACCCAGTGCATCAATATCCCTGGCTTCAGGTTTTTGGTTGCACTGAAGTATTACCAGATCAAGCAAATTTGACAGTAGAGCAGCTTGAGTTTCCTTAACCCACGCATCCATGTATTTATGAGAGGTAAAAACACCCGCTGAAGTAAATGAATGAAACGTTGTCGTCAGGCTTCGCCAGCTCCACCGGGGTGTTGCTTTAAAATCGTGCAACAATGGTATAAGTTGACGTTGTTCACTGTGATTTAAAGATCGTTGTGACGCTGATGTGTATTGTTTAATTAAAGTGGCAAATTGACTGTGTCTTTTCCCATCATAGCGATCACCGTAATGGGCAGATATCTTTACCAGCCAATCCATTTTTTCTTGTGTGATGAGAGCATTAAAATCATCAACAGGTTTTACTGAATGTCTTGGCGGATAGTCAGCAGAGCAGGCACCAGAGGCACGATAAAGTTCATTACGCCCCGGGATATAGGGTAGTGGAGTATTCGCCTGCCTGGCTGTGCGATGTCGATATCGCCTGCTCCCTGAAGAATCGGCATGACTGTCCGGTTGTTTATAATCATTACCTGATGTCGTGTATTTCCAACTTATACCAGCACCGCCTCTATCCATATTTATATTTCATTAATTCATGGAAAATATAAAAAGTAGACTACCGGCTTGTTTATAGCCCATCTTGCTTAAATGTCTATCAACTCCTGAGTAATTACTGCTTAAGTAAATGGGTTTTTACCGACTTTTTTCTCTTCCTTTTTCTTTTTGATTTACCTGTTTTCTCTTCTAAACACTCTTCGGCAGTAAAATAACAGTCATCTGAAAATTGTCCGTCTTCATTGGCAGTAAAATATGCTTCATCAGTCGACTCCTCTTCCCTGTCAGGTGACACAGAGCCATGGGCCTCTTGCGGGATGGCTAACTTTGTCTTTATTTGCTCAATAACTATTTTCATTGAATCCTGGTTATTAATCTTATTCACCGGGATTTCAATGACCTCAAATCCCAATTTCTGCAGCAGGGCGATTTTCAGCAACGTCGAGCCATTCCTGGTTTTGAAATCACCACCCACGTAATGCAAAGGTCCCTGAACGTCGATCACCATGTTGTAATCTGGCAGTCGCAGGTCAACCGGAGATAATGAGTTCAGACTCTTTTCTTCTTCTATCTTCAAAAACGGAAGATTTGACTGGAGTTGATCGCGGAAATTGGATTGTAATTCTGAAATGGATATCTGGTAATCGGGGACCACCGGACACGCTTTTCCAAGCCAACTTGCGGCCATGGCAATAACGGTTTGAACCTCTATATTGTCCGGGGATGTATTTCCCAGGCGAGAAAAAAGTTCACCTATGTGCTTTTCAAGCGGGTTTTTATCATTACTACCTGAGTCCAGATAAAATCTGGCACTGAATACCATGACTCCCCAAAGCGACATCAATATATTTTGCTGAGAGAGTTGAGGGTTTTTGCTGATTCTGTCAACAAGAAAATCGAACGTAGATTGAACCAGGTTTAACTCAATGGCCTCACCCAGTTTCGCAAAGGACCACAGCAGGCTGACGGTATCTTGAGTGTTGAAGTTATCTCTCTCTTCTTTTGATTCAGCTCTGATTTTCACATGATACAACAGCGCAGGCACGGCCTCTTCAAGCTTCGCTGTCTGATCCAGCACCAGCCCGTTGCCCAACAGTGTTGCCAAGGCCCAAAGCAGGTTGATGGCACCTCTAGTGGTGAAGTGGCCTTTCTCTGCTTTTGATTCGGCTTTGGTTTTCACATGGGGCAACAACGCAACCACGGCCTCTTTCAGCTGCGGAGTCTCCTCCAGCTCCAGCCCATTGTCTACCAGTTTCGCAAAGGACCACAGTAAGTTGGAGACTCCCTGTGGCTTGAAGTGGTCTTTCTCTGCTTTTGATTCGGCGTTGGTTTTTACCCGGAGCAACAGCACGGCCAGGGCCTCTTTCAGATTCGGAGTATTCTCCAGCTCCAGCCCGTTCTCCACCAGTTTCGCCATGACCCACAGCAGGTTGGCGATATTCTGAGGCACAAAGAGACCTTTCTCTGCTTTTGATTCAGCTTTGGTTTTCACATGGGGTAATAACGCGGTCACGGCCTCTCTGAGCTTCACTGTCTTCTCCAGCTTTAGCCCGTTCTCCACCAGCTTAGCCATGGCCCACAGGAGGTTGGCGATATGCTGAGGCATAAAGTGGTCTTTCTCTTCTTGTGATTCGGCTTTGGTTTTCACAAGGTGTAAGAGCGTAGCCGCGGCCTCTTTCAGCTTCGCTGTCTTCTCCAGCGCCAGACCGTTGTCCACCAGTTTCGCCAGGGCCCACAGCAGGTTGGCGATATGCTGAGGGATAAAATGGTCTTTCTCTTGTTTTGATTCGGTCCTGGTTTTCACATGAGGCAACAGCGCGGTCACGGCCTCTTTGAGCTGCACTGTCGTCTCCAGCTCCAGCCCGTGATCCACCAGTTTCGCCACCGCCCACAGCAGATTTGCGGTAGCTTGAGCGTTCAAGTGGTCTTTCTCTTCTTTTGATTCAGCTTTGTTTTTCACATGGGGCAACAACGCAGCCACGACATGTTTGAGCTTCGGCGTCTTCTCCAGCTTAAGCCCATTGTCCACCAGTTTCGCCACGGCCCACAGTAGATTGGTGACTTCCTGTGGCTTGAATTGGTCTTTTTTTGCATCGGCTTTGGTTTTCACCAGGGGCAGTAGCGCGGCCACGGCCTCTTTTAGCTTCGGCGTATTTTCCAGTTTTAGCCCATTGCCCACCAGTTTCGCCATGGCCCATAGCAGGTTGGCGACTTCCTGTGGCGTGAAGTGGTCTACTTTTGATTCAGCTTTGGATTGCACAAGAGGCAACAGCGCGGTCACGGCCTCTTTCAGCTTCGGTGTCTTCTCAAGCTCCAGCCCATTGTCCACCAGTTTCGCCAAGGCCCACAGCAGGTTGGTGATACCTTGTATATCTATATCAATGGCTTCAGTTTTTTGGTTGCACTTAAGGATTAATGCATCAAGTAACGTTGACAGTAAAGTAGCTTGAATTTCCCTATACCCCTCATTCATGAATTTATGAGGGGTAAAAACACCCGCGGAAGTCAATGAATGAAGCGTTGTTGTCAGACTTCGCCAGGTCCACCGGGGTGTCACTTTAAAATCGTGTAACAATGGTATCAGTTGACGTTGTTCACTATGATTTAATGGTCGTTTTGCCCCTGATGCGTACTGTTTGATTGAACAGGCAAATTGACCATGATTTCTACCATCATAGCGATCACCATAACGAGCAGATCCCTCGGCCAGCCAAGCCATTTTTTCTGGTGTGATGAGGGCATGAAAACCATGAACAGGTTTTATTGAATGTCCTGATGGATGGTTAGCAGAGCAGGCGTCAGAAGCAGGATTAAATTCATTACGCTTCTGGGTATAGCGTAGTGGTACATACACCTGCCTGACTTTGCCATACCTGTATTGCCCACTCCCTGAAGCCCCGGCATGATCGTCCGGTTGCTTATAATAACTACCGGATGTCGTGTATTTACAACTAATACCAGCACCGCCACTATCCATAATTATATTTCATTAATTCATACAAATATAAAAAGTAGACTACTCTGTGGCATCAACGGACAGAAGTTTTTACTGGCCTTTTTCTCTTCCTTTTTCTTTTTTTGGGCTTTTTTATTTGCTCTTCTAAATATTCTTCGGCGGTAAAATAACAGTCATCTGAAAATTGCCCTCCATCATCGGCAGTAAAATATGCCTCGTCTACCGCCCACTCGCCGCTGTTAAGTGACACAGAGCCATGAGCCTCCGGCAGGACGGCTAACTTTGCCTTTATTTGCTCAATAACTATTTTCATTGAATCCTGGTTATCAATCTTGTTCACCGGGATTTCAATAACCTCAAATCCTAATTTTTGCAGCAGGGCAATTTTCAACAAAGTCGAACCATTCCTGGTTTTGAAATCACCATTCACGTAATGAGAAGGTCCCTGCACATCAATAACTGTGTTGTAATCGGGCAGCAGCAGGTCAACCGGAGGTAATGAGTTCAGAATCTTTTCTTCTTCTATCGTTAAAGATGGAAGGCTTGATTGGAGTAGATCGCAGAAAGCGGATTGTGGTTCAGAAATGACTGTCCGGTAATGGGGGACCACCGGACATGCTCTGCCAAGCCAACTTGCGGCCATGGCAATAACGGATTGAAACTCTATATTGTCCGGGGATGTATTTCCCAGGCGAGAAAATAGTTCACCTATGTGCTTTTCAAGCGGATTTTTATTATTGCTACCTGAGTCCAGATAAAATCTGGCACAGAATACCATGACTCCCCAGAGAGACATCGATATCTCTTGCTGAGAGAGTTGAAGGTCTTTACTGATTCTGTCGACAAGAAAATCGAACGTAGATTTAACCAGGTTCGGCTCAATGGCCTCACCCAGTTTCGCCAGGGCCCACAGCAGATTGACGGTACCTTGAGTATTGAACAGACTTCTCTCTTCTTTTGATTCGGCTTTGGTTTTCACATGGTACAACAGCGCGGCCAGAGCCTCTTTGAGCTTTGCTGTCTTCTCCAGCTCGAGCCCGTTGCCCATCAGTTTCGCCAAGGCCCACAGCAGGTTGGCGACTTCCTGTGGCTTGAAGTGGTCTTTCTCTGCTGTTGATTCGGCTTTGGTTTTCACATGGGGCAACAGCGCGGTCACGGATTCTTTGAGCTTCGAT
>NZ_JAGHQW010000078.1 GCF_017744115.1 Salinisphaera sp. G21_0 | reverse complement strand
ATGCCAGCGTATGCACCTTCACCCAAGGTTGTGACATAGCTGTTCACCGCCGTGGTGTTCGCAACCGTTCCTTTAACCCGTCCCCCCCCGATGCCGGCGTTTGCAAGCAAACTCACGGTTTCGACCGTGCTGTTCACCGCCGTGGTGTTGGCAACCTTTCCTCCAGCATTAACCCGCCCCCCCCGATGCCGGCGTCTGCATCCTTACCCGAGGTGACAATATGAACATTTTCCGCCCGGATATTACTGACTGTGCCATTAACATCAACAACACAGGCTGCTAACCCGGTCGTCTTCCGGGAATTTGTTATATTGGCACAAGTAAAGTGAAGGTCACGGATGCTGCCTTCCAGAGTGTTAACAAAACAGTCAGACAGGCCGCTGATGGTACGGCACTGCCCATAGTACTTCCCGGTGAATGGATGGGTATCATTGCCAATGGATTGATAGTCTTTAGTGACAACAATATCCGCTGTCTGTTGGTAGGTACCGTTCAGTGGATAGTCGGGATGTCGGCCAATCTTGCCCAGGGTTTCTGCATCATTAATCTCTATGGATTTTGATCCATCGGCAATGGGTTTCGAATTCGCATACTGAAAAGAGCTGGCCAGCGTGCCAAGGGCAAGCAGTCCTTTGGTTCCCTGACTCCCTTGATAGCGGGCCGTGGATGTCTGTTGAAGGGGGACGTCTTTCGAGCCGGGTTCTTTTTCCTGAGCCTCTTCCCGGATTTCTTTTGATGTCTGTGGTAATTCCGGTTTTGCATCCGGCCCGGGCAAACCGCTCCCGGACCAGGCATCAGCAATATCTTTCACCATGAAAAGAATGGAACTCGGTGGCAGGATAGTTGCTGTGGCCAGTCGAACAAGATCTTCCACTGCTCTGCGGGAGTTGAAACCAAGGCAAGGATCTTCCGTTGGAATCAATGATTTCGCAAATGCTTTAGCAACAGCAACGCCATGGCCGAGCCAGGAATGTTCGTTGCCATTTCCTGAACATTGAGAAGCGCTGTCGCAAATTGGTTGCTGAATGGGGTGCTGAGCGGGTTGCTGAATCATAAACAGGGCTCTTAATGTTGTAACGCATAACAGCAAATTAGAGAGCACAAAAAATTACCGGGCACTCTCTTATTCGAAAATGCAGTGTCGTAAAAGTTCCCGGTTCATTTTTTTATTTAAGGGTACGTGCTGAAGGCGTCGTGTTATTTTTACAAATGAATGGCGGTATATATTAGAACGATTGTAAGACCAATGGACATTAGTGAAAAACTTTTTAATCACTATCCAGAGTTTGCATAGAATACGCAGCCAATATCAGCATTTAAAAATGGCCTGGAAATGGCAGCCTGGCTTGGACTGGTAACCAAACAGCAGTCTACCGGTGGCGTACCCACCTTGCCGGAGATCAGTAAACGGGGCGATACCTACCTGCGAACCCTGCTGATACACGGTGGCAGAACCGTTGGCAGGGTGGCCAATAAACACGACGATCGACGTAATAACTGGATTAAAGAGCTTGATCAGCGCAGGGGCAAGAATATATCAGCAGTGGCTGTTGCCAATAAAAACGCTGGCATTGCCCGGGCTGTGTTAACCAGGAAAGAGCCGTACAAGGCAGCAGCATGAGCATAGTAATTAAACTATTAAACATTTGACGTTAGACAAGAAAAGCAAAAGCGGTTAATCAGTGTAAGAAGCCTGCAACGAGTTGCGCGGATAAAGTTCAAATGATGGCATAAAAGGTAAGGCCTGCACTCCCTTGAACCTGACCAGGGCCAGGGCCCGTAGAGGCCGAAGACCTGATGAGGTGGGAGTGAGCGGATTCCATCAGGGCCAGAGGCATTGAGACCTCACCCCAAAGGCAGGATTCTTTATTAATAGAGTGGAAGCATTACTCTTTAGTCATGATGGAAAACTTATCCTTGCAAAGCGGGGCGGACCATATATGACGCTGGTTCCGTCGGCCAATAAAACCATAACCTTGACGCCTCTGCGTATTCTGGCGAGCGTGAACACCTATTCTGGTTAGCGTGAACACCTCCAAGCCCTTAACCCGGATATTTCATAAACGTGCTCCCGTAGAGGCAAAGCAGGTTTTACCGTTTGCTTATCCGGAGGACAGTGACCTATACCTTCTTACTTTTAGATTGCTGACTGTTCACTCAGGTTGAGACAGGCTCATTCGGGACGGTAAATATTCCTTCAGCTTGAAGACTGAAAGTGGGAGAGCCATTAAAAATTTTACTGGAACTATGGTTTGTTTCAATTGAATTAGAAGTCAGTGTTAATTCACCGGAGTTTCCAGCTGAATGGATTGACTTGAGATACTGCTTTTTTGCGATATTCGCTTGCTTTGAAGCTTCTTCCTTGTTGGCGGTTTGCCTTTTGATTCTGTCGTAAGTATTCCTATAGATTCTTTGCCCCTCTGCAAAGACGGGATCTTTGCGACGCTCCCTTTGGTACTCCCTTTGGTACTCCCTTTGGCGCTCTGCGAAAGCGAGATCAGTCTTGTAGCGCTCCCTTATGCGCTCCCTTTCGCGATCTGCGAAAGCGGGATCTGTCTTGTAGCGCTCCTTGTGGTACTCCCTGTGGTACTTCCTTTGGC
This sequence comes from Salinisphaera sp. G21_0, assembly GCF_017744115.1. Classification (GTDB taxonomy): domain Bacteria; phylum Pseudomonadota; class Gammaproteobacteria; order Pseudomonadales; family Endozoicomonadaceae; genus Endozoicomonas. The sequence continues at coordinate 18,475 of NZ_JAGHQW010000078.1, read as the reverse complement.
GCTCTGCGAAAGCGGGATCTGTCTTGTAGCGCTCCTTTTTGCGCTTCCTTTCGCGCTCTGCGAAAGAGGGATCTTTGCGACGCTCCCTTCGGTACTCCCTTTGGTACTCCCTTTGGCGCTCTGCGAAAGCGGGATCTTTGCGACGCTCCCTTCGGCGCTCCCTTCGGCGCTCCAACCGAGAGGCTTTGTTGTCAGTTATTTTTTCTGGTGGGTTTGAAACAGACTTATTACTCAAGTTATCAGCATGAATTATCGGACTGAGTTGCTCCATCACGTTAGAATACTGATGGCTGTTATTAACAGAGTGAGAGCCACCTTCACCAGCCATACTCCAAACTCGCACAATTTTTATTTCTGATTCAGTGCCACTATCAGCTTTCTGAAATGTTTCTGGTCTTACGGATAATTCAGAGGGCTCATCCAGGCAGGTTTCTTTAGAATCAAGAATAGTGATTGACATTTGTTTAATTCTTGAATCATCGAATCGGTTATGGAGTCTATCCCCATCGGGTAGGGAGGTGTTATTGATTGGGGCCGTTTGTTCCACTTTCTGACCGAATGCTATAGCATTTTTTTGTGTATAGCGATTGGAAAGTGACTTACCGCCGGGCATAAAAGCATCATATGCGGTGAGAAAATTCGAATAACAGCCTTGTAAGTTACAATCTGGATCAGTCATAAATTCATAAATTCATTAAGTTATTGAATCACAGCTTAAGACTCCCACTTGGTTACACAAGTTCCTTCCCAGCCATTCCCGCTGAATATACGCCTATGAGCGTATAATAAATATCAAGCACACTATGTTCACAGTACACAAAAAGCGGCCTCCACTCTTGGTGGCTATTTGATGATCAAAAAACTGGAAGAAATAGAGGTGTTTTTATTTTTTGTAACCTCGCAGGGCGCGAAAATCACTAAGTCCGTGAAAAAAAATTACGGATTCTGCCATAACCCAGGCAGGGTCAGCACTTAGTTCACACACAGGGAAGGAATATCGAAACTTTTTAGAAAAAATCAAGTCCATGGATTGATAAGTAGTAAAAGCGGTCTCAGGAAACTCCGAAAAGGTACATTTTATGGAATCAACTGGTTCTTGCACTGATCATTATTTATGCCCCAATCAAGATGATAACATGTGTAAATGTTCCAGCTTTACATGTGGAGTATTCTGTTGTACTTCCAGTGGGTTTGTCAGCATGGAGCTGACAAAAACTTATACTGCAATGTTTGTCGGCTTTGGGGTGGGGGCAGCAGTAGGCGTTGCAACAGGCACTTCAGCAGTGGCGACATATGTTGCCTGTTGTCGCAAGAATGCGAACGATACCAATGCCGTTGATCATGGTCACCGCGAAACGTCCATTGATTCCAGAGTGGTCAGAGCACAGCCGCTTTGTAACTCGATTAATGTCACTGGGGGTATTCATGCTCCGTGCCCGTCTTCAGCCCCTTCGGACTCACCTGTACAGTTTTCCCAGACTATCCTTCATGTTCCCGGAATCACTGGTGAGTCGACCGAAACATTCAGTGAAGTCGTACGAAATAATAGTAGCACTACAACATTTCGATACCCTCAGGAGCCTCCACCACCGTACTCCCATGAACCACCACCATACACCCAGGAACCGCCACCACTATACTCACCATATCCAAAACCCCATACTCCATAGGAAGCTCCGCAACAGTAAGCTGTCTTGTGTGGAAGCCGGTACTTTGGTTCATTGATAATAAGGTTGCCCTGCATTTCAGTTTGACAGCGGTTGGTCATAACCGTCGTCTCTCCGTTACTAAAAACCTGTCACAATCATTGTTATTCAGGTTTATCTACATCGACGACACCACTGCATAACCCCGCTGCTGTCATACCCGCCTCAGTTATCAAATTGAGAGAGCACCCCTATTATGAGCCGTCATCCTATATTTAATTCTATAGAAGAAGGAAATCTGGATGCTTTGAAAAGTTGTGTCACCACTGAGTTGTTAAATACTCTACGATCATCTCAACATGACCAAACTCCCTTGATGGAAGCTGTTTTCCGTGGAAAGATTGATATCGCAGAGTATCTGATAGGTTGTGGTGCTGAGGTTAACTCAAAATCGGGTATTTATCATTCAACACCAGTATGGAGGGCCGTTTTTGATGGAGATCTACCAATGGTTAAATTACTTGTACAGTATGGGGCAGATGTCAGTGAACCTGATAAAGATGGCCAAACCCCACTGGATAAAGCTTATATTAAAGGGTGGAATAGTATTATTGAAATATTATTAATGCATGATGCAAAGAGAGGTGATGAATTAACGCAGTTAAGTAGCTGACCATATGAAATCATATATAATTTTCAAACCAGTCATTATTATTAAACCCTCAGAGAATAATAATCACTGACTATGAGAACTGCTCCAAAAATTAAATTAAGCGCACAGGAAGAAAAAGATATTAAACAGCTATCGACGTCCAATACGACCACAGTTCGCATTGCTCGCTGCTCAAAAATCATACTTCTGGCTGCACAAGGTAAAACCAATCTTCAGATTGTTAGAGGCTATGAATATTGGTCGAAATCAAGTTAGCCGCTGTCGCAGTCGTTATGTGGTGGGTTCTGCCATTGAAAAAGACCTGCCTCGAGGAGGTCGTCGTCAGACTATAGATGCCGTTGAAATTGTCCGATTGACAACTCAAACACTGCCTGATAATGCCACTCATTGGAGCACTCGCTCCATGGCTGCTGTCAGTGGCGTAAGTGAAGCCAGCGTTCGACGAATCTGGAAGGCAAATGGCCTCAAGCCTCACCTTGAAAAGACATTCAAAGTCTCTCGTGACCCGAACTTTGTGGAAAAGTTGGAGGATATTGTTGGGCTGTAGCTATTAGATGATTCGGTGAGTTAATGGCTCACAGGGCTTGCAGGCTCAGGTTTTTCTTCAGTGTTCGTCATGGGGTTACAGTCTCCAGTTACCATATCCGCCAGCTCGATTACCTCCGGTTCGCCATAGCTACGGGCGGGTTCATGCTCGGTCAATACATGGTACACAGGGCATTGTTGATCAGGTTCTTCTTCAGTGCTCAGCGTGGGGTTGCAGTCTCCAGTTACCATACCCGCCAGGTCGATTTCCACCTGTTCGGGATAGCTATCGGTGGAATCATGCTTGGTCAATACATGGTACTCAGGGAAGGCAGGGCGTTGTTGGTCAGGTTCTTCTTCGCTCACCATAGGGTTGCTGTCTGCGGTTACCTTTCCGGTCTGCTCGATTACCACCGATTCGCCAGAACGACAGGCGGATGCATATCCGATCAGTTCCTGGTACAAAGGGCTGTCTGGGCGTTGTTGGTCAGGTTTTTTTTCAGTGCTCTTTCTGGAAATGCTGCCCCCTGCTGCGGTGTTCCCCGGTATGTCAAACAACGGTTGGTAATGTCTCTGAGGGGGAGTGGGCAGAGGTCTGTCTGACAGCTGGTAATGGCTCCGAGGAAGAGTAGACAGCGGTATGCCACTCCGGGGTCGGCCTTCGGGGTGCATCGGCATGGGTTCCTCACGGTTCCGGCCAGCCTGAGTCGATAATCTTTGACGATAATAGCGGTAGGCGCATAACCCGGTCCCGGCCAGCACAAAAAGTACCACACCCAGAGAGACGCCCAGGGCGATATAGGCTACGACGGTAGTATTTAGAGATCCTGCTAACGGTGTTTGTCTGGTAAATCTGGCAGGATCCGAGGTGGAAAAGGTCATTGATGGTACTTTAGTGTAATCGTTTGGGGCCGTTGACATTGTGACAGAACCTGGGCTGGAAAAGTTCATGCCTGATGTGGTGGCCCCGGTTGTTGGGGGTATTGTTGTGGCAGAAGCTGGGCTGGAAAAGATCGTAGTCATAGTGGTACCTTTGGGTCCCGTCTCCAGGATTGCGGGCGGTAGAAGGGCATTGGCACCGTATAATGTATTAATACCATCATAATTAACGGCCTGGCACTTCGGTGTTACCAGTCGTTGGTCAATTTTTGCACAGTAATCCCTATCCCCATAACGACATACCCAGGGTATGTCTTGTTGCCGCTCATCATTGATATGGACATTGCAAATAAGTGGTTTCATCCCTCCTACCGTGATATTCGCATTGGAATTTTTATTAACACTACTTGTAACGTTGGTGCCAATCGCCAAGGTGCCGCAGACATTTGCCTTTCCACTGCTGCGTCCTGCGTCAATACCGGCATCTGCATCAGGTCCTTCTGTGACAACCTTACAGTCCAGTGCGGTCGTGAGATCAATAATTCCTGTACTTTGATGATCTCCCGCACCAATACCGGCAAATGCTTCGCGACCGCTGGTTTTCACCTTGCACCTTACTGCCGTCGTGTCGGTAATATTTCCTGTTCCTTCATTCAACCCCACCCCAATACCGGCGCTTGCCTGTTTTTTGCCGGTTGTTACCTTACAGTCCACCGCTTTCGTGTGGCTAACAGTACCGTCTTTCGATACTCCCGCCCCAATACCGGCATTTGCAGAGGCATGGGAGGTTGTCACATGGCATTCCACCGCAGCCGTGTTGGTAACAGTTCCTTTATACTGATTTCCTGCCCCAATGCCTGCATCTGCATTTCTTCCCAGTGTTTTAACATGACAGTCCACCGCAGTTGTGTTGGTAACGATTCCTTCAAACGAAAAACCCGCACCAACACCAGCACTCATATCTGCTGTATCTGTTTCAACAATACAGTTTACCGCAGCCGTGTTAGCAACAGCTCCATTACGCAGAGATCCCACACCAATACCGGCAAATGCATTGTGACCGGAGGCTTTCACCGTGCAATTCACCGCGGCCGTGTTGGTTAGGGTTCCTCCTTCGACTCGGCCCACGCCAATAGCTGCGTGTCCACTGTTTGTGGTGACTTCAGCACGCGCAACCTGAATATTACTCACCATGGCGTCGCCTGATATTTCACAAGCCGCTACCCCGGTAGACGCTGATGACGTTATATTGGCATCACTAAGGGTCAGGTTATCGATACGGCCGCCCTCAAGGTTTTCTACCAGGCAGCGGGTGAGATAGCCAACGGTATGACCCTGACCGTTCAGCTGGCCGGTAAACGGAAGGGTTTTGTTACCAATGGATCGGGTTAACTGCCCACCATCAATATCCCTGGTCAGCCGATATTTTCTGCTGCATGATTCCGTATTATTGCAGATATTGCCAAGGGTTCCTTCATCCGCCACATCAACCCAGTCGTCGGTGCCAGGGTTGGATACAGATGATGCGCCGACAGCGGAAAATCCGGCCAGGGCCCCCAGTGCCAGGGACGTCTTTGGCAACTGGCCAAACCGTTGCGTGTTGGTAACGGATTTAGTTGTTTTTTGTCGTGTATTTTGTGGGGCTTTGCTGGTTTTTTCTTTATCTTTATCTTTATCTTTATCTTTATCTTTGGCGTTTTCCGGGGCCCCGTCCTGCCTATTTTCCCTGTGCGTGCCAGGCTCGGCACGGGCAGTGAATGCATTAAACTGATCCCAGGCGTACTGGCCCGCAGTGGAGATGCTGGGAAGATTGCCCAGGATACTACTGATTTCCGGGGACATGCCGCCACAGGCTGATACCACACGTCCTGCCAGTGCGGTGATCTGCAGGAAATTACCCAGGCCATCAATGCCCTGAGGATCACTGCCTGCTGCACCGGGCACTGGCGGCCGGGAATTTGTCGGATCAAAGTTGGGGTTCAGCGACCGGACAAACGCACTGACCCCGACACCCAACCTTCCCCAACGGCCCTCCAGTTCTGTGGCCGGGGTTGTTACAGGTTGCGGGTCGTTGGCAGTACCTGTCGTGGGTACGCTTGTTTCTTCTATCAAAATCAATACCTTATAACAATGTTGTTTGTGTTGATATTAATCCACTGTCTTACATATCAAACGACCATAACCATAAGTAAACAGGTTAGGATAATTAAACTATTTCTGACGGATAACTGGTGTTGCTGTTTGCAGGTTAATAGGGAGAAATATAGTGGCCAGTTTTTTGGCAGTGGTAAGAATAGTTTGAATTAGATGCGCTTTTTTTTACTATAAGAATGCAGTTTCTCTTTGACTGTTGGCATTTACAGGATTCGCTTTCATAACCGGTCAGTAAATATTCTCAGACATTAAGCGTCTACTTCCAGCTTCGGGAAGCTAAAGACGAAACCACGAAGAGCAGAAAGAAGAAAAGCAGGGGCTGGTCTTTCATTTTGCAATATCTTTTTCTTATTAGTATAAACAACAAGTGTCAATCCTAATCAGGCCCCGAAGAGGCCGAAGACCTGATGAGGTGGGAGTGAGCGGATTCCATCAGAGCCAGAAGCATTGAGACCTCACCGCAAAGGCCGGTCTCTTTAGTCATGATGGAAAACTTATCCTTGCAAAGGGGCGGACCATATATGACCCCAGCTTTCAGTTTTCTTCCAGTGTCGTCTTGTTAGTGGCCATAACAGATCCTTATGCTTCATTGACAAAAATAGTAAATAGTTTGTGGTAGGGAGGAACTTTTATGAGAAGACGTAGTCTTAGGATTAATTCAATAATCCAGTAATTCAATGAATCACTCCTGTAAGTTACCTTCATTCGATGTTGCTTTTTCTGATCTTTATTCCGTTACATTGGATATCATAAACCAATCCTTCGAACCTGATGCCAGCAAACTATCGCAGGTGTATCAAGGCATGTCTGGTCAGGCACTGGACTCTCCTTTTCCTGTTTACAATAGACAATCAGATATACCCCAAAATGAAACAGGTATTCTTAAATCGTTGGGTGAATACGATATTGTATCTCTGGCAGACTTCAATGCAGAAGACTCTTTTGGAACGGATATTCATGAGATACCAAAATCAGTTCTTGATAAATATGCACCTTGGAATTCTGATAATAAAATCATTAATAATGAAATATCGTCAATACCAGATTTTCCCTTTGCTCAGCAGGTATGTTTATCGGTTAGCGAGCCTGATCCAATACCTGCCAGGCATTTGAATCCAGATGATCAGTTAACTCATCTTCATGCCGTACGGTTTAACCAACAAGATTTACCACCAGTTACTTTTGTTAACCCGATAAACCTGAACCAAACGACAAGTGATAAGCAAACGACCCTACAGGAAGAAATTGCTGATAGTTTCCTTGTTGAGCACCAAAGGGAGCGAATGCAAGAACCCGAAAAAAGAAAGCTGGTAAATCAGCAAAGAAGGAAGCGGTATAGTGAATTGATGAAAGACCCTGAAAAAAGAAAGCTGAATAGTCAGCGCCAAAGGGAGCGGTATAATGAAAGAATGAAGGACCCCGAAAAAAGAAAGCTGATAAATCAACGCCAAAGAGAGCAAAGACAAGACCCCGAAAAAAGAAAGCTGATAAATCAACGCCAAAGGGAGCTAAGGCAAGATCCCGAAAAAAGAAAGCTGCTAAATCAGCGCCAAAGGGAGCGGTATCATGAAAGAGTGAAGGACCCCATACAAAGAAAGCTGGTAAATCAGCGCCAAAAGGAGCGAATGAAAGACCCCGAAAAAAGAAAGCTGAAAAATCAGCAACAAAGGGAGCGAAGGAAAGACCCTGAAAAAAGACAGCTGGAAAATCAACGCCAAAGGGAGCTAAGGCAAGATCCCGAAAAAAGAAAGCTGAAAAATCAGCAAAACCGGCGTCCATTAGGTCTTGAATCTTGAATCCATTCAAAAGAAAGACCTAAGGACTGATGCGTTGGCATGCATATGTTTCGACGCAGGTCAGTTTCCGAAGGAAGCCGACTCGTGACCCAACCGCCGTGCACTTTTCAACACTGGAATTGTCGGCGGGGAAAAGACCGCCGGCTCCCCTGAACGGGGAACCGACCTACGGTTTATAAATCCGCTAATCTCTTGCCATATCACTGTACAGGTTGTGTCCGGCGTATAGGTGGCATGAATCTGTACTGGGCTCTTCTAAGGAACTGCCCGTACCAGTCGCGTGGATGCTAAGGGAGACTCCCAAGTGGCCAAAACCACAAGGGGCGTATTCCACCTGGGCCAGAAGCATTGTAACCTCACCCCAAAGGCCGGTCTCTTTATTAAGAGAGTGGAAGCATTACTCTTTAATCATGATGGAAAACTTTTCCTTGCAATGCGGGGCGGACCATATATGCCCCCGGTTTTTATATTCAGGTATCAGACACCTGCATTATTAATTACCAAAGGCTGAAGCCGAAGCCCGGTAAACCCAGAGAGGTTGAGCCAGAAGTCAGCCTATAGGCACCGGACGCTACCTCCGAGGTTGATCTACCACTGACGATTTGAGAGATAGCATGAGTACATGAGTAGTAGGGGTGAATGGAGCTAAAATTGTCGATGCTTGGCAATGGAGAAGAAGAGTGCAGTCTTGGCTGGGACTGAACTGGTGCGGTGCGGCTGGAACCAGTTCCCGGGTAAGGCGGAGGTGCTGTGCGGCTGGGTCCAGTTCCCGGGTAAGGCGGAGGTGCTGTGCGGCTGGGTCCAGTTCCCGGGTAAGGCGGAGGTGCTGTGCGGCTGGGTCCAGTTCCCGGGTAAGGCGGAGGTTCTGCCGATGGTGGCTCCTGTTCCTGTTGCTGCCTGACAGGAAGGGGGGCCAGTTCGGTACAGGTGGAAATCTCTCGATTACGAAGCTTAATGTAATCGCAGTCATCTGAGCAGCAATTTACACAAAGACCCATGGCACAAGAAAAGCAAGCGCCAACAGACATGCCGAGGAAGACACCACCGACAGTACTGCTGATGGTGCTTACAGTATTGTAGGCTATAACACCACCAAGAGCAGCACCTCCAGCGGAAGCAATCGAGGTAGTGATGCCACACGCACAGGAATCTTGTTTAATTCGCTCACAATCAAGGGTGTAGTCACATAACCGGTGGGCTGCTGGCTGTGTTGTCACCGTCGTACAATTAGGGATATTCATATGCCTTATTATCCTCAGATTATTCGTTACTTCCGGCCCAAAATTTTTATTAGCAATAATACTGGCTGCGGGCAGACATAATTTTCCGACTTAATTATTTCCAAAAAGTTCCTCCTGAATTACCACAATACAAGATAATGTCCTATGGTGAATGATCGGAAGCAACTTGCTGGAATTTCCTTATTAATGTGCCCAATTGGCAGGCTCATCAAACCAAAAATCGTAAGTGCCAATACCAATAACTAAAACCAATAAAACCAACAATAATGGGTCAAGTCTTGAATCTTGAATCCATTCAAAAGAAAGCCCTAACCCAGTTTCGGGCTCCTTGGTTTTGCGTCAAAAAGAAAGACCTGCCCCCAACTTTTTAAGCTTTTTATCCCAGCTTTCTTGCCAGCAGTTTTCTGCCAGTGTCGTCTTGTTAGTGGCCATAACAGATCCTTATGCTTCATTGACAAAAATAGTAAATAGTTTGTGGCAGGGAGGAACTTTTATAAGAAGACGTAGTCTTAGGATTAATTCAATAATCCAGTAATTCAATGAATCACTCCAGTAAGTTTCGTTCATTCGATGTTGCTTTTTCTGATCTTTATTCCGGTACATTGGATATCATAAACCAATCCTGTGAACCTGATGCCAGCAAACTATCGCAGGTGTATCAAGGCATGTCTGGTCAGGCACTGAACTCTCCTTTTCCTGTTTACAATAGACAATCAGATATACCCCAAAATGAAACAGGTATTCTTAAATCGTTGGGTGAATACGATATTGTATCTCTGGCAGACTTCAATGCAGAAAACTCTTTTGGAACGGATATTCATGAGATACCAAAATCAGTTCTTGATAAATATGTGCCTTGGAATTCTGATGATGAAATCATTAATAATGAAATATCGTCAATACCAGATTTTCCCCTTGCTCAGCAGGTATGTTTATCGGCTAGCGAGCCTGATCCAATACCTGCCAGGCATTTGAATCCAGATGATCAGTCAACTCATCTTCATGCCGTACGGTTTAACCGACAAGATTTACCACCAGTTACTTTTGTTAACCCGATAAACCTGAACCAAACGACAGGTGATAAACAAACGACCCTACAGGAAGAAATTGCTGATAGTTTCCTTGTTGAGCACCAAAGGGAGCGAATGCAAGAACCCGAAAAAACAAAGCTGTTAAATCAGCAAAGAAGGAAGCGGTATAGTGAAATGATGAAAGACCCTGAAAAAAGAAAGCTGAATAGTCAGCGCCAAAGGGAGCGGTATCATGAAAGAATGAAGGACCCCGAAAAAAGAAAGCTGATAAATCAACGCCAAAGGGAGCGAAGGCAAGATCCCGAAAAAAGAAAGCTGGATAATCAGCGCCAAAGGGAGCGGTATCATGAAAGAATGAAGGACCCCATACAAAGAAAGCTGTTGAATCAGCACAAAAAGGAGCGAATGAAAGACCCCAAAAAAAGAAAGCTGGAAAATCAGCAAAACCGGCGTCCATTAGGTCTTGAATCTTGAATCCATTCAAAAGAAAGACCTAAGCCAGTTTCAGCTACCCTGGTTTGTGCGTCAAGAAAGATCTAAGGACTGATGCGTTGGCATGCATATGTTTCGACGCAGGTCAGTTTCCGAAGGAAGCCGACTCGTGAACCAACCGCCGTGCACTTCTCAACACTGGAATTGTCGGCGGGGAAAAGACCGTCGGCTCCCCTGAACGGGGAACCGACCTACGGTTTATAAATCCGCTAATCTCTTGCCATATCAGCCCTCGCAGATCCAACATCAGAAAATCAGGGTCAAAAATCAGGATCAGGTCTTTCATTGTGCGTGTGCCATAGCACGACTTTAGGAGTTCAAAGGATGAAGTCCTGAAGAGCGTGGAAGCTATGGAAGAGAGGGTGGTAGACCCAGCGAAGTCCGCTGTCGGAAGCTGGCTTCAAACTACCACATGCGGCTGCCATTAAGAGTGGTGGTCGTGAGCAATGAGGAAAAGTCAGGCTCGACCTGGCATGTGTGGTACAGAGAGATGAGTAAACCCGAACCACTGTTGAGGCGTCGTAAAAGACTTCTCTGACATCAAAACCGGGGGCCGCACAATCGGATAAATCTGCAAGTGAATTCTGAATGCTGTACAGGTTGTGTCCGGCGTATAGGTGGCATGAATCTGTACTGGGCTCTTCTATGGAACTGCCCGAATCAGTCGCGTGGATGCTAAGGGAGACTCCCAAGTGGCCAAAACCACAAGGGGCGTATCCACCTGGGCCAGAAGCATTGTAACCTCCCCCCAAAGGCCGGTCTCTTTATTAAGAGAGTGGAAGCATTACTCTTTAATCATGATGGAAAACTTTCCCTTGCAAAGTGGGGCGGACCATATATGCCCCCGGTTCTCCGTGGGATTCGTTAAAACACCGCAACCTGCCCCCCCCCAAAGCACTCAGGCAGTGCCTGTAAACCAGTCATCACCGGTTGCCCCTGCCCGTAAGGATAAGCAGTCTTAAAGCACACCATCACCTCAATATTCAGTGTTTGTCCTGTTTTTGAATAGCAATCAATTGAAGGATTTTGAAGACGCACTCGATGAACGCTCAAACTGCGAATGACATTGATCAATGATCTGATTTTGCAAATGTGCTCACCTCAGTCGATATAGTTCGTCATGCACTAGAACAGAAAAAAAAATCATGGAAAAAAACAACCTGATTGGCAGCATTTTTTTGGTCACGGGAACCACTGTTGGAGCCGGGATGATTGCGCTGCCGGTAACCACAGGCACTTACGGGTTTGCAGCGACCCTCTTTATGTTTATCGCCGTCTGGCTTGCTTCACTGGGCATCGCCTTCTCTATGCTGGAAGCTAACCTCCAGCACAAAGAGGGTGCCAACCTTATCACGATGATCTCGGTCACTCTGGGGCGACCCGGAGAGATAATAGGGTGGGGAAGCTGCTTATTATTTCTATATTGCATTCTTGCTGCTTATTTGTCTGGCCTGGGGGAGTTAACAGGCTACTCCTTGTCATATATTCTTCCTCTTGACGTTAACAAGACTACATCCGTTGTCGTGATTACGGCTATTGCTTCTGGCTTAATATATTCAGGCATAAGAATGTCAGAAAACATCAATCGCGTTTTTGTGATCGGAATTTTGCTGATATTTATCTCTCTTGCCTTCATTTCCATGCCTTATGTGGAGGCTGACAGGCTGGAAATAACAACATTCAACCCGCCATTCTTATCATTACCGGTTATTTTTGCCTCTTTTGGCTATCTGGTCATAGTGCCGACCTTGCGAAGCTATCTACACAGTGACGTGAGAAAAATAAAGATTGCCTGTGTGGTTGGTAGCCTTATACCACTGATCATGTATATTTTATGGGCAACGATTGTCATTGGTGTAATACCTGTTAATGGTGACAACGGTATAGAAAGCATTCTGTACTCCGGTGACCCATCAACAGGCATTTTACGGGCCATGGCAGAGTTCACAGACAATGGCAATGTTGTACTGATATTCAAGGCATTCTTTTTTTTAGCCATTGCCACGTCATTAATTGGTGTATCCCTGGGAACATTTGATCTTATCTCGGATGGCTTGCAGGCCAACAATATCAAACCCGGCAAGCTTACCCTGACTTTACTGACTTTTGCGCCACCTGCTCTGATAGTCATATTGCTGGACACTGTATTTTTAACGGCACTTGGTTATGCCGCAATATTTTCTGCTGTTGTCTTTGGCATCATTCCGGCCGTACTGCCCTGGGCCGGAAGAAACAAGGGTATCAAAAGCAGTTATCAGTTACCTGGCGGAAAAATAGCTTTCACTTTAATTATTATCTTTTCCATTGCGGTGATAATCGCTGAGCTATACAGCATGAATGATGCATAACTTCAAAAGGATATGATTATGAAAAATAATGTTATTAAAGACCTGGTAAAACTTTGCAAGTACGCCGGTGGCCGCTTCGACCTTGTTCAGGCTGGCGGGGGGAATGCCGGGGCTAAAGTGGATACAGGCAAACTGCTGGTCTCTCAGGGAGTGGGCTGCGTCCTTTCAGAAACGGAATCGAATCATGGTTATGTAACCGTTGACAGTGAAAAAATACTGAACGTTTTAGATAACAACGACCTGTTGAAAAAATACAGCCTGAAAGAGAGTGTTAAAATAGCCAATCAATCGGTCAGGGAAGCTAATGAGTTGCCGGATATAAAACCCACCGCCGAAGTGTTTCTTCATGCCCTCCTCCCTTTTAAATACACCCTGCATTTGCATCCTGTCATTATCAATGCCCTATTGATACATCGTGATGCCCAAAACATCATATCAAACCTGTACCCGGATGCCGGTTTTGTCGGGTATGCCGCCCCCGGGCTGGAAGTGTCCATTCTTTTCGCCCAGTACATGCAAAGCCTCACAGGCAAAGAGAAGCCGCATCTCTACTTTATGAAAAATCATGGCATTATGGTTGGTCATGATACTGTCGAAGGATTAATGGCCATTGTTGAAAACATGATGGCCATTGCTGAAAAATACTTTGCAGTTGATTACAGCCACATGAAAAATGCGACAAAAATTGCTGAGCTCTATAGCGCAATAACTGGCATTCAGTGCATAGCTCACTGTTCCAACGACCAAACCATCAACCAAGTGTACCGTGATGACAAAGAGGCCTTTTTCTTTACTCCCTGTTATCCTGATCAATATGTGTATAATGCGGTTATGCCGGTGGAGTTGAACGAGTTATCGGCTCAGGAGATTGTGGATTTTAAAATCCATAATAATAATTTTCTGCCAGGTGTCGTGGTGTACCAGGATAACATCTACTTTGTGTCTACCAATTTAAAAATCACCCATGAGATGGAAGAAGTTTTCAGATCTCACCTGTTAATTGTTACCCTGAACAAACAAAACAGAAAAAAAATAGATACATTAGACAACAGCTTACACAATATTCTATTTTCGGTTAATCCGTTAAACCGATATCATTAGTGCAACTGATTCTTGATTAACCAGTAAGAAGACAAGACATCCATTTTTCTGAGTCAAAAATGGGTGTCTTTTTTGAAGCGAGTGAAGCGAGGGTCAGGTCTTGATTCCTGAATAAAGTCAAGGAAAACGAAAAGACAGGGTCAGCCTTTGTATTTGCAAGACCTGACAATGTTTATTTGTATTTGAAATATCTAGCTGTGTTTAGTGCCTTGCATATCAAGAATATTCTGTATCCGGGAATCCAGTTGTTGTTTTAATTCCTGATAATCTTTATTACCTTTTGTCACGGAAAGTACATTGTCGAGAACTTCGTGGCCATAGTTTATTATCTTTTGTAGTTTTTTGGCCGAAGTAATGACTCTATTCTCAGCGAATGAAATACATTCCGGGACTTGATAAGGAGTGATATTTGATCTGATGTCAGGCAGCAGCCCGGCAGCGCCATGAAGGGTAGATTCCAGAATATGCCCTGGATCCTGTTTGCATTCCAGTATGCGTTCCAGTTGGTCGAATCTGGATCTGAATTGCTTCAGGGCCTGTGCTACTGATTCATCAGTAATCGTTTGTGATGATTCCATAATGCTGTCAAAGCCAAATTTCAATGCCTCACTCCAGGCCCTCAGATCGCTGATGATTTGTTTTGCAGAGAGGGTTTTCTCGCCGTTCTCAATAGCCGATAGTTCCAAGCCTACAAAAACAGTAGACATTGGGATATCACTTACCTCACGGACGATATCGACATAATTTGTTGCTAATTTCGCAAGTTCTTTCATATTCTCCTGTAATTGACCCAGCCTTTGTTGTTCTGATAGCTGGCCTGTGTTGACCAAAGGCTCCGACTGTGAGTTTGACCGGCCTGCTTCCTGAGCTACGGGTGTCTGAGTGTCCTTTGGGTCAGGCCGTGGCGTTGTAGTCTGAGCATGTAAGTCACCAGCAGGACTATGAGTCACTGTCCTGCTGGTAATTTTTCTGTTCAGAGCTTGTGTTAGCCCGGATTCAGGAAAAGCGTTGATGTAATTCTCGGCCTCGACGACTGAGATGGTCCTGGAATGGCCAGAGAAACAGAAAACAGCGAACAGGGCGCTCAGCAATCCATCGGTTTGGTAATTGTATTGAATGTTTTCAAGCCAGCTCAGCTGGACAGAGGTAGATGGCACCATACAGTAATTTCCATAGCGTTAGTTATTTTTGAAGGCTGTCTTTTAATTGACCATTAAGAACAGAGTAAGTTCATTTTTAACGACAGATCCTACGTACAATATTCTGTCCATTTTGGTTCCTGGATTTTTTTGTTTTGTATACTTACTCCAGTGTTAGTGAGTTTTCGTCCAAAAACGCAAACGTCTGAAAATCTCAGAAAACGGAATCAGGTTTTGATTCTTGAATAAAGTCAAGGAAAACAAAAAGCCAGGGTCAGGCCTTTGTATTTGAACACATTCAAGATTCGAGACCTGACACTGTTTCTTTTTGGAATAATTTTTACAAGATACCCGGAAGCACTGGATTTAATGGGTCGACTTTCTGCTTATCTACCCATTGTTTCAGGTCTTCGCTGGTTTCGATGCCCGGCAAACTGGTAACGGTCTGCACCCAGATTAGGCCACCAACCCACGCAAAAGCTTCCGTTGGTACCCCATCTTTTACACACGTATATTCACTTTCCGTTGTGCATGCCAGGGGATTAATACCACTGGTAATTCGTTCGTTGGCCTCAGGCTCATCTTCTTGAGTCGGCATAGAGAACCCCCTGGAGGTTTCTCCAGTTGCCTTACTCTGTAGCACGTCAGCTGATTCGCCTCCACGGAAGTTGCCTCCACGATAGGTGCCTCCACGATAGGTGCCTCCACGAGAGCTGGCCCCACCAAACAGGCTTCCGAAATCAAACAGTTCTCTGGGCTCCAACATATTTGACACCCTTGCTTCTCGCTCCAAAGCATCCCTGGACTGTTTCAACAAGGTAAACCCGAAGGGAATGGCCAGTCCGGCCTCGCTGGACATGGCCGTTTTGCGGTCAACGCCCATGGCTTCCAGTATGGGTGCCACTTGTTGAATGCCAATGTTGTGCCTTTCTGACTCATTGTGACCTCGTCCATGGGAAAAAAGTGCACTCGAAGACGATGGCCGTTCCCCTCCAAACCCTGATACCTGATGAAGGGCAAAGCCGACATGATGAAAGCCAGCACCTTGCTGCAGTCCTTTGGGCATACGCAGCGCCACACTGAGGGGAATCAGTTTATCCAGCCCCCGGGGCCAGAACTTCGACAGATACCTCCTTTTGATTGTGCTGTGCAGATCCACAGTGAATTCAGCACCTTCCAGTGCCTTTTCACTACTGGCGCACAGATACACCTGAACGATGGGTACATTTGTATCCTCTTTGCCATAATCCCCGATACCCGCAAGCTGCAAACGTTCCTGAACCTCAGCAGGAAATTTATCCAGCGTTAGCCATGAAACGCTGACAACAGGCTGAATGTCCCGGTTGTTACCGACAACACTCACGCCAATACCGGCCGTTGATACGAAATCGTCGCGAAATACGTTCACTGAGGTCATCCGGACCTGCTTTGCGAGGGAAGTTAACCGCTCCCCTCTGGCCACTGTAGTCGTCTTCGGCAGTGTACACTGGCCACTCATACGCGTCAGGATTTGAGCCATGTTGTTCATGGCAGTCCGGGCTCCGGAAGGGTCCAGGGAGTAACGCCCAAGCTGACTGGCAAACATTTCAAGGCCTTTGTTACATCGCTGCTGTTCAGGGAGTTCACTTGCCCGGCTCCCCGCCATGGCAACGTCATAGGCAGGGGGCGCTGATGGGGCTGGATTCACCGGTGGATAATGAAGGGCTTGTTGCTCCCTGGGGAGCTGCTGAAAAACATCAGGATTCATTGCCTGGCCGGTGGTGCCACCATCACCAGGAGGGAATCCCTCACTTAAAGGAAGACCAGCGGACATGCCGGGTAATACATGCCCACCGGCTTCCTGCTCCCGCTTATGCACATTGATTTCATCGATCAGGCAATCAATCCCCATGCTCAAACAGCTGTTAGGTTCCCGGATAAGCTTACAAAATTTTGTGGCTTCAGACCCTTCAACACCCTCCCCAAGATTAAGGAATTCCCCCTGGATGTGCTTGAGCAGCCCGGTAATCAACTGGCGCTTTTCGCCGCCCTCACAACGGGACTGTTTAATATTGACAAACCCTGAATCCCTGAGCTGTTCTTTCAGTATACTGAGTTTGAAGTCAGGATCCGGTATTGCTGCCGTGCAGATTTTTTTAGCGATGTCCTGAACCTCCTCTACTGTCCTGTTTTGCAGGAATTTAGCAAGATCCATGGTCGTTATATTACTGCGTTCAATTCGCCTGACTGCCTGGCTGCCAACGGGTTGTGGTGGCAATGGATTTTGGGCAGCGGATGGTAAGTTAGAATTGGTAATATACATAATCGATCAGCTCATAATAAAAATTTCCCTTATTAGATTGCCTGGCTGGCTAAAAGTTCAATAAGTAATGGTTGGCTGTTGAAACATTTGAGGAAATGCGGAACTTTTTATCGAAAAGAGTGATCAATCAGAAATTGAGTAATTAGTCAGTTGTAATTTCACAATTCAACAAACCACAGGTTAATTTTCAAATGGACAGAGTTCTTGCAGACTCAAAAGCAGTATTTTACTCTGATCACCCTTGCCAACAGGTTCTTTCATAAAATCCCATACCTACTGAAGATTCGAGTTTACAGCCACGCCTGGCTGGCTACTCTGCACAAATATCCACTTCAACCCGTGAAAGTTACCTGAAGCAGGTAGTAACTATCCAGAAGACATCATCTTCTCCCCTTTCAATCGATGATTTTTCAATATCCAATTCACCAGCTACTACTAATGATTTACGACTTCCTCAGGCAACTGATCCTTCTGTCTCTGGTGAATCTGAAAACGTTACGCTTGAAAAGGTGCGCGTTAAGTTTAAAAAAGATTTGCGCATTTCTCCAACACTCAGGGAGATCGAAGCCAGATTCCTCCAAACCGAAAAAGGCAAGGCATGGAAAGCTGACAAAAAAGCATTTCAAAAGTCCTATATAAAATCGATGTATAAGGAAATGAGGGAGAAGGAGAGTCGGCAGCTAATCCAGACAAAATTGAATCATCTCCCCCCGGACATGTTGAATAGAACCTAATAATCCCGATAAGGTCAAAAAAAACAAAAGCGAGGGTCAGGCATTTGTATTTGAACACATTCAAGATTCAAGACCTGACACTGTTTCTTGACACTGTTTCTTCGACACTGTTTCTTCTGTTTCTTGGTCGGATAGGGTTTCCAGTGTTCGCCACCGGTTCACCACGGTTATCGTCAGAGTCAGTCCCATGTTCGGTCAGTACATGGTACACAGGGCTGCCTGGTCGGATGGGGTTTCCAGTGTTTGCCACCGGTTCACCACGGTTATCGTCAGAGTCAGTCCCATGCTCGGTCAGTACATGGTACACAGGGCTGCCTGGTCGGATGGGGTTTCCAGTGTTTGCCACCGGTTCACCACGGTTATCGTCAGAGTCAGTCCCATGTTCGGTCAGTACATGGTACACAGGGCTGCCTG
>NZ_JAGHQW010000077.1 GCF_017744115.1 Salinisphaera sp. G21_0 | reverse complement strand
AAAATTGGGCTTGTTTCATTGAAAGACTTATGGATCAGGTTTCACCATCATTGTTGAACCGCCCGGTGCGGACCCGCATGCCGGGTGCTGTGGGGAGGGTTGGAGAAAGACCAGCCCTTACCCGATTGACCGGACACCAGTCCTTCGTGGTCAGAGACGCCTTTTGCTTTCAGATCGTGAAAGTGCCACTTCTCGGTAATCAGTTTTTCATCTACGGCACTGTTGATCAGTTTTTGCCACTGGCTCTCCAGGGTGTTCTTGTGCATCTTTTGTCCCGGTGACATCTGAATACCTTTTTTGGCCGGGACGTTGGGCGCTCCAAACACATACTCAAACTTGGCACCGTTGTTGTAATCATCGAGGGTTTGCAGAGCTTTTCTCAGTCGTGGAGTCCAGAGCGTGATTTCATCCAGTGAGCCTTTTCCCCGTTTTAGCTGTATGCCTTTTTGCAACAGCTGATCCCGATTCATATTGATCAGTTCAGATCGTCGAGCCCGACAGATATAGGCAAACTCCATCATCGCTTTCCAATAAGGATTGGCAAGATAGTAAACACAGGCATACTCTTCATCGCTGACGTACACATCCTGCCGGTTCGGTCTTGGCAGGGCTTCACAATCCAGCGATGGGTTGGGTGGTACGCCCTCCAGGTGACTTCTGCCCCAGCTCCAGGCACTGGAGATTAACTTGCGGGCAACGGCCACGGCTCCCAGCTTGTCTGAAAACTTTTCATAGAACCGGTTCAGTGAAGGCGGCGTGATCAGGGCAAGAGGCACATTGCCGAACGAACCATAGCCTTCGACGGAAAACTTTTTCACCTTGGGGGTATAAAGCTTTTTGTTGTACTGCCAGTCTTTGCTTTGGCTTTTGAACTTTCTGGACTGAAGGTATTCATCCAGCAGCCAGCCCAGGGTCTGGTCAGAATTTTTTTCCAGCAGCTCGATGGCCATGTAAAGTTTGGACATACTCATCGTGTCCGGACCCAGAACGATTTCAGCGCCATACACATTCTTTTGGCCGACACGACCATGGTAGGGTTTATAAACGAAACGCCCCTTGCAGCGATAAACGCCTTCCGGCAAGTGGGCATTTTCTTTATTGCGTGGTCTTCCCATCAATACTGCTCCTATAGGAATTTGAGTGTTTGTTTTTTGGGTTGTTGCGGTTCAGTGCCAATCAGTGGCTGGTTAATGGCGGCGTAGGTGGTGACCACTTCGCCATTACGTCCGTAGTAAAACGGTATCCGGTTTTGCACCATCCATTTGACCAGTGCCGCTTTTTGCTTAATGCCTGACCATGCCATCAGGTCAGGCTGGGAAATCAGCGCATCCATGTCGCACGCCCGTTAAAAGAATTTCAGAATGTCGTACCCCAAAACCGGCTGGGCATTACTGGTGGTCAGTCGCTTACTGTTGCGGTTGTGGAATAAGGTTTCCGTGGGGTCGTACATCAGGCCGAACTGCCAGCCTTTATCGGTAAGCAGGTACTTGCCTCTTTTACCCTGACCGGTCCATTTGATGAGCCGGTGTTTTTCCAGTACCTCCACCACATGCTGACGGCTGCGACCAATAAATTCGCCCAGCTCTACCAGTGAGAAGTAATCGTCCAGTTCGTAGCGGTTGCGTTTGCGCTTTTGTTTTCTTTGCGCAGGCTCATCATCGCTATCAGATCCAACCACCGCAGGATCAGCGTAGCGGCAATCCTGATCGCTCGATTCAGTTTTGGATTCATCGGGGATAGCAGGTTGCAAGCGGTTCAGTACGGTCTGATACCATTTCACCTGCTTTACTGGCGCACCACTGTTATGGGCTTTTCCGGTATCAAGGATTTCACACAGAGGCTGGCCCTGATCGGTGGGTACCCACAGGCTATCGATTTTGATTTGAAGTCCTGCCGCTTCCAGCAACCTGTTCACCTGCCGAGGATCTTGAGGCGGTGTCATCATCTGACCCAGCTGGGTTGGGGTAAACGTCATGGCCTGAACCGGTGCTACCAGTTGCTTCTGGCCCATGGCTTCTAAAGGTGAGAAACCGATCTGGCTTTTCAGTAATCGGTCAGCGGAGAGCAGTTTCTGGTTTCCGGAAAAACCCAGTGCCTCGACAAATGCCATGGCTCTCAGTGAGGTGGCCATATTTATTTCGAGCAACGCCTGAGGTGTGGATAACTCGGGTTGATAGATTCCGGGCTTATTCAATGCTGTGATATTGTCGCGACGGGAGAGCAGCTTTTCATGTTTATCGTCAATCGCTTCCTGCCTGGCCTTTTTTCCTTCGGTGGTCATGGCTGCCAGAAGTACATGGTTAGCGGCATTGATTGTGAAGTGATAAACCTTGCCCGGCCTGCCTCCGATACTTTTCCGAAACGATTCGGAAAAGTCTTTTCCCGCAATAAATCCATGCCGGCTAATCTGCTTATGGAGAGAATCCGTTGGGTCTTTGATGCTCAGCCCGCATATTTGTAATAACTGTTTACCTTCTACCTTTTCATCCTGAACAATGCCGGCCCGACGGATTTTCAGTTCTGCCTGCTCAAGAGTGGTGATATTGGTGCTCATGGTGGTCTTGGTGCTATGCATGTTTTACTGTCCTTGTTGTGTAATCCATCCTGTGGATAAAAAGTCAGTGCAGTTGCTCAGGCGTGACCAGCGAGTCAGTGTTTGACTCATGCCGATCCATGGCCTCCTGAATGACATAGTGACGAAGGATCATTTCCTGTTCTTCAATTTCCCGGATACTGGGGTTGTCAGGCAGTGTCATGTTCAGCAATGCGTTCATGGCTATCCGGAACAGGCAGTTGCTGCAGATGCTCTTGCCATTCAGTGTCTGGAAATAGTCAGTACTGATATTGGCCTGGGCACTTCTTCTGGCTCTCAGCTCTTCGGCGATCAGCTGATCTTCACTGTCAGAAGATCGGGCGAGACCACTAATGGCCAGGCTCAGGGAGATATCTTCCAGTGTTAGTTTGGGCATCCTTGCCTCCTTAAAATGGAATTGAACTGTCGTATTCATCGTACTGCTCGTAATGGCTCTGGCCGGGCTGCTGTGTTGCGCCATTACGGGCATTGGCATACTGGTTTTGTGATGCCCTTTGCTGTGGCTGGGTTTGAGTCTGCTGAGGTTGTTGGTTGTTGGGGTTCTTTTCCAGGAACAGCAGTTTGCCATTGAAGCCGTTGTGCACGACTTCCGTCTGGTAACGATCCTGGCCGTTCTGGTCCTGCCATTTTCGGGTCTGGAGCTGGCCTTCGATCATGACTCTGTGGCCTTTGGCCAGATATTGAGCCGCCAGTTCAGCGGTCTTGCCATACAGCACAACACGATGCCAGTCGGTGCGGGTCTGTTTCTGGCCGTCTTTTTTCCAGCTCTCTTCGGTGGCCAGGGAAAGGATGGTGACGGCATCACCATTGGCTGTGGCTTTGCAGTCCGGGTCTCTGCCCAGTCTGCCAATCAGGGTGACACGATTCATGGATGCGACCATCAGGCGGTCTCCTTTTCTTCTTGTAGTGACAGTTGTTGAGCGGGGGTAATTAGCCCGGCGCGGCGGATGATCAGTTCGATGCGGTATTCATTGCCATGGCGATCATAGCGGTAGCAGTCTAGTGAGCCTTTTCCAAGCCACTTTTCCATGCTGTAAATGTCGTCGGTCAGGATTTCCTCGGTGACTTCACCATCGGTATAGAGCAGGTCGGGCTGCTCTTCGTTTTTTTCTGGTGCTGTGGCTGGTGCGCGTTCTGGTTCCGCTTTCGGTTCATTAGCCGCCAGATTCTGTTGGGCTTCCTGATTGAGGCGCATTTCAATAATGGCCATGAGGTCCGGTGGTTCCTTATGCAACAGGGTATCCAGATCGGGAAACAGGTAGTCTTTGTCATTAGCCATTTTCCGGAACAACGCCAGATTATTTTTCACCGCTTGTGCTTGCTGCTTCTGCTCAATTCGAGCCTGTGCCAGCCGGTTATTTACAGCTGACTGCATACTGGATACGTTCTTCTTGCTCTTGATGACTTCCTGAAAGTCGATGGCCGTGATCACGGCGGCGATCCAGCCCGGGGTGAGTTCAACATTGATGGCCTGACGTTCTTTTTCCAGTGTGGTGACAGCTTTCAGCACCATGCTGTCTTTTATATGCTGCTTTTGATGTTTGACCTGCTTGTCCAGTGACTTGCGTTTGCTGGCCATGGCAACGGTGAGGTGGTCGATGCGGGTAAATAGTTCAGCGATTTCCGGCACCTGGGCAAGTGCGGCTTCTTTGCCGTCCTTCAGTTTCTTTTCCGTCTTTTTGAAAAACTTCACCGCCGATTCGGCGTCAGCAAAATCCTGATCGCTGACCAGTTCGGATTTCACTGAATCAATGCGGTGGTGGATCTGCTCTTCAAGTTGGGGCAGATTGGAGTGATTAACCTGACCGTTAAGTTGGATAACCAGGGCGGTAGTATCCTGAATAAGCTCGCCTTCCAGCACCGGTGAGGACACTGGAGGTTCAAAGCTGTGCAGATCTTCCTGAAACTGCTTCCATCCAGCGATCAGGGCTTCACGACGATAGTCTTGGGATTCATAGTAAACATGGCGTAGATTGGCGGAGGTACCATCGGAGCAAACAAACAGTACCCGTTCGGCACCACTGACCAGTAGCTGTTGTTCCAACTGCCAGTAATAGGCAGGCTCAATGCCTTCCCCTTCGATCTGGGCTACCAGCTTTTCATTCCAGAGCTTGTGCTCAAATATCAGGTCTTCCATCATGGTTAGCCCGTCGAAGCTGGCCAGCAGGGGTAGACCGTCGATGGTGGTTGCACCCGTGGCCGGAAACAGATCCGCGCCGACAATCTTTTCCGCCAGTGGTCGTGCCTCTGCTTCAGCCTGATGTCCGGCATCGAATTTTTTTTGCTGGAATTCGTTTACCTCTGGGGTACTGCCGGTTTTCTTCTGGTGCAGCAGTTGGTCCCGGCTTATAAACGGACTGTCGCCCATCATGGCCGGTGCCTCGCTGGCGGTGAAATAGTTCTGGCGCAGGGCGAGCCATTCAGGCGTCCCCTGTTGAATATCGAGAATGTCCATTTAATGGCCTCGTGGTTGGATGGCTTTCAGTTGTTGTACTTGCTGCGGGGTGGGTGGAGCTTTGGATTTGATTTTGCGAATAATGCGATCTGCACTCTGTTTACCGGACTCAATGGATGCCCGCCACTCCGATAAATGGCGCTGGAAGTCTGCATCGGGGTAGTGGGCCTGAGTCTGTGGTTGGGTATCTCCATTCATATCGGGCACATAACCATCGGTGTCATCATCGGTGCAGGCTACCCCAAGAATCCCAACCAGAGTCTGACGTTTCAGATAGGTCACGGTAGAACCGATCTGCTGCAGGGGACTTTTATTGCCGGTGTTATCCACAGGGCCGGTGGCGGTGTTACAGATGGAGTGGCCAGATACATGACCCAGATTGCAGGTGATCGTGATAGATGGTCCGTTCTGCTGTTGCTCAAACCAATAACTCAGGCCGTACCGGTGAAGAACCGGCTGAACCGCAGCAACCACATCATCAATAGAGGCATAGGAGTACTCCATACGGCCGCCACTTTTAGTATTGAAAGCAGCACTCTTGCTTTTCTTCACTACCGGCATTTCCTGCTGAAAGCGGGCAAAAGCTTCATTGAACTGCTGTCGTGCAACAATGGACTGGCTCTGTTCATACAGGCTCATCACCCGTTCCAGCGTGTCGATGCTGGCATTCTGGGCAATGGCTGACTGCATGATCTGGCCCACTTCCGACAGTGCGGAGGACTCAGGTTTATCCACAGGCAACACTTCTGTGGATTCAATCAGTTCGGTTTTCTTTTTAGCTGGCATGGCGAAGGGCCTCGTCCCGGTGAATACGGTTTCTGACGGCCAGCACCTGGTCAGCAATTTCCATGCGAAAACTCTTTTCCAGGGCACTAGACAGTGAGCGGTGCAGTTCGCACCATGCCCGGAAATCAACGATCAGGGCGTCCTCTGTTGTTGGATCTTTACGCCATGCGGCAATTTCATCCCTGATGACCCGGTAGATCTGGAGCACGGTCATATCCGGCGTGATGTTGCTGGCGATCCGGTCTTTCAGGATGCAGACCTTGCCGTAGTCGTAGGTGTACTGGTTGATGTTCAGCCAGTCGCTGATACCCGTGACGACGGGTTCTTCTAGCCGGTTTATCGCTTCAGTATTTATCTCATTAACCACGGCAATAACCTCGCTTGCTCGCATAGTTGATAATGTCCCAGCCGGAAAGGCGGGAGTTTTCGTCGTTGCAGTCATGTACCAGCTGCTTTACTGCCAGCCAGCGCAGGCCCTGCATGGGGTGGAATTCTTCGGTGAGCAGGAACTGAAGGAAGGTAAGGGGTGTGAAGGACTGGAAGCCGCTGACCTTGAGCATGGACTGTTGTTGTAGCTGGTTCAGGAATTCAGTTTCCAGGTGTTCGAGTTGTAACTCGACGTAATCTTCAAAGATTTCTGCGGCATCGATGGCTGCCAGGTATTTATCGATGTCATGGGATACTGCGTCCATTGATGCTCCGTTTATTGTCTTATTGGTTAGATATTTTTATTTAAATGATAAACGTAGTGCGTTACAAATAAAACGCAATTTAAAGTTTCTATCTAAAGTTTAAATGTATTAGATTTAATCAATCGTAAGGCGTTTGATCTCGATAACTGGCGCATCGTTATGGAAGAAAGATTAGAAAACTGTTTGGTTCGGGTGCCGATAGCGGTGCGAAATAAACTGTCGGGCGTTACAAATGCCGGGAGTCATGTCGTGATTATCAACGGTGAGCCCGTGGGGAAAGGCCGCCCCAGGTTTACCCGTTCAGGCCGTTGCTATACGCCAAGGCAGACGTTAGAGGCTGAACAGGCGGTGAGGTCAGCGGTGATTCGCCAGTATGCCGGGTCACCATTGCCTGGTGCTCTGGCAGTAGAACTGCTGGCTATCAGTCAGATTCCAAAAAGCTGGAGCGGAAAAAGGCAGAAGGCGGCCAGGGATGGAGAGCTTCGGCCAGGCCGGAAGCCGGACTTTGATAATCTTGTCAAGCTTTACTGCGATGCCCTGAACGGCGTTCTCTGGGAGGATGACAAGCAGATTGTCGATGGCCGCTGCATCAAAGTGTACGGCGAGCGGCCAGGGGTGATGTTGTGGTTCTGGCCGGTATGATCAGCGTTTCATGGTAACGCTGTAGCCAATAACTGAACCCCGGTAAATCGCCATGATGTCTCCTTCATGGTTGAAGTTCAGGTTCTGGTACATGGGGTTGATGACACGCAGGTGGTGCAGCCCCGGCTCAATCTGTCGCCACAGGCGCAGCACCATATTACCGTTATGTTCTACCAGGATGATGGAGCCCTGCACCGGCTGCTGTTCCGTATCAATCTGAACCCGGGCACCCTCAGGAATGGCCAGGATATCCCCACGGCTTGGGTCCAGCAGCGTATCGTTATCCAGCAGTACGACAAAACTTTTCTCACCGGTGGACTCCACGATACGGATGGCTGAGCTGGCTATGTCGCTTAACTCATCCTGCTTTGTTGCATATTTGTTGAGCAGGTCTGCCACCTGATCCATACGGATTTCCGGCAGGTGGTGACCGGGCAGGGTGTCTCTGCCGGTTTCCAGCCAGTTGAGGCTGACCTGCAGGACATCGGCCAGTCGCATTTTCTGCTCCAGCTTGGGTTCCCGCTGGTTATTCATCCAAAAGCTGACCGTTGTCCGGCTAACGCCAATCCGTTCGGCAATCTGGGCGTTGTTGAGTCCGTGTTCCCTGGCTTTTAGATTGGCCCGGTCTACCCAGGTTTCGGTGGTCAGGGTTTCAGTGGTCACGGCACGGCTCCTTGTTGCTGTTATTGATGTTGGTGTTGTTAACCATCATAAGACAAATTCCCTGGCGGATAGAATTCCGGGGGTTTGCATTCTGTTACTCAGGCCGTTTTATCTGTATCGAATTGTTGTAAATACACGTTCGTATGGTAACGTTTGTGATTCTGGATAAATAAAAAGCAAACGGAGTGATCGCTATGCATCAAAATAATATCCCATCCCTCTGCACCATTCCTCAGCCAGTCATACCGGATTGTTTGCATGGAGTAAGATCATGACCGAGAACCCTGGTGAGAACCATCAAGACCCCCTTCTTTGGCATGAAACCCACTGGCCGGTGGCCGGACAGGAGCAGGATCAGTTGTTGCCGGAAGCCTTCTATCTGGACTTGGTGGCCGATTGTCCGGATGTTGATGTAGAGGCTGAACTCAACAATGCCCGTGCCTATATGGACCGCAAGTTTGACTATGCGCCCACCTGGCCGCAGCTGTTCAATTTCCTGCTGAACTGGATGCAGCGTAACCAGAAACGCAACTTACGAATTAAGCGTTGGCTGGGAGGGGCGCAATGAAAGAATTTGGCAAAGTATCCTCCGGCTTCTGGATCAGTGATGACATTCAGGCACTGTCTGACCAGGCCAAACTGCTGGCTCTTTATCTGTTGACCACTGGGCACGGAAACCTGATTGGCATCTTCAGGATGCCAAAAGGCTATATGGCGGCAGACCTTGGCTGGGAAGAGCCGAGCGTTGAACGAGCGATTGCCGAGCTAACGGCGAGCGGTTTCCTGTTGGCCTCCGACCAGTGCAAGTACATCTGCATTCCGCAGTTTATGGAACACAATCCTGTGGACAATATCACCCAGATTGATGCCCGGCTGAAGCTGCTGGTGAAACTGCCGCAGATGTTGCTGGAAGACTTGCCCGGAGTGATACCCGTTATCGAAAGGGCGGTTGCGAAAGCCAGTGATTACAAGGGCTCGAGGCAAACCGAAGCGTTGTTGGAAAACGCTCGGAAGATGCTCGGCAAGTGCTCGGCAGAATCTCGCCTAGAGAATAAGAGAAATAGAGAAGAAGAGAATAAGAGAAAAAAGACTTACAAGACATATGTGCAGTCTGACGACCGCACGACCCCCAGGACGGGGGAAGTGCCACGAAGTGTCGGGAGCACGACTGGTACGACCCCCGAGACGGGGGAAGAGCCATCAAGTGCCGGTAGCACGATTGGTACGACAGGGCAGTCCGGCCCAATAACTCAAAAAGCTTCGGAAAAACCGGATGATTTGTCAGCAGACTTTGAGCAGTGGTGGACAGCCTACCCAAGGCGGGAAGGCAAGAAGGGCTACAAGCAGAAAACCTTCAACAAGTACCGGAAACTGATCCGGCAAGAGGGCTTCACCTCTGATCAACTGCTGGCCAACCTGGCAGCCTACCATCGCTACTGTGACGAAACCGGAACCACTGGCACCCAGTACGTGATGACCACGGAACCCTACCTGAACAACCCTGACAACCTGATGAATCCATGGACGGTGAATCATGCAGCACGACAACGAACGGCTGACAGACCCAGCGTACTTGACCAATTCCTCGAAGCCAACGCAGAACACTACGCCCCCGAGCCAGCCACAGGGTACGCCCCCCAAGGAGGGGGGAAGTGCCGCAGAGTGCAGGAGCGCGAACGGTATCACCCCGAAGCAGATTGCGGACCTGTTTGGGACCATGATCGGCCTGTACGGGGCGAAGTGGACACGGGAGCACGGGCTGGCGGATCGGACGGGGCAATGGCTGGACACCCTGGGCGACCTGCATCCGAATCAGCTGGCGTTGGGCATTCGCCGGGTGAAGCGGGAGGGGAGCGACTGGCCACCCTCGGCTCCGGAGTTTCGCCGGCTGTGCCAGCCGAAACCGGAGGATTTAGGGCTGCCACCGATGGCGAAGGCGTGGCAGGAAGCCAATGACGGATCCCGTTCCCCAAACCATCACTGCTGGAGTCATCGTGCAGTGTACCTGGCTGGGCGGGAGGCAGGCTGGCATGAATTGCACACTGCTGGCTCACCACAGGAATGCCGCGACGTGAAGGTGAAATTTGCCAGTGCTTATCAGGCATTGACCAACAGAGCCTTGAATGGCGAACCATTAGAAGACCAGTTGTCCATCGAGCACCAGTTCGACCCGGCCATTCACTCGAATCAGCTGGTGAGGGAGAGTATGGCTGAACAGGGCATTGACCCGTTGGATGGACAGGGTGCGCGGCAGAAACTGATGGGAATGTACAGATGAATGGGCTCAGGGATGGTGTCTGGCTGGCGGTGGTCTGGATTGTGCTGGTGATGGTGCTTTGCTGGCACTTTGTGGAGGCGATCTGATGGCGGAGCTGGCATTGCAGAAGGTCTCGGCGCAGATGTTGGTGCCGGTATCGGACGATGACCAGTTATTTGTGCAGCAGCTGAAGACCGGACAGGTGATTCGGGCAGAGTTTCGTAAAGCCCGTAACCCCTACTTTCACCGCAAGTTCTTTGCCCTGTTGAAGTTGGGATTTGATCACTTTGAGCCACAGCCGTGCCGCATGGAAGGAACCGACCAGTGGTTCACGCCGGAGAAAAACTTCGATGAGTTCCGTCGCTGGGTGACGGTGAAGGCTGGATTTTACGATGTGACCGGATACCCGGATGGAGGCGTTCGGGTCCGTGCCCGAAGCCTGAAGTTTGCCAGCATGAGTCAGGAGGCGTTTGAACAGATGTACTCCACGGCGGTAGATGTGTTGCTGGAATTTGTGTTGCATCCGGAGCGGGGTTGGAGTCGTCAGAAAGTGGACCATCTGATGGAACGGATTATTAACTTTGCGTAACAGCATGGGAGGGAATCCATGAGATACCTGTCGTTATTTTCGGGGATTGAAGCGGCGACTGTTGCCTGGCATCCGTTAGGGTGGACGCCGGTAGGATTTGCCGAAATCGAACCGTTTCCCTGTGCAGTGCTGAAGCACCACTACCCCGATGTACCCAACCTTGGCAGCGTGACGGATATCACGGAAGCCATGATCCGCAAACTCGGCCCCATTGATCTGGTGGTGTTTGGCAGCCCTTGCCAGGATCTGTCGGTGGCTGGCAAACGAAAAGGATTTGACGGTGAACGATCAGGACTCTTCTTCGCAGCAATACAGATTATTCGGTGGGCCAGAAAACACGGCAACTGCCGGTTCGCTCTGTGGGAAAACGTACCCGGCGCTTTCAGCAGTAACCAGGGCCAGGACTTTGCTGAAGTACTGCGACTACTTACTGGCACTGAGCAGTCATGTGCAGAAAAGTGGCGCTACGCTGGAGTTTCATTCGGTAAGGAAGGGCTTGTTGAATGGCGGGTGTGTGATGCTCAATTTTATGGAGTACCCCAACGTCGTCGAAGGGTCTTTGCTTTGGCAGATTTTGGAGACTGGACCTGTCGGGAGCCGATTCTATTTGAGTCCGAGAGCTTGCTCCGGGATTCTGAACCGGGCGCAGAAACGCGGGAAGACCCTACCGCTAAAGTTGGAACAGGCATTGAAGCAGGTGGCCTCAAGGGAAATCTGAGTGCTTACGATATGACGGCCTTTGGTCAGTATGGTCCTGGTAAAACATCCTCGACGTTAAAGCAGCGAGATTACAAGGATGCCACAGATCTGGTGGTGTTTGAGCCCGGTGCCATGTCACGGCTGGGTGGCCACTGGTCATCGGAGTTATCACCCTGCCTTCGTGCCCATATGGGCGATAACCATCCGACCATTGCCTTCAATCCGAAGGACGACCCGGTTCATTCCGAAACCGTGGTCATGACGTTACAGGCTCAGGGTAATGGTTTGAGTGCCGCAGTGGCGATACCGATTCATGATCAGGCCACCCGACATTCTGGCAAAAGAGGCGAGTACCAAGACGGGAAAGGCAATGGCCTGGGCATCGGACAACCTGGCGACCCGATGAACACGCTGACAGCGGGAGATAAACACGCAGTTGCCAGTACCTCCGGGAGTGAAGCCGAGTTAGCCATACGACGATTAACTCCGCTCGAATGTGAAAGATTACAGGGTTTTCCTGATGGTTACAGTGCCATCCCCTGGAAGAATAAGCCAGCTGAGGAATGCCCTGATGGCCCAAGGTACAAGGCCCTTGGTAACTCTATGGCTGTTCCGGTTATGCGCTGGATTGGAAATCGTATCCAGACCGCTCTGAATTAGGAGGCTGCCATGTACTTTTCCCTGGAGCCAGCCCTGATGCGCATCTTCGGAACACCGGAACTGATGATGAAAACCGCGAGCTGGCAGCAGGATATCAATGCAGGTTATCGCAAGACAGCGGTTGCTCCAGAGCATCGGAGTACCAGAGATGAACGACTGGGTGATGATGGTATTCGAAAGGGAGACCTGCGGGAAAGAATGCAGCAGGAACACTTTGCCATTTTGACGATTCGGTATGACGATAATCAGGCGAACCGTTCCAATGCATGGTTACGGGTGACTCATATTTTCAGGAGCGATGAACGGCTACCCAAAGCGATCCGAAAAAATCCGGTGATGCTTTCTCTTTATCTGATGTGGCTATTGCAGCATCCTGATATGCAGCAGAAGAAAGGCAAAGTTGAGATAACCGGAAAAAGCCGTAAGACTCTTTATCGCTGGCGTATTGCCTGTGAGGAAGTGTGCAATGAATGGATCCGGTGGTCAGAAGATCAGGCTGAGGAATTACTGGAAAAGGCAGGAGCTATCAAATATGAAAACTGAAGCCTTGACTAAAAATGACCCAGAAAGTACGGTAAAAGCTCATGTTGGGAAAGTTCCAGATAACGCACTTTCCATCGCTTGAATCTTTCAAAGTAACCCGGCCCTGATTGCCGGGTTTTCTTTTTTATCCCTCCAAACTGAACCACTATAAAAAAGGGGCTTCATGTTTCACTTTTCCGCTTCGTCCAGGCGACATTTGTCGACTTGTGATGAGCGGCTTCAGCGTGTCTTCAGGAAAGTAATTGAGCATTACGATTGCACGATTATTTGTGGTCATCGGGGTAAGGCTGCACAGATGCTGGCGTTTGAAAATGGTCAGTCGGAGTTGCAGTGGCCAGATAGTAATCACAATGAGCTGCCCAGCAAGGCTGTGGATGTAATGGCTTATCCCTTGGACTGGTTTGATTATCAGCGATCTGCGCACTTTGCCGGTTATGTGTTGGGGGTTGCTGAGGTTATGGGCATCAAGCTGCGTTGGGGTGGTGACTGGGATAGGGATGGTCAGCTGAAAGATCATCGGTTTAAGGATTACCCGCACTTTGAGCTGGTGGATGATTAACCTGAACCCAATGGCTGGAATTGCCAAAGCGCTGATGGGTGGGCTTGATGGCTTGTTCACGTCTGATGAAGAGCGAGCCAAAGCTGAATTGTCTTTGAGTCACCAGTTACAGCAGCCTCATATTCTTCAGGCATTGGCCAATATCGAAGGAGCAAAGCATCCATCGGTATTTGTGTCTGGTTGGCGGCCTGCCCTTGGTTGGCTCTGTGTGTTGATTCTTGCCTGGACCTGGATTGTTCGGGATCTGGTCATCATTGGTTTGATGCTTGTGGATAAGTCAGAAGTGGTTCAGCAGTTACCCACAGCCGACACCAGTACCGTGATTACTTTGCTGCTTTGTTTGCTGGGCTTGGGAGGTGCTCGAACGCTGGAGAAACTGAAAGGTGTTGCCAGGAGATAGCTATGGGTGATGAAGACCGCTTCAACCGTATAGAGCAAAAGCTGGATGGCATTACCCAGATCCTGCAGACCTTGGCCAAGCACGATGAGCGGATGGTGAACCTGGCACTGCGAGAAAAACGCAGTGAGGAACGGCTGGATGCTATCGAAAAATCGGTACTGAAAAACTCGACCATCAGCAGTGTGATTCAGTGGATTGCTGCGACCACCACGGCAGGCATTATCGCTTTTGCTATCAAACAGTTTCTCTAATCATGGCTAATCACAGTAAATACACTCCTGAGATGTGCGAGCAGGTGAAGGAGTTGATGAGCACAGGCCTGAGCAGGAAAGCTACCGCTACGGAAATGGGGATCAGCTATAACACGTTTCTGTCGTACATCGATAGGTATGAGGAATTTGCTGAAGCTGTAGCTCAGGCGGATGTGCTGGCAGAGGTGTTTTGGGAAGAGAAATACATGCAGGGAGCACTGGGTATGAACAAGGATGTTTCCCCTGCCATGCTGATTATGTATATGAAAAACCGTTACCACTGGCGGGATCGCCATGAGCAGACCGTGGTGGCGGAAAAGATACCGACGCTGGATGAATGGCTGGAAGAAAAGGACGGGTAACGCCAGCCCGGGAACGGCTGTTGACTGAGTTTCAGTTCTACGCCAGCAAGTGCCTGAAGATCCGCACCAAGAATGCCAGGGTGATTCCCTTTCAGTTGAACAAGGCTCAGCTCTATCTGGATAGCCGGATTGAGGATCAGCGTCAACGTACCGGCAAGGTAAGAATTGTGGTGCTAAAGGGCAGGCAGCAGGGCTGCTCCACCTATACTGAAGGCCGGTTTTACTGGCTGGTGAGCAATCGCAAGGGATTAAGGGCCTATATCTTGACCCATGAGGCTGATGCCACCGCCAATTTGTTTGATATGGTGCAGCGGTATCATGAAAATCAGCCACCGTTTACCCAGAGGGAACTGAAAAACAAAAGCTCCAAGTTACTGGAATTTTTCCATGACTCCGGGTATCGGGTGGGTACCGCTGGTAATAAGGGAGCCGGACGTTCATCCACAGCACAACTATTCCACGGATCGGAAGTGGCGTTCTGGCCCAATGCAGATGAACACCTGGCGGGTGTATTACAGGCAGTACCCAATGAAAATAATACCGAAGTTATTCTGGAGAGCACTGCTAACGGCGTCGGTGGTGTGTTTTATGATTATGTTATGGACGCTGATGCTGGGCGCGGTGATTTTGAACTGGTGTTTATACCTTGGTTCTGGCAGGACGAGTGCCGTACCAAAGTCCCGGACGACTTCACGACAGACACCGACGAACGATACCTGAAGCAGGCTTATGACCTGGATGACGAACAGCTTCAGTGGCGCCGCCAGAAGATTTATGAGCTGAAGTCGGAAGACAAGTTCAAACAGGAATACCCCTGCAATATTCAGGAGGCGTTTCTCTTCTCTGGTCGACCGGTATTTGATCCTAAGCATACCGAAGCAGCTAAACAGGAATGTTATTCGTCCAAGTGGCAGTGTGAGCTGACACCTAATGGTTTAAACCGGAAGAAACCAGGGCTGCTGAAAATCTGGTACCCAGTGGAGGGGAGTCAGCAGTATGTGATCGGCTGCGATGTGGCGGAAGGATTGGCGCCGATCAATGACAAACACAAGCATGGCGATTATTCATCCATCGACGTATTGGACCGTTCTGGTTATCAAGTTGCCCACTGGTCTGGCCATGTGGCACCGGACGACTTGGGGAAGATGCTGAATCACTTGGGGCGCTATTACAACAATGCCTTGATCGGCGTAGAAAGAAACAACCACGGTCTGACCACCATCTCCAAACTGAAAGACCTGAAATACCCCAATCTCTATATGGAAACTACGGTGGATCAGCGCACCCAGAAACGCACTAAACGGATTGGCTGGCTTACTACGACCAAATCAAAACCATTAATGATTGATCATCTGGCTGCATTGCTCAGGGATGGCGATGCGGGGATCTGCAGCGTAGAGACGGTAAAGGAGTGCCAGACCTACGTGATTGAAGACAACGGTGCCACTAATGCCCAGGAAGGTTGCTTCGATGATCGGGTGATCAGTTATGCCATCGCCCAGCAGATGGTTCTGAAGTTGCCCCGCAGGAAGATCAATATCAATGAGCTGAAATATAGGGCTCCAGGGAAATCGGCATACTGATGGAACGGACAATCATTCTTTTTACTCAGCAGGTGGTGGGGAGCTGGCCAGCCATTATGGCCGGTCATCGTTTTGAGTGGCAGCGACGCAGAGGCAAGAAGGTCAGGTAATGGAGCACGGACTGGTGATGGTTGCCACCCCGGATGAGGTGACTCAGGCAGAACTGGACAACGAGCGTCGTGAACAAGCGGTACGTGATGCCTTTGCTTCAGATCTCTACAGCCGTTGGCAGGGTTATCGGGAAGCACGACGGGAAGTGGAAGACGAGTGGCTGGATGCGCTGCGGGCGGTAAAGGGTGAATACGGTCCCGAGCAAGAAAAGGTGATGGAAGAGCAGCAGGCCTTGAGCCGGGTGTTTATCAAGATCACTGCCACCAAAGTCAATGCTGCCTACTCCCGACTTATTGATCTGCTGTTTCAGAATGTGGATAGCTTCTGGGATATTGTTCCCAGTCCACTGTCTGATATTCCCGCGTCCATTAAGCAGCAGATCCGGATGATGGCAATTCAGGAGCTGTTGCCTTATAGACTTGATCCCCGAACCCGAAACCAACTCATCCAGGAACGTAACGATGAAATGGAGCGGGAACTGCTGGCGGAAGCATTGGAAAAGGCCAATACCGCTGCCATGAAGATGAAGCGGTTAATCAAGGACTACCTGATCAATGCCAACGCACTCACCGAAATCAAAAAAATGGTTCGTGAGCAGGTAACCCTGGGAACTGGCTGCATCAAGGTAGCGACTCTGAATATTCGGAATCATGAGAAGTGGGAAAGTGAAGGTGATGAATGGAAACTCAACGAGCATCAGAGCATCGAGCCGGATATTGAATGGGCCAGTGTCTTTGACCTATTCCCCGATCCCTATTCCCATGATCCCGGCAAACCAAATGATCTGTTTCGACGCCATGTGCTGACCAAACATGAGTTCAGAGAATTAGCAGGCAGCCCTGGTTTTGAGACCGATACCATTCACGCCATTCTGATGGAGTCTCCCCAGGGAAACCATGTACCCGAAGATTACGAACGGGAACTGCGCAATATCAACAACAATGATGAGCAGTATGTTACACCCCAGCGCTTTGATGTGCTGGAGTACTGGGGGCCGGTGGATGGCCATCAGCTGATGGAGTATGGCGTTACCGATATTGATGAACAGGCAGAGTACCAGGCCAATATCTGGATCTGCGATGGCCGGATGATTATGGCCAGACTCAACCCACTGAAACCGGAAGCGATCCCCTACAAGTTTGTTCCCTATGAAAGTGTGCTGCACCGGTTCTGGGGCATCGGCATCCCCTATATGATGAACGACAGTCAGGATGTAATGAACTCCACTGGCAGAGCCCTGCTGGATAACGCAGCCCTGACCGCTGGCCCCATGTTCCAGATGGATGTGAGCAAATTTCCGGAAGGCATGAGCCTCGAAGATGCCAAGAAAATCTATCCCTATCGACTCTGGTTTTATGATGGAGAGGCCGGAGAAGGCCCGATGATTCAGGCCATCAATATCCAGAGCAACCAGAAGGATCTGTCTGGCATCTTTGAAATGTTCCGGAGGTTTGCGGATGAAGAAACATCGCTCCCCAGTTATACCCACGGTGAACAGACTCAGAGCCTGAACAAAACCGCCAGCGGCATGAGCATGCTGATGACCGCTGCCAACGTGGCTCTGAAAAGCGTGGTGAAAAATATAGACGACTACGCAACTGTTCCCCTGATCGACAGTCTGTTTAATTTCGCTATGCGTTGGAGTGATAGCGAAGATGCCAAGCGGGGTGATCTGGATGTGGTGGCCATGGGCAGTGCTGCGCTGGTTGCCAAAGAGCTGCAGTCAGAACGGATGATGAATGCTCTGAACGTCAGTATGAATCCGGTGTTGGGTCCCATGACTGACCATCGCTATCTGTATAACGAATACCTGAAATCCCTGGATATTGATCCGGATAAAGCCCTGAGACCCGAGGAAGAACTCTATGCCCAATCCCATGCACCTGAAGTCGCAGGAAGCGGAAGCCGTTCTGACGGTGAGCAATCGTCCGGAGTACGAATTGGTGGAAGAGTATCTTCTGCGCCGACGCAAGTTGCTGCTGGAGAAACTGGCAACGTGCCAGGATTCAACCAATTTGCGCGTCCTGCAGGGTAGAGTGCAGGAGTTGGATGACATTATCGCCTTGCAGCTCAGGGCAGCGACGTATTTGAAACAGCAGTAAAAACTAATCCGCTTCGGCGGTTTTTTTATGCCCAGGGATGGGCGGTATGCCGGTAACGCATGGAGCGGTTACCGGTGAATGCCTGAAATATGTGGATAAGCCCAGGCCCCACAAGATCAGGCTAAACCAGATGTGGACAAGCCTCAGCGCCCCACAGGGAGAGTGAAGATGGCCATTGATGCCGAAAAGCTGGATCAGGAAACGGATGCCGAACTGGCAGCCTTGATGGGTCTGAAAACGGAAGCCCCTGCAGCTTTTGCACAGCAAGAAGACGAGCAGGACAAGCAGACCGACCAGAACCCGCCCGCTGATGAGTTACCCCCGCCACCTGCACCGGAGCCGGAAGCTATTGACCAAGAGTCAGAGCCGCCTGCCCCCACATCTCGTGAAGAGAGCGGTGAAGACTGGCAGGACAAGTACACCAAGGCGGAAGAGTCCCGCAAGAATGCTCATGCACTGATGACTCGGGCGACGCAAAAAGCCGCTGATCTGGAGCGCAGCAATATGGAGCTTCAGCAACAGATGGCTTTGCTGCAGGCCAAAGTGGACCTGCTCAGTCAGCAGAGTCTGAGTCAGCCGAACCAACCCAATAGTGAACCAGAGCCGTCTGATCAGTTTCAGGAACTCCGTAAGGACTATCAGGAGCTGGACCCGGTGTTTAACAAGCTGGATGAGTCGGAACAGCTCAACCGGAAACTGGAGCAGCGGCTGGTGGCTATTGAGAAGGCACGGCAGGAGCAGGAGGCGGAGCAGGCCCGGCAGGCATTCTGGAGCAAGTTGCGCAGTCTTCATCCTGACGTGGAGCAGCTCTCTGCCAGTGAGGACTTTAAAGGCTGGTTTGCACGACAAACGGCTGATGTTCAGGAGTTGAGTCGTGTTAGCCCATTGGGGGCAGCGCAGGTCATGAGTCTCTATAAAGAGGCTGCCGGTCTGAATAAGCCTGCGCCCAAACCTGCACCTGATCCAGCGCAAAAAATGCAGCAGGCAAAACAGATGAGCGAACCGCCAGTGCGGTCCCGCTCAACACCGACCACTCAGGGTCGTCAACCCGCTATGACACTGGAACAGATAGCGGCCATGCCGCAGAAAGAGTTTGATGCCAACGAGGAAAAACTCGATGAGGTTCTGGCCCAGTGGATTAAGCAGGGAGGTCGGCTCTAACCGTTTCTCGAAAGAGATTCAAAGGATCTGAATCATGGCAACGACCACGTTTCCGAAAGTTGAAACAATATAATTTACTCAACACAGGATTATTGATACGTTAAAAACAACGAGAGGTCATTATGGAACAACAAATACAATGTTATTCATATAACAGGATATCGACCATTGGGGTGCAAAGAAGGGGTGATGGTATCCCAAGACAGTTGCGTCTGAGCCATGAATTTGCTGAACAAAAAGGCTGGGTAATGAATACCGATTTCAGCCTGATCGATATTGGAAAGTCGGCATATCATGGCAGGAATCTGGATGACAACGCTGCCCTTGGTCAATTTATTCATGCCCTGGAAAATGGATTAATTCAAAAGCCGGCAGTTCTGCTGATTGAAAGTCTGGATCGATTGAGCCGGGAGCGAATACCAAAAGCATTGCAGTTGTTCCTGACCATTATTAACTATGGCGTTTCTATTTGTACTCATTTTGATGGTCAGATTTTTAGCGAAGACCGGGTGCAAACCGATCCCTCTCCGTTAATGCTGGCAATTTGTATTATGGCCAGAGCCCATGAAGAAAGTGCAACCAAGTCAAGGCGGAAAAAAGAGAGCTGGAAGAAAGCCAGGGAAAAAATTAAAAACGGCATCATTGCTCATAATGCGCATTCCGGAGCATTCGGCCACCCATTCCACTAACATCCGGCCACTGATTCCGGAAGTATCCGGCCACCAATTCCGGAAACATCCGGCCACCCCCCATTGGAGAGCAGCGACGCATCGGTTTGCAGCTTAGGACGTAGGTTCGGACTTCGCCAGTTTTGCTTGTTTCTTGCGCAGTGACTCACCCTTTAAAGGAACGCGGTGAGCGTTATGAATCAGCCGGTCCAGAATCGCATCTGCCAGTGTTGGATCACCGATCAGTTCATGCCAGTGATCAACCGGCATCTGGCTGGTAATCAGCGTGCTCTTGAGGTTGTGCCGGTCTTCAAACAGCTCCAGCAAATCTCGCCTCTGACTCTCGTTTAAGGGGGCAAGCCCCCAGTCATCCAGAAGGAGCAGGTCGGTTTTGGCCACCGTCGTCATGATCTTCAGGTAACGACCATCAGCACGGGCAAGGCTCAGGTCCTGAAGCAGTCTTGGCAGCCTCTGGTACTGGACTGTATAACCATCACGGCAGGCTTTCTGTGCCAGGGCACAGGCCAGCCAGGTTTTACCAACCCCGGTTGGTCCGGTGATAATGACGTTTTGATGATCCTTTATCCAGCCACTGCCCAGTAACTGTTGAAACTGCTCACGCTTGAGACCGCGAGGGTGGCGGAAGTCAATGTCTTCCATACAGGCATGCTGCCTTAGTCGTGCATTTTTTAAACGGGTTTTCAAGCGCCGGTTATCACGGACAGTCATTTCCCGATCAACCATCAGCCCCAACCGTTCATCAAACGACATTTGTTCTATGTCTGGACTGTTTAATTGCTCATTAAGTGCTTCATACATGCCGGATAGTTTCAGCGTTTGCAGTTTTTCTAATGTTGGATTCAATAACATGGTTCTGGTTCCTTTCTCTATTATTCGTGATGGATTAGTTGAAGTAGTCAGAGCCACGAAGGTTCTCATGATGATCCGGCAATGCAGGTTCCGGTTCCAGTTGCGGCAGCGGTTGTTGATCCAGGTTGTGCTTCAGGATTGATTCGAGACTGCGATAAGAGCAGGCATCAGTATACAGTGCACGACGACAGGCGTTTTCAAGGCGGGCACCACCATAACTTTTTCCCAGCCTCATGATGCCAAGGCAGCTGCGATAACCCTGTTGCGGATAGCGACGGTCTGAGAGGATTCGTCGTATCACTGCTTCTGTTTCAGGCCCTGTTTGGGCAGCCCAGTTCTGGAGTCTCTCAGGTGTCCACTCGGCATGCTGTCTGTGCTTTTCCGGCATGTGTTCAGGCTGAGTGCTATACCGGCCTTTCTGGTACAACCGTTGATGACTGGCGACCCGTTTACCCTGGTAAAAGCACTCAACCGTATTCTGGGTGAAGCGAACAGAGAGTTGCTTTTTGGCCAGTTGGTAAGGCACGGAGTAGTAATGGCCGTCTACTGACACATGGTAATCAATGTGTACCCGGGCCTCTATCCACTCAGCGTATTGATAACGCTCTGCAGGTAAAGGCTTGAGTGCCGGTTTGTCCAGCTCCTCAAACAGTGAACGACGACTACCTTGTAGTTTCTGGAACGGTTTGTTATTCAGCTCATCCAGCAGGCTTCGAATCGCTTTGTTCAGTGCCGGTAGGGTAAAGAATGTCTGGTTACGCAGGCTGGCCAGTATCCAGCGTTCGACCACCTGTACGGCAGATTCAACCTTGGCCTTATCCTGAGGTTTCCTGACCCGGGCGGGAACAACGGCTACCTGATAAT
>NZ_JAGHQW010000076.1 GCF_017744115.1 Salinisphaera sp. G21_0 | reverse complement strand
TTCAGCTCACTCAAGCTGCCTTATTATCGACGCTACTGGATGCAATAATATTCAAGTGCAACCAAAAACCTGAAGCCAGGAATATTGGTGCTCAGGAAATCGCTAACCTGCTGTGGGCCATGGCGAAACTGGTGGACAACGGGCAGGAACGAACACCAGGGCTCAACGAGGCCGTGGCCGTGTTGTTGCCCCATGTGAACGCACAGAAAAAACAATTTATTCCTCAGGGAATCGCCAACCTGCTGTGGGCCATGGCGAAACTGGTGGACAGCGGGCAGGAGCGGACACCAGAGTTCAACGAGACCGTGGCCGCGCTGTTGCCCCGCGTGAACGCACAGAAAGCTGACTTTAAACCACAGGAAATCAATAACCTGCTGTGGGCCATGGCGAAACTGGTGGACAACGGGCAGAAGTGGGCATCAGGGCTCAAAGAGGCTGTGGCCGTAATGTTGCCCCACGTGAACGCAGAGAAAGACCAGTTTATTCCTCAGCATATCGCCAACCTGCTGTGGGCCATGGCGAAACTGGTGGACAACGGGCAGGAGCAGACACCAGGACTCAAAGAGGCCGTGGCTGCGCTGTTGCCCAGCGTGAACGCACAGAAAGACCAATTTAATGCCAAGGAAATCGCCAACCTGCTGTGGGCCATGGCAAAACTGGTAAACAACGGGTACGAGCAGACACCAGAGTTCAACGAAGCGGTGGCTGCGCTGTTGACCTGCGTGATCGTAAAAAAAGCTAACTTTAACCCACAGGAAATCGCCAACCTGCTGTGGGCCATGGCGAAACTGGTGGATAACGGGCAGGAGCAGACACCAGGGCTCAACGAGGCTGTGGTCGCGCTGTTGCCCCTCGTGAACGCACAGAAAGACCAATTTAATGCCCAGGGTATTTCTAACCTGCTGTGGGCCACGGCCAAACTGGGTGAACTCGTGGAGCTGAACGTGGCTACCTCTACGTTCGAATCGCTCGTCTATCAAATCAGTGAGAACCAGCAGTTTTCTCAGAAAGAGATATTGATGTCTCTCTGGGGAGTCATGGTATGCTGTGCCAGGTTGGCTCTAGACTCCAATACCAATAAAAATAACGTGCTTGAAAAGCACATGGATGACCTGTTTGCCCGTCTGGAAAATACATTCCTGCACAATGAAGAGGATCAACGCACCATTGCCCAGGCCGCAAGTTGGCTTGGCAGAGCCTGTCCGGTCGTCCCCCATTACCAGACAGCCATTTCAAAAAAACAGGCCGACTTCCACGATCAACTCCAATTATCTATTCCATCTTTGAAGATCGAAGAAGAAAAGAGCCTCAACTCATTACCTCCGGTTGACCTGCTACTGCCCGATCACAACATGGTGATTGAAGTTCAGGGCCCCTCTCATTACGTGGGTGGTGATTTCAAAACCAGGAATGGTTCGACTCTGCTTAAAATCGCACTGCTGCAAAAAGCAGGATTTCAGGTCATTGAAATCCCGGCTAACCAGCTTTTGAACAAAGATTTAATGAAACCATATATTGATCAAATAAAGATCAGGGTAAGCATCGCGTCACAAGGTCATGACTGTGTATCACTTAAAAGAGGGTGGGCAGGTGCTGCATACATTACTGCCGAAGAACATTCAGAATAGTAAACCAACCCAGCAAAGAGGAAGAAAACAAGCAGCCAGTAATCGCCTTCCTCCCATCATGACTCAAGTAAACTTTTCCGCAAAATGAACTTCTGGGCAGAACAGCAGTCTGCTTTTTATATTTTCATGAATTAATGAAATATAATTATGGATAGAAGTTCTGCTGGTATCAGTGGCAAATACACAACTCCAGATAACGGTTACAACCAACCGAATGGCCATGCCCCTTCTTCAAGGCGTGGGCGATACAGACATACCACAGTCAGACAATGGGATACCCTCCCCCGCACTGCACCGGGTCGCAATGAATTTTATCAGTCTTCTGGCACACGCTCTTCTCAATATCTACTGCGCCGTTCTGTAAACCCGGCCCCGGATTTTAATGCCCTCCTCAAACAGGAAATAGTGGCTGACCTGGTGAGTAAATCGGAACGTTTCGGTCATCGCTATGATGGGAGAAATCACGGTCAGTATGCCAGTTCAATAAAAAAATACTCATCAGCAGCTAAAAGACCGTTAAATCGAGCGGAACAAAGCCAGCTGATGCGTTTGCTGCAAAATTTCACAGCAACACGGAGCTGGAATTGGCGGAGCCTGACGACAACACTTCATTCATTGACGTCAGCGGGCGTTTTTATCCCTCATAAACCCATGAATGAAGTTGTTAAGCGTACTCAAGCTGCCTTATTGTCAACGCTACTTGATCCAATAATATCCAAGTGCAGGCAAAAACCTCCAGCCAGGGATATTGATGCCCAGGGTGTCGCCAACCTGCTGTGGGCCATGGCAAAACTGTTGGACAACGGGCAGGAACGGACACCAGAGTTCAACCAGGCCGTGGTCGCTTTGTTACACCACGTGAACGCACAGAAAGACCAATTGAATGCCCAGCATATTACCAACCTTCTGTGGGCTATGGCGAAACTGGTGGAAAAAGGGCAGGAATGGACACCAGTGCTTAAAGAGGCCATAGCCGCGCTGTTACCCCACGTAAACGCACAGAAAGCTAAAAAACCGCAGGAAATTGCCAACCAGCTGTGGGCCATTGCAAAAATGGTGGACAACGGACTGCAGCGAACACAAAGGCTCAAACAGACCGTGGCCGCACTGTTGCTCCTCGTGAATACACAGAAAGCCAACTTTGCACCACAGGGTATCACCAACCTGCTGTGGGCCATGGCGAAACTAGTGGACAACGGGCAGGAGCTGACGCCAGAGCTCAAAGCGGCAGTGGCTGCACTGTTGCCCCAGATGAATACACAAAAAGACCAATTTATTCCTCAGCATATCGCCAACCTGCTGTGGGCCATGGCGAAATTTCTAGACAACGGACTGGAGCGGACAC
This sequence comes from Salinisphaera sp. G21_0, assembly GCF_017744115.1. Lineage (GTDB taxonomy): Bacteria > Pseudomonadota > Gammaproteobacteria > Pseudomonadales > Endozoicomonadaceae > Endozoicomonas. The sequence goes on along the minus strand of NZ_JAGHQW010000076.1, from coordinate 19,626 downwards.
CAGAGATCAACGACGCCACAGCCACGCTGTTGCCCCTCGTGAACAGACAGAAACACCAATTTAATACCCAGGGTATCACCTGTGTGTTGTGGGCCATGGCAAAACTGGCAGACAACGTGCAGGATTGGACACCAGGGCTCAATGGGACCGTAACTGCCCTGTTGCCTCACGTGAACGCACAGAAAGACCAATTTATTCCCCAGCATATCGCCAACCTGCTGTGGGCCATGGCGAAACTGGTAGACAGCGGGCAGAAACTGACACCGGAGCTCAAAGAGACCCTGGCTTTACTTTTGCCCCGCGTGAACATACAGATAGACCAATTTATTACCCAGGGCATCGCCAACCTGCTGTGGGCCATCGCGAAACTGGTGGACAACGGGCAGAAGTGGACACCAGGGCTCAACAAGGCCGTGGCCCTGCTGTTGCCCCGTGTGAGCGCTAAGAAAACTAACTTTAAACCCCAGGAAATCGCCAACCTGATTTGGGCCATGGCAAAACTGGTGGACAACAGGCTGAACTTGACACCAAGCCTCAAAAAGGCCGTGGCCGCGCTGTTGCCCCACGTGAACGAACAGAAAGACCAATTTATGCCTCAGCATATCGCCAACCTGCTGTGGGCCGTGGCGAAACTGGTGGACAACGGGCAGGCGCAGACACCAGACATCAAAAAAGCCGTGGCCATACTGTTGCCCCAGGTGAACGCACAGAAAGCTAACTTTAAACCACAGGAAATCGCCAACCTGCTGTGGGCCATGGCAAAACTGGTGGACAACGGGCAGGAGCGGACACTCAAGCTCAACGAGGCCGTGGCCGTGCTATTGCCCCACGTGAACAGACAGAAAGCGAACTTTAAACTACAGGAAATCACCAACCTCCTGTGGGCCATGGCAAAACTGGTGGACAACGGACAAGGGTGGACACCAGAGCTTAAAGAGGCCGTGACTGCCCTGTTGCCACACGTAAACACACAAAAAGACCAGTTCATTCCTCAGCATATCGCCAACCTGCTATGGGTCATGGCAAAACTGGTGAATAACGGGCAGGAGCGGACACCAGAATTCGAAGAGGCAGTCACCGCGCTGTTGCCCCACATAAACACACAGAAAGCTAACTTTAAACCACAGGAAATTGCTAACCTGCTGTGGGCCGTGGCGAAACTGGGAGAACTCGTTGCGCTGAAGGTGGTTACCTCTACGTTCGAATCGCTTGTTTACCGAATCAGTGAAAATCCTCAGCTCTCTCAGAAAGACATATTGATGTCGCTCTGGGGAATAATGGTATGCTGTGCCAGGTTGTCTCTGGTCTCCCATGACAATAAAAATAACAGGCTTGAAAAGTACATGGATGACCTGTTTGCTCGTCTGGAAAATACCTCCCCGGACAATGCAGATGATCAACGCATCATTGCCATGGCCTCAAGTTGGCTTGGCAGAGCCTGTCCGGTCGTCCCCCATTACCAGAACATCATTTCAAAACCTCAATCCGACTTCCGCAATCAACTCCAATCATGCATTCCCTCTTTGAAAATTGAAGAAGAAAAGAGTCTGAACTCATTACCTCCGGTGGATCTGATACTGCCAGATTACAACATGGTGATTGAAGTTCAGGGATCGTCTCATTACGTGGGTGGTGATTTCAAAACCAGGAATGGTTCTACTCTGCTGAAAATCGCACTGCTGCAAAAAGCAGGATTTGAGGTCATTGAAATTCCGGTTAACCAGCTTTTGAGCCAGAATTCGATTAAACGATGTATTGATCAAATAAAGACCAGGGCAGATATCCCGCCACAGGGGCATGGCTTTGTATCAATTACTTAAACACGGCACAGATCACCCATATTTTACTGCCGATAAAGGATGGCAAGATCTCTGTTACTTTTACGTTTATAGATATTTCAGCAAAATGAACTTCTGAAAAGAACCGCAGTCTGCTTTTTATATTTCCATGAACTAATGAAATATAATTATGGATAGAAGCTCTGCGGGTAGCAGTGGTCAATACACAAGACCAGATAATTACTACAACCGACAGGATGGCCAGCCCATTTCTCCTTCAAGGTGTGTTCAATATAGACATGGCCCAGTCAGACAGAGGGATAAGCCCCTCCGCACTACCCCGGGGCGCAATGAATTTTACCATTCGTCAGCTGCACGCCCTTCTAAATATCTACTGTGTCGTTCAATAAACAATGCTCGAGATTTTAATGGTCTCATCAAACAGGAGATCATGGATGGTCTGGTGAGTAAATCGGATCGTTTCGGTCATCGCTATGATGGGAGAGATCACGGTCTATATGCCAGTTCAATTAAAAAATACACGTCAGCGTCTAAAAGACCGTTAAATCGAGCAGAACAAAGCCAGCTGATGCGTTTGATGCAAAATTTTACCGCAACGCCGAGCTGGAATTGGCTAAGCCTGACCACAACACTTCATTCATTGACTTCAGCCGGTGTTTTTACTTCTCATCAACCCATGGATGAGCGTGTTAAGCAAACTCAGGATGCCATACTGTCAACGCTACTTGAGGCAATCATATTCAAGTGCAACCAAAAACCTCACGTCATGGATATTGATGCCCAGGGTGTCGCCAACCTGCTGTGGGCCATGGCGAAACTGGTGGACAACGGGCAGGAGCGAACACCAGAGTTCAAAAAGGCCGTGGCCGTGTTGTTGCCCCATATTAACGCGCAGAAAGACCAATCTAATGCCCAGGGTATCGCCAACCTGCTATGGGCCATGGCGAAACTGGTGGACAACTGGCCACAGAGGATGCCAGGGTTTAACGAAACCGTGGCCGCGCTGTTGCCCCATGTGAGCGCACAGAAAGCTAACTTTACACCACAGGGTATCGCCAACCTTCTGTGGGCCATGGCGAAACTGGTGGACAACGGGCAAAAGCGAACACCAGAGTTCAACGAGGCGTTGGCTGCGCTGTTGCCCCACGTGAGCGCAGCGAAAGCTAACTTTAAACCACAGGGTATCGCCAACCTGCTGTGGGCCATGTCAAAACTGATGGACAACGGGCAGGAGCGGACACCAGGGCTCAAAGAGGCTGTGGCCACACTGTTGCCCTACGTGAACGCAAAAAAAAACCAATTTATTCCTCAGCATATCGCCAACTTGCTGTGGGCCATGGCAAAACTGGTGGACAAGGGGCTGGAGCAGACACCGGGGCTCAACAAGGGCGTGGCCGCGCTGTTGCCATTCGTGAACGCACAGAAAGCTAACTTTAAACCACAGGAAATCGCCAACCTGCTATGCGCCATGGCGAAACTGGTGGACAACGGGCTGGAGCGGACACCGCTGCTCAAAGAGACCGTGTCCGCGCTGTTGCCACTCGTCAACACAGCGAAAGCTAACTTTAATCCACAAGAAATCGCCAACCTGCTATGGGCCACGGCGAAACTGGTGGACAACGGACTGGTTCGGACACCACAGCTCAACGAGGCCGTGGCCGCGCTGTTGCCTCACGTGAACGCAGCGAAAGCTGACTTTAAACCACAAGAAAGCGCCAACTTGCTGTGGGCCATGACGAAACTGCTGGACAACGGGGAGGATAGGACACCAGAGCTTAAAGAGGCCGTGGCCTCGCTGTTGCCACACGTGAACGCACAGAAAGATAACTTTACACCACAGGGTATTGCCAACCTGCTGTGGGCCATGGCGAAACTGGTGGATAGCGGGCAGGAACGGACATCAGTGTTTAACGAGGCCGTGGCTGCGCTGTTGCCTCACGTGAACGCAGCGAAAGCTAACTTTAAACCACAGGGAATCGCCAACCTTCTGTGGGCCATGGCGAAACTGGTGGAGAACGGGAAGTGGACATCAGAACTCAACGAGGTCGTGGCCACGCTGTTGCGCCACGTGAACACACAGAAAGCTAACTTTAAACCACAGGAGATCGCCAATCTGCTGTGGGCCACGGCGAAACTGGGTGAGTTCGTTGAGCTGAACCTGGTGACCTCTGTGTTCGAATCGCTTGTTAACCGAATCAGTGAAAACCCTCAGCTCTCACAGCAAGACATATTGATGTCTCTCTGGGGAGTAATGGTTTGCTGTGCCAGATTGTCTCTGGACTCCAATTACAATAATTGGCTTGAAAAGCACATGGATGACCTGTTTACCCGTCTGGAAATTACATTCCTGCACAATGAAGAGGATCAACGCATCATTGCCCAGGCCGCAAGTTGGCTTGGCAGAGAGTGTCCGGTCGTCCCCCATTACCAGACTACCAGGTCAAAACGTCAATCCGACTTTCGCGATCAACTCCAATCATGCTTTCCCTCTTTGCAGATTGAAGAAGAAAAGAGTCTGAATTCACTGCCTCCGGTTGACCTGCTACTGCCAGATCACAACATGGTAATTGAAATTCAGGGGCCCTCTCATTACGTGGGTGGTGATTTTAACACCAGGAATGGTTCGACTCTGCTTAAAATCGCACTGTTGCAAAAAGCAGGATTTGAGGTCATTCAAATTCCGGTTAACAGGCTTTGCAATCAGGATTTAATGAAACCATACATTAATCAAATAAAGACCAGGACAGGCTTCCCGCCACAGGAGCATGGCTCTGTATCGCTGAAAAGAAGGTGGGCAGATGCGGCATACGTTACTGCTGATAACGGCAGGCAACCCTCAGATCATGGTTACCTGACTGCCGAAGAACATTCAGAGGATCAAACCGGTAAACCCGCTAAAAGGAAGAAAACAAACAGCCAGTAATTGCCTTCCTCCTATCAAGACTCAAGATCCGTTTTCACATGCCGGAAAGGAATACCAGTGTTGAACACCTGTTGCCCCGGATGATTTGAAAATAACGGGTTGATGGCATCAGGAGTAGATGTGTTTCCCCAACCGTTTACGTTTATAGACGTTGCAGCAAAATGAACTTTTGAACAAAACAGCAGTCTGCTTTTTATATTTTCATGAATTAATGAAATATAATTATGGATAGAAGCTCTGCTGGTATCAGTGGTCAATACACAAGATCAAATAATGATTACAACCAACCGAATGACCATGCCGCTTCTTCAAGGCGCGGACGATATAGACAAACCACAGTCAGACAATGGGATCCTCCCTCCCGGACAGCCCCAAGGCGTAATGAATTTTACCATTCTTCTACCGCACACTCTTCTCAATATCTACTGCGCCGTTCAGTAAATCCTGCTCAAGATTTTAATGGGCTCACCCAACAGGAAATAATGGATGGTCTGCTGAGTAGATCGGATCGTTTCGGTCATCGCTATGATGGGAGAAATCACGGGCAATATGCCAGTTCAATTAAAAAATACACGTCAGCTGCTAAAAGACCGTTAAATCGAGCGGAACAAAGCCAGCTGATACGTTTGCTGCAAAATTTTAAAGCAACACGGAGCTGGAATTGGCGAAGCCTGACGACAACACTTCATTCATTTACTTCAGCGGGTGTTTTTACCCCTCATCAACCCATGGATGAGCGTGTTAAGCTTACTCAAGCTGCCTTATTGTCAACGCTACTTGATGCAATAATATTTAACTGCAACCAAAAACCTGAAGTCAGGGATATTGATGCCCGGGGAATCGCCAACCTGCTGTGGGCCATGGCGAAACTGCTGGACAGCTGGCAAGAGCTGATGCCAGGGCTCAAAGAGGCCGTGGCCGCGCTGTTGCCCCATGTAAACGCACAGAAGGCTAACTTTAAACCACAGGAAACCGCCAACCTGCTGTGGGCCATGGCGAAACTGGCGGACAAAGGACAAGAGCGGACGCCAGAGCTTAACGAGGCCGTGGCCGCCCTGTTGCCCCATGTGAACGCTCAGAAAGACCAATTTATTCCTCAACATATCGCCAACATACTGTGGGCCATGACGAAACTGGTGGACAACGGGCAGGAGCGGACACCAGAGATCAAAGAGGCCGTGGCCGCGCTGTTGCCCCACGTAAAAACACTGAAAGCTAACTTTAACCCCCAGGAAATCGCCAGCCTCCTGTGGGCCATGGCGAAACTCGTGGACAACGGGCAGGGGCAGACACAAGAACTCAACGAGGCAGTGGCCGAACTGTTGCCCCACGTGAACGCTCAGAAAGCTAACTTTAAACCACAGGGTATCGTCAACCTGCTGTGGGCCATGGCGAAACTGGTGGACAACGTGCAGAAGTTGACACCAGAGCTCAAAGAGACCGTGGCTGCGCTGTTGCCCCGGGTGATCGCACAGAAAGCTAACTTTAACCCACGGGAAATCGCCAACCTGCTGTGGGCCATGGCGAAACTGGTCGACAACGGGCAGAACCGAACAGCAGAACTCAGCGATGCCGTGGCCGCGCTGTTGCCCCACGTGAACGCACAGAAAGACCAATTCAAGACACAGGGTATTGCCAACCTGCTGTGGGCCATGGCGAAACTGGTGGACAACGGGCAAAAGCAAACACCAGGGCTCAACGAGACCGTGGCCGTGCTGTTGCCAGACGTGAACGTACAGAAAGCTCACTTTAAACCTCAGGAAATCACCAGCCTACTGTGGACCATGGCGAAACTGGTGGACAATGGACAGGAGTGGACACCAGAGCTTAAAGAGGCCGTGGCCGCGCTGTTACCCCAAGTGAACGCACAGAAAAACCAATTTGATGCCCAGGGTGTTGCCAACCTGCTGTGGGCCATGGCGAAACTGGTGGACAACGGGCAGGAGCAGACACCAGGGCTCAACGAGGCCGTGGCCGCGCTGTTGCCCCATGTGAACGCACAGAAAGCTCACTTTAAACCACAGGAAACCACCAACCTGCTGTGGGCCATGGCGAAACTGGTGGACAACGGTCAGGAGCAGACACCCGAGCTCAACAAGGCCGTGGCCAAACTGTTGCCACACGTGAACGCACAGAAAGACCTATGTATTCCTCAGCATATCGCCAACCTGCTGTGGGCCATTGCGAAACTGGTCGACAGTGGGCAGGAGCGAACACCAGGGCTCAACGAGGCCGTGGCCGTGCTGTTGCCCCATGTGAACACACAGAAAGCTAACTTTAAACCACAGGGTATCGCCAACCTGCTGTGGGCCATGGCGAAACTGGTGGATAACGGGCTGGAGCAGGCACCAGGGCTCAACGAGGCTGTGGCCGCGCTGTTGCCCCACGTGAACGCACAGAAAGACCAATTTAAGACACAGGCTATTGCCAACTTGCTGTGGGCCATGGCAAAACTGGCGGACAAAGGGCATGAGGGGACACCAGAGCTCAAAGAGGCCTTGACCGCGCTATTGCCACACGTGAACGCACAGAAAGCTAACTTTAAACCACAGGAAATCGCCAACCTGCTTTGGGCCATGGCAAAACTGGTGGACAACGGACAGGAACAGACACCGGGGCTCAACGAGACCGTGGCCGTGCTGTTGCCCCACGTGAACGCAATGAAAGACCAATTTATTCCTCAGCAAATCGCCAACCTGCTGTGGGCCATGGCAAAACTGGGTGAGCTCGTTGAGCTAAACGTGGTTAAATCCACGTTCGAATCTCTTGTCCACAGAATCAGTCAAAACTCTCAGCTCTCTCAGCAAGTAATATTGATGTCTCTCTGGGGAGTAATGGTATGCTGTGCCAGGTTGTCTCTGGTCTCCAATGCCAGTAAAAATCTTGAAAAGCACATGCATGACCTGTTTACCCGCCTGGATAATACATCCCCAGGTAATAAAGAGAATCAATCCATCATTGCCATGGCCGCCAGTTGGCTTGGGAGAGCATGTCAGGTCGTCCCCCATTACCAGACCATCATTTCAAAACTTCAATCCGACTTCCGCGATCAACTCCAATCATGCATACCATCTTTGAGGATTGAAGAAGAAAAGAGTCTGAATTCATTACCTCCGGTTGACCTGCTACTGCCAGATCACAACATGGTTATTGAAATTCAGGGACCGTCTCATTACGTAAGTAATGATTTCAAAAACCGAAATGGTTCGACTCTGCTTAAAATCGCATTGCTGCAAAAATCAGGATTTGAGGTTATTGAAATCCCGGTTAACCAGCTTTGGAACAAAGATGTAATGAAACGATGTATTGATCAAATAAAGATCAGGGTAAGCATCCCGCCACAGGGTCATGACTCTGTATCACTTAAAAGAGGCTGGACAGATGAGGCATACGTTACTGCTGATAAAGGCAGGCAACCCTCAGATCATGGTTGCTTGACTGCCGAAGAACATTCGGAGGAGCAAACCGGTAAACCGGCAAAGAGGAAGAAAACAAACAGCCAGTAATCGCCTTCCTCCCATCATGACTCAATAACCTTTTTCACATTCCAGGGAAGGATTGCCAGCGTTGAACACCTGTTACCCATGAATCTTGCCCCTGGTGATTTGGCAATAACGGATGGGTGACATCAGGAGTAGATGTGTTTCCCCAACCGTTTACGTTTATAGATATTTCAGCAAAATGAACTTTTGAACAGAACAGCAGTCTGCTTTTCATATTTCCATGAATTAATGAAATATAATTATGGATAGAAGCTCTGCTGGTATCAGTGGTCAATACACAAGATCAGGTAATTATTACAACCGACCGGATGGCCATGTCACTTCTTCTTCAGGGCGTATGCAATATAGACATGGCCTGGTCAGACAGATGGATAATCCCCTCCGCACTACCCCGGGGCGCAATGAATTTTACCATTCTTCTACTGCACGCTCTTCTCAATATCTACTGCGGCGTTCTGTAAACTCTGCTCAAGATTTTAATGCTCTCATCAAACGGGAAATAATGGCTGGTCTGGTGAGTAAATCGGATCGTTTCGGTCATCGCTATGATGGGAGAAATCACGGTCAATATGCCAGTTCAATTAAAAAATACACGTCAACGTCTAAAAGACCGTTAAATCGAGCGGAACAAAGCCAGCTGATTCGTTTGCTGCAAAATTTTACCGCAACGCGGAGCTGGAATTGGCGAAGCCTGACGACAACACTTCATTCATTTACTTCAGCGGGTGTTTTTACCCCGTATAAGCCCATTGATGAGCGTGTTCAGCTCACTCAAGCTGCCTTATTGTCCACTCTGTTTGATCCAATAATATTCAAGTGCAACCAAAAATCTCAAGCCAGGGATATTGATGCCCAGGGAATTGCCAACCTGCTGTGGGCCACAGCGAAACTGGTGGACAGCGGGCAGGAGCGGACACCAGAGCTCAAAGAGGCTGTGGCCGCGCTGTTGCCCCACGTGAACGCACAGAAAGCCCACTTTAAACCACAGGAAATCGCCAACCTGCTGTGGGCCATAGTGAAACTGGTGGACAGCGGGCAGGAGCGGACACCAGAACTCAACGAGGCTGTGGCCGCGCTGTTGCTCCTCGTGAACGCACAGACAGCTAACTTTAAACCACAGGAAATCGCCAACCTGCTGTGGGCCATGGCAAAGCTGGTGGATAACGGGCAGGAGCAAACACCAGAAATCAAAGAGGCCGTGGCCACGCTGTTACCTCACGTGAACGTACAGAAAGACCAATTTAATGCTCAGGATATCGCCAACCTGCTGTGGGCCATGGCAAAACTGGTGGACAAGGGGTACGAGCAGACACCAGAGTTCAACGAAACAGTGGCTGCGCTGTTGACCTGCGTGAACGCACAGAAAGCTCACTTTAAACCACAGGAAATCGCCAACCTGCTGTGGGCCATAGTGAAACTGGTGGACAGCGGGCAGGAGCAGACACCAGAACTCAACGAGGCCGTTGTCAGGCTGTTGCTCCTCGTGAACACACAGAAAGCTCACTTTAAACCACAGGGTATCGCCAACCTGCTGTGGGCCATGGCGAAACTGGTGAACAACGGGCAGGAGCAGACACCAGTTCTCAAAGAGACCGTGGCCACGCTATTGCCCCACGTGAACGCACAGAAAGACCAATTTCTTCCTCAGCATATCGCCAACCTGCTGTGGGCCTTGGCAAAAATGGTGGACAATGGGCAGGAGTGGTCACCATGGCTCAAAGAGACCGTGGCAGCGCTGTTGCACCACGTGAAAGTACAGAAAGACCAATTTAATGCCCAGGGTATTGCCAACCTGCTGTGGGCCATGGCGAAACTGGTGGACAACGGGCAGGAGTGGTCACCATGGCTCAAAGAGACCGTGGCAGCGCTGTTGCACCACGTGAAAGTACAGAAAGACCAATTTAATGCCCAGGGTATTGCCAACCTGCTGTGGGCCGTGGCGAAACTGGTGAACAACGGGCAGGAGCAGACACCAGGGCTCAAAGAAGCCGTAGCCGCGCTGTTGCCACACGTGAACACTCAGAAAGACCAATTTAATGCCCAGGGTATCGCCAACCTGCTGTGGGCCATGGCGAAACTGGTGGACAACGGACAGAAGCAGACACCAAGTCTCAACGAGGCTGTGGCCGCGCTGTTGCCCCGCGTGAACGCACAGAAAGCTCACTTTAAACCACAGGAAATCGCCAACCTTCTGTGGGCCATGGCGAAACTGGTGGACAACGGACAGAAGCAGACACCAGGGCTCAAAGAAGCCGTAGCCGCACTGTTGCCACACGTGAACACTCAGAAAGACCAATTTAATGCCCAGGGTATCGCCAACCTGCTGTGGGCCATGGCGAAACTGGTGGACAACGGACAGAAGCAGACACCAGGTCACAACGAGGCTGTGGCCGCGCTGTTGCCCCGCGTGAACGCACAGAAAGCTCACTTTAAACCACAGGAAATCGCCAACCTTCTGTGGGCCATGGCGAAACTGGGTGAGTTCGTTGAGCTGAACGTGGTTACATCCACCTTCGAGTCGCTGGTCTACCGAATCAGTGAAAACCCTCAGCTCTCTCAGAAAGCCATATTGATGTCTCTCTGGGGAGTAATGGTCTGCTGTGCCAGGCTGTCTCTGGTCGCCAATGCCAATAAAAATCACGTGCTTGAAAAGCCCATGGATGACCTGTTTACCAGACTGGAAAATACATTCCTGCACAATGAAGAGGATCAACATACCATTGCCCAGGCCGCAAGTTGGCTTGACAGACCGTGTCCGTTCGTCCCCCATTACCATGCGATCGTTTCAAAACGTCAATCCGACTTCCGCAATCAACTCCAATCATGCATTCCATCTTTGAGGATTGAAGAAGAAAAGTGTCTGAACTCATTACCTCCGGTTGACCTGCTACTGCCAGATCACAACATGGTAATTGAAATTCAGGGTCCCTATCATTACGTGGGTGGTGATTTCAAAACCAGGAAGGGTTCGACTCTGCTGAAAATCGCACTGCTGATAAAATCAGGATTTGAGGTCATTGAAATTCCGGTTAACATGCTCTTGAGTCAGTATTTAATGAAACCATACATTGATCAAATAAAGACCAGGATAGGCTGCCCGGCACAGGTGCATGGCTCTGTATCACTTAAAAGAAGGTGGGCAGATGCGGCATACGTTACTGCTGATAAAGACAGGCAACCCTCAGATCACGGTTACTTAACTGCAGAAGAACATTCAGATGAGCAAATCGGTAAACCCGCAAAGAGGAAGAAAACAACCAGCCAGTAATTGCCTTCCTCCTATCATGACTCAAGATCCGTTTTCACATGCCGGAAAGAAATGCCAGTATTGAACACCTGTTGCCCCGGATGATTTGAAAATAACGGATTGACGACAACAGGAGTAGATGTGTTTCCACAACCGGTTACGTTTACACACATTCCAGCAAAATGAACTTCTGAAAAGAACCGCAGTCTGCTTTTTATATTTTCATGAATTAAAGAAATATAAATATGGATAGAAACTCTGCTGGTATCAGTGGTCAATACACAAGATCAAATAATGATTTCAACCGACAGGATGACCATGCTGCTTCTTCAAGGCGTGTGCAATATAGACATGGCACAGTCGAACAGTGGGATAATCCCTTCCGTACTATCCCGGGGCGTAACGAATTTTACCACTTTTCTGACGCATGCCCTTCTCAAAATCTAATGTTCCGATCAGTGAACCCTGCTCAAGATTTTAATGCTCTCATCAAACAGGAAATAATGGATGATCTGGTGAGTAAATCGGGTCGCTTCGGACATCGCTATGATGGGAGAAATCACGGTCAATATGCCAGTTCAATTAAAAAATACACGTCAACTGCTAAAAGACCGTTAAATCGAGCGGAACAAAGCCAGCTGATGCGTTTGCTGCAAAATTTCACAGCAACGCGGAGCTGGAATTGGCGAAGCCTGACGACAACACTTCATTCATTGACTTCAGCTGGTGTTTTTACTCCTCATAAACCCATTGATGAGCGTGTTAAGCGTACTCAGGCTGCCTTACTGTCAACGCTACTTGAGGTAATCATATTCAAGTGCAACCAAAAACCTCACGCCAGGGATATTGATGCACAGGGTATCGCCAACCTGCTGTGGGCCATGGCGAAACTGGTGGACAATGGGCAGGAGCGGACACCCGAGTTCAACATGGCCGTGGCCGCGCTGTTGCCCCACGTGAACGCACATAAAGACCAATTTATTCCTCAGCATATTGCCAACCTGCTGTGGGCCATGGCGAAGCTGGTGGACTACGGGCAGGAGTTGACACCCGGGCTCAAAGTAACTGTGGCCGCGCTGTTGCCCCACGTGGAGGCACAGAAAAACCAATTTATTCCTCAGGAAATCAACAACTTGCTGTGGTCTATGGCGAAACTGGCAGGCAACGGGCAGGAGCAAATACCAGAGCTCGAAGAGGCCGTGGCCGTGCTGTTACCCCACGCGATAGCACAGAAAGACCGATTTAAGCCTCTGGATGTCGCCAACCTGCTGTGGGCCATGGCGAAACTGGTGGACAACGGACAGGAGCAGACACCAGAGTTCAATGAGGCCGTGGCCGCGCTATTGCCCCAAGTCAACGCACAAAAAAACCAATTTAATCCTCAGCATATCGCCAACCTGCTGTGGGCCATGGCGAAATTGGTGGACAACGGCCAGCAGCGGACACCGGTTTTCAACGAGGCCGTGGCCGCGCTGTTGCCCCACGTAAACGCGCAAAAAAACCAATTTAACCCTCAGCATATCGTCTACCTGCTGTGGGCCATGGCGAAATTGGTGGACAACGGCCTGCAGCGGACACCAGGGTTCAACGAGGCCGTGGCCGCGCTGTTGCCCCGGGTAAACGCCTATAAAGACCGATTTAATGCACAGGGTATCACCAACCTGCTGTGGGCCATGGCGAAATTGGTGGACAACGGCCCGCAGCGGACACCGGTTTTCAACGAGGCCGTGGCCGCGCTGTTGCCTCACGTGAACGCACAGAAAGACCAATTTAAAGCCCAGGCTGTCACCAACCTGCTATGGGCCATGGCGAAACTGGTGGACAACAGGCAGGAGCAGATACCAGAGCTCAAAAAGGCCGCGGCCGCGCTGTTGCCCCACGTGAACACACAGAAAACCCAATTCATTCCCCGGCATATCACCAGCCTGCTTTGGGCCATGGCGAAACTGGTGGACAATGGCCAGCGACAGACACCGGAGTTCAAAGAGACCGTGGCAGCTTTGTTGCACCGGGTAAACGAGGAAATAGAGCAATTTAATGCCCAGGGTATTTCCAACCTGCTATGGGCCATGGCTAAGCTGGTGGACAATGAGCAGGAGCGGACACCAGAGATCGAAGAAGCCGTGACCGCACTGTTGCCCCACGTAAATACTCAGAAAGAGCAGTTTATTCCTCAGCATATCGCCAGCCTGCTGTGGGCCATGGCGAAACTGGTGGACAACGGACAGCAGCGGACACCAGAGCTCAGCGAGGCCCTGGCCGCACTGTTGCCTTGCGTGAACGCACAGAAAGCTAATTTAACACCGATCGCCAACCTGCTGTGGGCCATGGCGAAACTGGTGGACCACGGGCAGGAGCAGACACCAGAGTTCAATGAGGCCGTGACTGCGCTGTTGCCTCACGTGAAGGCACAGAAAAACCAGTGTAATGCCCAGGATATTGCCAACCTGCTGTGGGCCATGGCGAAACTGGGCGAACTCATTGAGCTGAACGTGGTAACCTCCACGTTCAAATCGCTTGTCGACCGAATCAGTGGCAACCCTCAGTTCTCTCAGCAAGCGATATTGATGTCCCTCTGGGGAGTAATGGTATGCTGTGCCAGGTTATCTCTGGTTCCCAATACCAGTAAAGGTAACGTGCTGGAAAAGCACATGGATGACCTGTTTATTCGCCTGGAAAATACATCCCCGGACAATGAAGAGGACCAACGCATCATTGCGATGGCCGCAAGTTGGCTAGGGAGACCGTGTCCGGTCGTACCCCATTACCAGACAATCGTTTCAAAACGTCAATCCGACTTCCGCAATCAACTCCACTCATGCATTCCATCTTTGAGGATTGAAGAAGAAAAGAGTCTGAATTCATTACCTCCGGTTGACCTGCTACTGCCAGATCACAACATGGCGATTGAAGTTCAGGGACCCTCTCATTACGTGGGTGGTGATTTCAAAACCAGGAAGGGTTCGACTCTGCTGAAAATCGCTCTGTTGCAAAAAGCAGGATTTGAGGTCATTGAAATTCCGGTTAACATGCTCTTGAGTCAGGATTTAATGAAACCATACATTGATCAAATAAAGACCAGGACAAGCATCCCACCACAGGGGCATGGCTCTGTATCACTTAAAAGAAGGTGTGCAGATGAGGCATACGTTACTGCTGATAAAGGCAGGCAACCCTCAGATCACGGTTACTTGACCGCCGAAGAACATTCAGATGAGCAAGGCGGTAAACCAGCAAAGAGGAAGAAAACAAACATCCAGTAATCGCCTTCCTCCCATCATGACTCAAGAACCGTTTTAACATTCCGGGAAGGAATGCCAGTGTTGAACACCTGTTGCCCATACATCCCGCCTCAGATGATTTGAAAATAATGGATGGGTGGCATCAGGAGTAGATGTATTTCCCCAACTGTTTACATTTATAAACATTCCAGCAAAATGAACTTCTGAACAAAACAGCAGTCTGCTTTTTATATTTTCATGAATTAATGAAATGTAATTATGAATAGAAGTTCTGCTGGTACCAGTGGTAAATACGCAAAACCAGATAATGATTACAACCAACCGAATGACCATGCCGCTTCTTCAAGGCGTGTGCAATATAGACATAGCACAGTCGTACAGAGGGATAATCCCCTCCGCACTACTCCGGGGCGTAATGAATTTTACCATTCTTCTGCCGTAAGCTCTTCTCAATATCTACAGGGCCGTTCAGTAAACCCTGCTCAAGATTTCAATGCCCTCATTAAACAAGAAATAATGGATGGCCTGGTGAGTAAATCGGGTCGTTTCGGTCATCGCTATGATGGGAGAAATCACGGGCAATTTGCCAGTTCAATTAAGAAGTACACGTTAGCCTCTAAAAGACCCTTAAATCGAGCTGAACAAAGCCAGCTGATACGTTTGCTGCAAAATTTCACAGCAACGCCGAGCTGGAATTGGCGAAGCCTGACGACAACACTTCATTCATTTACTTCAGCGGGTGTTTTTACCACACATAAGCCCACGGATGAGCGTGTTCAGCTCACTCAAGGTGCCTTATTATCGACTTTGCTTGATGCAACAAAATTCAAGTGCAATCAAAAACCTGAAGCATGGGATATTGATGCCCAGGGGATCGCCAACCTGCTATGGGCCATGGCGAAGCTGGTGGACAGCGGGCAGAAGCGGACACCAGAGCTCAAAGAGGCCGTAGCCGCGCTGTTGCCCCTCGTGAACGCACAGAAAGCTCACTTTAAACCACAGGAAATCACTAACCTGCTGTGGGCCATAGTGAAACTGGTGGACAGCGGGCAGGAGCGGACACCAAAACTCAACCAAGCCGTTGCCACGCTATTGCTCCTTGTGAACACACAGAAAGCTAACTTTAAACCACAGGGTATCGCCAACCTGCTCTGGGCCATGGCGAAACTGGTGGACAACGGCCAGGATCGGACACCAGGGCTCAACGAGGCCGTGGCCGCGCTATTGCCCCACGTGAACGCACAGTCAGCTAACTTTAAACCACAGGAAATTGCCAACCTGGTGTGGGCCAAGGCAAAGCTGGTGGATAACGGGCAGGCGCAAACACCAGAAATCAAAGGGGCCGTGGCCACGCTGTTGCCCCATGTGAAAGTACAGAAAGACCAATTTAATGCTCAGAATATCGCCAACCTGTTGTGGGCCATGGCGAAACTGGTGGACAATGGGCAGGAGTGGATACCAGGGCTCAAACAGCCCGTGGCCGCGCTGCTGTCCCACGTGAACGTACAGAAAGACCAATTTAATGCCCAGCATATCGCCAACCTGCTGTGGGCCATGGCGAAACTGGTGGGCAACGGGCAGGAGTGGACACCAGAGCTTAAAGCGGCCGTGGCTGCGCTATTGCCCCAAGTGAACGCACAGAAAGACCAATTTAATGCTCAGGGTATCACCAACCTGCTGTGGGCCATGGCGAAACTGGTGGACAACGGGCAAAAGCGAACACCAGAACTCAACGAGGCCGTGGCCGCGCTATTGCCCCAAGTGAACGCACAGACAGCTAACTTTAAACCACAGGAAATCGCCAACCTGCTGTGGGCCATGGCAAAGCTGGTGGATAACGGACAGGAGCAAACACCAGAAATCAAAGAGGCCGTGGCCACGCTGTTGCCCTATGTGAACGTGCAGAAAGACCAATTTAATGCCCAGGATATCGCCAACCTGCTGTGGGCCATGGCGAAACTGGTGGACAACGGGCAGGAGTGGATACCTGGGCTCAAACAGCCGGTGGCCGCGCTGTTGCCCCACGTGAACGCACAGAAAGACCAATTTATTCCTCAGCATATCGCCAACCTGCTGTGGGCCATGGCAAAACTGGTGGATAGCGGCCAGAAGCGGACACCAGCCCTCAACAAAGCGATGGCCGCGCTGTTACCCCACGTGAACGCACAGAAAGCTAACTTTCAACCACAGGAAATCGCCAACCTGGTGTGGGCCATGGCGAAACTGGCGGACAACGGTCAGGAGCGGACACCAGAACTCAACGAGGCCGTGGCCGTGCTGTTGCCCCACGTGAACACACAGAAAGCGAACTTTAAACCACAGGAAATCACCAACCTGCTGTGGGGCATGGCGAAACTGGTGGACAACGGGCAGGGGCAGACACCAGGGCTCAACGAGGCCGTAGCCGGGCTTTTGCCCCACGTGAACGCACAGAAAGCAAACTTTAAACCACAGGGTATCGCCAACCTGCTGTGGGCCATGGCGAAACTGGCGGACAACGGGCAAAAGCAAACACCAGGGCTCAACGAGGCCGTAGCCGTGCTGCTGCCCCTCGTGACCGCACAGAAAGCAAACTTTAAACCACAGGGTATCGCCAACCTGCTGTGGGCCATGGCGAAACTGTTGGACAACGGGCAGGAGCGGACACCAGAACTCAACGAGACTGTGGTCGCGCTGTTCCCCCACGTAAACGTACAGAAAGATCAATTTAATGCCCAGGAAATCACCAACCTGCTGTGGGTCATGGCGAAACTGGTGGATAACGGGCAGGAGCAGACACCAGAGTTCAACGAGGCCGTCGCTGTGCTGTTGCCCCTCGTGAACGCACAGAAAGATCAATTTATTCCTCAGCATATCGCCAACCTGCTGTGGGCCATGGCAAAACTGGGTGAGCTGGTTAAGCTGAACGTGGTTACCTCTACGTTCGAATCACTTGTCTACCGGATCAGTAACAACCCTCAGCTCTCTCAGCAAGGGATATTTATGTCTCTCTGGGGAGTAATGGTATGCTGTGCCAGGTTATCTCTGGTTCCAAATACCAGTAAAGGTAACGTGCTGGAAAAGCACATGGATGACCTGTTTATTCGCCTGGAAAATACATCCCCGGACAATGAAGACGATCAACGCATCATTGCGATGGCCGCAAGTTGGCTTGGGAAACCGTGTCCGGTCGTACCCCATTACCAGACAATCGTTTCAAAACGTCAATCTGAATTCCGCAATCAACTCCACTCATGCATTCCATCTTTGAGGATTGAAGAAGAAAAGAGTCTGAATTCATTACCTCCGGTTGACCTGCTACTGCCAGATCACAACATGGTGATTGAAGTTCAGGGACCGTATCATTACGTTGGTGGTGATTTCAAAACCAGGAATGGTTCGACTCTGCTGAAAATCGCTCTGTTGCAAAAAGCAGGATTTGAGGTCATTGAAATTCCGGTTAACATGCTCTTGAGTCAGGATTTAATGAAACCATACATTGATCAAATAAAGACCAGAACAGGCTTCCCGCCACAGGGGCATGGCTCTGTATCACTTAAAAGAAAGTGGGCTGATGAGGCATGCGTTACTGCTGATAAAGGCAGGCAACCCTCAGATTATGGTTACTTAATCGCCGAAGAACATTCAGATGAGCAAAGCGGTAAACCGGCAAAGAGTAAGAAAACAAACATCCAGTAATCGCCTTCCTCCCATCATGACTCAAGAACCTTTTTCACATTCCGGGAAGGAATGCCAGTGTTGAACATCTGTTGCCCATACATCTCGCCCAGGATGTTCTGAAAATAACGGATTGATGGCATCAGGAGTAGATATATTTCCCCAGCCGACTATGTTTACAAACATTCCAGCAAAATGAACTTCTGAAAAGAACCGCAGTCTGCTTTTTATATTTTCATTAATTAATGAAATATAATTATGGATAGAAGCTCTGCTGGTATCAGTGGTCAATACACAAGATCAGATAATGATTACAACCAACCGAATGACCATGCCGCTTCTTCAAGACGTGGACGATATAGACATGCCACAGTCAGGTGGGATGATACCCCACGCACTAACCCTGGGCGTAATAAATTTAACCGTTCTTCTGACGCATGCACTTCTCAACATCTACAGCGCCGTTCAGTAAACCTTGCTCAAGATTTTAATGCGCTCATCAAACAGGAAATAATGGATGATCTGGTGAGTAAATCTTATCGTTTCGGTCATCGCTATGATGGGAGACATCACGGTCAATATGCCAGTTCAATTAAAAAATACACGTCAGCGTCTAAAAGACCGTTAAATCGAGCGGAACAAAGCCAGCTGATACGTTTGCTGCAAAATTTTACCGCAACACGGAGCTGGAATTGGCGAAGCCTGACGACAACACTTCATTCATTGACTTCAGCAGGTGTTTTTACCCCTCATAAACCCATGGATGAGCGTGTTAAGCGTACTCAAGCTGCCTTATTGTCAACGCTACTTGATGCAATAATATTCAAGTGCAACCAAAAACCACAAGCCAGGGATATTGATGCCCAGGGTGTCGCCAACCTGCTGTGGGTCATGGCGAAACTGGTGGGTAACGGGCAGGAGTGGACACCACAGCTTAGAGAGGCCGTGGCCGCACTGTTGCCCCACGTACAGACAGCTCACTTTAAACCACAGGAAATCGCCAACCTGCTGTGGGCCATAGTGAAACTGGTGGACAGCGGACAGGAGCGGACACCAGGGCTCAAAGAGGCCGTAGCCGCGTTGTTGCCCCACGTGAACGCACCAAAAGCTCACTTTAAACCACAGGAAATCGCCAACCTGCTGTGGGCCATGGCGAAACTGGTAGACAACGGGCAGGAACGGACAGCAGAACTCAAAGAGGCCGTGGCCGCGCTGTTGCCTCACGTAAACATACAGAAAGCTCACTTTAAACCAC
>NZ_JAGHQW010000075.1 GCF_017744115.1 Salinisphaera sp. G21_0 | reverse complement strand
CGAGGGGCAACAGCGCGACCACAGTCTCGTTGAACCCTGGTGTCTGCTCCTGCCCGTTGTCCACCAGTTTAGCCATGGCCCACAGCAGGTTGGTGATTTTCTGTGGGTTAAAGTTGGCTTTTTGTACGATCACGCAGGTCAACAGCGCAGCCACCGCTTCGTTGAACTCTGGTGTCTGCTCGTACCCGTTGTCCACCAGTTTGGCCATGGCCCACAGCAGGTTGGCGATATGCTGGGGAATAAATTGGTCTTTCTGTGCATTCACGTGGGGCAACAGTGCGGCCACAGCATCTTTGAGCTCCGGTGTTCGCTCCAGCCCGCTGTCCACCAGTTTCGCCACGGCCCACAGCAGGATGGTGAATTCCTGAGGTTTAAAGTGAGCTTTCTGTGCGTACACGTGGGACAACAGCGCGGCCAAGGCCCTTTTGAGCTCTGGTGTCGGCTCCTGCCCGTTGTCCACCAGTTTCGCCATGGCCCACAGCAGGTTGGCGATATGCTGAGGAGTAAATTGGTCTTTTTGTGCATTAACATGGGGCAACAACACCGCCACGACCTCGTTGAGTTCTGGTGTCCGCTCCTGCCCTTTGTCCACCAGTTTCGCCATGGCCCACAGCAGGTTAGCGATTTCCTGAGCACCAATATCACTGGCTTCAGGTTTTTGGTTACACTTGAATATTATTGCATCCAGTAGCGTCGATAATAAGGCAGCTTGAGTGAGCTGGACACGCTCATCCATGGGTTTATGAGGGGTAAAAACACCCGCTGAAGTGAATGAGTGCAGTGTTGTCGTCAGGCTTCGCCAATTCCAGCGACGTGTTACGTAAAATTTTGCAGCAAGCGCATCAGCTGGCTTTGTTCTGTTCGATTTAACGGTCTTTTAGCAGCTGATGAGTATTTTTTAATTGAACTGGCATACCGACCGTGATCTCTCCCATCATAGCGATGACCGAAACGATCCGATTGTCTCACCAGACCAGCCATTATTTCTGGTTCGATGAGGGCATGAAAATTTTGAGCTGGGTTTACTGAACGGCGCAGTAGATATTGAGAAGGGCCTGTGGCAGAAGAATGGTAAAATTTATTACGCCCCGGGGTTGTGCGTCGGGTATTATCCCATTGTCTGACTGTGGTTTGTCTATATCGCCCACGCCTGGAAGCGGCATGGCCATTCGGTTGGTTGTCATCATTACCTGATCTTGCGTATTGACCACAGATACCAGCAGAACTTCTATCCATAATTATATTTCATTAATTCATGAAAATATAAAAAGCAGACTGCTGTTCTGTTCAGAAGTTCATTTGGCGGAAAAGTTTACTTGAGTCATGATGGGAGGAAGGCGATTACTGGCTGTTTGTTTTCTTCCTCTTTGCTGGTTTACCGGTTTGCTCTCCTAACTGTTTTTCGGCAGTAACGTATGCCGCACCTGCCCACCCTCTTTTAAGTGATACAGTGTCATGACCCTGTAGCGGGCTTACCCTGATCTTTATTTGATCAATATATGGTTTCATTAAACCTTTGTTCAAAAGCTGGTTAGCCGGGATTTCAATGACCTCAAATCCTGCTTTTTGCAACAGTGCGATTTTAAGCAGAGTCGAACCATTCCTGGTTTTGAAATCACCACTCACGTAATGAGACGGTCCCTGAACTTCAATCACCATGTTGTGATCTGGCAGTAGCAGGTCAACCGGAGGTAATGAGTTCAGACTCTTTTCTTCTTCAATCTGCAGAGATGGAATAGATGATTTGAGTTGATCACGGAAGTCGGCCTGGGTTTTTGAAATGTTTGTCTGGTAATGGCAAACCACCGGACAGGGCCTGCCAAGCCAACTTGCGGCCATGATCATGATGGATTGATCCTCTTCATTATCTGGTGATGTATTTTCCAGGCGAGTCAACAGGTCACCCATGTGCTTTTCAAGTAAGTTATTTTTATAGGTATTGGAGTATAGAGCCAACCTGGCACAGCATACCATGACTCCCCAGAGAGACATCGATATCCCTTCCTGAGAAAACTGAAGGTTCTCACTGATTCGATAGACGAGCGATTCAAACGTAGAGATAGCCACGTTCAGCTCAACGAGTTCACCCAGTTTGGCCGTGGCCCACAGCAAGTTGGCAATACCCTGGGCATTAAATTGGTCTTTCTGTGCATTCGCGTGGGGCAACAGTGCGGCCACAGCTTCTTTAAGCTCTGGTGTTTGCTCCAGCCCGTTGTCCACCAGCTTCGCCATGGCCCACAGCAGGTTGGTGATTGCCTGTGGTTTATAGTTAGCTTTCTGTGCGTTCACTTGGGGCAACAGCACGGCCACGGCCTCGTTGAGACCAGGTGTCCGCTCCAGCCTTTTGTCCACCAGTTTCACCAGGGCCCACAGCAGGTTGGCGATATCCTGGACATTAAATTGCACTTTCTGTGCTTTCAAGAGGGGCAACAGCGCGGCCACGGCCTCGTTGAGATCTGGTGTCCGGTCCTGCCCGTTGTCCACCAGTTTTGCCAAGGCCCACAGCAGATTGGCGATCCCCTGGGCATTAAATTGGTCTTTCTGTGCGATCACGAGGGGCAACAGCGCGGCTATGGTCTCTTTGAGCCCTGGTGTTCGCTCCTGTCCGTTGTCCAGCAGTTTCGCCATGGCCCACAGCACGTTGGCGATCCCCTGTGGCTTAAAGTCAGGTTTCTGTGCGTTCACTTGGGGAAACAGCGCGGCCAGGGTCTCGTTGAATTCTGGTGTCTGCTTCTGCCCGTTGCCAGCCAGTTTCGCCATGGCCCACAGCAGGTTGGCGATGTCCTGGGCATTAAATTGGTCTTTCTGTGCGTTCACGTGGGGCAACAGCGCGGCCACGGCCTCTTTGAGTCCTGGTGTCTGCTCCTGCCCGTTGTCCACCAGTTTCGCTATGGCCCACAACAGGTTGGTAATTTCCTGAGGTTTGAAGTTAGCTCTATGTGCGTTCACTCGGAGCAACAGCACGGCCACGGTCTCGTTGAACTCTGGTGTCTGCTCCTGCCCGTTGTCCATCAGTTTCGTTATGGCCCACAGCAGGCTGGCGAGATGCTGAGGAATAAATTGGTCTTTCTGTGCGTTCACGTGGTGCAACAGCGAGGCCACGGCCTCGTTGAGTTCTTGCGTTCGCTCCTGCCCGTTGTCCATCAGTTTCGCCAGGGCCCACAGCAGGTTGGCGATCCCCTGGGCATTATATTGGTCTTGCTGTGCGTTCACATGGGGCAACAGCGCGGCCAAGGCCTCGTTGAACTCTGGTGTCTGCTCTTGCCCGTTGTCCACCAGTTTCGCCATGGCCCACAGCAGGTTGACGATTCCCCGGGCATCAAAATCCCTGGCTTCAGTGTTTTGGTTGCAGTTAAATATTATTGAATCAAATAGCGTTGACAATAAGTTGGCCTGAGTAAGTTTAACTCGCGCATCCATGGGTTTATGAAGAGTAAAAACACCCGCTGAAGTCAATGAGTGAAGTGTTGTCGTCAGGCTTCGCCAATTCCAGCTCCGTGTTGCTGCGAAATTTTGCAGCAAACGCATCAGCTGGCTTTGTTCCGCTCGATTTAAAGGTCTTTTAGACGCTGACGTGTATTTTTTATTAATTGTACTGGCATATAGGCCGTGATCTCTCCCATCATAGCGATGACCGAAACGATCCGATTTACTCACCAGACCAGCCATTATTTCCTGTTTGGTGAGAGCATGAAAATTTTGAACAGGGTTTACTGAACGGCGCAGTAGATATTGAGAAGGGCATGCGGCAGAAGAATGGTAAAATTTATTACGCTCCGGGCTTGTGCGTGGGATATTATTCCATTGTCTGACTCTGGCATGTCTATATCGACCATGCCTTGAAGAAGGGGCATGGCCATTCGGTTGGTTGTAATCATTACCTGATCTTGTGTATTGATCACTGATACCAACAGGACTTCTATTCATAATTATATTTCATTAATTCATGAAAATATAAAAAGCAGACTGCTGTTCTGCTCAGAAGTTCATTTTGCGGAAAAGTTTACTTGAGTCATGATGGGAGGAAGGCGATTACTGACTGTTTGTTTTCTTCTTCTCTTCTTCTTCTTCTTCTGTTTTGCCGGGTTGGTTTGCTCTTCTAAATGTTCTTCGGCAGTCATGTATGCAGCATCTGCCCACCCTCTATTAAATGATACAGAGTCATGCTCCTGTGGGGGGATGCCTATCCTGGTCTTTATTTGATCAATACATGGTTTCATTAAATCCTGATTCCAAAGCATGTTAACCGGGATCTCAATGACCTCAAATCCTGATTTTTTCAGCAGTGCGATTTTCAGTAGAGTCGAACCATTCCTGGTGTTGAAATCACCACCCACGTAATGAGACGGTCCCTGAACTTCAATCACAATGTTGTGATCTGGCAGAAGCAGGTCAACCGGAGGTAATGATTTCAGGCTCTTTTCTTCTTCAATCCTCAAAGATGGAATGCATGATTGGAGCTGACAGCGGAAGTCGGCTTGGGCTTTTGAAATGGCTTTCTGGTAATGGCGGACGACCGGACACGCTCTGCCAAGCCAACTGGCGGCCATGATCATGATGGATTTATCCACTTCATTATCTGGCGAGGTATTTTCCAGGCGAGTCAACAGGTCATCCATGTGCTTTTCAAGCACGTTATTTTTATTGGCATTGGAGTCTAGAGCCAACCTGGCACAGCATACCATTACTCCCCAGAGAGACATTGCTATTTCTTCCTGAGAAAACTGAAGGTTCTCACTGATTCGATAGACGAGCAATTCCAAAGTAGAAGTAGCGACGTTCAGCTCAACGAGTTCACCCAGTTTGGCCGTGGCCCACAGCAGGTTGGCAATACCCTGGGCATTAAATTGGTCTTTCTGTGCGTTTACGAGGCGCAACATCGCGACCACAGCCTCGCTGAGCCCTGGTGTCCGCTCCTGCCCGTTGTCCACCAGTTTGGCCATGGCCCACAGCAGGTTGGTGACACACTGGGCATTAAATTGGTCTTTCTGTCCGTTCACGCAGGTCAACAGCGCAGCCAATGCTTCGTTGAACTCCGGTGTCTGCTCGTACCTGTTGTCCATCAGTTTTGCCATGGCCCACAGCAGGTTGGCGATATGCTGGGGAATAAATTGGTCTTTCTGTGCATTTACGTGGGGCAATAGCGCAGCCACAGCATCTTTGAGCTCTGGTGTTTTTTCCAGCCCGTTGTCCACCAGTTTCGCCATGGCCCACAGCAGGTTGGCGATATGCTGAGGAATAAACTGGTCTTTCTGTGCGTTCACTTGGGGCAACAGCACGGTCACGGCCTTGTTAAGACCTGGTGTCCGCTCCAGCCCGTTGTCCACCAGTTTCGCCATGGCCCACAGCAGGTTGGCGATACCCTGTGGTTTAAAGTGAGCTTTCTGTGCATTCACGTGGGACAACAGCGCGGCCAGGGCCCTTTTGAGCGCTGGTGTTGGCTCCTGCCCGTTGTCCACCAGTTTTGCCATGGCCCACAGCAGATTAGCAATAGCCAGGGTATTAAACTGGTCTTTCTGTGCGCTCAAGCTGGGTAACAGCGCGGCTACGGTCTCTTTGAGTTCTGGTGTTCGCTCCTGGACGTTGTCCACCAGTTTCACCATGGCCCACAGCAGGTTGGCGATACCCTGTGGTTTAAAGTTAGCTTTCTGTGCGTTCACGTGGGGCAACAGCGCGGCCAGGGCCCTTTTGAGCTCTGGTGTCGGCTTCTGCCCGTTGTCCACCAGTTTCGCCATGGCCAACAGCAGGTTGGCGATGTGCTGAGGAATAAATTGGTCTTTCTGTGCGTTCACATGGGACAACAGGGCGGCCACGGCCTTGTTGAGCTCTGGTGTCTGCTCCTGCCCGTTGTCCACCAGTTTCGCCATGGCCCACAGCAGGTTGGTGATATCCTGAGGTTTTAAGTTAGCTTTCTGTGCGCTCACATGGGGCAACAGCACGGCCACGGCCTTGTTGAGCCCCGGTGTTCGGTTCTGACCGTTGTCCATCAGTTTTGCCATGGCCCACAGCAGGTTGGCGATATGCTGAGGAATAAATTGGTCTTGCTTTGCGTTCACGTGGGGCAACAGTGTGGCCACGGCCTCTTTGAACTCTGGTGTCCACTCCTGCCCGTTGTCCACCAGTTTCGTCATGGCCCATAGCAGGTTGGCGATAGCCTGGGCATTAAATTGGTCTTTCTGTGCGTTCACGTGGGGCAACAGCGCGGCCACGGCCTCGTTGAGGCCTGTTGTCCACTCCTGCCCGTTGTCCAGCAGTTTCGCCATGGCCCACAGCAGGTTGGTGATTTCCTGTGGTTTAAAGTGAGCTTTCTTTGCCTTCACGTGGGTCAACAGCGCTGCCAAGACCTTGTTGAGCTCTGGTGTCCGCTCCTGCCCGTTGCCCACCAGTTTTGCCATGGCCCACAGCAGGTTGGCGATATGCTGAGGAATAAATTGGTCTTTCTGTGCATTCACACGGGGCAACATCGCGGCCACGGCCCCGTTGAACTCTGGTGTCCGCTCCTGCCCGTTGTCCACCAGTTTCGCCATGGCCCACAGCAGGTTGGCGATATTCTGGGCATCAAATTGGTCTTTTTGTGTGTTCACATGGGGCAACAGCGAAGCCACGGCCTCGTTGAACTCTGGTGTCTGCTCCTGGCCGTTGTCCACCAGTTTCGCCATGGCCCACAGCAGGTTGGCGATTCCCTGAGGAATAAATTGGTCTTTCTGTACGTTCACGTGGGGCAACAGCGCGGCCACGGCCCCGTTGAGTTCTGGTGTCTGCTCCTGGCCGTTGGCCACCAGTTTCGCCATGGCCCAGAGCAGGTTAGCGATTTCCTGAGCACCAATACCACTGGCTTCAGGTTTTTGGTTGCAGTTAAATATTATTGCATCAAGTAGCGTTAACAATAAGGCAGCTTGAGTGAGCTTAACATGCTCATTTATGGGTTTATGAGGGGTAAAAACACCCGCTGAAGTAAATGAATGAAATGTTGTCGTCAGGCTTCGCCAATTCCAGTGCCGCGTTGCTGTGAAATTTTGCAGCAAACGCATCAACTGGCTTTGTTCTGCTCGATTTAAAGGTCTTTTAGCAGCTGACGTGTATTTTTTAATTGAACTGGCATATTGCCTGTGATTTCTCCCATCATAGCGATGACCTAAACGATCCGATTGACTCACCAGATCATCCATTATTTCCTGTTTAATGAGGACATTAAAATCTTGAGCAGAGTTTACTGAACGGCACTGTCGATATTGATAAGAGCGTGTGCCAGAAGAATGGTAAAATTCATTGCGACCCGTTGCAGTGCGGGGGGGACTATCCCATTGTCTGACTGTGGCATGCCTGTATCGCCCACGCCTTGAAGAAGGGGCATGGCCATTCGGTTGGTTGTAATCATTACCTGATCTTGTGTATTGATCACTGACACCAGAAGAACTTCTATCCATAATTATATTTCATTAATTCATGAAAATATAAAAAGCAGACTGCTGCTCTGTTCAGAAGTTCATTTTGCGGAAAAGTTTACTTGAATCATGATGGGAATAAAGCGATTACTGACTGTTTGTTTTATTCCTCTTTGCTGGGTTGGTTTGCTCTGCTATTTGTTCTTCGGCAGCAACGTATGCAGCACCTGCCCACCCTCTTTTAAGTGATACAGTGTCATGACCCTGTGGCGGGCTTACCCTGATCTTTATTTGATCAATATATGGTTTCATTAAATCTTTGTTCAAAATCTGGTTAGCCGGGATTTCAATAACCTCAAATCCTGATTTTTGCAGCAGTGCGATTTTAAGCAGAGTCGAACCATTCCTGGTTTTGAAATCACCACCTACGTAATGACACGGTCCCTGAACTTCAATCACCATGTTGTGATCTGGCAGAAGCAGGTCAACCGGAGGTAATGAGTTCAGACTCTTTTCTTCTTCAATCTGCAAAGATGGAATAGATGATTTGAGTTGATCACGGAAGTCGGCTTGGGTTTTTGAAATGTTGGTCTGGTAATGGGGGACGACTGGACACGTTCTGCCAAACCAAATGGCGGCCAGGGCCATGATGGATTGATCATCTTTATTGTCCGGGGATTTATTTTCCAGGCGAGTAAACAGGTCATCCATGTGCTTTTCAAGCACGTTATTTTTATTGGCATTGGAAACTAGAGACAACCTGGCACAGCATACCATTACTCCCCAGAGAGACATCAATATTAACTGCTGAGAGAGCTGAGAGTTTTGACTGATTCGGTGGACAAGAGATTCGAACGTGGATTTAACCACGTTTAGCTCAACGAGCTCACCCAGTTTCGCAATGGCCCACAGCAGGTTGGCAATACCCTGGGTATTAAATTGGTCTTTCTGTGCGTTCACGTGGGGCAACAGCACGGCCAAGGTCTCTTTGAACCCTGGTGTCCATTCTGGCCCTTTGTCCGCCAGTTTCGCCATGGCCCACAGCAGGTTGGCGATTTCCTGTGGGTTAAATTGAGCTTTCAGTGCGCTCACATGGGGCAACAGTGCGGCCGTGGCCTTGTTGAGTCCGGGTGTCTGCTCCTGCCCGTTGTGGACCAGTTTCGCCATGGCCCACAGCAGGTTGGCGATACTCTGTGATTTAAAGTTAGCTTTCTGTGCGTTCACGTGGGGCAATAGCGCGGCTACGGCCTCTTTCAGACCTTGTGTCTGCTCCTGCCCGCTGCCCACCAGTTTCGCCATGGCCCACAGCAGGTTGGCGATAGCCTGTGGTTTAAAGTTAGCTTTCTGAGCGTGTACGTGGGGCAACAGTGCGGCCACGGCCTCGTTGAGCTCTTGTGTCTGCCCCTGTCCGTTGTCCACAAGTTTCGTTATGGCCCACAGGAGGTTGGCGATTTCCTGGGGGTTAAAGTTAGCTTTCAGTGTTTTTACGTGGGGCAACAGCGCGGCCACGGCCTCTTTGATCTCTGGTGTCCGCTCCTGCCCGTTGTCCCCCAGTTTCGCCATGGCCAACAGCAGGTTGGCGATTTCCTGTGGTTTAAAGTTAGCTTTCTGTGCGCTCACGAAGGGCAACAGCGCGGCCACGGCCTCTTTGAGCTGTGGTATCCGCTCCAGCCCGTTGTCCCCCAGTTTCGCCATGGCCCACAGCAGGTTGGCGATATGCTGAGGAATAAACTGGTCTTTCTGTGCGTTCACTTGGGGCAACAGCACGGTCACGGCCTTGTTAAGCCCTGGTGTCCGCTCCAGCCCGTTGTCCACCAGTTTCGCCATGGCCCACAGCAGGTTGGCAATGCCCTGAGCATTAAACTGGCTTTTCTTTGCGTTCACTTGAGGCAACAGCACGGCCACGGCCTCTTTGAGCCCTTGTATTTGCTCTTGTCCGTTGTCCACCAGTTTCGCCATGGACCACAGCAGGTTGGTGAGCTCCTGGGGGTTAAAGTTAGTTTTCTGTGCATTTACGTGGGGTAACAGCGCGGCCACGGCCTCTTTGAGCCCTTGTATTTGCCCTTGTCCGTTGTCCACCAGTTTCGCCATGGCCCACAGCAGGTTGGCGATATGCTGAGGAATAAAATGGTCTTTCTGTGCTTTTACACAGGGCAGCAGAGCGGCCACGACCTCGTTGAGCCCTGGTGTCCACTCCTGGCCGTTGTCCACCAGTTTCGCCATGGACCACAGCAGGTTGGTGATATGCTGAGGAATAAACTGGTCTTTCTGTGCATTCACATGGGGCAACAGCGCGGCCACGGCCTTTTTGATTTCTGGTGTCGGCTCCTGCCCTTTGTCCACCAGTTTTGCCATGGCCCACAGCAGGTTGGTGATAGCCTGTGGTTTAAAGTGGGCTTTCTGTGCGTTTATCTGGGGCAACAGCGCGGCCACAGCCTCTTTGAGTACTGGTGTTTGCTCCTGCCCGTTGTCCACCAGTTTTGCCATGGCCCACAGCAGGTTAGCGATTTCCTGAGCACCAATATCACAGGCTTCAGGTTTTAGGTTGCAGTTAAATATTATTGCATCAAGTAGCGTTGACAATAAGGCAGCTTGAGTGAGCTTAACATGTTCATTCATGGGTTTATGAGGGGTAAAAACACCCGCTGAAGTAAATGAGTGAAGTGTTGTCGTCAGGCTTCGCCAATTCCAGCTCCGCGTTGCAGTGAAATTTTGTAGCAAACGCATCAGCTGGCTTTGTTCCGCTCGATTTAAAGGTCTTTTAGCTGCTGACGTGTATTTTTTAATTGAACTGGCATATTGCCCGTGATTTCTCCCATCATAGCGATGACCAAAACGATCCGATTGACTCACTAGATCATCCATTATTTCCTGTTTGATGAGGGCATTAAAATTTTGAGCAGAGTTTATTGAACGGCACTGTAGATGTTGAGTAGAGCGTGTGCCAGAAGACTGGTAAAATTCATTGTGACCCGGTGCAGTGCGGGAGGGATTATCCCATTGTCTGACTGTGGCATGCCTGTATCGCCCACGCCTTGAAGAAGGGGCATGTCTATTCGGTTGGTTGTAACTGTTATCTGATCTTGTGTATTGACCACTGATACCGGCAGAGCTTCTGTCCATAATTATATTTCATTAATTCATGAAAATATAAAAAGCAGACTACTGTTCTGCTCAGAAGTTCATTTTGCAAAAAAGTTTACTTGAGTCATGATGGGAGGAAGGCGATTACTGACTGTTTGTTTTCTTCTTCTTTGCCGGGTTGGTTTGCTCTTCTAAATGTTCTTCGGCAGTAACGTTGCAGCATCTGTCCGACCTCTTTTAGGTGATACAGAGTCATGACCCTGTGGCGGGATGCTTACCCTGATCTTTATTTGATCAATATATGGTTTCATTAAATCTTTGTTTAAAAGCTGGTTAGCCGGGATTTCAATGACCTCAAATCCTGATTTTTGCAGCAGTGCGATTTTCAGCAGAGTCGAACCATTCCTGGTGTTGAAATCACCACCCACGTAATGAGAGGGGCCCTGAACCTCAATCACAATGTTGTGATCTGGCAGAAGCAGGTCAACCGGAGGTAATGAATTCAGACTCTTTTCTTCTTCAATCTGCAAAGATGGAATAGATGATTGGAGTTGATCACGGAAGTTGGCCTGGGTTTTTGAGATGTTTGCCTCGTAATGGCGAACGACCGGACAGGCTCTGCCAAGCCAACTTGCGGCCATGATCATGATGGATTGATCCTCTTCATTATTTGGCGATGTATTTTTCAGGCGAGTCAACAGGTCATCCATGTGCTTCTCAAACACGTTATTTTTATTGGCATTGGAGTCTGGAGCCAACCTGGCACAGCATACCATTACGGCCCAGAGAGACATCAATATCTCTTTCTGAGAAAACTGAAGCTTCTCACTGATTCGATAGACAAGCGATTCGAACGTAGAGGTCGCCACGTTCAGCTCAACGAGTTCACCCAGTTTGGCCGTGGCCCACAGCAGGTTGGCAATACCCTGGGCATTAAATCGGTCTTTCTGTGCGTTAACGTGGGGCAACAGCGAGATCACAACCTCGTTGAGCCCTGGTGTCTGCTCCTGCCCGTTATCCACCAGTTTCGCCATAGCCCACAGCAGGTTGGCGATTTCCTGTGGTTTAAAGTTAGCTTTTTGTACGATTACGCAGGTCAACAGCACAGCCACCGCTTCGTTGAACTTTGGTGTCTGCTCGTGCCCGTTGTCCACCAGTTTCGCCATGGCCCACAGCAGGTTGGCAATACCCTGGGCATTAAATTGGTCTTTCTGTGCGTTAACGTGGAGCAACAACGCGGCCACAGCTTCGATGAGCCCTGGACTCTGCTCCTGCCCGTTATCCACCAGTTTCGCCATGGCCCACAGCAGGTTGGTGATTTCCTGTGGTTTAAAGTGAGCTTCCTGTGCGTTCAGGTGGCGCAACAGCGCGGACACGATTTTTTTGAGCTCTGGTGTCAGCTCCTGCCCGCTGTTCACCAGTTTTGCCATGACCCACAGCAGGTTGGTGATTGCCTGTGGTGTAAAGTCAGCTTTCTGTGCGTTCACGTGGGGCAACAGCACGCCCGCGGCCTCCAAGAGCCCTGGTATCTTCTCCTGCCCGCTGTCCACCAGTTTCGCCATGGCCCATAGCAGGTTGGCGATTTCCTGTGGTTTAAAGTTAGCTTTCTGTAAGTGCACGTGGGGCAATAGCGCGGCCACAGCCTCGTTGAGCTCTGGTGTCCACTCCTGACCGTTGTCAATCAGTTTTGCCATGGCCCACAGCAGGTTGGCAATGGCCTGGGCATTAAATTGGTTTTTCTGTGCGTTGACGAGGGGCAACAGGGCGGCCACAGCCTCTTTAAGCTCTGCTGTACGCTCCTGCCCGTTGTCCAGCATTTTTGCCATGGCCCACACCAGGTTGGTGACTTCCTGTGGTTTAAAGTGAGCTTTCTGTGCATTCACGAGGGGCAACAGCGCGGCCACGGCCACGTTGAATTCTGGTGTCTGATCCTGCCCGTTGTCCACCAGTTTCGCCATGGCCCACAGCAGGTTGGCGATTCCCCGGGTATCAATGTCCCTGGCTTGAGGTTTTTGGTTGCACTTGAATATTATTGCATCAAGTAGCCTTGACAATAAGGCGGCTTGAGTAAGCTTGACACGCTCTTCCAAGGGGTTATGAGGGGTAAAAACACCTGCAGAAGTCAATGAATGGAGTGTTGTCGTCAGGCTTCGCCAGTCCCAACGCCGTGTTATGGTAAAATTTTGCAGCAGACCTGTCAGCTGGCTTTGTTCAGCTCGATTTAACGGTCTTTTAGCAGCTGATGTGTATTGTTTAATTGAATTGGTATACAGGGCGTGATTTCTCCCATCATAGCGATGACCGAATCGCTCCGATTTACTCACCAGATCATCCATTATTTCCTGTTTGATGAGCGCATTAAAATCTTGGGCAGGGTTTACTGAACGGCGCTGTATATATTGAGAAGGGCATGCGTCAGAAGAACGGTAAAATTTATTACGTCCCGGGTTAGTGCGTGGGGTATCATCCCACTGCCTGACCATGCTATGTCTGTATCGACCACGCCTGGAAGAAGTAGCATGGCCACCTGATCGTTTATAATTATTATCTGATCTTGCGTATTGACCACTGATACCGGTAGAGCTTCTGTCCATAATTATATTTCATTAATTCATGAAAATATAAAAAGCAGACTGCTGTTCTGCTCAGAAGTTCATTTTGCAGAAAAGTTTACTTGAGTCATGATGGGAGGAAGGCGATTACTGGCTGCTTGTTTTCTTCCTCTTTGCTGGTTGACAGGTTTGCTCTCCGAACTGTTCTTCGGCAGTCACGTATGCAGCACCTGCCCACCCTCTTTTAAGTGATACAGAGCCATGACCCTGTGGCGGGGTGTTTACCCTGATCTTTATTTGATCAATATATGGTTTCATTAAATCGTTGTTCAAAAGCTGGTTAGTCGGGATTTCAATGACCTCAAATCCTGCTTTTTGCAACAGTGCGATTTTAAGCAGAGTCGAACCATTCCTGGTGTTGAAATCACCACCCACGTAATGAGAGGGGCCCTGAACTTCAATCACCATATTGTGATCGGGCAGAAGCAGGTCAACCGGAGGTAATGAGTTCAGACTCTTTTCTTCTTCAATCCTCAAATATGGAATGCATGATTGGAGTTGATTGCAGAAGTTGGATTGACGTTTTGAAACGATTGTCTGGTAATGGGGAACGATCGGGCACTCTCTGCCAAGCCAACTTGCGGCCATGGCAATGATGCGTTGATCAACTTCATTGTCTGGGAATGTATTTTCCAGGTGAGTAAACAGGTCATCCATGTGTTTTTCAAGCAAGTTATTTTTATTGGCGTTGGAGTCTAGAGCCAACCTGGCACAGCATACCATGACTCCCCAGAGAGACATCGATATCTCTTCCTTAGAAAACTGAATGTGCTCACTGATTCGATAGACAAGCGATTCGAACGTAGAGGTAGCCAGGTTCAGCTCAATGAGTTCACCCAGTTTGGCCGTGGCCCACAGCAGGTTGGCAATACCCTGGGCATTAAATTGGTCTTTCTGTGCGTTCACGAGGGGCAACAGCGAGATCACAACCTCGTTGAGCCCTGGTGTCTGCTCCTGCCCGTTATCCACCAGTTTCGCCATAGCCCACAGCAGGTTGGCGATTTCCTGTGGTTTAAAGTTAGCTTTTTGTACGATTACACAGGTCAACAGCGCAGCCACCGCTTCGTTGAACTCTGGTGTCTGCCCGTGCCCGTTGTCCACCAGTTTCGCCATGGCCCACAGTAGGTTGGCAATACCCTGGGCATTAAATTGGTCTTTCTGTGCGTTAACGTGGAGCAACAACGCGGCCACAGCCTCGATGAGCCCTGGAGTCTGCTCCTGCCCATTATCCACCAGTTTCGCCATGGCCCACAGCAGGTTGGTAATTTCCTGTGGTTTAAAGTGAGCTTCCTGTGCATTCACGTGGCGCAACAGCGCGGACACGACTTCTTTGAGCTCTGGTGTCAGCTCCTGCCCGCTGTTCACCAGTTTTGCCATGACCCACAGCAGGTTGGTGATTGCCTGTGGTGTAAAGTCAGCTTTCTGTGCGTTCACGTGGGGCAACAGCGCGGCCGCGGCCTCCATGAGCCCTGGTATCTTCTCCTGCCCGTTGTCCACCAGTTTCGCCATGGCCCACAGCAGGTTGGCGATGTGCTGAGGAATAAATTGGTCTTGCTGTGCGTTCACGTGGGGCAACAGCGCGGCCACAGCCTCGTTGAGCTCTGGTGTCTGCTCCTGTCCGTTGTCCACGAGTTTCGCCATGGCCCACAGCAGGTTGGTGATTTCCTGTGGGTTAAAGTTGGCTTTCTGTGCGTTCATGTGGCGCAGCAGCGCGGTCACTGCTTCTTTGAGCTCTGGTGTTCGCTCCAGCCCGCTGTTCACCAGTTTCGCCATAGCCCACAGCAGGTTGGCGATTTCCTGTGGTTTATAGTTAGCTTTCTGTGCGTTCACTTGGGGCAACAGCACGGCCACTGCCTTGTTGAGACCTGGTATCCGCTCCAGCCCTTTGTCCACCAGTTTCGCCATGGCCCATAGCAGGTTGGCGATATGCTGAGGAATAAATTGATCTTTCTGTGCGTTCACGTGGGGCAACAGTGCGGCCACAGAATCTTTGAGCTCTGGTGTTTGCTCCAGCCCGCTGTCCACCAGTTTCGCCATGGCCCACAGCAGGTTGGCGATTTCCTGTGGTTTATAGTTAGCTTTCTGTGCGTTCACTTGGGGCAACAGCACGGCCACTGCCTTGTTGAGACTTGGTATCCGCTCCAGCTCTGTGCCCACCAGTTTCGCCATGGCCCATGACAGGTTGGCGATATGCTGAGGAATAAATTGGTCTTTCTGTGCGTTCACGTGGGGCAACAGCGCAGCCAAGGCCTCGTTGAACTCTGGCGTCTGCTCCTGCCCGTTGTCCACCAGTTTCGCCATGGCCCACAGCAGGTTGGCGGTTTCCTGTGGTTTAAAGTCAGCTTTCTCTGGGTTCACTTGTGGCAACAGCACGGCCACGGCCTCTTTGAGCTGCGGTGTCTGCTCTTGCCCGTTGTCCACCAGTTTCGCCATGGCCCACAGCAGGTTGGTGATATGTTGAGGAGTAAATCGGTTTTTTTGTGCGTTCACGAGGGGTAACAGGGCGGCCACGGCCTCGTTGAGCCCTGGTGTCCGCTCCAGCCGGTTGTCCACCAGTTTCGCCATGGCCCACAGCAGGTTGGCAATGCCCTGGGCATCAAGTTGGTTTTTCTGTGTGCTCACGTGGGGCAGCAGGACGGCCACAGCATCTTTGAGCCCTGGTGTCCGCTCCAGCCCATTGTCCACCAGTTTCGCCATGGACCACAGCAGGTTGACAATGCCCTGGGCATTAATTTGGTTTTTCTGTGCGTTCACGAGGGGCAACACCGTGACCACGGTCTCTTTGAGCCCTGGTGTCCACTCCAGCCCGTTGCCCACCAGTTTCGCCATGGCCCACAGCAGGTTGGCAATGGCCTGGGCATTAAATTGGTTTTTCTGTGCGTTGACGAGGGGCAACAGGGCGGCCACAGCCTCTTTAAGCTCTGCTGTACGCTCCTGCCCGTTGTCCACCAGTTTCGCCATGGCCCACACCAGGTTGGTGACTTCCTGTGGATTGAAGTGAGCTTTCTGTGTGTTCACGTGGGGCAACAGCGCGGCCACGGTCTCGTTAAATTCTGGTGTCCGCCTCAGCCCGTTGTCCACCAGTTTCGCCATGGCCCACAGCAGGTTGGCGATTCCCCGGGCATCAATGTCCCTGGCTTGAGGTTTTTGGTTGCACTTGAATATTATTGCATCAAGTAGCGTTGACAATAAGGCAGCTTGAGTAAGCTTGACACGTTCATCCATGGGTTTATGAGGGGTAAAAACACCTGCAGAAGTCAACGAATGAAGTGTTGTCGTCAGGCTTCGCCAGTCCCAACGCCGTGTTATGGTAAAATTTTGCAGCAGACCTGTCAGCTGGCTTTGTTCAGCTCGATTTAACGGTCTTTTAGCAGCTGATGTGTATTGTTTAATTGAATTGGCATACAGGGCGTGATTTCTCCCATCATAGCGATGACCGAATCGCTCCGATTTACTCACCAGATCATCCATTACTTCCTGTTTGATCAGCGCATTAAAATCTTGGGCAGGGTTTACTGAACGGCGCTGTAGATGTTGAGAAGGGCATGCGTCAGAAGAACGGTAAAATTTATTACGTCCCGGGTTAGTGCGTGGGGTATCATCCCACTGCCTGACCGTACTATGTCTGTATCGACCACGCCTGGAAGAAGTAGCATGGCCACCTGGTCGTTTATAATTATTATCTGATCTTGCGTATTGACCACTGATACCGGTAGAGCTTCTGTCCATAATTATATTTCATTAATTCATGAAAATATAAAAAGCAGACTGCTGTTTTGCTCAGAAGTTCATTTTGCAGAAAAGTTTACTTGAGTCATGATGGGAGGAAGGCGATTACTGGCTGCTTGTTTTCTTCCTCTTTGCTGGTTGACAGGTTTGCTCTCCGAACTGTTCTTCGGCAGTCACGTATGCAGCACCTGCCCACCCTCTTTTAAGTGATACAGAGCCATGACCCTGTGGCGGGGTGTTTACCCTGATCTTTATTTGATCAATATATGGTTTCATTAAATCGTTGTTCAAAAGCTGGTTAGTCGGGATTTCAATGACCTCAAATCCTGCTTTTTGCAACAGTGCGGTTTTCAGCAGAGTCGAACCCTTCCTGGTGTTGAAATCACCACCCACGTAATGAGAGGGGCCCTGAACTTCAATCACCATGTTGTGATCTGGCAATAGCAGGTCAACCGGAGGTAATGAGTTCAGACACTTTTCTTCTTCAATCTTCAAAGAGGGAATGCATGATTGGAGTTGATCGCGGAAGTCAGTTTGAAGTTTTGATACGAGGGTCTTGTAACGGGGGACGATCGGACACGGTCTCCCAAGCCAACTTGCGGCCAGGGCAATGATGGATTGTTCATCTTCATTGTCTGGGGATGTATTTTCCAGGCGAGTAAACAGGTCATCCAGGCACTTTTCAAACACGTTACTATTATTAGCATTGGAATCTAAAGACAACCTGGCACAGCATACCATGGCTCCCCAGAGAGACATTGATATCTCTTCCTGAGAAAACTCAGGGTTCTCACTGATTCGATTGACGAGCGATTCGAACGTAGAGGTAGCCACGTTCAGCTCAACGAGTTCACCCAGTTTGGCCGTGGCCCACAGCAGGTTGGCGATTTCCTGTGGTTCAAAGTTAGCTTTTTTTTCGATCACGCAGTTCAACAGAGCAGCCACCGCTTCGTTGAACTCTGGTGTCTGCTCGTGCCCGTTGTCCACCAGTTTCGCCATGGCCCACAGCAGGTTGGCAATCCCCTGAGGAACTAATTGGGCTTCCTGTACGTTTACGTGGGGCAACAACACGGCCACAGCCTCTTTGAGCTTTGCGGTCCGCTCCTGCCCGCTGTCCACCAGTTTTGCCATGGCCCACAGCAGGTTAGCGATAGCCTGAGGAATAAATTGGTCTTTCTGTGCGTTCACGTGGAGCAACAGGGCGGCCACGGTCTCGTTGAGCTCTGGTGTCCGCTCCTGGCCTTTGTCCACCAGTTTCGCTATGGCCCACAGCAGGTTGGCGATATGCTGGGGAATAAATTGGTCTTTCTGTGCATTCACGTGGGGCAACAGCGCGGGCACAGCATCTTTGAGCTCCGGTGTTCGCTCCAACCCGCTGTCCACCAGTTTCGCCATGGCCCACAGCAGGTTGGTGATTTCCTGTGGTTTAAAGTTAGCTTTCTGTGCGTTCACGTGGCGCAACAGTGCGGTCACTGCTTCTTTGAGCCCTGATGTTCGCTCCTGCCCGCTGTTCACCAGTTTCGCCATGGCCCACAGCAGGTTGGCGATTTCCTGTGGTTTAAAGTGAGCTTTCTCTGCATTAACGTGGGGCAACAACGCGGCCACGGCCTCGTTGAGTTCTGGTGTTTGCTCCTGCCATTTGTCCACCAGTTTTGCCATGGCCCACAGCAGGTTGGCGATATGCTGAGGAATAAATTGGTCTTTCTGTTCATTCACGCGGGGCAGCAGCGCAGCCACGGCCTCGTTGAGCTCTGTTGTCCGCCTCAGCCCGTTGTCCACCAGTTTCGCCATGGCCCACAGCAGGTTGGCGATACCCTGGGCATTAAATTGGGCTTTCTGTGCGTTCACGTGGTGCAATAGCGCGGCCACGGCCTCTTTGAACTCTGGTGTCCGCTCCAGCCCGTTGTCCACCAGTTTCGCCATGGCCCACAGCAGGTTGACGATACCCTGAGGTTTAAAGTTAGCTTTTTGTACGTTCACGAGGGGCAACAGGGCGGCCACGGCCTTGTTGAGCTCTGGCGTTTGTTCCTGCCCGTTGTCCACCAGTTTCGCCATGGCCCACAGCAGGTTAGCGATTTCCTGGGCATTAAATTGATCTTTCTGTACGTTCACATGGGGCAACAGCGCGGCCACTGCCTCGTTGAGCCCTGGTGTTTGCTTCTGCCCATTGTCCACCAGTTTCGCCATGGCCCACAGCAGGTTGGCGATATGCTGAGGAATAAATTGGTCTTTCTGTGCGTTCACGCGGGGCAACAGGGCGGCCACAGCCTCTTTGAGTTCTGGTGCCTGCTCCTGCCCGTTGTCCATCAGTTTCGTCAGTTTCGCCATGGCCCACAGCAGGTTAGCGATAGCCTGAGGAATAAATTGGTCTTTCTGTGCGTTCACGTGGGGCAACAGGGCAGCCACGGTCTCGTTGAGCTCTGGTGTCCGCTCCTCGCCGTTGTCCACCAGTTTCGCTATGGCCCACAGCAGGTTGGCGATCCCCTGGGTATTAAATTGGTCTTTCTGTACGTTCACGCGGGGCAACAGCGCAGCCACGGCCTCTTTGAGCTCTGCTGCCTGCTCCTGCCCGTTCTCCTGCCCGTTGTCTGCCATTTTCGCCATGGCCCACAGCAGGTTGGTGATAGCCTGAGGAATAAATTGTTTTTTCTGTTCATTCACGCGGGGCAGCAGCGCAGCCACGGCCTCGTTGAGCCCTGACGTTCGCTCTTGCCCGTTGTCCACCAGTTTCGCCATGGCCCACAGCAGGCTGGCGATTTCCTGGGCATTAAACTGGTCTCTTTGTGCCTTCACGCAGGGTAACAGTGCGGCTACGGTCTTTTTGAGTTCTGGTGTCCGCTCCTGGCCGTTGTCCATCAGTTTCGCCATGGCCCACAGCATGTTGGCGATTCCCCGGGCATCAATATCCCTGGCTTCAGATTTTTGGTTGCACTTGAATATTATTGCATCAAGCAGAGTAAACAATAAGGCAGCCTGAGTAAGCTTAACACGCTCATCCACGGGCCTATGAAGGGTAAAAACACCCGCTATAGTAAATGAGTGAAGTGTTGTCGTCAGGCTTAGCCAATTCCAGCTCCGTGTTGCTGTGAAATTTTGCAGCAAACGCATCAGCTGGCTTTGTTCCGCTCGATTTAACTGTCTGTTAGACTCTGACGTGTATTTTTTAATTGAACTGGCATACAGGCCGTGATCTCTCCCATCATAGCGACGACCGAAACGATCCGATTTACTCATCAGACCAGCTATTATTTCCTTTTTGGTGAGAGCATGAAAATTTTGAGCAGGGTTTACTGAACGGCGCAGTAGATATTGAGAAGGGCTTTCGGCAGAAGAATGGTAAAATTTATTGCGCCCCGGGGTTGTGCGTCGGGTATTATCCCACTGTCTGACTTGTCTATAACGCCCACGCCTGGAAGCGCCATGGTCATTCGGTTGACTGTAATCATTACCTGATCTTGCGTATTGACCACTGATGCCAGCAGAACTTCTGTCCATAATTATATTTCATTAATTCATGAATATATAAAAAGCAGACTGCTGTTCTGTTCAGAAGTTCATTTTGCAAAAAAGTTTACTTGAGTCATGATGGGAGGAAGGCGATTACTAACTGTTTGTTTTTTTCCTCTTTGCCGGGTTGGTTTGCTCTGCTAAATGTCCTTCGGCAGTAACGTTGCTGCATATGTCCGACCTCTTTCAGGTGATACAGAGTCATGACCCTGTGGCGGGATGCTTACCCTGATCTTTATTTGATCAATATATGGTTTCATTAAATCTTTGTTTAAAAGCTGGTTAGCCGGGATTTCAATGACCTCAAATCCTGATTTTTGCAGCAGTGCGATTTTCAGCAGAGTCGAACCGTTCCTGGTTTTGAAATCACCACCCACGTAATGAGACGGTCCCTGAACTTCAATCACAACGTTGTGATCTGGCAGTAGCAGGTCAACCGGAGGTAATGAATTCAGACTCTTTTCTTCTTCGATCTGCAAAGATGGAATAGATAATTGGAGTTGATCACGGAAGTTGGCCTGGGTTTTTGAGATGTTTGCCTCGTAATGGCGAACGACCGGACAGGCTCTGCCAAGCCAACTTGCGGCCATGATCATGATGGATTGATCCTCTTCATTATCTGGCGATGTATTTTTCAGGCGAGTCAACAGGTCATCCATGTGCTTCTCAAACACGTTATTTTTATTGGCATTGGAGTCTGGAGCCAACCTGGCACAGCATACCATTACGGCCCAGAGAGACATCGATATCTCTTCCTGAGAAAACTGAAGGTTCTCACTGATTCGATAGACAAGCGATTCGAACGCAGAGGTAGCCACGCTCAGCTCAACGAGTTCACCCAGTTTGGCCGTGGCCCACAGCAGGTTAGCAATACCCTGGGCATTAAATTGGTTTTTTTGTGCGTTCACGAGGGGCAACAGTGTGACCACAGCCTCGTTGAGCCCCGGTGTCTGCTCCTGCCCGTTGTCCACCAGTTTCGCCATGGCCCACAGCAGATTGACGATTTGCTGTGGTTTAAAATTAGCTTTTTTTACGATCACACAGGTCAACAGCGTAGCCACCGTTTCGTTGAACTCTGGTGTCCGTTCGTACCTGTTGTCCACCAGTTTTGCCATGGCCCACAGCTGGTTGGCGATACCCTGCGGTTGAAAGTTAGCTTTTTGTACGTTCACGAGAGGCAACAGGGCGGCCACGGCCTGGTTGAGCTCTGGCGTCCGCTCCTGCCCATTGTCCACCAGTTTCGCCATGGCCCACAGCTGGTTGGCGATTTCCTGAGGTTTAAAGTTACCTTTCTGCGTGTTCACGTGGCGCAACAGCGCGGCTACTGCTTCTTTGAGCACTGGTGTCCGCTCCTGCCAGTTGTCCACCAGTTTTGCCATGGCCCACAGCAGGTTGGCAATGTCCTGGGCATTAAGTCGGTTTTTCTGTGCGTTCAGGAGGGGCAACAAGGAGGTCACGGCCTCCTTGAGCTCTGGTGTCCGCTCCAGCCCGTTGTCCACCAGTTTTGCCATGGCCCACAGCAGGTTGGCGATAGCCTGAGGAATAAACTGGTCTTTCTGTACGTTTACGTGGGGCAACAACACGACCACAGCCTCTTTGAACTCTGCTGTGCGCTCCAGCCCGTTGTCCACCAGTTTTGCCATGGCCCACAGCAGGTTGGCGATATGCTGAGGACTAAATTGGTCTTTCTGTGCGTTCACGTGGGGCAACAGTGCGGCCACGGCCTCTTTGAGCCCTGGTGTCCGCTCCAGCCCGTTGTCCACCAGTTTTGCCATGGTCCATAGCAGGTTGGCAATACTCTGGGCATTAAGTTGGTTTTTCTGTGCGTTCACGAGGGGCAACAGGGCAGCTACGGCCTCGTTGAGTTCTGGTGTCTGCTCCTGCCCATTGTCCACCAGTTTCGCCATGGCCCACAGCAGGTTGGCGATATGCTGAAGAATATATTGGTCTTTCTGTGCGCTCACTAAGGGCAACAGGGCGGCCACGGCCTTGTTCAGTCCTGGTGTCCGCTCCAGCCCGTTGTCCACCAGTTTCGCCATGGCCCACAGCAGGTTGACAATGCCCTGGGCATTAAGTTTGTTTTTCTGTGCGATCATGTGGGGCAACAGCGCGGCCACGACCTCGTTGAGCCCTGGTGCCCGCTCCAGCCCGTTGTCCACCAGTTTCGCCATGGCCCACAGCAGGTTAGCGATACCCTGGGCATTAAATTGGTCTTCCTGTGCGTTCACGTGGGGCAACAGCGCAGCTACGGCCTTTTTAAGCCCTGGAGTGTGCTCCTGCCCGTTGTCTACCATTTTCGCCATAGCCCACAGCAGGTTGGCGATAGCCTGAGGAATAAATTGGTCTTTCTGTGCGTTTACGTGTGGCAACAACACGACCACAGCCTCTTTGAGCTCTGGTGTGCGCTCCAGCCCCTTGTCCACGAGTTTCGCCATGGCCCACAGCAGGTTGGCAATATGTTGAGGAATAAATTGGTCTTTCTTTGCATTTACATGGGGCAACAGTGCGGCCACGGCCTCGTTGAGCCCTGGTTTTCGTTCCTGCCCGTTGTCCACCAGCTTCGCCATGGCCCACAGCAGGTTAGCGATTTCCTGAGCACCAATATTCCTGGCTTCAGGTTTTTGGTTGCACTTGAATATTATTGCATCCAGTAGCGTCGATAATAAGGCAGCTTGAGTGAGCTGAA
>NZ_JAGHQW010000074.1 GCF_017744115.1 Salinisphaera sp. G21_0 | reverse complement strand
CTGGCGGTGACGATCGACACCACGATCAGCAAGCCGGTGATCGACCTGCGCGAGGCCAGCGACAGCGGCGACTCCAACAGCGACAACCTGACCAATGCGAAACGCCCGACCTTCGACCTGGGCCAGATCGACAGTGACCAGAGCAAGGTGGAAGTGTTTAACGACGGCACCAAGCTGGGTGATGCGGTCAACGACGGCAATGGCAACTGGACCTTCACACCGGGCAGCGACCTGGCGGACGGGGACTACAACCTGACGGTGAAAGTGACCGACGGGGCGGGCAACGAGGCGAGCTCCGCGCCGCTGGCGGTGACGATCGACACCACGATCAGCAAGCCAACAGTTGACTCACAGTCTACACCTGACACTACGCCGATTATTACAGGTACTGCCAATCTTGCTCCGGGTGACTATCTTGAAGTGGCCGTCAATGGAGCAACTTACAAGGTTGCTACTGATAGTCTGGGTGATTGGAGCCTTGATTTGGAGAATGCTGTTCCAGAGAGTGGTTCACTTGTTCCGCTGGTAAATGGTCAGCGTTATGATGTGACGGCTACCACCAGGGACTCAGCTGGGAATCAGTCTGTAGATCTGACTCAGGGCGAACTAAAGATTAACCCGGCAGCTCCCAGTATTAATGCAAATACCAGAGGCACTAGCCTGTACACTGACTTTCAGGTTCCGGTTCCAGAGATGGGGTATCGTATTGATGTCATAGCTGACTCTTTAGGCTATCAGACAGACAATGCCGGAGGTGATCTGGAAATTGGTAGGGAAAATTTTTATGGAGGAAAAAGTGATACAAACCATGTGCTGGAGTTGAAAGCGGATCCCGGTGATTACAATATCTTTGCAGATATTGAGTCTATATCTGGTGAAGTATTCCAGTTCACTTTCGACCATGCTGCACGTGAGGGCCAGGGTGGCTTTGAGTCTGCTATAGAAGTCTTGGTCTCTGATCTGGATTCTGACGGCAATGTCACTAAACAGACTAAGCTCACGACCATTACTCCGGGAAGTCTCTTTGATCTTAAGACACACACCTTTTATTTTGTGGCTTCCGGTGAAAGTACCCGTTTCGAGCTATTAGCTGCCGATCGTGATGAACGTGATACTACGGGTGCAATCATCGACAATATCCGGGTTGAGACTGTCGGTTACCAAAAAACGTCCAGTATTCCACTGAATGTTGCTGCGGAGACAGTAAACGACAATGAAATCCTGATGCTTACTTTTTCAGACATTCCTGTAGGCTTCACTCTAACGGATGGGACTAATTCATTTAGTGCCACGGAAGGTTCCACTTCTAGTGCCACGGAAGGTTCCACTTCCGTTGATATCAGTAACTGGACTCTTGCCAGCCTGGAGTTACAACCAGCACCCAATTTTGTTGGAACTGTTTCTCTGACCTTTACGGCGGTTGCTCAGGATCAAGATGGAGATACCAGTTCGGAAAGCGTGCTTGATCTTAACTACACTATTTTTCCGGATGTTCTTCCGGGGAATCGTGAAACGGGTACTCAAAATGCTGAGACATTGGATGGTGGTGAAAACAACGACGCCATTAATGGCGTTGCTGGTAATGACACCATAAATGGAAATGGCGGAAACGATATACTCAGTGGTGATGAGGGGGCCGACACGATTAATGGTGGAGCAGGTAAGGACTTTATCGATGGGGGTGAAGGAAACGACACACTTGCTGGCGGTGATGGCTCTGATCTGTTTATTTTCAAAGTCGCAGACTTGCTGGACGGAGAAACTGTGCAGATGGATACCATCACTGATTTTGTTTTGGGCGACCCTTTGAGCGAAAACAGCGATGCGGATGTTCTGGACCTTTCTGGTCTTGTTGATTTTGGTGTTAAGGAAATTGTTAATCCAGAGGCTCTTCAGGCAAAGGGAATTTCTGCAACTTACCAAAGCGGCAAGGCATCTATCGAGTTTATAGCAAATACCCTTGATGGTAATGGAGACAAACTCACCATTGTTTTTGACAACACCACTGGCTGGAGTGATCTGGATAATCCGGGCAACGGTATTGATGGCAATGA
Source organism: Salinisphaera sp. G21_0 (assembly GCF_017744115.1). Classification (GTDB taxonomy): domain Bacteria; phylum Pseudomonadota; class Gammaproteobacteria; order Pseudomonadales; family Endozoicomonadaceae; genus Endozoicomonas. The sequence goes on along the minus strand of NZ_JAGHQW010000074.1, from coordinate 20,958 downwards.
TGTACTTCAACAGCTGATTAACAACGGCCAGCTGATTGTTTAAATACGCAATAACAACTAACCATAATTTGAATTGGAAAAGGAGCGAAAAAAGGATGTTTCCGACGTTTTTAAAAGTATCACTATTGTCTGCCGCAGTGTTAACCGCCAATACCCGGGCAGATACCCTGCTGGATTCCATCAACCAGACTCTGGCGACCAATCCGGAAATTCTGATCCGCACTACCGAAGCAGATGCCCGTATGGATGAAATTACCCAGGCTAAGGCCGGGTATCTGCCCAGTGTGGATCTTACGGCCGGGATTGGTTATGAGAACAGCCGCAACAGCACAACCATTGGTATTTTTGATGCGGGTGATGCTGACAGTAAAGACCAGGCCAGAACCCGCCGGGATGCCTCCCTAATTGCACGTCAAATGTTGTTTGATGGTTTTGCGGTTGGCAGTGAGGTGGATCGCCAGAAGGCGAGGCAGGCGTCCGCTGCCCAGGAGGTGTGCTCGGTAGCCGGTAATACGGCACTGCAGGTGACCCAGGCCTATATCAATGTCATGCGTCAGCAGTCCATTGTTGAACTGATGCAGGCCAATTCTGCAGAGCATGAACGTGTCGTTGAACTGATTGAAAAACAGGGGCGCAAAGGACGCAGTAATGAAGCCGATGTGGCTCAGGCCCAGAGTCGTCTGGTGCTGGCCAGGGCCAATGAGATCAGTGCCGAGTCTGTACTTCGTGATGTAAAAACACAGTACCAGCGTCTGGTGGGTAATATCCCGGTTTCTTATACGTTGCCTGAGGTGCCAGCAGGTACACCGGCTTCTCTGGAGGCAGCGTTAAAGTTGGGCACAGAAATTCATCCGGTGATGAAATTGGCCAGTGCTGATGTGCAAGCGGCGGAGGCTCAATATGAAGCGAGTAAGAGTGCCTTTATGCCCCGCTTTGAGCTGGAGGTTGGGGCCAACTGGGATACCGATGCCAATGGTGGCAAAGGAGATACCTATAGCCATGTGGCCAAAGTGAATATGACCTATAACCTCTACAACGGCGGTGGTGATAAGGCCCGCCGCAGCCAGACCAGCAAACTGGTGAATGAGGCGATGGAAGTGCGCAACCGGGCTCGTCGTCAGGTTGAGGAAGAGATTCGTCTGGCCTGGGTGGCTATTGATTATGGATCCCGGCGTTTGCGGCCGCTGGAAGAGCATGTGGTTCAGGCGAGCAAATCCAGAGAGCTTTATGACAAGCAGTTCCTGATTGGTAACCGTACGCTCATTGATCTGCTGGACAGTCAGAATGAGTACACATCTGCCCGGCAGAGTGAAATCAATGCCCGTTATGATCTGCTGTTTAACCAGTTCCGCCTGTTGAATAGCACGGGTTCGTTGTTAACGGCAATGGACGCCAGCCTGCCCGTTGAGAATGATTGTGGTGTGAAAGTGGTTGCGGCACGTTAAGTCGATAGTCAAGGGGGCAAGGTTCCTGCCCCCATTTGGATTTAACCTTCTCCTTTCAGCTTACGCCTGAGAATGTTGTAAATGTCCTGTTGGTCCCTGCTGTGGACAAACCGAAGTGCTTCTCTCAGCGTTGGCAGACTGCCGGCAATCATCGGACAGTCCAACAGCTTTTCAAGCTTTTCCATATGCTGGATATCCGGGCGTACCTGTTTGACCGGTGTCTCTTTAATCTCGGCAGAACCCATTACCAACTCGGCAAGACTGATCTGATGCAACAGGCTTTTAATGCTGAGAAGCGCGAAAGCAAGGTGCAGACGTGAATGAGGGAATGGGTTATTGAAGCCGTAGCAGATCATCCGGCTGTACATCTCAATCTGCACCAGTGTGCTGTCATGGCAGCCCAGAGGGTTATCTATACTATCCATACTGTGCAGGCCAACCATATCCTGGCTCAGGTCCTGTATGGTTAACTTCTGCTGACCGAAAAATGGCCTGATCGATTCCATGGCGGTACTCCCCTGCAAGTCAATTTCAGTCATTTATACCATTGATTTTGCAGAAGATTGTCTAACAACTCCGCCAGTATTACTGACAGAATAACTCCATCAATTTATTCAGTCTGGGAAAAGGTCGCCGCCCGCTTCCCGCAAAGGCGGTGCCTGCTTTTCGGGAAGCGGGAGGCGGGCAGCGGGTGGCGTCTGCAGTAATGTGGACGTTATTTCAGGACAGTTCCATAAGGTAAATTCAGGGGACGTGATAGCCCATTGGCATCTGTTCATCGTACTGCAGCCAGACTTTATTCAGCCATGCCTCAGAGCCCAGCCAGTCAAGAACCCACTTCAGTCCCTGCCCCATGTTTTCCTGATTCCAGGCCAGCAGACAGCCGTCGTTATAATGCAGGTCTGGCACTTCTTTGCGAACCAGCAAGCCTGCTTCGATATAGGGGCTGGCAAAGTGGTTGGGCAAAATAGTGGCCCCCAGTCCCCTTAACAGGCATTCAATAGCGGCTCTGAAACTGGGTACCAGAAGCACCTGCTGGTTTTCCAGCAGCAGGTTGTAGCCATGACGGAAAAACCGCGAGGTATCCTGGATACAGATAGAGCGGTGCCCCTGCAGCTCTGCCATGGAAAGAGGCTCATTTTGCCCGGCCAGGGGGTGGTCTGGCGCAACCACAAAGTCCCAGGTCATATTACCCATTGAGCGCCAGGCAAAACGATCCTGGTTGAGGATGGCTTCCGGGATATCCTGGGGGGCACCAATCACAATCTGACAGCGGCCATGAAACAGGGAGTCCCAGGAACCGTTATAGACTTCGGTGTTGATCACCAGCCCGGTTTCCGGCTGAACTTCCTGCAGATCATTGATCAGGTCGTAGACCCTGCCCTGATTGACCACGTTATCCAGGGCGATACGCAGCTCCTTCTCCCATCCGGTAGCCAGTTGTCGTGTACTGTTTTCAAGCTCCTCCAGGTCGGCAAGCAGTTTATCGGTATGTTCGATAAAGTGTTCACCGGCAGGTGTCAATTCAACGCGTTTGCTATCACGCAGAAACAGCTGTACGCCCAGGCGGTCTTCCAGTTTCCGAACGGTATAGCTGATTGCCGAGGGCACTTTATGCAAATGCCTGGCGGCAGCTGTAAAGTTACGAAAATGGGCAACTGCCCGAACAATCTGTAACGTTTCCGTTGGGATCATAGAAGGCGACAATAAGTTGAGTAGATAAGGCTGGCAATAATACCTGATCGGCGTTGTTTCTATTCAGATTTTTTCACTGCAAATTAAAATAACAGAATGAGTATTCTGATTTTGTTGATATACCCTGATGTTGTCAGTCGATAGTATGTCTCTGTCGTCCATGGTGATACTGGCGGGAACCAGTACAGCTGGCTGAAATAAGCGCGAACTATTATCGTTGCCTGTTCCAATAGGTCGATGCTTCAGCAATGGACGAATGAGGTTGCAGTATGCCCTGCAGACTCAGGTGGATGATCAGCAAAAACCCCTGTCTTGTTACAGGGGTTTTTTGTATCTGTCGAAAATGCCAATCGAACGGTCTAACTCCAGCAAATATGAAATAGCCGGGCTAAAAGTCTATCCATAAAAGAAAATGGTTTAGATTACTGGTTGGTATACTATTGAATCAGGCTTCACTGGCTAATGAATGGAAGTGAGGCTTCCCGTTCATTGCTACTCTCAACTACCCGTCAATGCCCATTTATCCAGAGGGGTTGCCCCATGACTGATCTTAATGCCCGTAGCCGTCAGGCTGTGCAATTGATGGATCTTACTTCCCTGAATGACGATGATACCCCGGAAAAAATCATTGCTCTGTGTCATCATGCCCATACCGAAGCCGGAAACACGGCTGCTGTCTGTATCTACCCCCGTTTCATCCCTCTTGCCCGTAAAACGCTGAACGCCCTCGGCCTGAACGACGTTGCTATTGCCACGGTAACCAATTTTCCTGCCGGTGATGATGATATTGAAATCGCGGTCGCAGAAACCAGGGCTGCGATTGCCTATGGTGCTGATGAGGTTGACGTGGTATTCCCATACCGTGCACTGATGGCGGGCAATGAAGAAGTCGGTGCCGAGCTGGTGCGCCGCTGCAAAGATGTGTGCAGTGTTGACGACAGTGGCCAAAAACAAGTCCTGCTGAAAGTGATTATTGAAACCGGTGAGCTAAAGGATCCTGCCCTGATTCGTAAGGCCAGCGATATCGCCATTGCAGCCGGTGCTGATTTTATTAAAACCTCGACAGGCAAGGTGCCGGTCAATGCGACACCAGAATCTGCACGGATCATGCTGGAAGCCATCCGCGACAGTGGCAACACACAGGTTGGTTTCAAGCCTGCTGGTGGTATCAGAACCGCAGAAGACGCGGCACTGCACCTGGACATGGCGGATGAAATTATGGGCGATGGCTGGGTAAACTCGCGTCACTATCGGTTTGGTGCCAGTAGTCTGCTGGGGAATCTGCTGATTGCCCTGGGCCTGAAACAGGGTGAAGCCAGCAAAGAAGGGTACTGATATGTTTCTGCCACAGGAAGTTATTCGACGTAAGCGGGAAGGTGAGGTGCTCAGCGAGCAGGAGATTCGCAGTTTCATTGCTGGTGTTACGGATAACTCGGTGTCGGAGGGTCAGATCGGTGCTCTTACCATGGCTGTGTACTTTCAGGGGATGAATATTGATGAGCGAATCGCCCTGACCTGCGCCATGCGCGATTCCGGCGAGGTGATGGACTGGTCGTCAGATAATCTCCCGGGCCCCATACTGGATAAACATTCCACCGGTGGTGTTGGCGATGTGGTCAGCCTGATGCTTGGCCCCATGATAGCCGCCTGTGGTGGTTTTGTGCCAATGATTTCAGGCCGTGGCCTTGGGCATACCGGGGGCACGCTGGACAAACTGGACAGTATTCCCGGCTATACGACCAGTGCCTCAGAATTGTTGTTCCGTAAAGTGGTCAGGGAGACCGGCGTTGCTATTGTCGGCCAGACTGGCGAGTTGGCACCTGCAGACAAACGGATTTATGGTGTTCGTGATGTGACGGCAACGGTTGAATCCATTGCCATGATTACCGCCTCCATTTTGTCGAAAAAACTGGCAGAAGGGCTGGATGCCCTGGTGATGGATGTCAAGGTGGGCAGCGGTGCCTTTATGCCAACCTTTGAGCAGTCGGTGGAACTGGCGCAGAGTATCGTTCAGGTAGCCAATGGGGCCGGGGTGAAAACAACGGCATTGCTGACGGATATGAACCAGTGCCTTGCCTCTTCTGCCGGAAATGCGGTTGAGGTTCGCGAAGCTGTGCAGTTCCTGACGGGTGAATATCGCAATAACCGCCTGCTGGAAATTACCATGGCGCAATCCGCAGAGCTGCTGGTATCCGGGGGGCTTGCTGCCGGAATTGAGCAAGCCAGGGAAAAACTGCAGTCCGTACTGGACAATGGTCAGGCGGCTGACGTCTTCGGCAGGATGGTTCACGGTCTCGGTGGTCCGTCGGACTTTGTTGAACGGTATAACCATTACCTGCCCACTGCGGCCATCGTTAAGCCCGTGTACATGGAGGCCGAGGGTTATCTTGCCGCCATGAACACCCGGGAAGTGGGGATGGCCGTGGTGCAGTTGGGCGGAGGGCGAAAAGTTGCTTCTGATACCATTGATTATGGAGTAGGCTTTACGGAAATTTGCCGACTGGGTGACAGGATTGATCCTTCACAGCCCATTGCCATGCTCCATGCCAGTTCAGAAGCGTCATGGAACCAGGCGGCAGATATGCTTCGCGGTGCACTCAGTTTTGCTGAACAGGTGCCGCTAATCCGTTCTCTGGTTTACCAACAGCTTTAAGCTGACAATGCACCTTCAAGTCATGGGTTTGTATGGTGCATTTTTATCAACAAATAGCGGTCATAACCATTGCAGGTCAGGAGTAGCGAATGAAACGTGCAATTATCCTTGTTATGGATTCATTCGGTATTGGAGCTACGGAAGACGCTGATAAATTTGGCGATGTTGGCTCCAATACAATTGGACATATTGCCCGGGCTTGTGCCGATGGCGAGGCAGATATTGGCCGACAAGGCCCGTTAATCCTTCCGGAGCTGTCCAGTCTTGGCCTGGTTCATGCGGCAAGGGACGCCTGCGGCGAGTTCCCCAAGGGGATGGTCAATGATATGCCGATTATCGGTGCTTATGGCTATGCCAAGGAACTCTCCAGTGGCAAGGATACCCCCAGTGGCCATTGGGAAATGGCGGGCGTTCCGGTGCTGTTTGACTGGGGCTATTTTCGCGATGAGAAAAACAGTTTCCCGCAGGAACTGCTGGATGAGTTGATCGACAAAGCCGAACTTCCGGGGGTTCTGGGTAACTGTCATGCCTCGGGTACCAGTATTCTGGAAGCCCTGGGTGAAGAACATATGAAAACCGGCAAGCCGATTGTCTATACATCGGCCGATAGCGTCTTTCAGATTGCCTGCCATGAAGCAACATTTGGCCTTGATCGTCTGCTTGACGTCTGCAAGATTGCCCGTGAGATTCTTGAACCGTACAACATTGGGCGTGTGATTGCCCGGCCATTCATTGGTGATGATGCAGGGGATTTTCAGCGCACCGGCAACCGTCGGGACTTTTCTGTATTGCCCCCGGCACCCACGGTACTGGATAAGCTGGTAGCCAGTGGCGGCGAAGTGGTCAGTATTGGCAAGATTGCCGATATTTTTGCCAACCAGGGGATTACCAGAAAGGTAAAGGCAACGGGTATTCCAGCCCTGTTTGAAGCAACCCGTGAAGCATTGATTGAAGCGGGTGATCGAACCATTATCTTCACCAACTTTGTGGATTTTGACTCTTCATTCGGGCATCGCAGAGACGTAGCCGGTTATGCCGGTGCGCTGGAGCAGCTGGATGCCATGCTGCCAGACCTGTTTTATTATATGGGCGACGATGATCTTCTGATTATTGCGGCAGACCATGGTTGTGACCCAACCTGGCCCGGAACGGATCATACCCGTGAACACATTCCTGTTCTGGCATTTAGTAAAAAATTGGTGCCATGTGCCCTGGGTCAGCGGGAAACCTTTGCCGATATCGGGCAAACAGTGGCCAGCTATTTTGAGCTGGAGCCTATGGACTACGGCACATCGTTTTTGCCTGAGATCTTTGAGCAGTAAGTTTCGGCTATCGTCTATCTAGGAGGCTGTCCGAGAATAGACTGCCCTACTTCGGCGGCAGCAAATTGGTCTAAAAATCCGCTTTTGTTCGGCAAATAGCCCCGCTATTCACCTCACAAAACCGAATTTTTATCCTCAATTTTCTGCCGTCCTCGCTACGGGCGCTATTCTCGGTCAGCCTCCTAGATGTACTTTGATCGTCGTGTTTTATCGAGAACGAGGATTTAACCGTGACACCTCATATTAATGCCAAGCCCGGTGCCTTTGCTGATGTCTGCCTGATGCCCGGGGATCCCTTGCGCGCCAAACATATCGCCGAAACGTTCCTGGATGGTGCCGAACAGGTAACGGATGTGCGTAACATGCTGGGCTTTACCGGCACCTACCAGGGTGTCCGGGTGTCTGTTATGGGGTCTGGTATGGGGATTCCTTCAGCGTCTATTTATTACAAAGAGCTGATTACCGAGTACGGTGTTAAGAGCCTGATCCGCGTCGGTTCCTGTGGGGCTATTTCCAGGGACGTTCAGGTTCGCGACATTGTAATCGGTATGGGTGCCTGTACGGATTCCAAAGTGAATCGTATGCGTTTTCGGGACCACGACTTTTCGGCGATTGCCAATTATGGGCTGCTGGAAAATGCCGTGAATGCTGCCCGTGCCATGAACCTGCCGGTGAAAGTGGGCAACCTGTTCTCTGCGGATCTGTTCTACAATCCGGATGCAACCATGTTTGATACCATGGAGAAATACGGTGTACTGGGTGTCGAGATGGAAGCGGCTGGCCTGTACGGCGTTTGTGCTGAGTTTGGTGCACAGGGTTTGGCCATCTGTACTGTCAGTGACCATATCCGTACCGGAGAAGCACTGCCACCGGAAGACCGTCAGTTAACGTTCAATGAGATGATTGAAGTTGCGCTGAAGTCCCTGTTGTAATTTCAATGCGTCTGATAGGTACAACCTCCGCTCACCTTGAGCGGAGTGAAAGGGTGGTTGCTTCTGTCTTTCTTCTGGGGCTGGCGTTACCATCCCCCCTCGTTCCCATGCTCTTCGTGGACATGAGGGATTACTGATTGTTAACCCACTCCTGCTCTACAACCAGGTCCAGTATCCACCGTTTGCTGGAGGCGTCAGCTGGCGGGTTTGGAACATCAAACTCTTTGATACGCAGGCGATAGGCAATCCCGGGCGTAAACTCAAAACCTTCGATATCGCCATAAAACAGGGTCCAGGGATCCTCTTTAGACTCACGAATCTGCAGACACTCCATTGGGGCTACGCCAGTACAGTGTGTTTTTTCCGGGGCAACATAAATATAGCGGGTCACGCCATCTTCCATGTTGGGCTGCTTGTTGAAGACATAGCTGGAAGTATTGGTACTGAGTATCAGTTGATCACCGGACATCTGAACCCTGGGTCTATCACCCAATAGCTGCTTTAAGGCTTCTTCCTTTTCGGCTTCTTCACCATGACACATCATCAGTGTACTGGCGAGCTGCTCCACGACCAGCCGATCACCATGCATTTTGACCGAACCCATCAGTCGGTTGCACCCAGCATGGGCCGCAATGTGATCATCTTTGATATCCAGGGTAATGGGTGCAGGGCTGTCTTCCTGCCATCGACCTTCAGGCAGGGTACTACAGGCGGTCAGAAGTACAGACATTATTACAGCCCCAAACTGTACAATTTTCATTGATAACTCCGGCAGGCTACCAATTTAAACGAAAAAATAATGATAATTATCCCTGATTATAGTGCCTGTCAGCTAACAAAAGAGTATCTGGAAACCGAAAATATTGAATTAAATCAGTAGATAAAAAAGCAGCTCAACAGAGCTGCCTGATAAAACGGATTTGATGGAGTCTGATCAGATAATAAAGTTGTAGCTTAACCAGGCTCGCAGTTTTTCTGATTCATTTTGACCAGTAGCCTTACGTAATGCCTCATCATTCCTGTAATAGCCATATTCAAGTTTGAATTGCAGGTCCTTCATTCCCCACTGGGAAAAATTGTATTTCATGGTCAGGTCATGCTCGTGTTCGGCAACGTCATGTTCAGTACCATTCAATTCTTTTGCCTTCATCCCTGATCCATAGACGAAGTTGTAAGCCAGTGATAAACCTTCAAGCCCAATATCACTGAAATCATATTCAGCACCAATCAGCCAGGCTTTCTCTTTATTTAAGTTAAAGTCGGATATATTGGCGGAAGTGGGTACATCCCAGACACCGTGGGTGTTAGCACCAAAGTTATAGTTGTAATGACCTATAGTGTGATGGCCATTGGTAATAGAGTTGGTTGCTGTGTTGGCCTTTGTGTAATTGAAGGCTGCATTAAATGTCCATGGACCGCTGTTCAGGGTTGCATTCAGATTTCCTAATTCCGCTTTGTTTTCAAATGAGCCATTCCGCTCACTTGCTCCCCAGAGGTCTCCATCCTGTTTGGCATAGAAGTACATCCCTCCAAGAGTCAGCTCTGAACCATCATAAAGGGGCATTTTTAACCAGACATTACCGTTATGAGCCGTTAAATAGTTATCTGCAAGACCATTACGATATTGGAGTTCAAGGCTGTTCTGGTTGGCTAATTCAAAGGTGTAGCCCAGTTGCATGCCCATGACCCAGTCAATTTGTTTACCTTCCTCATTCACAATAGGGTGAAAGCCTGACTGAGTTCTTTCGGAAACTTCATTTAACCAGGCAATCTTGCCTTTGAAACCGTCCATTGCAACACTGGCATCCACTCCCTGCCAGGCACTGGGAACCGAACGGGAGCCTGAGATGGTTACCAGACCGGTTTCAAGCAGCTGACGACCAATTTTGACATCGGCAGACAGGCCCTCGTAGCTGTCGGGCAGTTTGAAATCCACCCATATCTGACCGATTTTACCAAAGCCTTCGTTATCAGCATTCAACAGGTTGCTGGAGGTGGCATTACCATGTTTCATATCCAATTTGGCAACCCGGTAGGCCGAGCCTCCAACACTGACAACCTCAGCAAGGTAGCCAGTCTGTGCATTAAGCCATACAGCACCTGTCCAGGCACCTTTGTTAATATTGTCAGTGGTATTCTCATCATCGAAAAATACGCTCTGTACTTTGCCATCGATTTTGGCATCACTGATAAATGAATCATAACTGTCACTGGCTATAACAGGCACACTGAAAAGAGCAACAGCATAAGATAATAAATAGGGTTTTAAACGGGTCAAAATTAATACCTGCTTAATCAATGATTGTGATTGAGTAGAGCAAGTATAGATGCTTTATCAAAAGCTGAGAGAAATTAACCGATAGAATAAGATAATGGTGTTTGATTAAGCAGATGTAAAAAAATATTTTATTACCATAGCCTCATTAATAACCGCATCTTAATTAAATGGTGTACTCAATAGCCAGGTCCGGATTCTAATTGGCTAATAAGATTGATTTTTATAGAGTTTATTTTCTTTAACTCCCCATTACGAAATTCCAGATCAATTCTTTTAATGGCTGAGCAGCATTCAGACGCATTTAAAGGTGTACCGGTTTCAGTTCTATGGTAAGACTCAAGGTGGGGTAGGGCACTATTACCTACCAGCAGGTCAATACCTTCCATTTTGGCTATCGGAAACACTGGCTTGCTGCCGGATTTGATCAGTTTTGGGTAATGGATGGCATGAGTGGCAACAATAACAATGTCTGCCTGTCTTCTCAGATAGGGTATCAGTTCTGACGTTGCCAGTGCCGGATCAATCAGTTCAATACCCCGGCGGTACTCTGAAATAACATCATTAACAGAGCCCGGCCTGGTAATCCCCATAACGGCAATGCGTAGCCCGTCGAAGTCAAACAGGGCGTAGGCATCAAAAATGGGTCGGCCTGTTTCAGATTCATAAAGGTTAGCGGACAAAAAAGGAAAGTCAGCAGCGGCTTCCTGATTGCGGATATTGTTCAGCGGCTCATCAAATAATAATGGGCTCACCGCCATGGCGTTATAGCCCAGCTGGTTCAGTTGTTTCAGGCTCAGGATGTCATCATTGGTGCTGAGTTCTCCTCCGGAGAGTAACAATAATTTCCCGCCATCGGCTTCTACTTCTTTGCGTATTTTATTGATCAGCTCCTGCCGTTGAATCAGTTGATCACTGCTGTTCGACTTTTCATTGTCATATTCGTGAGTAAGCTCACTGGTGTTAAGAATGGTCAGCTTGTATGTCTTGTCATAAATGTAACCGGGTTTCTGGTTTTCCTGTGAGACCCAGAAATAAGTCAATGCAACAAGCACAGATACCAATAAGGCATTGATGATCAGTTTCGGCCAGGATTTATGCTGCGTAACTGCTGTGCACGCTGGTTTTGACTGCATAAAGACGACTTCCGGAAAGAGTTATCTCCAATATAACATCTGTTCCCTGGTACTTGTGTGTTTATGAGTTAATTATACTGCAAGTATTCTGTAAGCAATGAATTATCGATTTGAATAGGGATTCTGCAAGGCTGGCATCCTTGCCGGGTAAACTGAAAGGAATAGAATTATCAGCAATGGTTATTAAAATTTATAGCTGATCGCAAAGAAATGGCTGGTACCACTTGCTTTGGTTTTGGCTCCAAATGCGTTACCTCCATCTTTTATCAGGTAAATATTTGAATACAGTTTTAAGCCATAACCCAGTGCAAACTTGTCATAGTGCCAGTAAAGACCATTGAACATTGCCCCCCCGCTGGTTGCATGATCCTTGTCAGGATTTTCACTATTGGGATAGAGAGTCTTGTTTTGTTTTCCTCCAAACTGATAATCAATGTATCCCTGGTAGCTGATAAATGACCCGTTCTGAAAGGTATAAAATGGCGTAAACCAGTTAGTAGAGACTTGGTAGCCATTCCACTCTTTTCGGTTAAGATCATAAAATCCATAGAGGTTGAGCCCCATCTTGCCAAACCAGGGAACCTGTAGGTCGGAGCCAATCCCCCAGAATGAGCTGTTAGCATCTTCTCCCGGAATGTTTTTTTTGCTGACAGGGTCGAAGTTAGCGCCACCACCGCCACCCCAGTTAAAAAGGGTAGCCAAGTAAATATCTGTCACCGGCCCCCAGGGCAAGTTATTAAACAACCCTGCCAGTGATAACCGTGGGGCAAACTTCATGAACATTTTAGGTTTGTCTTTCTTATCACTGTTATCCCGGTTGGTCAGATTAAAGACATCCACATACCCATATAGATCAAGAATGCCAGATCGCCCGCCAAACTCCAGCTCCAGATAGTCATGCCCATCATTGGCTTCGTCTTCTCTTCGAGGTAGCTCTTTATAGGCATACATCAGGTTCAGATTCATCCACTTGAAGTCATTACTGGGGGGCATTCCATCGTTATGGTCTGTGGCCAGGGCGGTGGGAGCAAGTAGGGGAACAAGAGCGGCGACACAGATCAGCCACCATAATTTCAGGCAGTAGCTTTTCACAATCAGACTCCGTTTCAGACTCAACAGTGAGTAGTGAAAAAGAAGAGGAAAGCCTGTGAAACCTCTCGGTAACACAGGCCAAGTCTGTGAAGTATAGGAAAGAATTTGATGGTTTTTTGTTAGCTGGCTGGCCAATCCAGCGTGGTCAATTAAAGCGTACTCCAGAGTGTCTCGAAGATGATTTGCTGAGCAGCGGCAATTTCCGGTGAGTCAAGCACGACAGCCACCGGATAATTTCTGGAACCCAGAGAAATCATCGCAACTTTTGGCGGATATATCGCAATATAGCTGGCATCCATGCGTCCTTTGGCGTCAATCCACTTGCGCTCAGACAGCCCGGCATCTTCCCCGCCTTCACCAATGGCAATAACCCGCACCTTGATATTCTTGCGGATACGCTGCTGTGTGTAGTTGGGAAACGGGCGGTACAGGTGCTGGCGAATCAATTTGGAGGAAAAGACACTGTATTCCCGGTCTTGTTGCCGGGCTACCGTATTGAGAATGTCTTTGAGTACAAACTCAATGCCACTGTCTCCTTCGTAGAAGCGGACATTCCCTGCACTGAAATCCGGCTTGAGATGATTCAGTTGCGGGATCAGCCTGAGCTTCATCTCTTCAATGGTGGTGTCCAGAGACTGTCGTTTTTCCTCCGCCAGCTCCAGCAGCTTTTCCGGTGGTTCAGCCGAGAAGATGCGACGCTTACCTTTCGGGAAGTAACTGACAACCCCTTTGCCAGCGAGGTCTTTCAGGGTTTCGTAGGTGGTGCCACGATTGATGCCGGTTTGCGCAGCAATATCCCGGATGGATGCTGAGCCAAGTTTTAAAAGGGCCAGATAAGTACTGATTTCCCGTTGGCTAAGACCAAGATTTTCCAGAGTATCAAGATTCATAGCGCGGGTATCGGGTTAATGTGGTCGGAGTCATAAACAGTGCCTGTCAGAAAACCCGCATTTTCACCAAGGGCAGGAGGATTGGCAACCAGCCCGGCACGCCAAAGGTTTCTGACCTTGGGCAAGAATAGCCTTCTCACTGTTTCTTGCTGAAAAAATATCCGGGAATCGTATTTTTTCGATGGTGCAGGCAGTTTGGAGGCAAAACGGTGCGACAGTCTTTTAAGTGGTGAGCGTAATTGTCGATGGCTGATATAAGCAGCAGACAAACCCGTGGAGATTTCATGCCTGAAGTCCAGCCATCGCAAGCTCAGACCGATTATGTTTCCAGAGATAATCACTATGTTTATTCTCACAACCGCTTTGGTCGTGGTTGCCATTACATTGGCCGGTTTCTGTCCCGACCGGTTTCCCTGGTCGCCGATTCGGCAACCAAGCTATTCGCCCATGACCGACCAGGCAAAAGCAGCACGCTTTCTGAGAGTGAAAAACAGACGCAAAATGTACCACTGTGGGCCAGGAAAGTAGCCCGGGTGACTGCTGTCACGTTATTTCTGGTGCCTTCATTGGCATTGGGAATCCTGGGGTTCTCCCTGCGCATGATCGGTAACCTGTTCAGGAACGACATTTCCCTGATTCAGTCTTCTGTGCCACCCGCCGTCTATTATCCTGAGCAGGGTCTGCATTTGATGACCTACAACACCGGCCTGATGCCGTCGTTTATCCGTAATCTGAACGACCTGCGCTCATCACAGCAGCGCAGTGGGGAGATTGCCGCAGCATTAACCCGCAATCCCGGCACTATGCCTGATGTTGTCTGCTTTCAGGAAGTGTTTGACCAGCAGGCGGCGAAGCAACTCTGCCAGGATCTCAGTGGCCACTATCATCATATTGTGCACAGTGTTGCCCCCCGGGAAACCGGCTTGAACAGTGGCCTGGCCATTGCCAGCAAATACCCCGTAAAGGAGGTCACATTCCGGCCTTTCTCTGATCTGGCCGCAGAAGACCAGCTGGCCAATAAAGGGCTGCTGCGCATCGTACTGGATCTCGGTAACGATAAAACGGCCGTGGTTTACAATACCCACCTTCAGGCTAAGGACGGTCAAACCTATGATGCGATCCGCGTTGGCGAATTGAAGCAGATCAGACGGTGGGTTGATGCGGATAGCAATAACGACGGGCAGAATAACAGATACCATCATGGCGTCTTCCTGATGGGAGACCTGAACATTGCCCGGTCAGACGAGCAGGGGAGGGTCAGTAAAAACGAACAGTATCAACAGGGCAGGAAAGCACTGGGGGAAAAATTCTCTGACAGTTACTACGAGACCCATGATGAAGAAAATGATACCCGGATGGTTGAGCGCAGTGAGTCATTTTTTGTCAATAGCGACCAGGCAGCCATCAAGACGGCAGATCGTCAGGAGCCGGATGGGTCATGGTATCTCGGGGCCGGAAACAAAGAGCGTTACCCGTGGGGCAGCAAGCGCTGGAAAGAACATCCCGAGGTGGCAAGTCACTGTATTTATGACCGCCAGCTGGTGTACAGGGACAGTGAAAAAAAATGGGCATCCCATACCGAAATACGGCAACTGGGGCTGGATGTTGCCTATGATCTGGAGAGCGGGTTATCTGACCATTTGCCGGTTTCTGTTATTTACCGGGAAGCGGAAGGTTTTTCCTCAGTCATTGCCCATCTGGATCCGGAGGATTTTACCATCCGAGAGGTCAGGGAGCTGGTGAATCAATTGAAGTTTGACTATGGTCGTCTGATCAGTGATCAGACCGGTGAGCGTACAATTGATGAAGAGTTCTCAGGCGTCAATCCCCTGCGCAGAATTGCTGAATGCAGGACTTATTATAAAAGACAACCAGTGATTGTGAATGAGCTTGACCGGCTGGAAAAAATGGTCAGACAAAGTATGAATCCTGTTGCCGGAACACCCGGGTCAAACACCGGGTAAACCGTGCTGTCAGTGCTGCTCTTGCTTGCACTGTTGTCAATTATTTTATGACATAAAGGGTTGTCTTTTTACGCACTGTGATTAACCTACTGATGTGATGTAGATTTTCGAGCATTCAGGAGTCAGTGGTTGGATAACTTTGGCAGGCTTTGCCAATCACTCCAATCGTTCAATATTCCTGACATTTCAGAAAGACATAATTTCTGTTCTGGTATTTTTCTCCCAAAGCACACTCCGATTTATCAGGCTTGATACCTGAAAGTGCTCTTGTTTTTACGTTACCAGACGAAACAGTTATAAAGCAGATGCTCCCGCCGGGGCACTTTGTCGACCGAGGCTACCATGAGAGCTGATATCGTTATTCTTGCTGCCGGGCAGGGCAGCCGCATGAAATCCAAACTGCCAAAGGTGCTGCATCGTATTGCTGGCAAGCCCATGCTGGAGCATGTGATCCTCAGTGCCCTGCACACGCAGAGAAAAGTCGGTGACGGCAAGATACATGTGGTGATTGGTCACGGGGCAGAGCAGGTAAAACAGGCACTTGGCCACTACGATCTGAACTGGGTGGTTCAGGAAGAGCAGTTGGGTACCGGCCATGCTGTGCAGCAGGCACTGCCGGGCTGCAAAGGTGCTGATGTGGTGTTGGTGCTCTATGGCGACGTTCCCCTGATTCACTCATCTTCCCTGCAGTCACTGCTGGCGGCCAGTAACGGTGAGCGCCTCGGCCTGCTGACCATCAACCTGGCCAACCCTTCCGGTTATGGCCGGATTATTCGCGATGGCTTTGGCAATATTCAGGCCATTGTTGAGGATAAGGATGCCACCCCGGAGCAGCTGGCCATTAATGAAGTGAATACGGGCATCATGGCCATTCCCGGCAATAAGGTCAGTGGTTGGGTCAATGGCCTGAAGAATGAAAATGCCCAGCATGAGTTCTATCTCACCGATATTGTCTCGATGGCCGTGACCGAAGATACCCCGGTCATTCATGTCCAGCCGCAGCTCCCAATTGAAGTGGAAGGTGTTAACAGCCGTGTCCAGCTGATGGAGCTGGAACGTGCCCGCCAACAGCAGCTGGCCAATAACCTGATGCTGAATGGTGTTACGATCATTGACCCACAACGTCTGGATATTCGTGGCGACGTTAAGACTGGCCATGACATTACCCTGGACATCAATGTGGTTCTCGAAGGCAAGGTTGAGCTGGCAGATAACGTTTATATCGAACCCGGGTGTGTGATTCGCAACTCTGTTATCGGGGAAGGTGCCGTTATCAAGGCACACTCCATTCTTGAAGATGCGGTTGTCGCTGCCGGGTGTGAGGTTGGCCCGTTTGCCCGACTGAGACCAGGCACCGAACTTAAGGAAAAAGCCCGGATCGGCAACTTTGTGGAAATCAAGAAAACCGTTATTGGCAAAGGCAGCAAGGTCAATCACCTCAGCTATGTGGGCGACTCTGAAGTTGGCAATGAGGTGAATGTTGGCGCTGGTACCATTACCTGCAATTACGATGGTGTCAATAAATTCAGGACTGTGATTGGCGATGGCGCTTTTGTCGGCAGCAACAGTTCGCTGGTGGCTCCTGTGACCATTGGGCGTGGTGCAACCACCGGTGCTGGTTCCACCATTACCAAAGATATTCCCGATGAACAGTTGGCCGTGGCACGTGGCAAGCAGCGCAATATCGAAGGCTGGCAGCGCCCGGTAAAGAAAGACTGAGATTTACAGGAAAGGGGAAATGACTCTCAGGTCAGCCACTCCCTGATGATTTTTGCAACCTTTATGATTACCCAGGGGATCGACAACTATGTGTGGAATTGTTGGTGCTGTAGCGCAAAGAGATGTAGCAGATATTTTGCTGGAAGGGCTTCGTCGTCTGGAATACCGGGGCTATGACTCAGCAGGTATCGCCATCATTAATGCCAATGGTGAGCTTCACAGAGAAAGGCGTACCGGCAAGGTATCTGAACTGGCCGAGGCGGTTTCCCTGAATCCACTTCGCGGAGGTACCGGCATTGCCCATACCCGCTGGGCCACCCATGGGGCACCCAGTGAGCGTAATGCCCATCCTCACGTATCAGAAGATCATATTGCCGTTGTCCATAATGGCATTATTGAAAACCATGAAGCATTGCGAGTGTTTCTGCAGGGCGAAGGCTATGTCTTTACCTCGGATACCGACACGGAAGTTATTGCGCATCTGGTCAGCCTGGAACTCAAGGGCAGTAACTCCCTGCTGGACGCCGTGCAGAAAGCGGTAGCCAGGCTGGAAGGTGCCTATGGCATGGTGGTGATGGACTGCAGCGACAATGAACGTCTTGTGGTCTCTCGCTCCGGTAGCCCACTGGTGATTGGGGTCGGTATTGGCGAACACTTTATCGCTTCCGACCAGCTGGCACTGTTCCCGGTTACCCGCCGATTCATGTTCCTGGAAGAAGGCGATGTAGCGGAAGTGACCCGCAACGGGGTGACGATTCTGGACGCTGATGGCAACCCTGTTGAGCGAGATGCCCGGGACAGTGATGTAGAGCATGATGCGGGAGATAAAGGCCCTTATCGCCACTACATGCTGAAAGAGATCCACGAGCAGCCGGAAGCTATTGCCAATACCCTGGAAGGTCGACTGGGCGAGCATCAGCTGAATCTCGATATCCTGGGTAAAGAAGGTCAGGAGATCCTCAATAAAACCCGCGCCGTGCAAATCGTCGCCTGTGGTACCAGTTACCATGCCGGTATGGTGGCTCGCTATTGGTTTGAAGAGCTGGCGGGTATTCCCTGCCGTGTTGAGATTGCCTCTGAGTTTCGCTACCGGAAATTCTTTGTGCCGGAGGATTGCCTGTTTGTCACCATCTCCCAGTCCGGTGAGACAGCCGATACGCTGGCGGCATTGAAGCTGGCGAAAGAATTGGGCTATATGGCCTCACTGAGCATTTGTAATGTGCCGGGCTCTTCCATGGTGCGGGAGTCGGATATCGCCATGATGACCCGGGCCGGTGCAGAAATTGGCGTGGCATCCACCAAGGCATTTACCACCCAATTAACAGCACTGCTGATGCTGGTGACGGCCATTGGCCGTCATACGGGAATGACACCGGAACAGGAATCCAATGTTGTTTCAGCGCTGCGGAATCTGCCACACATCCTGAAGAGTACCCTGGCCCTGAGTGATGACATTGAAGCCATGGCGGAAGCCTTTGCCGATAAGCATCACAGTCTGTTCCTGGGCCGTGGTACCCAGTACCCCATCGCCATGGAAGGGGCTCTGAAGCTTAAAGAGATTTCCTATATCCATGCCGAAGCCTACGCGGCCGGTGAACTGAAGCATGGCCCACTGGCACTGATCGATAACGATATGCCGGTAATTGTGGTGGCACCGAACAACGACCTGCTGGAAAAACTGAAATCCAATATGGAAGAGGTGCGGGCACGAGGCGGACAGCTGTTTGTCTTTGCGGATAAACAGGCCAACCTGACCGAGACCGAAGGTGTCCGGGTTCTGCCAGTGGACGAGGTGCCGGAAGTGGTTGCCCCGATTCTTTACACCATTCCCCTGCAACTGCTCTCTTATTATGTGGCGATTATCAAGGGTACCGATGTTGATCAGCCGCGCAACCTGGCCAAAAGTGTGACGGTTGAATAATACGGGTATTTGGTGGCAGCAATGCTGTCGGTGACATAATAGTTTGATAAAAAAAACAGGCCGGAATTTACACAGAAGGCAGATAAACAAAGGGCTTCAGCCAGAATTATCAAACTTTAAGGTAAATAATCAAACTATTTTGTACTCCGACAACTGCTGACACAGGGTGGAAAGAAATTAGAGCAGCCTGCATAGCACTTCTTGCTCCCATGCTAATCATGGGAGCCTTTATTTCTCAACAGCGCTAAATAGAAGAAAAGAGAAAAAAAGAGAAAAAGGATAGAAAAAGGAGGATAGAAAAGGATAGAAAAAGAGTAGAAAAAGGACACCCACTTTTTAAAAAGTGAAGAGAGTACGTCATCTATTCATTTTTTAAATGATAGTATTGATTGTTTTAAGAAATTCTCATTAATACCAAGCAGGAAGCGTATAAAAAGTACTCAGCAACAGCCAGATAGAAGACATTATCGAGACAATATAAGAAAGAGCAATCAGAAAATTCTGGCCACATTAAAGTAAATGAAAATTCGCTGATCAGGTAGGATAGAGATCACCACTCACCGACATACCATGAACCCAGCATTTGCCGGTGCTTTCTGCCTGCATAAGCCTTCAGTGAAGCCAGCTTACCGACTGCACGGTGAAAACGATTATGCCGACGCATAGTCTCCAGCTATTCATTTGGGTCAATACCCAAGCTCTCCAGGATAGGTGGTACATCGTCAGTTATACGACCACGTTTGCCTTTGCGGATAATTCGGCCAGACCAGTCAACCAGTTCAAAGTAACTACTGAGTGGGTATGGAATCGCCTGTTCAGGGTTTGGCCCTGAGCTTTTAACGGTTTCAAGTGCGCCTTCTGTTTTTTTCCATTTGCGCTGTCGTATGACTCAATGCGTTCTTTTATAGAGGTATGTTCTGAGGTTTCCAGCGTTGTAAGACTTCTTTGGTGTCCCATTTTTTCGCTTGCTGACTATTGATATGGAGCACCACATGATAATGATTCGACATAACCGCATAAACATAGACTTCCAGGGAAAAAATCCCGGAAAGCGCTTTCAACCGATCAACCACCCACTGCCTGCGATGCTCATAGTTTTTGCCCGAGAAATTATCTTTGCCGCACAGGAAAGCCTTGCGAACGCATCATGCCATACAGTGGTAGTAGGGCGTACTGGCTGGATCTATGAGGTTTTTTTCGGGCGGTCGTCATGTCGTTTTTTTGGTTACTGGGTATATGTGCTTAATGCCCTTAAGAGGCTCCAGAGGAAAAATAGACAGTGTGGCCGATTAGTCAAATTTTGGGGTGTCCTTTATTCTTTTCTTTATTCTGTTCTCCATAGACATTAAAGCCGCAAAAAGCCACTTGATTGTTATGGTCAGATTTACTGCGGTTATTGTTGCTGCTGTCACCGACGTTATCGGTGTTCCCTTGACAGCCATTGGCCTGGTCATAAGCACAGCCATTCGGGCTGCCAGAGCTGATGCTAAAAGATCCGATGGTTTGCACGTTTGGACTCCTCTGTTTTAGGGATCGCTGAAAAGTAGCAGAAATCTACTGTCTATCAATCTGAATTCAGCAGTTGAACCTCATAAATTCCTCTGAAACCCTAACAATCTAAAGCTTTGGGGTGAGTCTGAGTACTCACCCATTGGGTGAGTGGTGAAATCCGACTTAGCCCCAGCATTGCCCGGGCTCCAGAGCCATTTCGATTTTCAACTGCTGAATTCAGGATCAAGCTGCCCCCGGTAATTCAGCCATGGCCAATCATTCATCAGGCTTTTTTCTTTTGGTACGCCCGGCATGGGCATGAACTGATGGGGTGAAAGTCCCCTGTGGGAGAACCTACATTTGACTGGCGGTAAAGACGCCTGCTGATGACAACCACTAGCTTAAGGCAAGTGCAGTCTCGCG
>NZ_JAGHQW010000073.1 GCF_017744115.1 Salinisphaera sp. G21_0 | reverse complement strand
GCTTAAAAGAGGGTGGGCAGATGAGGAATACGTTACTACCGATAAAGGAAGGCAATCCTCAGATTACTGTTACTTAACCGCCGAAGAACATTTAGAAGAGCAAACCGCTAAACCAAAAAGCAAAAAAGGAAGAGAAACAACAGCCAGTAATCCCCTCCCTTCGACCCAAGAACCATTTTCACATTCAAGGGAAGGAGTGCCAGCGTTGAATAACTGTTGCCCATGAATCTTGCCCCGGATGATTTGAAAATAGCGGGTTGGTAGAGTCAGGAGTAGATGGGTTTCCCCAACCGACGTTTATAAACATTCCAGCAAAATGAACTTCTGAACCGCACAGCAGTCTGCTTTTTATATTTTCATGAATTAATGAAATATAATTATGGATAGAAGTTCTGGTGGTATCAGTGGTAAATGCGCAAGATCAAATAATGATTACAACCGACCGGATGACCATGCCGCTTCTTCAAGGCGTGGGCGATATAGACATGCCGCAGTCAGACCATGGGATAATCCCCCCCGAACTCCCCCGGGGCGTAATGAATTTTACCATTCTTCTGGTGTACGCTCTTCTCAACATCTACAGAGTCGCTTGGTAAACCCTGCTCAAGATTTTAATGCCCTCATCAAACAGGAAATAATGGCTGATCTGGTAAGTAAATCCGATCATTTCGGTCATCGCTATGATGGGAGAAATCACGGTCGATATGCCAGTTCAATTAAAAGATACACGTCAGCTGCTAAAAGACCTTTAAATCGAGATGAACAAAGCCAGCTGATACGTGTGCTGCAAAATTTTACAGTAACGCGGAGCTGGAATTGGCTAAGCCTGACGACAACACTTCATTCATTTACCTCAGCGGGTGTTTTTACCCCTCATAAACCCATGGATGAGTGCTTTAAACGTACTCAATCTGCCTTATTGTCAACGCTACTTGATGTAATAATATTCAAGTGCAACCAAAGGCCTGAAGCCAGGGATATTGATGCCCGTGGAGTCGCCAACCTGCTGTGGGCCATGGCGAAACTGGTGGACAATGGACAGAAGCTGACACCAGAACTCAAACAGGCTGTGACCGCGCTGTTGCCCCACGTGAGCGCACAGAATGACCAATTTATTCCTCAGAATATCGCCAACATGCTGTGGGCCATGGTGAAACTGCTGGACAACGGGCAGAAGCGGACGCCAGAGTTTAAAAAGGCCGTGGCCGCGCTGCTGCCCCACGTGAACACACAGCAAGCTAACTTTAAACCTCAGGGTATCACCAACCTGCTGTGGGCCATGGCGAAACTGGTGAACAACGGGCAGGGGTGGGCACCAGAGATTAAACAGGTCGTTGCCGTGCTGTTGCCACTCGTGAAGGCGCAGAAAGCTAACTTTAAACCACAGGAAATTTCCAGCCTGCTGTGGGCCATGGCGAAACTGGTGGACAACGGGCAGGAGCAAACACCAGGGCTCAAAGAGGCCCTGGCCGCGCTGTTGCCCAACGTTAATGCACAGAAAGCTAACTTTAAGCCACAGGGTATCGCCAACGTGCTGTGGGCCATGGCGAAACTGGTGGACCATGGGCTGGAGCAGACACCAGAGCTCAAAGGTGTCGTGGCTGCGCTGTTGCCCTACGTGAAAGTACAGAAAGACCAATTTAATGCCCAGGATATCGCCAACCTGCTGTGGGCCATGGCGAAACTGGTGAACAACAGCCAGAAGCGGACACCAGGGCTCAAAGAGGCCGTGGCCGCGCTATTGCCCCAAGTGAACACACAGAAAGGCCAATTCAATGCCCGTGGTATCGCCAACCTGCTGTGGGCCCTGGCGAAACTGGTGGAAAACGGGCATGAGCTGACACCAGCGCTCAACAAAGCTTTGGCCGCACTGTTGCCCCACGTGAACGCACAGACCGCTAACTTTACATCACAGGAAATTGCCAACCTGCTGTGGGCCCTGGCGAAACTGGTGGACAACGGACAGAAGCGGACACCAGAACTCAACGAGGCCGTGGCCGCGCTATTGCCCTTCGTGAACGCACAGAAAGCTAACTTTAAACCACAGGGTATTGCCAACCTGATGTGGGCCATTGCCAAGCTGGTGGACAACGGGCAGAAGCAGACACCAGATCTCAAGGAGGCCGTAGCCGGGCTGTTGCCCCAGGTGAATGCACAAAAAGACCAATTTATTCCTCAGCAGATCGCCAACCTGCTGTGGGCCATGGCGAAGCTGGTGAACAACGGGCAGGAACAGACACCAGAGCTAAACCAGGCCGTAGCCGTGCTGCTGCCCCACGTGAACGCGCAGAAAGACCAATTGATTCCTCAGCAGATCGCCAACCTGCTGTGGGCCATGGCGAAACTGGTGTCTGGCGGGCAGGAGCGGACACCATGGCTCAACGATGCCATAGCCGTGCTGTTGCCCCTGGTAAACGCACAGAAAGACCAATTGATTCCTCAGCATATTGCCAACCTGCTGTGGGCCATGGCAAAACTGGTGGACAATGGGCAGGAGCGGACACCAGGGCTCAACGATGCCGTGGCCGCGCTATTGCCCGCCGTCAACGCACAGAAAGCTGAATTTACACGACAGGAAATTGCCAACTTGCTGTGGGCTATGGCGAAACTGGTGGACAACGGGCAGGGGCGGACACCAGGGCTCAACGATGCCGTGGCCGTGCTGTTGCCCTACGTGAGCGCACAGAAAGGCCAATTTAAAGCTCAGGGTATCGCCAACCTGCTGTGGGCCATGGCGAAACTGGTGGACATCGGTCTGGAGCGGACACCAGAACTCAACGAGGCTGAAGCCACGCTGTTGCCCTCCGTGATCCTACAGAAAGACCAGTTTAATGCCCAGAGTATTACCAACCTGCTGTGGGCCATGGCGAAACTGGTGGACAACGGGCAGGATCGGACGCCAGAACTCAAAGAGGCCGTGGCTGCGTTATTGCCCCGGGTGAGTACACAGAAAGACCAATTCAATGCCCAGGGTATCACCAACCTGCTGTGGGCCCTGGCCAAACTGGCAGACAACGGGCAAGAGCAGACACCAGAGTTCAAAGAGGCCGTGACCGGGCTGTTGCGACTCGTGAACGGGCAGAAAGACCAATTTATTCCTCAAAATATCGCCAACCTGCTGTGGACCATGGCGAAACTGGTGGACAATGGGCAGAAGCGGACACCGGAGTTCAACGAGGTCGTGGCCGCACTGTTGTACCATGTGAACACACAGAAAGACCAATTTAATTCCCAGGGCATAGCCAACCTGCTGTGGGCCATGGCGAAACTGTTGGATAACGGACAGGAGCTGATACCAGGGCTCAATGAGGCTGTGGCCGCACTGTTGCCACGGGTGAATGCACAGAAAGACCAATTTAATACCCTGGGTCTCGCCAACCTGCTGTGGGCCACGGCGAAACTGGGGGAATTTGTTGAGTTGAACGTGGTAACATCCACGTTTGAATCCCTTGTCAGCCGAACCAGTAAAAATCATCAGCTCTCTCATCAAGAGATATCGATGTCTCTCTGGGGAGTAATGGTATGCTGTGCCAGGTTGTCGCTGGAATGCAATGCCAATAAAAATAGTGTACTTGAAACGCACATGGATGACCTGTTTACTCGCCTGGAAAATATCGCCCCAGACAATGAAGAGGAACAATCCATCATTGCCATGGCCGCAAGTTGGCTTGGGAGAGCGTGTCCGGTGGCCCCCCATTACGAGATAATCATTTCAAAGCCTCAAACCGTCGTCCGTAATGAACTGCAATCAGGCATTCCCTCTCTGAAGATTGAAGAAGAAAAAAGTCTGAACTCACTGCCTCCGGTTGACCTGCTACTGCCAGATCACAACATTGTGATTGAAGTTCAGGGACCGTCTCATTACGTGGGTGGTGATTTCAAAACCAGGGACGGTTCGACTCTGCTTAAAATCGCACTGTTGCAAAAAGCAGGATTTGAGGTCATTGAAATCCCGGTAAACCAGCTTTCGAAGCAAGGTTCAATGAAGCGATGTATTGATCAAATAAAGACCAGGTTAGACATCCCGCCACAGGGTCATGGCCCTGTGTCACTTTAAAGCGTGGGGACAGATGAGGTATACGTTACTGCCAATAGAGGATGGTAACCCTCAGAGGCTGTTTTAAAACTACTTAAGCCTTCGCAGCATTATTCGAATCATGCATATATAAACGTAGGCTTCTGAACTCCTTGCCAGCTGTCCATAGTCTTTAGATAAACGTCTGGAACGTTCAAACCAGCCAAAGGTTCTCTCCACAACCCAGCGCCTGGCTTGAATGACAAACTTTCCCCGTGGGCGTTTTGTGATTTCAAGTTCCCTTTTGGGTTTGAATCGATAAAACCACTCTTCAAGGTAACCCCGGTAGCCACAATCAGCCCAGACTTTCCGGATGTTTTTAAAGTATTTCTTAAGGTGAGCCGGTATGAATTGTCCTGCAAAACTATCACTCAATGCGGCTGCGTGCACCCATACCACCAGAATCAGGCCAAGAGTATCAACAGCCATATGACGTTTTCTGCCTTTTATTTTCTTTCCGCCATCAAGCCTCGATTCCCCCTTTTACCGAGGTTTTAACGGATTGGGAGTCAATGCTTGCGGCTGTTGGTTGTGGCTCTTTGCCCGCTTGAATTCGTACCTGGTCACGAAGTGCATCATGCACCTTCTTCCATGTGCCATCATTTTTCCAAATTCGGAAATAGGTGTAGACACTACTCCATGGTGGAAAGTCAGAAGGCAGCATTCGCCACTGACAGCCTGTTTTAGTGAGATAGAATATGGCATTCAATATCAGACGATAACTCCAGTCACGTGGTCGACCATTTTTTGGAGTATCATAGCCAGGGTCAGGGAATAGAGGCTTGAGGGTTGCCCACTCGTCATCAGTCAGGTCGGATGGATACATAATTATCCTCCTTCTTCAGCTAATCAGATACTGTAGTTATAGACGACTTTGAGTTTTTATCCTGAGTTAATGACCAGTAACTTTTACAACAGTCTCCAAGTCATTAAACCACTTCAGGTTTTACCATTTGCTTATCCAGAGGACAGTGACCAATACCTTCTTACTCTTAGATTGCTGACTGTTCACTCAGGTTGAGACAGGCTCAATCGGGACGGTAAATATTCCTTCAGTTTGAAGATTGAAAAGTGGCAGGGAGAGTGCCATCTGAATTTTTACTGGAACTCTGGTTTGTTTCAACTGAATTAGAACTCAGTGTTAACTCACCGGAGTTTCCAGCTGAATGGATTGACTGGAGATACTGCTTTTTTGCGATTTTCGCTTGCTTTGAAGCTTCTTCCTTGTTGGCGGTTTGTTTTTTGATTCTGTTGTAAGTATTCATATAGATTCTGTGCCCCTCTACGAAGACGGGATCTTTGCGACGCTCCCTTTGGCGCTCCCTATCGAGCTTCCTTTTGCGCTCTGCGAAATCGGGATCTTTGCTACGCTTCCTTTGGCGCTCCCTTTCGCGCTCTGCGAAAGCGGGATCTTTGTAACGCTCCCTTTTGTACTCCCTATGGTACTCCCTTTGGCGTTCTGCGAAAGCGGGATCTTTGTAACGCTCCCTTTTGTACTCTCTATTGTACACCCTTTGGCGTTCTGAGAAAGCGGGATCTTTGTAACGCTCCCTTTTGTACTCCCTATGGTACTGCCTTTCGCGTTCTGCGAAAGCGGGATCTTTGCGACGCTCCCTTTGGTAATTCCTTCGGCGCTCCAATCGTGAGGTTTTGTTGTCAGTTATTTTTTTAGATGGGTTTGAAACAGACTTACTACCCAAGTTATCAGCCTGAATTATCGGACTGATTTGCTCCATCACGTTAGGATACTGATGGCTGTTATCAACAGACTGAGAGCCGTCTTCACCAGCCATACTCCAAACTCGCACAATTTTTATTTCTGATGCAGTGCCACTATCGGCTTTCTGAAATGTTTCTGGTCTTACGGATAATTCAAAGGGCTCTTCCAGGCAGATCTCTTTAGAATCAAGAATAGTGATTGACATTTGTTTAATTCTTGAATCATCGAATCGGTTTTGGAATCTATCCTCTTCGGGTATTGAGGTGTGATTGATTGGGACCGTTTGTTCCACTTTCTGACCGAATGCTATAGCGTTTTTTTGTGTACAGCCCTTGGAAAGAGTTTTACCGCAGGGCATAGCAGCGTCATATGCCGTTAGAACATTCGAGTAACAGCCTTGTAAGTTGAAATCTGGATCAGTCATTAATTCATCAAGTTATTGAATCACAGCTTTAGACTCCCGCTTCGTTACACAAGTTCCTTCCTGACACAACCCATTCACTATTTACATCAAAAAAAGCATAACGGTTTGATATGACTATTAATCATGATGATGTGAAACTCTTCGAAAGCCAGCGACTCACGGATGAAGAAGACGGTGGCGATCGGGTTACTGGCAGCGAGGTCATTGATGGCAACGTCAATAATCTCTTTCAGGATATTTCACCTGCCTTTCACCACCCCGATTGACATTTTCCTGAAATCTGATGTCAAAGGACTGATCAGGTCTTCAGGAACACCGATATGCCGCCAGTTCAATACCAGTTTAAGAACCTTAATCATCTTGGTCTGGTTGCCGCCATGTGCCGGGAAGTAAAGATAGCCGAATATTTCGATGCACGCATAACCAATGACTCTGACGCACGCAATGTCACCATTGGACAGGCTGTGGTCGCAATGATCATCAATGGGCAGGGCTTTACAGGGCAGACCCTCTACCTGAAGAAAGCGGAACGAATCGAGGCCCTGTTAATGTTGATGACACTGTGTCTGATGGTCTAAGCTGCTATCCAACACAGAATCAGGCCAAGAGTATCAACCGCTATATGACGTTTTCTGCCTTTTATTTTCTTTCCGCCATCATAGCCTCGATTCCCCCTTTTACCGAGTTTTAACGGATTGGGAGTCAATGCTTGCGGCTGTTGGTTGTGGCTCTTTGCCCGCTTGAATTCGCCCCTGGTCACGAAGTGCATCATGCACCTTCTTCCATGTGCCATCATTTTTCCAAATTCGGAAATAGGTGTAGACAGTACTCCATGGTGGAAAGTCAGAAGGCAGCTTCGCCACTGACAGTCTGTTTTAGTGAGATAGAATATGGCATTCAATATCTCCAGTCACGAGGTCGACCATTTTTTGGAGTATCATAGCCAGGGTCAGGGAATAGAGGCTTGAGGGTTGCCCGCTCGTCATCAGTCAGGTCGGATGGATACATAATTATCCTCCTTCTTCAGCTAATCAGATGCTGTAGTTATAGACGACTTTGAGTTTTTATCCTGAGTTAATGATCAGTAACTTTTACAACAGTCTCTTACACTGGATTTCTTTTTTCGAGGTCTTGTCTTAGCCCCCTTTGGCGTTAATTTCCCAGATTCCTTTTTTCAGGATCTTTCTTCATTTCACTATACCACTCCCTTCTTTGCTGATTTAACAGCTTCCTTTTTTCAGGATCTTTCATCATTTCTCTATACCGATCCTTTTTGCGCTGATTTTCCAGATTTCTTATTTTGGGATCTTGCCTTCGTTCCCTTTGGCGTAGTTTTTTCAGCTTTCTTTTTTCGGGATCTTGCCTTCGCTCCCTTTTGCGCTGCTTCAATATCTTTCTTTTTTCAGGATCCTTCATTTTTTCATTGTAAAGTTCCCTTTGGCGCTGATTTATCCGGTTTTTTATTTCAGGATCTTTCCTTAGTTCCCTTTTGCGCTGATTTTCCAGTTTTCTTTTTTCGGGGTCTTTCATTCGCTCATTTTGGCGTTGGTTTTTCAATTTTCTTTTTTCAGGATCCTTCATCATTTCTCTATACTGCTCCCTTTTTCGCTGATTTATTAGTTTTCTTTTTTCGGGGTCTTTCATCATTTCTCTATATCGCTCCCTTTTTCGCTGATTTATCATTTTTCTTTTTT
The DNA here is from genome assembly GCF_017744115.1 of Salinisphaera sp. G21_0. Taxonomy (GTDB): domain Bacteria; phylum Pseudomonadota; class Gammaproteobacteria; order Pseudomonadales; family Endozoicomonadaceae; genus Endozoicomonas. The sequence continues at coordinate 15,359 of NZ_JAGHQW010000073.1, read as the reverse complement.
CGGAGTCTTGTGTTTGCTCTCCTTGCTGCTCAAAAAGAAAACTATCAGGAGTTTCTTTCAGAGGGATTGTTTGTTTATCAATTGTCGTTTGGTTCAGGTTTGTCGAGTTAACAAAAGTAACTGGTGGTAAATCTTGTTGGTTAAACGGTAAGGCATGAAGATGAGCTAACTGATTATCTGGATTTAAATGCCTGAAAGGTATTGGATCAGGCACGCTATCCGATAAGCATACCTGCTGAGCTGAGGGGTAATCTGATATTGATGATATCCCATTATTAATGGCTTCATTATTAGAATTCCAGGGTACATATTTATCAAGGGCTGATTTTGGTATCTCAGGAAGACCCGTTTCGAAGGAGTTTTCTGCATTGAAGTCTGCTAAAGATGCAATATTGTATTCATGCAACGATTTAAGAATGCCTGTTTCATCTTGGTGCATATATGATTGACTATTGTATACAGGAAAATGAGATTTCAGTGCATGATCATACAGGTCTGGATACACTTGCTGTTGTTTTCCGGCATTGAGTTCTCGGGATTGGTTTATGATATCTAATGTGCCGGAATAAAGATCAGAAGACCCAATGTTGAACGAAGGTAGCTGATAGTAGTGATTCATTGAATTACTGAATTGTTGAATTACTTTTTAGACTACGTCTTCTTATAAAAGTTCCTCCCTACCAAAAACCATTTACTATTTTTGTCGTCATTGTTCTTGGTGGTGTCACTCCGCATCTGGTATTAAAAAAACCAACTCAAGCTATGCCAAAGTGTTACGTAAACCTCTGAGTGCATACCAGATCAATAACACTAAAACGTTTAGTGATAAAGGGGAGTATTTGGCTGATAAGATTAAGCAGTCATGATGGAAAACTTCTCCATGCCATGCGCGGTGGACCATATAAGACCCCAGCTATCGGATCGCTGAGTAGACATGCTGCTCGCGGACTACGGTAATCCCCCGCTCTTGCAGCACTGGTTGGGCATCCTTCGAAGCCAGCGTTTCCCGGGTCAAGGTGCCCGTATTCATCCGTATACCTGTGCTCTTCAGTCGCTGCACCTCTTCCGCCAATGCCTGTTGTGTTGCCGGGCTCAGCAGCGACGGGTCATGTTCGTACTGCATCTTTTCCAGCCGTGTCATTTCAGCCGGAACCCTCACCTGCCGGAGATCGTACCAGCTGTTATGAATACCATAAGTGATCCCCTTGATTTGATCAGCCCTGCAGTTTTGGTGGTGAGGGTCTGAACAGGTAATAATTCCCGCCCCCCGGGCCAGTTTGCGCCGAACATTATCATTAATAAATCGGTCCATTATTTCCACGGGCTCCGTTGTCCGGTCAAATTGTAGCCTGATTTTTTTGCCATCAGGCTTCAGACCGTAGACATTGGTGTAGCGATTTTTGCGCCTGTCCATGGGGCTCCCGGTTACCTGCACCAGGTCAGCCGCACCGTGCATGGCGGCTTCCAGATGCCGTTGGAATTCAGTTTTGTGGTCAGGCTCGCTGGTAAAATCCCCGGCCCACGGGTGCGGCAGGTCAAGGGCGGAAACGTTGAAAAACTCAGATTGTGTCCCCAACCCGGGAAATTCAGGCTCAACGAAATAGCGAATAACGTCCATATGAACGGCAAAGCGTAATATACGCAGATACCAGCGCACAGAGGCAGTCAGGTTATGATCCGCTTTACCGCCGGTATCGTTTTCCATGCTGACCATCGCCAGGGCGATCTCATTCAGCAGCCGTTCAGGGAAGTGACCGGCCAGGTCCCGTTTGAAGTAATCAGCTGACCTGGTTTTTGCCACCGATTGATCGACATCCTCAGTTGCTGCATCCTGATAAATAATGGCCAGCGGCAGGAGACTTTTTTCTACTGGATTAAAAGAGTGAACCTGGCATCTCTCCAGCAATTCCATATACCAGAGCCCGTTATTCCTGGCACGCAGGGCATGACTGCAAGAGTGATGCTCTTTCCACGTTTTTTGAAAGACTTTGTTCATGCTGGCCATCACCCGCTCCGGTCCCGGGCGACGGTAATAATGCTGTAACACCTTGAGGATAGTGCCTTCATTATCGCCGACATTATCTGGCAAGACCGGCGGTTTACTAAAGGCATCCACCATAAACTGTAACGCTGGTGCCACTGATGCGAAACGATGGACCGGCAGTTCGAGAGATTGTTTCAGTGTCTTGAGTTGCAGTGTGGCCTTCTCGACATGTGCTAGCCAATTCTGGTGAAAAGTGTAGGTTTGTCGTTTTTTCCAGAGTCGTTCAACCCATTCGATGAAGGAAGCCACGGAAAAATCATCAAAAAGCGTTGTATCGTCACGGTAATACCTCTTCAGACCGCTTTTAACCGTATCCAAAACATCTTCGTTCGGGACAGCCCCGTAATGAAACAAGGCCAGTAAGTGGGACTCGATGGTATCGGTTGGTCCCTGGATAAGTCGCTTGCGAGATAGTTCTTCTTTCAGGCATTGCTGCCGTTGCTGATCATTGAAACCCCGGCAGATTCGGTCAAATTCAACGATGCCTCCCGGGCAATTGGTCAGGGGTATATTCCAAAGGTTTTGCAAGGTAAGGAACTTGAATGGACCAAAGGCAGCCACCATATAATTGAACAGGTCCGGTGGTACATAAGAGTGAGCACAGCCTCCCATCTGTCGGATAAGGTTCCAGCCCTGTTCAGTCAGTATGGCCCCGCTCTTCAAAAGCAGCCGAAGTAATGGGGCAAATTTATCAACCCGGAATTCCGTTACCCGGTCATGGACATTGTATCTATTTACTTCAGAAATCAGGAGCATATCAAGCAAAGAAGTCATTTTTCCTTCATGAAAAAAACAGCGGTCAATGGGCAAACCACTCTCTTGCAATGCCAGAAGCTTCTGGACACTGTCAGGACCGGGATTTCTCACCAGCTCGATGGCCTGTTGCCATTGATGTTGCTCATCCGACGGGGTGGTGAATCCTGACCTCAGTGCCTCTGCCTGCAAATGCATTGGCAATAAATTCATTGTGCTCATTATGCTGGCTAAAGATATTCTCCCGGAAGGGTCAAAACAATCCAGGGAACTCTCAATCCGTTCCAGATGTTCAGAGTCAAGTTCATCATCATAACAGACCTCTGCAGACCCGGTGCTGCAGTGAAAAGCAACCAGTGGCAGGGGGGGCAGGCCCAATGTCTGTTCACACTCACGCTTTTTCTGCAGAATATCCGAAATATTACGAGGAATATCACTCACAACAAAAAAGCATTTGATGTCTGCTTTTCCACCGTTGGTGACCACGAGTTGTGGAGAGGGCACGGAGCCTCCGTAAAATACTGTACCAGGTTTGTGGCTATCATATTTGTGGGGCTTCAGTTTTGGTAAACTGAACCTTCCGTCCGCCCCCAGATGTCCTGAGGTAAGTGATGGATCATAAACCTCCCACCCGGCTCGATATTGTATCTCTTTGTCTTTTTCAGCCAATGATTGCAGGTCAGACAGTAGTTTTACGTCCAGATTTTCCGCCGCTGTGTCTTGTTTCAACGGCCAGGTACCGGGATTTTGTTTGTAGACATACAGGCAATCCGGGTCGACGATGCCTACCGTCCATCGACCTGACAGGTTTCCGGGGGGCATCCCCTGCAAGGCAAGGCTAAAGGATTCTGGTGTGCCACTGCCATCAAGGTAACTGGCTACTTCGGCTGGTTTAATTTGCCGAATCGCCAGACGCCCACTCTCCGCCGTCTGGCGCAGTGCCTGACGCTCAACTTCTCTTGAAGGCCCGGGTAGCGGCTTGGCCGGTTCGGTGGTTGTCTCAGGCTGGGTGCCAAATGTTCGTCGGTAGTAATCGCGCAGACAGGCGAAAGGGTTCATGTCGCAGTTAAGATTCATGATGACGCTCCAGTAATCATTTTTATTTCCCACTTCCACTGGGGCGGGGTACTCATATTGGAGTGACTGGCTTTGCCATCTTTATTGGCACCAGCATTTCCCATTCTCCAGGGAGGCCATCGTTGGCAACGTAAGGACGCTTCTCGCTGACCACCGCAATACCCCGATCCTCCAGCACTTTCAGGGCGTCCTTCGAAGCCAGCGTTTCCTGGGTCAAGGTGCCCGTATTCATCCGTATACCTGCGCTCTTCAGTCGCTGCACCTCTTCCGCCAATGCCTGTTGTGTTGCCGGGCTCAGCAGCGACGGGTCATGTTCGTACTGCATCTTTTCCAGCCGTGTCATTTCAGCCGGAACCTTCACCTGCCGGAGATCGTACCAGCTGTTATGAATTCCATAAGTGACCCCCTTGCTTAGATCAGCCCGGCAGTTTTGGTGGTCAGGGTCAGAACAGGTAATAATTCCCGCCTCCCGGGCCAGTTTGCGCCGAACTTTATCATTAATAAATCGGTCCATTATTTCCACGGGCTTCGTTGTCCGGTCAAATTGTATCGTGATTTTTTTGCCATCAGGCACCAGACCGTAGACTTGGGTGTAAGGATTTTCTCGCTTGTCCGAAGGGCAGTTAGCTACCTGCAGCTGCATGAGGTCAGCTGCACCGTGCATAGCGGCTTCCAGATGCCGTTGGAATTCAGTCTGGTGATCAGGCTCGCTGCTGAAATCGTTGGCCAACTGCGTTGGCAGGCCAAGGTATTCAGCCTTGGGAACCTTATGCGGAGCCACCGCTAATGCGGGAAAAAAAGGCCTGACCCCGCTGTAGCGAATTTGGTTTATATGAACAGCAAAGCGTAATACGCGCAGATACCGGCGCACAGGCTCAGACAGGTTCTGCACAGCTTTATCTTCGGCCCTGGTTTTCATGCTGACCATCGCCAGTGCCATATCATTCAACAGTTTTTCAGGGTAGTGCCCGGCCAGGTCCCGTTTGAAGTAATCAGCTGACTTTGTTTTTACCGCCGATTCGTCGACATCTTTATAAGCGGCATCTTGATAAATAATGGCCAGGGGCAGGAGTCTTTTTTCTATTGGAGTAAAAGAGTGAACCTTGCATTTCTCCAGCAATTCCATATACCAGAGCCCATTATTCCTGGCCCGTAGAACATGACTGCAGGAGTGATGCTCTTTCCACGTAACCGGTGAGGAGTTGCGCAGGCTGGCAATCACCCGCTCCGGTCCCGGGCGACGGTAATAATGCTGTAACACCTTGAAGATAGTGTCTTCATTATCGCCGACATTTTCCGGCAAGACCGGCGGTTTGCTAAAGGCATCTACCATAAACTGTAACACCGGTGTCACCGATGCGAAGGGATCGACCGGCAGATCAAGGGATTGTTTCAGTTTCGCGAGTTGCTGACGGGCCTCCTCGACGTGTGCTGGCCAATTCTGGAAGAGAGTGTGGGCTTCCCGATTCATCCAGAGATCGCCAACCCATTCGATGAAACCAGGCACAGATAAATTATCAATCAGCCTTGTATTGTCATCGAAATACGTCAGATCCCGTTTAACCGTATCCATAACCTCCTCATCCGGGACCGCTCCGTAATGAAACAAGGCCAGTAAGTGGGACTGCAGGGTATCAAGGGTTGGTCTCTGTAAAAGTCGATTACGGGATAATTCCTCTTTCAGGCAATGCTGCCGTTGCTGGTCATTGAAATCCTGGCAGATGCGGTCAAATTCAATGATGCTTCCTGAACAACGGGTCACTGAGGTTAATGGTATATTCCAAAGGTTTTTCAAGGTAAGGAACTTAAAGGGAGCAAAGGCAGCCAACATATAATTGAACAGGTCCGGAGGCATTAAAAGTTGATTTTGTTCTCCCATCTGTCTAATTAAGGACCAGCTCAAGGCAGTGGGTATTGCCCCGATCTTCAGAAGCAGCCGTAGTAATGGGGCAACTTTGTCAACCCGGAATTCCGTTACCCGGTCATGGGCCTCAGTGTATCTCAGTGATTCAGAAGTCAGGAGCATATCCAGCAAAGAGGTGATATTTCCTTCATGAAAAAAACAGCGGTGAATTGACAGGCCACTCGCTTTTAAGGCCAGAAGCTCCCGGTAATTGTCATCACAGGGATGACTCACCAGCTGGATGGCCTGTTGCCATTTGGGTTGATCATCGGGTGGGATGGAGAGTCCTGAACTCAGTGCCTGTGCTTGCAAAGGCATTGGCAACAAATTCATTCTTCTCCTGATTTCGCCTGAAGGTATACGCCGGGAAGACGCAAAAACATCCAGAGAATCCTCAATTATGGTCAGATGTTCAGAGGCCAGTTCATCATCATAACAAACCTCTACAGACCCGGTGTGGCGGCAAAAAACCACCAGTGGCAGGGGTAGGCCCAATGCCTGTTCACACCGACGCTTTTGCCGCAGGATATCCGAAATATTTCTGGCGGTATCACGCTCAACAAAAAAGCATTTGATGTTTGCTGTTCCACAGGGGGTGACTACGATTTCTGAACGGGGTACGGGGTCATTAAAATTAGTTGAAACAGATTTGGGGGCATTATATTTGTAGGGCTTCGGTTTTGGTAAACTGAATTTGCCATTCGGTCCCAGATGTCCTGAGGTATCTGGGGTAGACCGAGGATACACATCCCACCAGGCTCGTTGTTGTATCTCTTCATCTTTTTCAGCCAGCGATGGCAGATCAGGCAGTAGTTTGACGCCCAGTTTATCCGCAGCTACGCCTTGTTCCAGCCGCCAGGTGTCTGCCTCTTTTTTGTAGACATACAGGCAGTCGGGATCGACTATGCCTACCACCCATTTTTGCTGATCTGCCCACTTCCTGCGTGTCATCCCCTGCTGGGCAAGAGTAAAGGATTTTGGCGTGCCATAGCCCTTGAAGAAATTGGCTTCTTCAGCTGATTCAATTTGCCGAATCGCCAGGCACCCACTCTGTGCCGCCCAGAGCAGTGCTTTTCGCTCATCCTCCCTGGAAGGCACGGGTAGCCGTTTGCTCAGCTCGGTGGTTGTGCATTGGCCAGACCCGGTGCCAGACTTCTGATCGTGGCGATCGCTCAGGCAGGAAAAACAGTTCATGCCCCGGATAACATTCATGTGGTGCTCCAATGATCGCTTTTATAAACCCTCGGGTGCGCTTACCATTAGAGTGACTGGCTGGTCAAAAGTTCCATTATCAGAACGCTATTTCCAGGGCCAGGTTCCGAACTGACCAACTGGCAATCGAACGGGAAGAGTGCCAGATATTGGCGTTAAATGGATTGCAAGGCCTTTTGCAGTCTTTCAGAAAGATCCGTCCGCCCTATTTGTTTCAACACATCAACCAACTCCTCAGTCCGCTTCCCACTACAAGCAATTTTATTCAGTACGGTGAGCAGTGCTTTTGTGACATTTCCTATACACTCCGATTCAATTTTATCGACTTCATCTCCGGGAAAGATTTCACACATTGTGTGCGCCAAAGCTTTCCAATTTCTGGAAGCATCGCCGATTACCTTGAGTGCTACTGGAAAGTTAAACTGACTACAGTATGGTGGTTGTTCCGATGCTGCTATTGGTTCCAGGTAGGGCTCGTCTTGTAAAGCCTCTTTCAGGCTGGCTATTTTCCTTTGGAAGATAATGTCGGTACTTTCCAACAGGTTAAGCTTTTTCATTCCGTTATTCTTTCCTTCCAGAGAAAAATAGCGACGGAAGAAATCGATTCTGATTTTATCCACTTTGCCCGGGCAAAAATCCGCCGCCTGATAATATTCCTCGAGGTGGCTGCTGGCAAAAGCAAAATTGATCAATTCTCTGTTGTCCAGAAAGGCCAGTTTCTTTTCAATCCACTTGTCCAGTTTAGGATACCTGGCGGTAAAATCATTCTGCCAGACCAGCTCTAGCCGATCTGCCGAATTTTCTACCATAGTGTTATGAACTTCGATGACACGTTTTAAAATCTCCTTTCGGAAACTGGCATCGTGACTCACCTCAGACAGCTTATTATAGACAAATGTGGTCGCTTGCCCTGCGGACTGGCGCTCAGGGTACTGGCTATATGCTGGCGGTGGTTCAGCGGAATAGTCGTTAGAGAGGGTAAATGGTTGGGATGATGTCGGATTCATAATAATACCTCGTTGGTTGATTCGATTATTTTGATTGTCGTTTTCCGAAATAGTCACATGGTCACTAACAAATAGCCCCGCCACTATGGTCCTATTCCAGTAAAACCGAATATTTATCCACTTCCATATGGTCAAACTCCACAGTCTTGAGAGTAACTGGCTGGCGAAAAGTTCCGCTACGGTCCGTAGCTGCATTTTTATAGGGAGATCAAGGGATTTTATTGGCCTTCTCCACGAGGCTGACCGAGAACTAAGCAGGAAAGCAACCAGAAGAGCGACAAAAATTTAAATTGTTTAAAAAATAGGTAAAAATTTAGATTAATTAGCCACTTTTGAGCAGTTTTCAGACCAGGTAGCTTTTTCTTTTAGCCTTGCTCAAGGGGTTCGTGATCAGCCGTTCATTGGCCGGACAAACCTCATCAGCAGAATCATTCTTGTTTGACTGTAAGGTTTTACGAACTGGGAAGCCATAATACGAACGTCACAACCCAGTTCGGTAAATTTACGACACCAGTAGTGTGAACCTCCACAAGCTTCCATGCCCCTAGGAGGCTGTCCGAGAATAGACTGCCCTACTGCGGCGACAGCAAATTGGTCTAAAAATCCGCTTTTGTTCGGCAAATAGCCCCGCTATTCACCTCACAAAACCGAATTTTTATCCTCAATTTTCTGCCGTCCTCGCTACGGGCGCTATTCTCGGACAGCCTCCTAGCGCATTGAGGCAGATTAGCAATCTATTTTGGCCTATTTTGTTGAAGCCGTTTTGGGAGCGGGGCGGACCATTCCAGGTCTTGAATCCATTCAAAAGAAAGCCCTAACCCAGTTTCGGGCTCCTTGGTTTAGCGTCAAGAAGAAAGCCCTGCCCCCTGCTTTTGACCCCAGCTTTGCGGTCACTTATGGATTATTCGCTTCCGGACTCCTGAGTGTTCTTCACATCCGCTCCGCCGGGGCTCTGTTCAGCCATAGAGCCAATGGCTGTCGCACTCAGGTCAGCACTGGATCTCACGTTCCTGAGAAATCCATCCTGTACGACAGCCCCCGGGGCACTCTTCAGGAGATGAACGATATTTATGTAAGATTCAATCCTCTCAAGAGCGGCAGAGCTATTTCGGGATGCACGTGAAATTTCAATACTGCCAAGCACTTGTGCAATTTTAAGAGGGGTATGTCCTGCGGTGTTGCAGGCATTGACATCAGCATTTGCAGCAATCAGGCGTTTAACAATCTCTGGCTGACAACTCTCAACCGCAATGTGAAGGGGAGTGCCACCGTTTGTATTATTATCCTTATATCTGTCAGCCGCAGTGCTGGGGGAGGTCGGCTCCCCGCTTGAGATGCTGGCATCGACATTAGCATTTGCGTCAATCAAGAGTTCAACAGTAGATGCCAGACCTTTTCGAGCCGCAAGATGAAGGGCGGTCCACCCGAATTTCATAGGGGCATTGACATCAGCATTTTCTTCAATCAAGGCTGCAATGATGCTTTCAGGCCGCCCTTTGTTGACTGCACAGAAAAGCGGAGTCCGACAATCATCGTCACGGGCGTTAACGTCAGCGCCTCTCTTAATCATGGCCTTGATATTTTCTGGCTGACCGCATTCAACCGACCGGTAAAATGCAAGCTGACTGGACCCCGGACATTTAAGTTTATCAAGATCAACGCCCCTGGTTTTGGCTCGCAACTGGTCAAATAGATTCCACTCATTGATCTCAATCAATGCACCAAGCAGCGCTGCACGTGTCCCTTTGCAGGGGGCCTCAGTATCACAAGTTGCATGGGCTAAAATACTGACCAGAGATTTCGACAGTTTCCCTTCATCTTTTGCCCAGCGGAGCAGTGTCTTGTCTTCACCAATGAGTACTTCAGTGTCGGCACCAGCATTTGCCAGAGCGTTAACAGCCTGTTCTTGCCCGGCTTTAATGGCACTGTGCAGGGGAGTATTCCCGTAGCTTTTTATTTGCGCCTCTGTTGAAAGGCCTTTTAAATGAATATCGCCAGGGAGGCCCTGGAGCCGTTCCGACTGATAACAAAGCACGTGGAATAACCGCCTGTCACTGATTTCACTGGGCGTTTCCATCAATAGCGCCTGGGAATTGATATTAGCCCTCTTTTCAAGCAAGAGCCAGATGGCATCCTGTTGCCCGTGTTCCGCCGCAAAATGTAGGGGAGTCTTACCGCTTGTTACGGCATTGACGCTGGCTCCATGGCTGAGAAGACGCTCTATAGTCGCTACATCACCTTTGATGGCAGCGCAATGGAGGGGAGTTAGCCCGTCTTTGGTGCTGCAATTAACATTTAGACCGAGGTCAAGCAGGCAACTGACAGCATCAGGCCGACCTTTGGCTGCAGCCACAAGAAGCGGCATCTCCTCAGACGATAAACAATGGGTAACGCTACGACTGCAGCTTGGACAATCTTTAATATCCGGGGCTTTTGGCAATTGATCAATACACGACTTGTGATAGCTATGGGTACAGGGAACCACCACAATAGTGCGCTGAGTACCCAGACTGCCAAAGCAAATATTGCACTTATCAGTTTCCGTATTAGCTGCGTCAGAGACTACCAAATCGGCGGGTACTACTGTACTAATTTTAGGGGCATTAGATGATACGCCATACATAACTTAAGCTCCTGTGGCATTGTTGGTATAAGCTGAACAAACGTACGTAAATGACCGTACAATCAGCCAAGTGCTTAAGTTAGTCTGTCCATTGGCGTAATAGTTCCCCCGTTTTTATATTTCTTTTTATAATTTGCCCCAGAGTAAGTCTAAGCCGTCTACTCCACGTGCTGACGAGATGGAAGGCTCGCTTCTCATGGAGGGTTTAAGGTGAGGTCTTGAACTTGAGTGTGTTCAAAAAGAAAGACCTGATGGGTGCTCTCTCAATTTGATAACTGAGGCAGGCATAACAGCAGCGGGGTTATGCAGTTGTGTCGTCGATGTAGATAAACCTGAATAACAATGATTGTGACAGGTTTTTAGTAACGGAGAGACGACGGTTATGACCAGCCGCTGTCAAACTGAAAAGCAGGGCAACCTTATTATCAATGAACCAAAGTACCGGCTTTCACACAAGCCAGCTTACTGGTGGGGAGCTTCCTATGGAGTATGGGGTTTTGGATATGGTGAGTATAGTGGCGGCGGTTTCTGGGTGTATGGTGGTGGTTCCTGGGAGTACGGTGGTGGAGGCTCCTGAGGGTATCGAAATGTTGTAGTGTATTATTTCGTACGACTTCACTGAATGTTACGGTCGATTCACCAGTGATTCCAGGGACATGAAGGATAGTCCGGGAAAACTGTACAGGTGAGTCCGAAGGGGCTGAAGACGGGCACGGAGCATGAATACCCCCAGTGACATTAACCGAGTTACAGAGCGGCTGTGCTCTGACCACTCTGGTATCAATGGACGTTTCGCGGTGACCATGATCAACGGCATTGGTATCGTTCGCATTCTTGCGACAACAGGCAACATATATCGCCACTGCTGAAGTGCCTGTCGCAACGCCTACTGCTGCCCCCACCCCAAAGCCGACAAACATTGCAGTATAAGTTTGTGCCAACTCCATGCTGACAAACCCACTGGAAGTACAACAGAATACTCCACATGTAAAGCTGGAACATTTACACATGTTATCATCTTGATTGGGGCATAAATAATGATCAGTGCAAGAACCAGTTGATTCCATAAAATGTACCTTTTCGGAGTTTCCTGAGACCGCTTTTACTACTTATCAATCCATGGACTTGATTTTTTCTAAAAAGTTTCGATATTCCTTCCCTGTGTGTGAACTAAGTGCTGACCCTGCCTGGGTTATGGCAGAATCCGTAATTTTTTTTCACGGACTTAGTGATTTTCGCGCCCTGCGAGGTTACAAAAAATAAAAACACCTCTATTTCTTCCAGTTTTTTGATCATCAAATAGCCACCAAGAGTGGAGGCCGCTTTTTGTGTACTGTGAACATAGTGTGCTTGATATTTATTAGATGCTCAAAGGCGTATATTCAGCGGGAATAGCTAGGAAGGAACTTGTGTAACGAAGTGGGAGTCTTAAGCTGTGATTCAATAACTTAATGAATTTATGAATTTATGAATTTATGAATTAATGACTGATCCAGATTGTAACTTACAAGGCTGTTATTCGAATTTTCTCACCGCATATGATGCTTTTATGTCCGGCGGTAAGTCACTTTCCAATCGCTATACACAAAAAAATGCTATAGCATTCGGTCAGAAAGTGGAACAAACGGCCCCAATCAATAACACCTCCATACCCGATGGGGATAGACTCCATAACCGATTCGATGATTCAAGAATTAAACAAATGTCAATCACTATTCTTGATTCTAAAGAAACCTGCCTGGATGAGCCCTCTGAATTATCCGTAAGACCAGAAACATTTCAGAAAGCTGATAGTGGCACTGAATCAGAAATAAAAATTGTGCGAGTTTGGAGTATGGCTGGTGAAGGTGGCTCTCACTCTGTTAATAACAGCCATCAGTATTCTAACGTGATGGAGCAACTCAGTCCGATAATTCATGCTGATAACTTGAGTAATAAATCTGTTTCAAACCCACCAGAAAAAATAACTGACAACAAAGCCTCTCGGTTGGAGCGCCGAAGGGAGCGCCGAAGGGAGCGTTGCAAAGATCCTGCTTTCTTAGAGCGCCAAAGGGAGTACCAAAGGGAGTACCGAAGGGAGCGTCGCAAAGATCCCGCTTTCGCAGAGCGCGAAAGGAAGCGCAAAAAGGAGCGCTACCAGACAGATCCCGCTTTCGCAGAGCACGAAAGGAAGTACCACAGGGAGTACCACAAGGAGCGCTACAAGACAGATCCCGCTTTCGCAGAGCACCAAAGGAAGTACCACAGGGAGTACCACAAGGAGCGCTACAAGACAGATCCCGCTTTCGCAGATCGCGAAAGGGAGCGCCTAAGGGAGCGCTACAAGACAGATCTCGCTTTCGCAGAGCGCCAAAGGGAGTACCAAAGGGAGTACCAAAGGGAGCGTCGCAAAGATCCCGTCTTTGCAGAGGGGCAAAGAATCTATAGGAATACTTACTACAGAATCAAAAGACAAACCGCCAACAAGGAAGAAGCTTCAAAGCAAGCGAATATCGCAAAAAAGCAGTATCTCAAGTCAATCCATTCAGCTGGAAACTCCGGTGAATTAACGCTGACTTCTAATTCAATTGAAACAAACCATAGTTCCAGTAAAATTTTTGATGGCTCTCCCCCTTCCACTTTCAGTCTTCAAGCTGAAGGAATATTTACCGTACCGAATGAGCCTGTCTCAACCTGAGTGAACAGTCAGCAATCTAAAAGTAAGAAGGTATAGGTCACTGTCCTCCGGATAAGCAAACGGTAAAACCTGCTTTGCCTCTACGGGAGCATGTTTATGAAATACCCGGGTTAAGGGCTTGGAGGTGTTCACGCTAACCAGAATAGGTGTTCGCGCTCGCCAGAATACGCAGAGGCGTCAAGGTTATGGTTTTATTGGCCGACGAAACCAGCGTCATATATGGTCCGCCCCGCATTGCAAGGAAAAGTTTTCCATCATGACTAAAGAGTAATGCTTCCATTCTCCTAATAAAGAGACCGGCCTTTGGAGTGAGGTCTCAATGCCTCTGGCCCTGATGGAATCCGCTCACTCCCACCTCATCAGGTCTTCGGCCTCTTCGGGCCCTGACCCCGGTCAGGTTCAAGGGAGTGCAGGTCTTACCTTTTATGCCATCATTTGAACTTTATCCGCGCAACTCGTTGCAGGCTTCTTACACTGATTAACCGCTTTTGCTTTTCTTTTCTAACGACAAATGTTTAATAGTTTGATGCCGATGCTCATGCTGCTGCCTTGTACGGCTCTTTCCTGGTTAACACAGCCCAGACAATGCGAGTGTTTTTATTGGCAACAGCCACTGCTGATATATTCTTGCCCCTGCGCTGATCAAGCTCTTTAATCCAGTTATTACGTCGATTGTCGTGTTTATAGACTACCCTGCCAACGGTTCTGCCACCGTGTATCAGCAGGGTTCGCAGGTAGGTATCGCCCCGTTTACTGATCCCCGGCAAGGTGGGTACGCCACCGGTAGACTGCTGTTTGGTTACCAGTCCAAGCCAGGCTGCCATTTCCCGGCCATTTTTAAATGCTGATATTGGCTGCGTATTCGATGCAAACTCTGGATAGTGATTAAAAAGTTTTTCGCTAATGTCCATTGGCCTTACAATCATTCAAATATATACAACCATTCATTTATAAAAATAACACGACGCCTTCAACACGTACCCTTAAATAAAAAAATTAAACCGGGAACTTTTACGACACTGCATTTTCGAATAAGAGAGTGCCCGGTAATTTTTTGTGCTCTCTAATTTGCTGTTATGCATTACAACATTAAGAGCCCTGTTTATGATTCAGCAACCCGCTCAGCACCCCATTCAGCAACCAATTTGCGACAGCGCTTCCCAATGTTCAGGGAATGGCAACGAACATTCCTGGCTCGGCCATGGCGTTGCTGTTGCTAAAGCATTTGCGAAATCATTGATTCCAACGGAAGATCCTCACCTCGGTTTCAATTCCCGCAAAGCAGTGGAAGATCTTGTGCGACTGGCCACAGTAACTATCCTGCCACCGAGTTCCATCCTTTTCATGGTGAAAGATATGGCCAATGCCTGGACCGGGAGCGGTTTGCCCGGGCCGGATGCAAAACCGGAATTACCACAGACATCAAAAGAAATCCGGGAAGAGGCTCAGGAAAAAGAACCCGGCTCGAAAGACGTACCCCTTCAACAGACATCCACGGCCCGCTACCAAGGGAGTCAGGGAACCAAAGGACTGCTTGCCCTTGGCACGCTGGCCAGCTCTTTTCAGTATGCGAATTCGAAACCCATTGCCGATGGTTCAGAGCCCATAAAGATTAATGATGCAGAAACTCTGGGCAAGATTGGTCGAAATTCCAGCTATCCACTGAACGGTATCTACCAACAGACAGCGGATATTGTTATCACTGATAACTATCAATCCATTGGCAATGATACCCATCCATTCACCGGGGAGTACGATGGGCAGAATCGTACCATCAGCGGCCTCTCTGACTGTTTTGTTGACACTCTGGAAGGCAGCATCCGTGACCTTCACTTTACTTGTGCCAATATAATAAATTTCCAGAAGAAGACCGGGTTAGCAGCCTGTGTTGTTGATGTTACTGGCACAGTCAGTAATATCCGGGCGGAAAATGTTCATATTGTCAACTTGGGTGTGGATGCAGACGCCGGCATCGGGGGGGGGGATGTTCAAGGAACGGTTGCCAACATCATGGCGGTGAACAGCACGGTCGAAACCGTGGGTTGGTATGCAGACGCCGGCAT
>NZ_JAGHQW010000072.1 GCF_017744115.1 Salinisphaera sp. G21_0 | reverse complement strand
GCTGTTGCCCCTCGTGAACGCACAGAAAGACCAATTTATTCCTCAGCATATCGCCAACCTGCTGTGGGCCATGGCGAAACTGGTGGACAACGGCCAGAAGCAGACACCAGGGCTTAAAGGGGCCGTGGCCGTGCTGTTGCCCCTCGTGAACGCACAGAAAGCCAACTTTAAACCACAGGGTATCGCCAACCTGGTGTGGGCCATGGCGAAACTGGTCGACAACGGGCTGGAGCAGACACCAGATCTCAACGCGGCTGGGGCCGCGCTTTTGTCCCAAGTGAAGCCACAGAAAGCCAACTTTACCCCACAGGCTATCGCCAACCTGCTGTGGGCCATGGCGAAACTGGTGGACAACGGGCAGGAGTGGACAGCAGGGCTCAACGATGCAGTGGCCGCATTGTTGCCCCACGTGAACGCACAGAAAGACCAATTTATTCCTCAGCATATCACCAACCTGCTGTGGGCCATGGCGAAACTGGTGGACAACGGGCAGGAGCGGACACCCGGGGTCAACGAGGCCGTGGCTGCGCTATTGCCCCACGTGAACACACAAGAAGACCAATTTAATGCCCAGGGAATCACCAACCTGCTGTGGGCCATGGCGAAACTGGTGGACAACGGGCAGGAGCAGACACCAGAGCTCAACGAGGTCGTGGCCGCGCTGTTGCCCCACGTGATCGCACAAGAAGACCAATTTAATGCCCAGGGAATCGCCAACCTGCTGTGGGCCATGGCGAAACTGGTGGACAACGGGCAGGAGTGGACAGCAGGGCTCAACGATGCAGTGGCCGCACTGTTGCCCCACGTGAACGCACAGAAAGACCAATTTAGTCCTCAGCATATCGCCAACCTGCTGTGGGCCATGGCGAAGCTGGTGGACAGCGGGCTGGAGAAAACACCAGAGTTCAAAGATGCTCTGGCCGCACTGTTGCCCCACGTGCACGTACAGAAAGACCAATTTATTCCCCAGCATATCGCCAACCTGCTGTGGGCCATGGCGAAACTGGTGAAGAACGGGCAGGAGCAGACACCAGAATTCAACGAGGCCGTGGCATCGCTGTTGTCCCTCGTGAACGCACAGAAAGCTAATTTAAAACCACAGGAAATCGCCAACCTGCTGTGGGCCACGGCGAATCTGGGTGAGCTCATTGAGCTGAACGTGTTTACATCCACGTTCAAATCTCTTGTCTGCAGAATCAGTGAAAACCCTCAGTTCTCTCAGCAAGAGATACTGATGTCTCTCTGGGGAGTCATGGTATGCTGTGCCAGGTTGGCTCTGGACTCCAATGCCCATAAAAATAACGTGTGTGAAAAGCACATGGATGACCTGTTAACTCGCCTGGAAAATACATCGCCAGATAATGAAGAGGATCAATCCATCATGATCATGGCCGCAAGTTGGCTTGGCAGAGCCTGTCCGGTCGTTCGCGATTACCAGACAAACATTTCAAAAACCCAGGTCGACTTCCGTGATCAACTCAAATCATCTATTCCATCTTTGAGGATTGAAGAAGAAAAGAGTCTGAATTCATTACCTCCGGTTGACCTGCTACTGCCAGATCACAACATGGTGATTGAAGTTCAGGGACCGTCTCATTACGTGGGTGGTGATTTCAACACCAGGAATGGTTCGACTCTGCTGAAAATCGCACTGTTGCAAAAAGCAGGATTTGAGGTCATTGAAATTCCGGTTAACAGGCTCTCGAATCAGGATTCAATGAAACCATACATTAATCAAATAAAGACCAGGATAGGCTTCCCGCCACAGGAGCATGGCTCTGTATCACTTAAAAGAAGGCGGGCAGATGAGGCATACGTTACCGCTGATAAAGGCAGGCAACCCTCAGGTCATGGTTACTTAACCGCCGAAGAACATTCAGAAGTGCAAACCGGCAAACCAGGAAAGAGGAAAAGAACAACCAGCCAGTAAGTAGTTAACCAACATTCCAGCAAAATGAACTTCTGAAAAGAACCACAGTCTGCTTTTTATATTTCCATGAATTAATGAAATATAATTATGGATAGAAGCTATGCTGGTATCACTGGTCAATACACAAGATCAGGTAATGATAACAACCAACCGAAGGACCATGCCGCCTCTTCAAGGCGTGGGCGATATAGACACGCCCCAGTCAGACAATGGTGCCATCCCCCCCGCACAGCCCCGGGGCGTAATGAATCTTACTATTCTTCTGCCGCCTGCTCTTTTCAACATCTACAGCGCCGTTCAGTAAACCGCACTCAGGATTTTAATAACCTCATCAAACAGGAAATAATGGATGGTCTGGTGAATCAATCTGACCGGATCGGTCATCGCTATGATGGGAAGCATCACGGTCAATATGCCAGCTCAATTAAAAAATACACGTCAGCTGCTAAAAGACCGTTAAATCGAACTGAACAAAGCCACCTGATATGTTTTCTGCAAAATTTTACCGCAACGCCAAGCTGGAATTGGCGAAGCCTGACGACAACATTTCACTCATTTACTTCAGCTGGTGTTTTTACTCCTTATAACCCCATGGATGAGCGTGTCAAGCGTACTCAGGCTGCCTTATTGTCAACGCTGCTTGATGCAATCATATTCAAGTGCAACCAAAAACCTCAAGCCATGAATATTGATCCCCGGGGTGTCGTCAACCTCCTGTGGGCCATGGCGAAACTGGTGGACAACGGGCTGGAGCAGACACCTGAGTTCAACGGGGCCGTGGCCGCGCTATTGCCCCAAGTGAACGCACAAAAAAACTATTTTATTCCTCAGCATATCGTCAACCTGCTGTGGGCCATGGCGAAACTGGCGGACTACGGACAGGAGCAGACACCAGAATTCAACGGGGCCGTGGCCGCGCTATTGCCCCGCGTAAATGTGCAGAAAGCTAATTTTACAGCCCAGGGAATTGCCAACCTGCTGTGGGCAATGGCGAAGCTGGTAGACAACGGACAGGAGCAGGCACCAGGTTTCAAGGAAGCCCTGGCCGAGCTTTTACCTTATGTGAACAGACAGAAAGGCCAATTTACTCCTCAGCATATCGCCAACCTGCTGTGGGCCATAGCGAAACTGGTAGGCAACGGGCAGGAGCAGACACCAGCACTCAACGAGGCCGTGGCCGCGTTGTTACCTCTCGTGACCGCACAAAAAAAACAATTTATTCCTCAGCATATTGCCAACCTGCTGTGGGCCATAGCGAAACTGGTGGATAACGGCCAGGGACGAACACCAGTACTCAACGGAGCCGTGGCCGCGCTATTGCCCCACGTAAATGCACAGAAAGCCAACTTTACCGGTCAGGGTGTCGCCAACCTGCTGTGGGCCATGGCGAAACTGGTCAACGGTCAGAAGTGGGCACCGGGGCTCAAAGAGGCCGTGGCCACGCTGTTGCCCTGCGTGAACGTACAGAAAGCTCACTTTAAACCACAGGAAATCGCTAACCTGCTGTGGGCCATGGTGAAACTGGTGGACAACGGCCAGGAGCGGACACCCGAGTTCAACGAGGCCGTGGTCGCGCTGTTGCCCAGGGTAAAAGCACATAAAGACCGATTTAATGCACAGCCCAGTGCCAACCTGCTGTGGGCCATGGCGAAACTGGTGGAGAACGGTCAGCAGTGGACACCGGGGCTCAAAGAGGCAGTGACCGCGCTGTTGCCCCACGTGAAGGCACAGAAAGCCTGCTTTAAACCACAGGAAGTCAGCAACCTGCTGTGGGCCATGGCGAAACTGGTGGACAACGGCCAGAAGCTGACAGCCAAACTCAAAGAGGCTGTGGCCGCGCTGTTACCTTACGTGAACGCACAGAAAGACCAATTTACGCCTCAGCATATCGCCAACCTGCTGTGGGCCATGGTGAAACTGGTGGACAACGGCCAGGAGCAGACACCAGAGTTCAACGCGGCTGTGGCCGCGCTGTTACCTTACGTGAACGCACACAAAGCTAACTTTCAACCACAGGAAATCGCCAACCTGTTTTGGGTCATCGCGAAACTGTCGGACAACAACCAAGAGCGAACACCCGAGCTCAAAGAGGCCGTGGCCGCGCTGTTGCCCCACGTAAACGCGCAGCAAGCTCACTTTCAACCACAGGAAATCGCCAACCTTCTGTGGGCCGTGGCAAAACTGGGTGAGCTCGTTGAACTGAACGTGGTGACTTCTACGTTCGAATCGCTTGTCTACCGAATCAGTGAAAACCCTCAGCTCTCTCAACAAACCATATTAATGTCTCTATGGGGAGTAATGGCAGGCTGTGCCAGGTTGTCTCTGGCCTCCAATTCCAACAAAAATAACTGTCTTGAAGAACATATCAATGACCTGTTTTCTCGCCTGGAAGATACCTCCCCAGACAATGCAGAGGAACAATCCATCCTTGCCATGGCCACAAGTTGGCTTGGCAGAGCGTGTCCGCTGGTCCCCCATTACCCGACAATCATTTCAAAGCCTCAAACCGTCGTGTGCAATCAGCTGCAATCATGTATTCCCTCTTTGCGGATTGAAGAAGAAAAAAGTCTGAACTCACTGCCTCCGGTTGACCTGCTACTGCCAGATCACAACCTGGTGATTGAAGTTCAGGGTCCCTCTCATTACGTGGGTGGTGATTTCACCACCAGGAATGGTTCTACTCTGCTGAAAATCGCACTGTTGCAAAAAGCAGGATTTGAGGTCATTGAAATTCCGGTTAACAGGCTCTTGAGTCAGGATTTAATGAAGCCATACATTGATCAAATAAAGACCAGGATAGGCTTTCCGCCACCGGGGCATGGCTCTGTATCACTTAAAAGAAGGTGGGCAGATGAGGCATACGTTACTGCTGATAAAGGCAGGCAACCCTCAGATCACGGTTACTTAACCGCCGCAGAACATTCAGAGGAGCAAACCGGTAAACCGGCAAAGAGGAAGAAAACAAACAACCAGTAATTGCCTTCCTCCTATCATGACTCAAAAACCGTTTCACATTCCGGGAAAGAATGCCAGCGTTAAACACCTGTTGCCCATACATCTCGACCCGGATGATTTGAAAATAATGGATGGGAGGCATCAGGAGCAGATGAGTTTCTCCCACTACTTACATTTATCAACATTCCAGCAAAATGAACTTCTGAACAGAACAGCAGTCTGCTTTTTATATTGTCATGAATTAATGGAATATAGTTATGGATAGAAGCTATGCTGGTATCAGTGGTCCATACACAAGATCAGACAATGATTACCACCAACCGGATGACCAAGCCACTTCTTCACGGCGTGGACGATATAGGTATGCCACAGTCAGGCAATGGGATAACCCCTCCCGCAATGCCCCGGGGCGAAATGAATTTTACCATTCTTCTTTCACACGCTCTTATCAACATCTACAGTACCGTTCAGTAAACCCTGCTCAAGATTTCAATACCCTCACCAAACAGGAAATAATGGATGGCCTGCTGAGTAAATCTTATCGTTTCGGTGATCGCTATGATGGGAGAAATCACGGTCAATATGCCAGTTCAATTAAAAAATACACGTCAACTGCTAAAAGACCGTTAAATCGAACTGAACAAAGCCAGCTGATGCGTTTGCTGCAAAATTTCACAGCAACGCGGAGCTGGAATTGGCGAAGCCTGACGACAACACTGCACTCATTTACTTCAGCGGGTGTTTTTACCCCTCATAACCCCTTGGATGAGCGTGTCAGACTTACTCAGGCTGCCTTACTGTCAACACTACTTGATGCAATCATATTCAAGTGCAACCAAAAACCTGAAGCCAGCTATGTTGGTGCCCAGGAAATCGCCAACATGCTGTGGGCTATGGCGAAACTGGTAGACAGCGGGCAGGAGCGAACACCAGGGCTCAACGCGGCTGTGGCCGCACTGTTGCCCCACGTGAACGCACAGAAAGACCAATTTATTCCTCAGCATATTGCCAACCTGCTGTGGGCCATGGCGAAACTGGTGGACAACGGGCAGGAGCGAACACCAGGGCTCAATGAGGCCGTGGCCGCGCTGTTGCCCCACGTGAACGCACAGAAAACTAACTTTAAACCACAGGAAATCGCCAGCCTGCTGTGGGCCATGGCGAAACTGGTGGACAACGGGCAGGAACAGACACCAGCGTTCAACGAGGCCGTGGCCGCGTTGTTGTCCCGGGTAAACGTACACAAAGACCGATTTAATGCACAGGGTATTACTAACCTGCTGTGGGCCATGGCGAAATTGGTGGACAACGGCCAGCTGCGGATACCAGGGCTCAACGAGGCCGTGGCCGCGCTGCTGCCCTGCGTGAATGCACAGAAAGACCAATTTATTCCTCAGCATTTCGCCAACCTGCTGTGGGCCATGGCGAAACTGGTGGACAACGGGCAGGAGCGGACACCAGAGATCAAAGAGGCCGTGGCCACGCTGTTGCCCCACGTGAACGCACAGAAAGACCAATTTAATGCCCAGGGTATCGCCATCCTGCTGTGGGCCATGGCGAAACTGGTGGACAGCGGGCAGAAGCGGACACCAGCGCTCAAAGAGGCCGTGGCCGCACTGTTGCCCCACGTGAACGCACAGAAAGACCAATTTATTCCTCAGCATATCGCCAACCTGCTGTGGGCCATGGCGAAACTGGTGGACAACGGCCAGGAACGGACACCAGAGCTCAACGAGGCTGTGGCCGCGCTGTTGCTCCCCGTGAACGCACAGAAAGACCAATTTATTCCTCAGCATATTGCCAACCTGCTGTGGGCCATGGCGAAACTGGTGGACAACGGGCAGGAGCAGACACCAGGGCTCAAACAGGCCGTGGCCGCACTGTTGCACCACGTGAATACACAGAAAGCTAACTTTAAACCACAGGAAATCACCAACCTGCTGTGGGCCACGGCGAAACTGGTGGACAACGGGCAGGAGCGGACACTACAGCTGAAAGAAGCCGTGGCCGTGCTGTTGCCACAAGTGAACCCAGAGAAAGCTAACTTTAAACCACAGGAAATCGCCAACCTGCTGTGGGCCATGGCGAAACTGCTGGACA
Organism: Salinisphaera sp. G21_0; assembly: GCF_017744115.1. GTDB lineage: Bacteria > Pseudomonadota > Gammaproteobacteria > Pseudomonadales > Endozoicomonadaceae > Endozoicomonas. The sequence goes on along the minus strand of NZ_JAGHQW010000072.1, from coordinate 16,526 downwards.
ACGGGGAGGACAGGATACCAGAGCTTAACGCGGCCGTGGCCGCTCTGTTGCCACACGTGAACGCACAGAAAGATAACTTTAAACCACAGGGTATCGCCAACCTGCTGTGGGCCATGGCGAAACTGGTGGATAGCGGGCAAGAGCGGACACCAGAGTTTAACGAGGCCGTGGCCGCGCTGTTGCGCCACGTGAACACACAGAAAGCTAACTTTAAACCACAGGAAATCGCCAATCTGCTGTGGGCCACGGCGAAACTGGGTGAGTTCGTTGAGCTGAACGTGGTGACCTCTATGTTCGAATCGCTTGTTTACCGAATCAGTGAAAACCCTCAGCTCTCACATCAAGACATATTGATGTCTCTCTGGGGAGTAATGGTTTGCTGTGCCAGATTGTCTCTAAACTCCAATAACAATAACTGGCTTGAAAAGCACATGGATAAACTGTTTACTCGCCTGAAAAATACATTCCCAGACAATCCAGACAATAATGAAGAGGAACAATACGTTATTGCCATGGCCGCAAGTTGGCTTGGGAGATCATGCCCGCTCGTCCCCCATTACCAGACAATCATGTCAAAACCTCAATCCGACTTCCGCGATCAACTCCAATCATGCTTTCCCTCTTTGCAGATTGAAGAAGAAAAGAGTCTGAACTCATTGCCTCCGGTTGACCTGCTACTGCCAGATCACAACCTGGTGATTGAAATTCAGGGTCCCTCTCATTACGTGGGTGGTGATTTCACCACCAGGAATGGTTCTACTCTGCTGAAAATCGCACTGTTGCAAAAAGCAGGATTTGAGGTCATTGAAATTCCGGTTAACAGGCTCTTGAGTCAGGGTTTAATGAAGCCATACATTGATCAAATAAAGGCCAGGATAGGCATCCCGCCACAGGAGCATGGCTCTGTATCACTTAAAAGAAGGCGGGCAGATGAGGCATACGTTACTGCTGATAAAGGCAGGCAACCCTCAGATCATGGTTACTTGACTATCGAAGAACATTCAGAGGAGCAAACCGGTAAACCGGCAAAGAGAAAGAAAACAACCAGCCAGTAATCGCCTTCCTCCTATCATGACTCAAGATCCGTTTTCACATGCCGGGAAGGAATGCCAGTGTTGAACACCTGTTGCCCCGGATGATTTGAAAATAACGGGTTGATGGCATCAGGAGTAAATGTGCTTCCCCAACCGTTTACGTTTATAGACATTTCAGCGAAATGAACTTTTGAACAAAACAGCAGTCTGTTTTTTATATTTTCATGAATTAAAGAAATATAAAAATGGATAGAAACTCTGCTGGTATCAGCGGTCAATACACAAGATCAAATAATGATTACAACCGACCGGATGACCATGCCGCTTCTTCAAGGCGTGTGCAATATAGATATGGCACAGTCGAACAGTGGGATAATCCCCTCCGTACTACCCCGGGGCGCAACGAATTGTACCACTCTTCTGACGCATGCTCTTCTCAAAATCTAATGTTCCGCTCAGTGAACTCTGCTCAAGATTTCAATACCCTGACCAGACAGGAAATAATGGATGGTCTGGTAAGTAAATCTTATCGTTTCGGTGATCGCTATGATGGGAGAGATCACGGTCAATATGCCAGTTCAATTAAAAAATACACGTCAGTGTCTAAAAGACCATTAAATCGAGCCGAACAAAGTCAGCTGATACGTTTACTGCAAAATTTTTCCGTAACACGGAGCTGGAATTGGCGAAGCCTGACGACAACACTTCATTCATTGACTTCAGCGGGTGTTTTTACCCCTCATAACCCCATGGATGAGCGTGTAAAGCTTACTCAAGCTAACTTATTGTCAACGCTACTTGATGCAATAATATTTAACTGCAACCAAAAACCTGAAGCCAGGGATATTGATGCCCGGGGAATAGCTAACCTGCTGTGGGCCATGGCAAAACTGGTGGACAACGGGCAGGAGCGGACACCAGTGTTCAACGAGGCCGTCGCTACGCTGTTACCCCACGTAAATGGACAGAAAGCTAACTTTAAACCACAGGGAATCGCCAACCTGCTGTGGGCCATGGCGAAACTGGTGGACAACGGAAAAAAGCGGACTCCAGAGCTCAACGAGGCCGTGGCTGCGCTGTTGCCCCTCGTGCACGAACAGAAAGACCAACTTAATGCCCAGGGAATCACCAACCTGTTATGGGCCATGGCGAAACTGGTGGACAGCGGGCAGGGGCAAACACCAGAGTTCAACGAGGCCATGGCATCGTTGCTGCCCCTCGTGAACGCACAGAAAGACCAATTTATTCCACAACATATCGCAAACCTGCTGTGGGCGATGGCGAAACTGGTGGGCAACGGCCAGGAGCGTACACCAGAGCTCAACCTGGCCGTGGCCGCGTTGTTGCCCCTCGTGCACGAACAGAAAGACCAATTTGATGCCCAAGGTATCGCCAACCTGCTTTGGGCCATAGCGAAACTGGTGGACAACAGGCAGCACCGGACACCAGGGCTCAAAGAGGCCGTGGCCGCGCTGTTGCCCCTCGTGAACGCGCAGAAAGACTCATTTATTCCTCAGCATATTAGCAACCTGCTGTGGGCCATGGCGAAACTGGTCGGCAGCGGGCAGGAGCGGACACCAGAGTTCAACGGGGCTGTGGTCGCTCTGCTAGCCCACGTGAACGCACAGAAAGCTAATTTTAACCCACAGGAAATCGCCAACCTGCTGTGGGCCATGGCAAAACTGGTGGACAACGGGCAGGAGCCGACACCAGAGCTCAAAGAGGCAGTGGCTGCGCTGTTGCCCCATGTGAACGCACAGAAGGACCAATTTGATGCCCAGGGTATCGCCAACCTGCTGTGGGCCATGGCGAAACTGGTGGACAACGGGCACGAGCAGACACCAGAACTCAACGAGACCGTGGCCGCACTGTTGCCCCTCGTGAACGCACAGAAAGACCAATTTAATCCTCAACATATTGCCAACCTGCTGTGGGCCATGGCGAAACTGGTGAACAACGGGCAGGAGTGGACACCATGGCTCAAAGAGGCCGTGGCCGCGCTGTTGCCCCATGTAAACGCACAGAAAGCCAACTTTAAACCACAGGAAATCGCCAACCTGCTGTGGGCCATGGCGAAACTGGTGGACAACGGACAGAAGTGGTCACCAGGGCTCAACGATGCCGTGGCCGCGCTGTTGCCCCACGTGAACGCACAGAAAGCTAACTTTAAACCACAGGGTATTGCCAATCTGCTGTGGGCCATGGCGAAACTGTTGGACCACGGGCAGGAGCAGACACCAGAGCTCAAAGAGGCCCTGGCCACGCTGTTGCCCCTCGTGAACGCACAGAAAGACCAATTTAATGCCCAGGCTATTGCCAACCTGCTGTGGGCCATGGCGAAACTGGGTGAGCTCGTTGAGTTGAACGTGGTTACATCCACGTTCGAGTCGCTGGTCTACCGAATCAGTGAAAACCCTCAGCTCTCTCAGAAAGCCATATTGATGTCTCTCTGGGGAATAATGGTCTGCTGTGCCAGGCTGTCTCTGGTCTCCACTGTCAATAAAAATCACATGCTTGAAAAGCACATGGATGACCTGTTTAACCGTCTGGAAAATACATTCCTGCACAATGAAGAGGATCAACGCACCATTGCCCTGGCCGCCAGTTGGCTTGGCAGAGCCTCTCCGGTGGTCCCCCATTACCAGACAATGATTTCAAAACCTCAATCCGACTTCCGCGAACAACTCCAATCCCACATTCCATCTTTGCAGATTGAAGAAGAAAAGAGTCTGAATTCACTGCCTCCGGTTGACCTGCTACTGCCAGATCACAACATGGTGATTGAAATTCAGGGACCGTTTCATTACGTGGGTGGTGATTTCAACACCAGGAATGGTTCGACTCTGCTGAAAATCGCACTGTTGCAAAAAGCAGGATTTGAGGTCATTGAAATTCCGGTTACCATGCTTTGGAATCAGGATTTAATGAAACCATACATTGATCAAATAAAGAACAGGACAGGCTTCCCGCCACGGGGGCATGGCTCCGTACCACTTAAAAGAAGGTGGGCAGATGATTCATACGTTAATGCTGATAAAGGCAGGCAACCCTCAGATCATTTTTACTTAACTGCTGAAGAACATTCAAAAGAGCAAACCGGCAAACCAGCAAAGAGGAGAAAACAACCAGCCAGTAATCGCCTTCCTCCCATCATGACTCAAGAGCCGTTTTAACATGCCGGGAAAGCATGTCAGTGTTGAACACCTGTTCTTAGGGTAGACATTAAGCGTCTACTCCCCTCTTCGGGAAGTTAAAGATGGAACCACGAAGGACACGGTGTGATACGAGAGCAGAGTCGGTCTGCTCGTAACTGCAATTGAGATGGAGGTGGGCCCTCCGGTGGCGGCTTCTGGAAGCAGCCATCAAACCACCGTAAGCTGCTCCGGTAAAGAGCCGGTGTGGTGAGCGTTACGGAAAAGGCGCAGCATGACTGTGTCAGGTATGAGATCAGGAGATGAACGCAAGTGAACCACTGATGACGCCTCGAAACGTGGTCTGATGACATCAAAAACGAGGGGCGTGTTCACCTCGTGAAAAGTTCAGGGGAAATCCTGTTACTGCCTGAACGGTGTCCGGGGTATAGGTGGCATGAACTGATTTCAGGCTCTTTTGTGGAACGTGGGAGTCTGTCTTTCTGGTGTTAAGGGAGCCAGCCAGGCAGCTGAACTGTGGAGGCTGTGAGTACCGATACAGAGCACAGAGGAGGACCAGTCCGGTGTAGTGATGAAGCCTCTGTAATGGAGGTGGAGCGAAAGGACTGGCTTATCCGGTTGAAGCAACAGATCAACCGTCGTTTATTGATTGGGATGAGTCTGATGTCTGAAACAAAACCGTTCACAATTTCGAAACAGCTTGTATATCAAGCTTGGCGGAGAGTGAGAGCGAACAAGGGGAGTGCCGGACTTGATGATCAGTCAGTGACTGACTTCGAGGCTAATCTTGGCAGGAACCTGTACATGCTATGGAATCGAATGTCGTCGGGAAGCTACTTTCCTCCCCCCGTCATGCGTGTGGAAATCCAGAAGAAGGATGGAGGCACGAGACCGCTGGGAGTGCCGACAGTAGCGGACCGCGTAGCCCAAACGGTGGTGAAAATGATCGTTGAGCCAGTAGTGGAACCTGTTTTCCATGAAAACTCCTACGGTTACCGGCCAAACCGGTCAGCACATCATGCGCTGACTATGGCTCGGAAACGTTGCTGGCACAGAGACTGGGTAATTGATCTGGAGATCAAGGGCTTCTTTGACAATCTGGATCATCAGCTGGTCATGCGAGCAGTGGAGCACCATATCAGGGATCGTTGGTTTTTGCTGTACATCAAACGTTGGCTCGAAGCTCCGGTAATGGATGGAGATAAAATTGTTGAGAAAGAGGAAGGAAAAGGTTCGCCACACGACTGCATGGATGCAGGAGGTAGGGCAATGCAGGAGCAATTGCCGAGGGTGGAGTGATTAGCCCGCTGCTGGCCAACCTGTTCATGCATTATGCATTTGATCACTGGCTGACACGTAATATCAGAGGAGTCTGGTTTGAGCGTTACGCTGATGATGCATTAATCCACTGTCGTACCAGGGAAGAAGCTGAATTTGTTTTGGAAGCTGTCCGAGACCGTTTACTCGAGTGTGGTCTTACACTGCATCCAACCAAGACAAAGCTGGTGTATTGCAAGGATAGCAACAGGCAAGGGGAGCATGAAAACATGACTTTCGATTTTCTCAGCTACACCTTCCGACCCAGATTGATCCGAAATCGATATGGAAAGTTCTTTGTGAGCTTCCTTCCGGCAGTCAGTAGAGCAGCAGTTCAGGACTTTCGGAATAAGATTAAGGGCCTTGAAATCCCAACGAAGAAAAGAGGCTGTGGTCTTTTGAAATTGCCAGAGAAATAAATCCACGAGTGCGGGGGTGGATAGGCTACTTCGGTAGATTCTATGCATCGATGGCTGAAAATGCCCTTTACTATGTGGAAGATACCTTGGTGCGCTGGGCTATGGGTAAATACAAGAAATTGAAGGGGCGCAAGGCTAAAGCTGGCCGATGGCTGGCGAGCATTGCAAAGAGAGTCCCGATGTTTATGGTTCACTGGCAGATATGTCAGAAACCAGCGGTTGGGTAAGAAGAGCCGGATGAGGGGAGACTCTCAAGTCCGGTTCTGTGAGCGCCTGAGGGGGTGGTTCCCTTGGGCGACTCGACAAGAGCACAAAGAAGAGATTTTCTTTTCCCTCGTGCTCTTTGTGTCCTTCGTGGTTCCATTCAAAAGCCATAAAAATAGCGGGGTAAGCTTAATGTCCACCCTAAGAACACCTGTTACCCATACATCTTCTCCCGGATGATTTGAAAATAATGGATGGGTGGCATCATGAGTAGATGTATTTCCCCAACTGTTTACGTTTATAAACGTTTCAGCAAAATGAACTTCTGAACAAAACAGCAGTCTGCTTTTTATATTTTCATGAATTAATGAAATGTAATTATGGAAAGAAGTTCTGCTGGTACCAGTGGTCAATACGCAAGATCAAATAATGATTACAACCAACCGAATAACCATGCCGCTTGTTCAAGGCGTGTGCAATATAGACATGGTACAGTCAGACAGTGGGATAATACCCCACGCACTACCCCGGGGCGTAATAAATTTTACCGTTCTTCTGACGCATGCCCTTCTCAACATCTACAGCGCCGTTCAGTAAACCTTGCTCAAGATTTTAATGCGCTCATCAAACAGGAAATAATGGATGATCTGGTGAGTAAATCTTATCGTTTCGGTCATCGCTATGATGGGAGGCATCACGGTCGATATGCCAGTTCAATTAAAAAATACACGTCAGCTGCTAAAAGACCGTTAAATCGAGCGGAACAAAGCCAGCTGATGCGTTTGCTGCAAAATTTTACCGCAACGCGGAGCTGGAATTGGCGAAGCCTGACGACAACAATGCACTCATTGACTTCAGCAGGTGTTTTTACCCCTCATACCCCCATGGATGAGCGTGTAAAGCTTACTCAAGCTAACTTATTGTCAACGCTACTGGATGCAATAATATTTAACTGCAACCAAAAACCTCAAGCCAGAGACATTGATGCCCGGGGAATCGTCAACCTGCTATGGGCCATGGCGAAACTGGCGGACAACGGGCAGAAGCGGACACAAGAGTTCAACGAGGCTGTGACCGCACTGTTGTCCCATGTGAACACACAGAAAGACCTATTTAATGCTCAGGGTATCACCAACCTGCTCTGGGCCATGGCAAAACTGGTGGACAACGGGCAGAAGCGGACACCAGGGCTCAATGAAGCCGTGGCCGCGCTGTTGCCCCACGTGGACGCACAGAAAGCTCACTTTAAACCACAGGAAATTGCCAACCTGCTGTGGGCCATGGCAAAACTGGTGGATAACGGGCAGGAGCAGACACCAGGGCTCAACGGGGTCGTGGCCGTGCTGTTGCCCCTCGTAAACATACAGAAAGACCAATTTAAGGCCCAGGGCATTACCAACCTGCTGTGGGCCATGGCGAAACTGGTGGACAACGGACAGGAGTGGACGCCAGGGCTCAAAGAGACCGTGGCCGCGCTGTTGCCCCGCGTGAACGCACAGAAAGGCCAATTTAATGCCCAGGGCACTACCAACCTGCTGTGGGCCCTGGCAAAGCTGGTGGATAACAGGTATGAGTTGACACCAGGGCTCAAAGCGGCCGTGGCCGCTCTGTTGCCCCACGTGAACACAAGAAAAAACCAGGTTATTCCTCAGCATATTGCCAATCTGCTGTGGGCCATGGCAAAACTGGTGGACAATGGGCAGGAACAGACACCAGAACTCAATAAGGCCGTGGCCGCGCAGTTGCCCCACGTGATCACACAGAAAGCTAACTTTACCCCACAGGAAATCACCAACCTGCTGTGGGCCATGGCGAAACTGGTGGACAACGGGCAGGAGCAAACACCTGAGTTCAACGGTGCCGAGGCCGCACTGTTGCCCCACGTGAGCGCACAGAAAGCAAACTTTACACCACAGGGTATCACCAACCTGCTGTGGGCCATGGCGAAACTGGTGGACAACAGGCAAAAGCGAACACCGGAGCTCAACGAGGCGGTGGCTGCGCTGTTGCCCCACGTGAGCGCACAGAGAGCAAACTTTACACCACAGGGTATCACCAACCTGCTATGGGCCATGGCAAAACTGGTAGACAACGGGCAGAAGCAGACACCAGGGCTCAAAGAGACCGTGGCCGCGCTGCTGCCCCTCGTGAACGCACAGAAAGCCCAATTTATTCCTCAACATATCGCCAACCTGCTGTGGACCATGGCGAAACTGGTGGACAACGGGCAGGAGCAGACACCAGGGCTCAAAGAGGCCGTGGCAGCGTTGTTGCCCCACGTGAACACACAGAACGCTCACTTTAAACCACAGGAAATCGCCAGCCTGCTATGGGCCACGGCGAAACTGGTAGATAACGGGCAGGAACGTACACCAGAACTCAAAGAGGCTATGGTCGCCCTGCTACCCCACGTAAACAGACATAAAGCTCACTTTAAACCACAGGAAATCGCCAACCTGCTCTGGGCCACGGCGAAACTGGTGGACAAAGGGCAGGAGTGGACACCGCAACTCAAAGAGGCCGTGGCCGTGCTGTTGCCACAAGTGAACTTAGAGAAAGCTCACTTTAAACCACAGGAAATCGCCAACCTGCTGTGGGCCATGGCAAAACTGGTGGATAGCGGGCAGGAGCGGACACCAGAGCTTAAAGAGGCCGTGGCCGCGCTATTGCCCCACGTGAACGCACAGAAGGACCAATTTGATGCCCAGGGTATCGCCAACCTGCTGTGGGCCATGGCGAAACTGGTGGATAGCGGGCAGGAGCGGACACCGCAGCTCAAAGAGGCCGTGGCTGCGCTGCTGCAACACGTGAACGTACAGAAAGACCTGTTTAACGCCCAGCATATCGCCAACCTGCTGTGGGCCATGGCGAAACTGGTGAGCAACGGGCAGGAGTGGACTCCAGAACTCGAAGAGGCCGTGGCCGCGCTACTGCTCCTCGTGAACACACAGAAAGGCCAGTTTAATGCCCAGGGTATTGCCAACCTGCTGTGGGCCATGGCGAAACTGGGTGAGCTCGTTGAGCTGAACGTGGTTACCTCTATGTTTGAATCGCTTGTTTACCGAATCAGTGAAAACCCTCAGCTCTCTCAGAAGTCCATATTGATGTCTCTCTGGGGAGTGATGGTTTGCTGTGCCAGATTGTCTCTGGACTCCAATAACAATGACTGGCTTGAAAAGTACATGGATGACCTGTTTACTCGTGTGGAAAATATATCCTCAGACAATGAAGACGATCAACGCATCATTGCCATGGCCGCAAGTTGGCTTGGGAGAGCGTGCCCAGTCGTCCCCCGTTACCAGACTACCATGTCAAAACGTCAATCCGACTTTCACGATCAACTCCAATCATGCTTTCCCTCTTTGCAGATTGAAGAAGAAAAGAGTCTGAACTCATTGCCTCCGGTTGACCTGCTACTGCCAGATTACAACATGGTGATTGAAGTTCAGGGGCCCTCTCATTACGTGGGTGGTGATTTCAAAACCAGGAATGGTTCCACTCTGCTTAAAATCGCACTGTTGCAAAAAGCAGGATTTGAGGTCATTGAAATCCCGGTTAACAAGCTTTTGAATCAGAATTTAATGAAACCATACATTGATCAAATAGGAACCGTTTTCACATTCAAGTAAAGTTCTACCAGCGTTGAAGACCTGTTGCCCCTGAATTTCGCCCCGGATGCTTTGAAGATAACGGATGGGTGACATCAGGAGCAGATGAGTTCCTCCCACTGATTACATTTATCAACATTCCAGCAAAATGAACTTCTGAACAGAACAGCAGTCTGCTTTTTATATTCTCATGAATTAATGAAATATAGTTATGGATAGAAACTCTGCTGGTATCAGTGGTCAATACACAAGATCAAATAATGATTACAACCGACCGGATGACCATGATTCTTCATCAAGGCGTGGGCGATATAGACATGCCACAGTCAGGCAATGGGGTCATCCCCCCGGCACAGCTCCGGAGCGCAATGAATTTTACCATTCTTCTGCTGCACGCTCTTCTCAATATTTACAGCGCCGCACAGTAAACCCTGCTCAGGATTTTAATAGCCTCATCAAACAGGAAATAATGGATGGTCTGGTGAATCAATCTGATCGGATTGGTCATCGCTACTTGATGCAATAATATTTAACTGCAACCAAACACCTGAAACCAGGGATATTGATGCCCGGGAAATCGCCAACCTGCTGTGGGCCATGGCGAAACTGGGCGAACTCATTGAGCTGAACGTGGTAACCTCCACGTTTAAATCGCTGGTCGACCGAATCATTGGCAACCCTCAGTTCTCCCAGCAAGCGATATTGATGTCCCTTTGGGGAGTAATGGTATGCTGTGCCAGGTTATCTCTGGTTCCAAATACCAGTAAAGGTCACGTGCTGGAAAAGCACATGAATGACCTGTTTATTCGCCTGGAAAATACCTCCCCGGACAATGAAGAGGATCAACGCACCATTGCAACGGCCGCAAGTTGGCTTGGGAGACCGTGTCCGTTCGCCCCTCATTACCGTGCAAACGTATCAAAACGTCAATCCGACTTCCGCAATCAACTCCAATCATGCATTCCATCTTTAAGGATTGAAGAAGAAAAGAGTCTGAATTCATTACCTCCGGTTGACCTGTTACTGCCAGATCACAACATGGTGATTGAAGTTCAGGGACCGTCTCATTACGTGGGTGGTGATTTCAACACCAGGAAGGGTTCGACTCTGCTGAAAATCGCACTGTTGCAAAAAGCAGGATTTGAGGTCATTGAAATTCCGGTTAACAGGCTTTGCAATCAGGATTTAATGAAAGCATATATTGATCAAATAAAAACCAGGACAGGGATCCCGCCACAGGGGCATGGCTCATTAATCAACAATCCAGCAAAATGAACTTTTGAACAAAACAGCAGTCTGCTTTTTATATTTTCATGAATTAATGAAATATAATTATGGATAGAAGCTCTGCTGGTATCAGTGGTCAATACACAAGATCAAATAATGGTTACAACCGACCGAATGACCATGCCTCTTCCTCAAGGCCTGGACGATATAGACATGCCACAGTCAGGCAGTGGGGTCATCCCCCCCGCACAGCCCCGGAGCGTAATGAAAATTACTGTACTTCTGCTGCACGCTCTTCTCAATATCTACTGTACCGTTCAATAAACAATGCTCGAGATTTTAATGCTCTCATAAAACAAGAGATAATGGATGGTCTGGTGAGTAAATCGGAACATTTCGGCCATCGCTATGATGGGAGAAATCACGGTCTATATGCCAGTTCAATTAAAAAATACACATCAGCAGCTAAAAGACCGTTAAATCGAGTGGAACAAAGCCAGCTGGTGCGTTTGCTGAAAAATTTCACAGCAACACGGAGCTGGAATTGGCGAAGCCTGACGACAACACTGCACTCATTTACTTCGGCGGGTGTTTTTACCCCCCATAACCCAATAGATAAGCGTGTTAAGCATACTCAAGTTGCCTTATTGTCAACGCTACTTGAGGCAATAATATTCAAGTGCAACCAAAAAGCTCAAGCCAGCTATATTGATGCCCAGGGTGTCGCCAACCTGCTGTGGGCCATGGCGAAACTGGTGGACAACGGACCGGAGCGAACACCAGAGTTTAACGAGGCCGTGGCCAGCCTATTGCCCCACGTGAACGCACAGAAAGCGCACTTTAAACCACAGGAAATCGCCAACCTACTGTGGGCCATAGCGAAACTGGTGGACAATGGGCAGGAGCGGACACCAGAACTCAACGAAGCCGTGGCCGCGCTGTTACCCCACGTGAGTGCACAGAAAGATCAATTTATCCCTCAGCATATCGCCAACCTGCTGTGGGCCATAGCGAAACTGGTGGACAATGGGCAGGAGCGGACACCAGAACTCAACGAAGCCGTGGCCGCGCTGTTACCCCACGTGAGTGCACAGAAAGATCAATTTATTCCTCAGCATATCGCCAACCTGCTGTGGGCCATGGCAAAAGGGGTGGACAACGGGCAGGAACGGACGCCAGAGTTCAATGAGGCCGTGGCCGCGCTGTTAGCCCACGTAAACACACAGAAAGCTGACTTTGCACCACAGGGTATCGCCAACTTACTGTGGGCCATGGCAAAACTGCTCGACAACGGGCAGGAACGGACGCCAGAGTTCAATGAGGCCCTGGCCGCGCTGTTACCCCACGTAAACGTACAGAAAGACCAATTTAATCCTCAGAATATCGCCAACCTGCTGTGGGCAATGGCGAAACTGGAGGACAACGGGCAGGAGCAGACACCAGGGCTCAATGAGGCCGTGGCCGCACTGTTGCCCCTCGTGAACGTACAGCAAAACCGATTTATTCCTCAGCATATCGCCAACCTGCTGTGGGCCATGGCGAAACTGGTGGACAACGGGCAAGAGCAAACACCAGAGTTTAACGAAGCCTTGGCCGCGCTGTTGCCCCACGTGAATGCACAGAAAGACCAATACATTCCTCAGCATATCGCCAGCCTTCTGTGGGCCATGGCGAAACTGGTGGACAACGGGGAGTCGACATCAAGACTCAACGAGGCCGTGACCGCGCTATTGCGCCAAGTGAACATACAGAAGGCTAACTTTAAACCAAAGGAAATCGCCAATCTGCTTTGGGCCACGGCGAAACTGGGTGAGTTCGTTGAGCTGAATCTGGTGACATCTATGTTCGAATCGCTTGTTTACCGAATCAGTGAAAACCCCAAGCTCTCACAGCAAGACATATTGATGTCTCTCTGGGGAGTCATGGTTTGCTGTGCCAGATTATCTCTGGACTCCAATAACAATAACGGGCTTGAAAAGCACATGGATGACCTGTTTATTCGCTTGGAAAATAAATCCCCGGACAATGAAGAGGGTCAACGCACCATTGCCACGGTCGCAAGTTGGCTTGGGAGACCGTGTCCGTTCGCCCCCCATTACCATGCAAACGTTTCAAAACGTCAATCCGACTTTCGCAATCAACTCCAATCATGCATTCCATCTTTGCGGATTTTAGAAGAAAAGAGTCTGAATTCATTACCTCCGGTTGACCTGCTCCTGCCAGATCACAACATGGTGATTGAAGTTCAGGGACCGTCTCATTACGTGGGTGGTGATTTCAAAACCAGGAAGGGTTCGACTTTGCTGAAAATCGCACTGTGGCAAAAAGCAGGATTTGAGGTCATTGAAATCCCGGTTATCATGCTTTGGAAGCGGGATTCAATGAAACGATGTATTCATCAGATAAAGGTAAGGGTAGGCATCCCGCCACAGGGTCATGGCTCTGTATAACTTAAAAGAAGGTGGGCAGATGAGGCATAGGTTACTGCTGATAAAGGCAGGCAACCCTCGGATCACGGTTACTCCCCAACCGTTTACGTTTATAGACATTATCAGCAAAATGAACTTTTGAACAAAACAGCAGTCTGCTTTTTATATTTCATGAATTAAAGAAATATAAATGCATAGAAACTCTGCTGGTATCAGTGGTCAATACACAAGATCAAATAATGGTTACAACCGACCGGATGACCATGCCGCTTCTTCAAGGCGTGTGCAATATAGACATGGCATAGTCGAACAGTGGGATAATCCCCTCCGCACTACCCCGGGGTGCAACGAATTTTACCACTCTTCTGACGCATGCTCTTCTCAAAATCTAATGTTCCGCTCAGTGAACTCTACTCAAGATTTCAATGCCCTCATTAAACAGGAAGTAATGGATGGACTGGTGAGTAAATCGGGCCGTTTCGGTCATCGCTATGATGGGAGAGATCACGGCCGATATGCCAGTTCAATTAAAAAATACACATCAGCGGCTAAAAGACCGTTAAATCGAGCGGAACAAAGCCAGCTGATGCGTTTGCTGCAAAATTTCACAGCAACGCCAGGCTGGAATTGGCGAAGCCTGACGACAACACTGCACTCATTTACTTCAGCGGGTGTGTTTACCCCTAACCCCATAGATGAGCGTGTTAAGCGTACTCAAGTTGCCTTATTGTCAACGCTACTTGAGGCAATAATATTCAAGTGCAACCAAAAAGCTGAAGCCAGCTATATTGGTGCCCAGGGTGTCACCAACCTGCTGTGGGCCATGGCGAAACTGATAGACAGCGGGCAGGAGCAAAAACCAGGGCTCAACGAAGCTGTGGCCGCACTGTTGCCCCACATGAATGCACAGCAAGACCAATTTAATGCCCAGGGTATCGCCAACCTGCTGTGGGCCACGGCGAAACTGGTGGACAACGGACTGAAGCGGACACCGGTGCTCAATGAGGCCGTGGCCAGGTTATTGCCCGACGTGAACGTGCAGAAAGATAACTTTAAACCACAGGAAATTGCCAACCTGCTGTGGGCCATGGCGAAAATGGGGGAACTCATTGAGCTGAACGTGGTGACATCCACGTTCGAATCGCTTGTCTACCGAATCAGTAACAAGCCTCAGCTCTCTCAACCAGACATATCGATGTCTCTCTGGGGAGTCATGGTATACTGTGCCAGATTGTCTCTGGCCTCCAATACCAACAACATTAACGTGCTTGAAAAGCACATGAATGACCTGTTTACTCGCCTGGAAAATACATTCCCGGACAATGAAGATGATCAATCCATCCTTGCCCAGGCCGCCGTTTGGCTTGGCAGAACGTGTACTGTCGTACCCCATTACCCGACAAACATTTCAAAAACCCAGGTCGACTTCCGCGATCTACTCCAATCATGCATTCCATCTTTGCGGATTGAAGAAGAAAAGAGTCTGAACTCATTACCTCCTGTTGACCTGCTTCTGCCAGATCACAAGCTGGTGATTGAAGTTCAGGGACCGTTTCATTACGTAGGTGGTGATTTCAAAACCAGGAGCGGTACGACTCTGCTTAAAATAGCACTGCTGCAAAAATCAGGATTTGAGGTCATTGAAATTCCGGTCAACAGGTTTTTGAATCAGGATTTAATGAAACCATACATTGATCAAATAAAGACCAGGACAGGCTTCCCGCCACAGGGTCATGGCTCTGTATCACTTAAAAGAAGGTGGCCAGATGCGGCATACGTTACTGCTGATAACGGCAGGCAACCCTCTGATCACGGTTACTTGACTGCCGAAGAACATTCAGGGGAGCAAACAGGCAAATCAGGTAGAAAAAGGAAAAAACACAACCAGTAAGCTCTTCCCTAACGTCATGACTCAAGCACCATTTTCACATTCAAGTAAAGTTCTACCAGCGTTGAAGACCTGTTGCCCCTGAATTTCGCCCGGATGATTTGAAGATAACGAATGGTTGGCATCAAGAGCAGATGCGTTTCTCCAACGGCTTACATTTCCTAACGTTTGCCTCATATGCCCACCCGATTTTATAGGATACAGAACCATGGGCCTGTGGCGGGATGTCCAGCCTGGTCTTTATTTCATCAATACATCGTTTTATTGAATCCGGGTTCAAAAAGGTGTTAGTGGGGATTTCAATGACCTCAAATCCTGCTTTTTGCAGCAGTGCGATTTTCAGCAGAGTCGAACCATTCCTGGTTTTGAAATCACCACACACGTAATGAAAGGGTCCCTGAATTTCAATAATAATATTGTGGTCAGGCAGTAGCAGATCAACCGGAGGTAATGAGTTCAGACTCCTTTCTGCTTCAATTTTTAAAGAGGGAATAGATGATTGAAGTTGATCGCGGAAGTCGGTTTGATGTTTTGAAATGCTGGTCTGGTAATGGGGGACGATGGGACACGCCCTGCCAAGCCAGCTTGCGGCCATGGCAATGAGGGATTGTTCCTCTACATCGTTTGGGGATGCATTTTCGAGGCGAGTAAACAGGGCGTCCATGTGCTTTTCAAGCAAGCTGTTTTTATTGGTATTGGCATTGGCATCTGGACAGAGCCTGGCACAGCATACCAATACTCCCCAGAGAGACATCGATATATCTTGCTGAGATAACTGAGGGCATTGACTGACTTGGTAGAGAAGAAGTTCAGACGTGGATTTAACCACGTTCAGCTCAACGAGCTCACCCAGTTTCGCCATGGCCCACAGCAGGTTGGCGATACCCTGAGGAATAAATTGGTCTTTTTGTGCGTTCACGTGGGGCAGCAATGCGGCCACAGCCTCTTTGAGTTCTGGTGTCTGCGCCTGCCCGTTGTCTACCAGTTTCGCCATGGCCCACAGCATGTTGGCAATTTCCTGGGGTTTAAAGTTAGCTTTCAGTGCCTTCACATGGGACAGCAGCTTGACTACGGCCGCTTTGAGCTCTGGTGTCTGCGCCTGCCCGTTGTCCACCAGTTTTGCCATGGCCCACAGCAGGTTGGCGATACCCTGAGGAATAAATTGGTCTTTTTGTGCGTTCACGTGGGGCAGCAATGCGGCCACAGCCTCTTTGAGTTCTGGTGTCTGCGCCTGCCCGTTGTCTACCA
>NZ_JAGHQW010000071.1 GCF_017744115.1 Salinisphaera sp. G21_0 | reverse complement strand
CTCCAGCCCGTTGTCCACCAGTTTCGCCACGGCCCACAGCAGGTTGGCGACTTCCTGTGGCTTGAAGTGGTCTTTCTCTTCTTTTGATTCGGCTTTGGTTTTCACATGGGACAACAGCGCAGTCACGGCCTCTTTGCACTTCTGTGTCTTCTCCAGCCCGTTGTCCACCAGTTTCGCCACGGCCCACAGCAGGTTGGCAACTTCCTGGGGCTTGAAGTGGTCTTTCTCTTCTTTTGATTTGGCTTTGGTTGTCACTTGGTATAACAACGCGGCCACGACCTCTTTGAGCTTCGGTGTTTTCTCCAGTTTCAGCCCGTTGTCCACCAGTTTCGCCACGGCCCACAGCAGGTTGGCGACTTCCTGTGGCTTGAAGTGGTCTTGCTCTTCTTTTGATTTGGCTTTGGTTTTCACATGGGGCAATAGCGCGGCCACGGCCTCTTTGAGCTTCGGTGTTTTCTCCAGTTTCAGCCCGTTGTCCACCAGTTTCACCACGGCCCAAAGCAGGTTGGCGACTTCCTGTGGCTTGAAGTGGTCTTGCTCTTCTTTTGATTTGGCTTTGGTTTTCACATGGGCCAATAGCGCGGCCACGGCCTCTTTGAGCTTCGGCATCTTGTCCAGCTTTAACCCATTGTCCACCAGTTTCGCCAAGGCCCACAGCAGGTTGGCAACCTCCTGTCGCTTGAAGTGGTCTTTCTCTTCTTTTGATTCGGCTTTGGTTTTCACATGGGGCAACAGCGCGGCTACTGTCTCTTTGAGCTTCGGTGTTTTCTCAAGCTTCAGCCCGTTGCCCACCAGCTTCGCCAAGGCCCTCAACAGGTTGGTGATATGCTGAGGAATAAAGTAGTCTTTTTCTTCTTTTGATTCAGCTTTGGTTTGCACATGGGGCAACAGCCCGACCACGGCCTCTTTCAGCTTTGGTGTCTTCTCAAGCTGCAGCCCATTGTCCACCAGTTTCGCCACGGCCCACAGCAGGTTGGCGGTGCCTTGGGCATCAATATCCCAAGCTTCAGATTTTTGATTGCACTTAAGTATTACTGTATCCAGTAAAGCTGACAGTAAAGCAGCTTGAGTTTCCCTATTCCCCTCATCCATGTATGTATGAGGGATAAAAACACCCGCTGAAGTAAATGAATGAAGCATCGTTGTCAGGCTTCGCCAGGTCCACCCGGGTGTCACTTTAAAATCGTGCAGCAATGGTATCAGTTGGCGTTGTTCACTATGATTTAATGGTCGTTTTTCCCTTGATGTGTATTGTTTGATTGAACAGGCAAATTGACTGTGTGTTTTACCATCATAGTGATCACCATAACGAGCAGATACCCTCACCAGCCAATCCATTTTTTCTTGTGTGATGAGAGCATTAAAACCATGAGCAGGTTTTATCGAATGTCCTGGTGGATGGTTAGCAGAGCAGGCAGAAGCAGGATGACGTTCATTACGCTTCTGAATATAGAGTAGTGGCGCATTTACCTGCCTGACTGTGCCATACCTGTATTGCCCACTCCCTGAAGCACCGGCATTATCATCTGGTCGTTTATAATCATTACCTGATGTTGTGTATTTCCAACTTATATCAGCACCGCCTCTGTCCATAATTATATTTCATTAATTCATGGAAAATATAAAAAGTAGACTATTCTACGGCATCAGCAGGTAGCATTTTTTATTGGCTTTTTTCTCTTCCTTGTTCTTTTCTTGGGCTTTTTCGTTTGCTCTTCTAAATATTCTTCGGCCGTAAAATAACAGTCATCTGAACATTGCCCTCCATCATCGGCAGTAAAATATGCCTCGTCTACCGCCCACTCGCCGCTGTTAAGTGACACAGAGCCATGAGTCTCTGGCAGGACGGCTAACTTTGCCTTTATTTGCTCAATAACTATTTTCATTGAATCCTGGTTATCAAGCTTGTTCACCGGGATTTCAATAACTTCAAATCCTAATTTCTGCAGCAGGGCGATTTTCAGCAACGTTGAGCCATTCCTGGTTTTGAAATCACCACTCACGTAATGAAAAGGTCCCTGAATGTCGATAACCATGTTGTAATCTGGCAGTAGCAGGTCAACCGGAGGTAATGAGTGCAGACTCTTTTCTTCTTCAATCTTCAACAACGGAAAATTCGATTGGAGGTGATCGCGGAAGTTGGATTGAGATTGTGAAGTGATTGTCGTGTAATTAGGAATGACCGGACACGCTCTCCCAAGCCAACCTGCGGCCATGGCAACGATGGATTGATCCTCTGAATTGTCCGGGAATGTATTTTCCAGGCGAGAAGATAGTTCACTTATGTGCTTTTCAAGGGAGTGTTTATCATTACTGTCTGAGTCCAGATAAAATCTGGCACAGAACACCATGGCTCCCCATAGAGACATCAATATATCTTGCTGAGAGAGTTGAGGTTTTTTACTGATTCTGTCGACAAGAGAGTCGAACGCAGATTTAACCAGGTTCAGCTCAATGGCCTCACCCAGCTTTGCCAAAGCCCACAGCAGGTTGGCGATATGCTGAGGAGTAAAGCGGTCTTTCTCTTCTTTTGATTCGGCTTTGGTTATCACCTGGGACAACAGCACAGCCAAGGCCTCTTTGAACGTCGGTATCTTCTCCAGCTCCAGCCCATTGTCTACCAGTTTCACCACGGCCCAAAGCAGGTTGGCGGCAGCTTGAGTGTTGAAGTAGTCTTTCTCTTCTTTTGATTCAGCTTTGGTTTTCACATGGTACAACAGCACGGCCACGGTCTCTTTGAGCTTAAGTGTCTTCTCCAGCTCCAGCCCGTTGTCTACGAGTGTTGCCACGGCCCACAGCAGGTTGGTGGTACCTTGAGTATTGAAGTGGTCTTTCTCTTCTTTTGATTCGGCTTTGCTTGTCACATGGGGCAATAGCGCGACCACGGCCTCTTTGAGCTTCCGTGTCTTCTTCAGCTCCAGCCCGTTGTCCACCAGCTTCGCCACGGCCCACAGCAGGTTGGCGATATGCTGAGGAAGAAAGTGGTCTTTCTCTTCTTTTGATTCAGCGTTGGTTTCCACATGGTATAACAGTGCGGCCACTACCTCTTTGAGCTTCCGTGTCTTCTCCAGCTCCAGCCCGTTGTCCACCAGCTTCGCCACGGCCCACAACAGATTGGCGATAGACTGAGAAAAAAAGTGGTCTTTTTCTTCTTTTGATTCGGCTTTGGTTTTCACATGGGACAAAAGTACTACCGCGACCTCTTTCAACTTCGGTGTTTTCTCGAGCTCCAGCCCGTTGTCCACCAGTTTCGCTACGGCCCACAACAGGTTGGTGACATCCTGTAGCTTGAATTGGTCTTTGTCATCTTTTGATTCGGCTTTGGTTTTCACATAGGACAACAGCGCGGCCACGGCCTGTTTGAGCTTCGGTGTCTTCTCCAGCTTCAGCCCGTTATCCACAAGTTTCGCCAGGGCCCACAGCAGATTGGCAACTTCATGTTGCTTGAAGTGGTCTTTCTCTTGTTTAGATTCGGCTTTGGTTTTCACATGGGGCAACAGCGCAGCCACAGTCTCTTTGAGCTTCGGTGTCTTCTCCAGCTTCAGCCCGTTATCCACAAGTTTCGCCAGGGCCCACAGCAGATTGACAACTTCCTGTTGCTTGAAGTGGTCTTTCTCTTGTTTAGATTCAGCTTTGGTTTTCACATGGCACAAAAGTGCGGCCAAGGCCTCGTTGAGCTTCGGTGTTTTCTCCAGCTTCAGCCCGTTGTCCACCAGTTTCGCCACGGCCCACAGCAGGTTGGCGGTACCTTGAGAGTTGAAATGGTCTTGCTTTGATTCGGCTTTGGTTTTCACATGGTACAACAGCGCGACCACAGTCTCTTCAAGCTTTGGTGTTTTCTCCAGTTTCAACCCGTTGTCCACCAGTTTCGCCAAGGCCCACAGCAGGTTGGCAGTACCTTGAGTGTTGAAGTGCTCCTTCTTTGATTCGGCTATGGTTTTCACATGAGGCAACAGCGCGGCCACGATCTCTTTGAGCTGCGGTGTTTTCCCCAGCTCCAACCCGTTGTCCACCAGCTTCGCAACGGCCCACAGCAGGTTGCTGGTCCCTTGTGCATCAATATCACTGGCTTCATTCTTTTGATTGCACTTAAGTATTAACGCATCAAGTAACGTTGACAGTAAATCGGCTTGAGTTTCCCTATACCCCTCATCCATGTATTTATGAGGGGTCAAAATACCCGCGGAAGTCAATGAATGAAGCGTTGTTGTCAGGCTTCGCCAGGTCCACCCGGGGGTCACTTTAAAATCGTGCAACAATGACATCAGTTGACGTTGTTCACTATGATTTAATGGTCGTTTTGCCCCTGATGCGTACCACTTGATTGAACAGGCAAATTGACCATGATGTCTACCATCATAGCGGTCACCATAACGAGCAAATAACCCCACCAGCCAATCCATTTTTTCTGGTGTGATGAGGGCATTAAAACCATGAACAGGTTTTATTGAATGTCCTGATGGATGGTTAGCAGAGCAGGCGTCAGAAGCAGGATGACATTCATTACGCTTCTGGATACAGGACGGTGGCACATTCACCTTTCTGACTGTGCCATGCCTGTATTGCCCACTCCCTGAAGCACTGGCATGAACGTCTGGTTGTTTGTAATCATGGCCTGAAGCTGTGTATTTACAACTTATACCAGCACCGCCTCTGTCCATAATTATATTTCATTAATTCATTGAAAATATAAAAAGTAGACTATTCTACGGCATCAGCAGGCAGCAATTTTTACTGGCTTTTTTCTCTTTCTTTTTCTTTTTTTGGGCTTTTTGGTTTGCTCTTCTAAATATTCTTCGGCGGTAAAATAACAGTCATCTGAAAATTGCCCTCCATCATCGGCAGTAAAATATGCCTCGTCTGCCGCCCACTTGCCGCTGTCAAGTGACACAGAGCCATGGGCCTTTGGCAGGACGGCTAACTTTGTCTTTATTTGCTCAATAACTATTTTCATTGAATCCTGTTTCCGAAGCTTGTTCAACGGAATTTCAATGACTTCAAATCCTAATTTTTGCCACAGGGCGATTTTCAGCAACGTCGAGCCATTCCTGGTTTTGAAATCACCACCCACATAATGAAAAGGTCCCTGAATATCGATCACCATGTTGTAATCTGGCAGTAGCAGATCAACCGGAGGTAATGAGTTCAGGCTCTTTTCTTCTTTAATCTGCAAAGACGGAAGGCTTGATTGGAGTTGATCGCGGAAAGTGGCTTGTGATTCGGAAATGGATATCTGGTAATGGGGGACCACCGGACATGCTCTTCCAAGCCAACTTGCGGCCATGGCAATGATGACGGTTTGAACCTCTGTAATGCCCGGGCATGCATTTTCCAGGCGAGAATATAAGTAGCTAACCATATGAAATCATATATTTCTGACTCCTTGTGCCGGCACTCTGCTTCGTTACAACTCCGGTCACATAGCTACGGCTATGCTCCCTCCGTTGTGCCTCGCATAGTACCAGCCCAAGTAGCCAGAAATATTCGATTCCATATGGCCAGCTACTTAGTTCACCTATGTGCTTTTCAAGCGGGTTTTTATCATTGTTACCTGAGTCCAGATAAAATCTGGCACAGAATACCATGACTCCCCAGAGAGACATCGATATATCTTGCTGAGAGCGTTGAGAGTTTTTACTGATTCTACCGACAAGAGAATCGAACGTAGATTGAACCAGGCTCAGCTCAATGGGCTCACCCAGTTTCGCCACAGCCCACAGCAGGTTGGCAATATTTTGAGGAATAAAGTGGTTTTCCTCTTCTTTTGATTTGGCTTTGGTTTTCACATGGTACAACAGCGCGGGCACGACTTCTTTGGGCATCGCTGTCTTCTCCAGCTCCAGCCCGTTGCTCACCAGTTTCGCCAAGGCCCATATCAGGTTGGTGATTTGCTGAGTATTAAAGTGGTCTTTGTCTTCTTTTGATTCGGTTTTGGTTTTCCCACAGAGCAGCAGCGTGACGACGGCTTCTTTGAGCTTCGGTGTTTTCTCAAGTTTCAGCCCGTTGTCCACCAGTTTCGCCAGGGCCCACAGCAGGTTGGCGATATGCTGAGGAATAAAGTGGTCTTTCCCTTCTTTTGATTCGGCTTTGGTTTTCACATGGGGTAACAGCGCGGTCACGGTCTCTTTGAGCTTCGGCGTCTTCTCCAGCTTCAGCCCATTCTCCACCAGTTTCGCCAAGGCCCACAGTAGATTGGCGACTTCCTGTGGCTTGAAGTGGTCTTTCTCTTTTTTTGATTCGGCTTTGGTTTTCACATTGGGCAACAGCGCGGTCACGGCCTCTTTCAGCTTCGGCATCTTCTCCAGCTTCAGCCCATTGCCCACCAGTTTCGCCACCGCCCACAGCAGGTTGGTGACTTCCTGTGGATTGAAGTGGTCTACTTTTGATTCGGCTTTGGTTTGTACATGGGGCAACAGCGCGGCCACAGCCTCTTTCAGCTTCGGCGTCTTCTCCAACACCAGCCCATTGTCCACCAGTTTTGCCGAGGCCCACAGCAGGTTGGCGATACCTTGTACATCAATATCACTGGCTTCAGTTTGTTGGTTGCACTTAAGGATTAATGCATCAAGTAACGTTGACAGTAAAGCGGCTTGAGTTTCCCCATACCCCTCATTCATGTATTTATGAGGGGTAAAAACACCCGCGGACGTAAATGAATGCAGCGTTGTTGTCAGACTTCGCCAGGACCACCCGGGTGTCACTTTAAAAGCGTGCAACAATGGTATCAGTTGGCGTTGTTCACTATGATTTAATGGTCGTTCTGACCCTGATGTGTACCGTTTGATTGAGCAGGCAAATTGACCATGATTTCTACCATCATAGCAGCCACCATAACGAGCCGATATCCTCGCCAGCCAGTCCATTTTTTCTGGTGTGATGAGAGCATTAAAACCATGAACAGGTTTTATTGAATGTCCTGATGGATCGTTAGCAAAGCAGGCGTCAGAAGCAGGATGACATTCATTACGCTTCCGGAGATAGGGGCGTGGCGCACCCACCTGCCTGACTGTGCCATACCTGTATTGCCCACTCCCTGAAGCACCGGCATGATCATCCGGTTGTTTATAATCATTACCTGAAGTTGTGTATTTCCAACTTATACCTGCACCGCCTCTATCCATATTTATATTTCATTGATTCATGGAAAATATAAAAAGTAGACTGCTGTCTTGTTTATAGTTCATCTTGCTTAAATGTCTAAAAGATTAATTAGTGCTTGTGTAAATAAGTTTTTACCAACTTTTTTCTCTTCCTTTTTCTTTTTGGTTTACCTGTTTGCTCTTCTGAATACTCTTCGGCAGTAAAATAACAGTCATCTGAAAATTGCCCTCCATCATCGGCAGTAAAATATGCCTCGTCTGCCGCCCACTCGCCGCTGTTAAGAGACACAGAGCCATGAGCCTCTGGCAGGACGGCTAACTTTGTCTTTATTTGCTCAATAACTATGTTCATTGAATCCTGTTGCCAAAGCTTGTTCACCGGGATTTCAATGACCTCAAATCCTAATTTTTGCAATAGAGCGATTTTCAGCAACGTCGAGCCATTCCTGGTTTTGAAATCACCACTCACGTAATGGGAAGGTCCCTGAATGTCAATAACCGTGTTGTAATCTGGCAGTAGCAGGTCAACCGGAGGTAATGAGTTCAGACTCTTTTCTTCTTCAATCTTCAAAGACGGCAAGTTTGATTGGAGGTAATCACGGAAGGTGGATTGAGATTGTGAAATGACTGTCCTGTAATCAGGAATGACCGGACACGCTCTCCCAAGCCAAGCTGCGACCATGGCAATGATGGATTGATCCTCTATATTGTCTGGAAATGTATTTTCCAGGCGAGAAGATAGTTCACCTATGTGCTTTTCAAGGGAGTATTTATCATTACTGCCTGATTCCAGATAAAATCTGGCACAGAATACCATGACTCCCCAGAGAGATATCAATATATCTTGCTGAGAGGGTTCAGGGTTTTTACTGATTCTGTCGACAAGAAAGTCGAACGTGGATTTAACCCGGTTCAGCTCAATGGCCTCACCCAGTTTCGCCACAGCCCACAGCAGGTTGGCGATATGCTGAGGAATAAAGTGATCTTTCTCTTCTTTTGATTCGGCTTTGGTTGCCACTTGTGACAACAGCGCAGCCAAGGCCTCTTTGAGCTTCGGTGTCTTCTCCAGCTCCAGCCCATTGTCTACCAGTTTTGCCACAGCCCAAAGCAGGTTGGCGATATGCTGAGGAATAAAGTGGTCTTTCTCTTCTTTTGATTCGACTTTGGTTTTCACATGGGGCAACAGCACGGCCACAGCCTCTTTGAGCTTCCGTGTCTTCTCCAACTCCAGCCCGTTGTCTACAAGTGACGCCAAGGCCCACAGCAGGTTGGCGGTACCTTGAGTATTGAAGTGATCTTTCTCTTCTATTGATTCGGCTTTGGTTATCACATGAGGCAACAGCGCGGCCACAGCCTCTTTGAGCTTCCGTGTCGTCTTCAGCTCCAGCCCGTTGTCCACCAGCTTCGCCAGGGCCCAAAGCAGGTTGGCGATATGCTGAGGAATAAAGCGGTCTTTCTCTTCTATTGATTCAGCTTTGGTTACCACATGGCACAACAGCAAGGCCACGACCTCTTTAAGCTTCGGTGTCTTCTCCAGCTCCAGCCCGTTGTTCACCAGCTTCGCCACGGCCCACAACAGGTTGGCGATTTGCTGAGGAAAAAAGTGGTCTTTTTCTTCTTTTGATTCAGCTTTGGTTTGCAAATGGGCCAACAGCGCGGCCATGGCCTCTTTGATCCCCGCTGTCTTCTCCAGCTCCAGCCCGTTGTCCACCAGTTTCGCTACTGCCCACAACAGGTTGGTGGCATTCTGTCGCTTGAATTGATCTTTCTCTTCTTTTGATTCGGCTCTGGTTTTCACATGGGGCAACAGCGCGGCCACGGCCTCTTTGAGCTTCGGTGTTTGCTCCAGCTCCAGCCCGTTGTCCACCAGTTTCGCCACGGCCCACAGTAGATTGGCGACTTCCTGTGGCTTGAAGTGGTCTTTCTCTTCTTTTGAGTTGGCTTTGGTTGTCACTTGGTACAACAACGCGGCCACGGCCTCTTTGAGCTTCGGTGTTTGCTCCAGCTTCAGCCCGCTGCCCACCAGTTTCGCCACGGCCCACAGCAGGTTGGCTACTTCCTGTGGCTTGAAGTGGTCTTTCTCTTCTTTTGATTGGGCTTTGGTTGTCACTTGGTACAACAACGCGGCCACGGCCTCTTTGAGCTTTGGTGTTTGCTCCAGTTTCAGCCCGTTGTCCACCAGTTTCGCCACGGCCCACAGCAGGTTGGCTACTTCCTGTGGCTTGAAGTGGTCTTTCCCTTCTTTTGAGTTGGCTTTGGTTGTCACTTGGTACAACAACGCGGCCACGGCCTCTTTGAGCTTCGGTGTTTGCTCCAGTTTCAGCCCGTTGTCCACCAGTTTCGCCACGGCCCACAGCAGGTTGGCTACTTCCTGTGGCTTGAAGTGGTCTTTCTCTTCTTTTGATCTGGTTGTCACTTGGCACAACAACGCGGCCACGGCCTCTTTGAGCTTCGGTGTTTGCTCCAGTTTCAGCCCGTTGTCCACCAGTTTCGCCACGGCCCACAGCAGGATGGCGATATGCTGAGGCATAAAGTGATCTTTTTCTTCTTTTGATTCGGCTTGGGTTTGCAAATGGGGCAACAGCAAGACCACGGCTGCTTTGAGCTTTGCTGTCTTCTTCAGATCCAGCCCATTGTCCACCAGTTTTGCCGAGGCCCACAGCAGGTTGGCGATACCTTGTACATTAATATGACTGACTTCTGTTTTTTGGTTGCACTTAAGTATTAATGCATCAAGTAAAGTTGACAGAAAAGCAGCTTGAGTTTGCCTATCCCCCTCATTCATGTATTTATGAGGGGTCAAAGCACCAGCTAAAGTCAATGAATGAAGTGTTGTTATCAGACTTCGCCAGTTCCACCCCGGCGTCACTTTAAAATCGTGTAACAATGGTATCAGTTGACGTTGTTCACTATGATTTAATGGCCGTTTTGACCCTGATGTATACTGTTTGATTGAACTGGCAAATTGACCATGATTTCTACCATTATAGCGGTCGCCATAACGAGCAGATCCCTCCGCCAGCCAATCCATTTTTTCTGGTGTGATGAGGGCATTAAAACCATGAACAGGTTGTATTGAATGTCCTGGTGGATGGTTATCAGAACAGGCATCAGAAGCAGGATAAAATTCATTACGCTTCCGGGTATAGCGCAGTGGCACATTCACCTGTCTGACTGTGCCATGCCTGTATCGCCCACTCCCTGAAGCACCGGCATGATCGTCCGGTTGTTTATAATCATTACCGGATGTCATGTATTTCTGACTTATACCAGCACCGCCTCTATCCATATTTATATTTCATTCGTTCATGGAAAATATAAAAAGTAGACTGCTGTCTTGTTTATAGTTCATCTTGCCTGAGTGTCTATAAACTCTGGTTTAATTAATGCTTATGTAAATAAGTTTTACCGGCTTTTCTTCTATTCTTTTTTCTTTTTGGTTTATCTGTCTGCTCTTCCAAATACTCTTCGGCAGTAAAATATGCCTCATCTGCCAACTCCTCGTCCCTGTTAAATGACACAGAGCCACGAGCCTCTGGCGGGACGGCTAACTTTGCCTTTATTTGCTCAATCACTGTTTTTATTGAATTCTGCTTCACAAGCTTGTTCACCGGGATTTCAATGACCTCAAATCCTGATTTCTGCAGCAGGGCAATTTTCAGCAACGTCGAACCATTCCTGGTTTTGAAATCACCACTCACGTAATGAGAAGGTCCCTGAATGTCGATAACCAGATTGTAATCTGGCAGTAGCAGGTCAACCGGAGGTAATGAGTTCAGACTCTTTTCTTCTTCAATCTTCAAAGACGGAAGGCTTGATTGCAATTGATCGCGGAAGGTGGATTGAAATTGTGAAGTGGTTGTCTTGTATTCAGGGATGACCGGACACACTCTTCCAAGCCAGTTTGCGGCCATGGCAATGATGGATTGATCCTCTGAATTGTCCGGGAATGTATTTTCCAGGCGAGAAAACAGGTCACCCAGGTGCTTTTCAAGCGAACTTTTATTATTAGTGCCATCATAAAGATAAAATCTGGCACAAAATGCCATGACTCCCCAGAGAGACATCAATATATCTTGTTGAGAGAACCGGAGGTCTTCACTGATTCTGCCAACAAGAGAATCGAACGTAGATTTAACCAGGTTCAGCTCAATGGCCTCACCCAGTTTTGCCACGGACCGCAGCAGGTTGGCGATATGCCGGGGACTAAACTGGTCTTTCTCTTCTTTTGATTCGGCTTTGGTTTTCACATGGGGCAACAGCACGACCACGGCCTCTTTGAGCTTCGGTGTTATCTCCAGCTCCAGCCCATTATCCATCAGTGTCGCCAGGGTCCACAGCAGGTTGGTGACTTCCTGTGGCATGAATTGGTCTTTCTGTTCTTTTGATTCGGCCTGGGTTGTCACATGGGGCAACAACGCGGCCACGGCCTCTTTGAGCTCCGGTGTTTTCTCCAGCTCCAGCCCTTTGTCCACCAGTTTCACCAAGGCCCACAGCAGGATGACGGTAGTTTGAGTGTTGAAGCGGTCTTTCTCTTGTTTTGATTCGGCTTTGTTTTTCACATGGAGCAACAGCGAGGCCACGGCCCCTTTAAGCTTCGCTGTCTTATCCAGCTCCAGCCCATTGTCCACCAGTTTCGCCATGGCCCACAGCAGTTTGGCGATATGCTGGGCATTAAAGTGGTCTTTCTCTTCTTTTGACTCGGCTTTGGTTTTCACATGGGACAACAGCGCGGCCAAGGCCTCTTTGAGTTTCGCTGTCTTCTCCAGCTCCAGTCCATTCTCCACCAGTTTCGCCACGGCCCATAACAGGTTGGCAATATGCTGAGGAATAAAGTGGTCTTTCTCTTTTGATTTGGCTTTGCTTTTCACCTGGGACAACAGCGCGGCCACGACCTCTTTGAGTTTCGCTGTCTTCTCCAGCTCCAGTCCATTCTCCACCAGTTTCGCCACGGCCCATAACAGGTTGGCAATATGCTGAGAAATAAAGTGGTCTTTCTGTTCTTTTGATTCGGCTTTGGTTTTCACAAGTGGCAACAGCGCAGCCACGACCTCTCTGAGCCTCGGCGTCTTCTCCAGCTCCAGCCCATTGTCCACCAGTTTCGCCAAGGCCCACAGCAGGTTGGCGACTTCCTGTGGCTTGAAGTGGTATTTCTCTTCTTTTGATTCGGCTTTGGTTTTCACATGGGGCAACATCGCCACCACGGCTTCTTTGAGCTTCGGTGTCTTCGCAAGCTCCAGCCCGTTGTCCACCAGTTTCGCCAGGGCCCACAGCAGGTTGGCGGTACCTTGAGAATTAAAGTGGTCTTTCTTTTCTTTTGATTCGGCTATGGTTTTCACATGAGGCAACAGCGCGGCCACGGCCTCTTTGAGTTTCGCTGTCTTCTCCAGCTCCAGTCCATTCTCCACCAGTTTCGCCACGGCCCATAACAGGTTGGCAATATGCTGTGGAATAAAGTGGTCTTTCTCTTTTGATTCGGCTTTGCTTTTCACATGGGACAACAGCGCAGCCACGGCCTCTTTGAGTTTCGCTGTCTTCTCCAGCTCCAGTCCATTCTCCACCAGTTTCGCCACGGCCCATAACAGGTTGGCAATATGCTGAGGAATAAAGTGGTCTTTCCGTTCTTTTGATTCAGCTTTGGTTTTCACAAGTGGCAACAACGCAGCCACGACCTCTCTGAGCCTCGGCGTCTTCTCCAGCCCATTGTCCAGCAGTTTCGCCAGGGCCCACAGCAGGTTGGTGACTTCCTGTGGCTTGAAGTGGTCTTTCTCTTCTTTTGATTCGGCTTTGGTTTTCAAATGTGGCAACATCGCCACCACGGCTTCTTTGAGCTTCGGTGTCTTCGCAAGCTCCAGCCCGTTGTCCACCAGTTTCGCCAGGGCCCACAGCAGGTTGCTGATACCTTGTGCATCAATATCACTGGCTGCGTTTTTTTGGTTGCACTTACGTATTACTGTATCAAGTAAAGTTGACAATAAAGATGCTTGAGTTTCCTTAACCCCTTCATCCAGGTATTGATGAGGGGTAAAAACACCCGCTGACGTCAATGAATGAAGCGTTGTCGTCAGACCTCGCCAAGCCCACCCGGGGGTCGTTTTAAAATCGTGCAACAATGGTATCAATTGGCGTTGTTCACTATGATTTAAAGGTCGTTTTAAAGTGGATGTGTATCGTTTAATTGAAGTGGCAAATTGACTGTGTTTTTTTCCATCATAGTAATCACCGTGACGAGCAGATAGCCTCACCAGCCAATCCATTTTTTCTCGTATATTGAGCGCATTTAATTCATGAACTGGTTTTACTGAGTGTCCTGGTGGATAGTAAGAAGAGCATACGTCAGAAGTATTATAAAATTCATTACGCCTCGGGATGTAGGGTAGAGCATGCCCCTGCCTGACCGTGCCCTGCCGGTATCGCCCACTCCTTGAAAAACCGGGATGATCATCCGGTTGTTTATAATCATTACCTGATGTTGTGTCTTGCCAACTTATACCATCAGCGCCTCTATTCATGATTATTCCTGAATTCAAGCCGAAAAGAATATAAAAAGTAGACTACTGTTCTGTCCAGGGCTCATTATTCAGAAGGGTCACCAGTTAGCGTATGATAAAACTGATAACGGATTTGATGACCGGCGACCGGCATCACCAGGCAGCAGTTTGAACGTATCAATGGAGCAGACATCCATGCCGGAGCTACCAGAAGTTGAAACTACCCGGCGAGGCATTAAGCCTCATATTGAAGGTCACACCATTCAGGAAATCATCGTCCGTGAACCCAGACTCCGCTGGCCGGTGCCTGACAATATCAATCAAATCCTCAGTGGCAAGACAATCAGGCAGGTAAAAAGAAGGGCAAAGTATCTGCTGCTGGATACCGGGTCAGGCCACCTGATTCTGCACCTGGGGATGTCCGGCAGCCTGAGGGTGATAAAAACCAATACACCTCCGGAAAAACACGACCATATTGATATTCTGCTGACCGATGGCCAACGGTTAAGATACACAGACCCTCGCCGCTTCGGCGCTGTTCTCTGGTCTGCACGCCCTCTCAATGAACATAAGCTGCTAAAGCATTTGGGGCCTGAGCCGCTGGACAGTGAGTTCACGGCCCGGCGTCTATGGCAAATGTCCCGGGGCAGAAGCCAGTCTGTAAAGACGTTTATCATGGACAATAAAGTAGTGGTCGGTGTCGGTAATATTTATGCCAGTGAAGCGTTGTTCAAAGCCGGGATAAGGCCTGACCGGGCCTGTGGCAAAATCTCTCTGAACCGCTATGAACGGTTAGTTGATGCCATCAAAGAGACTCTGGCCAAAGCCATTGAACAAGGCGGTACCACCTTGCGTGATTTTGTCGGGGGAGATGGCAAACCCGGTTACTTTAAACAGGAGCTGGCGGTTTATGGCCGGGCAGGTCAGCCGTGCATAAAGTGCGGCAAAACCATTAAGGAAATAAAACTGGGGAACCGCAGCAGCTGTTATTGTGCTCATTGCCAGCGGTGATGTACGACAGTATTAGGGCTAGGTTAACGACTTAACAGAGAACGCAATTTGAGATTGATAAACAACTATTGCGTGCAAAAAAATCAGGAACTTGTCACGGGCTTAAATGGTCAGATTCTTCACTGTTTGCATATCATCTCAAACCAGCCAAAACAGGTCATTTCAAGTCGCTGCCAAGTCGGGGTCATGAAAAGCAGATGAATCTTACAATTAACGGCAAATATCATCCCCGGGGGAATCGGTATCAGGTAGACAAACCCTACGAAGGGTTTGGTAATGTCATCAAGCTGGAAATATATACCGGGGGCTATGGCCGTAGAGCTTACTTTGCCAAAACTCAACGGGTTGTACAGGCTGTATCCTGCCAGCATCCTATCCTGGTTGACTCGTGCATGCCAAGCAGTTGCCTGGTAGAAATGGATTTATCCAGCCGCTATATAGTGGTTGCAGATGAGTGGCGAGGCCCTGACTTTCATTTGATTGTCAGAAAATTACAAGAGAAAAGGATATACGCCTTGACTCCAGTTCAACGTGAAGATTTTCATGCCGTAAAATCCATGCTTGAAAAAAGCTACTACACAGACAACGGTAAGTTAAGGGACAGTACATTTAAAGGGCATCTGTCTCCGGCAAACATGGCTGAAGCGGGCATCGGGTTGCACAGAAAAGAAGTCGTAAATTGTCACTATGGTTTTGTTGGATTTCTCAGGCATGACTATAAGCACCACTATATGTCAATTGATCCAGACTGGCATGACTGCTGGTCTACACCCAAGATCAGGCATCAAGAGTTGTATAACTGTCCGCCCTGCATAGAGAGGAAAAAATACCAATATCCGGTGTTGACCACTGAGTCTGGTGAAGATGTCACCGGAGCAACATTCCAAATGGTCATAGGGGGTGGTTTTGTCCCGCATCTAGACCCCGGTTGCACACAAGCAGTGCTGGTGACTGACAAAAATCATGAATTGCCTGTAATGGACAGCCAGGCCGCACAACGCGAAGTGTTTTTGATCATAATTGACACACTGAAGAAAGGGATCAGACACAGGGTTGAGAAAAATGATATTGGTATTTTGGACTTCGCCCAACAGGTTCAACAGGTGATATTTCTTGAACACTTCAATGCCTTATTGGTGAAGCTTCAGCTGGAAACAGACCGATTCATAACACTTTTAAACCAGTTTCAATTGCAGGTAGAAAATAAAGATGACAAAGATGAGATCAGAAAAAAAATAAAGGTAATTACTGAGGCATTAAAAGCGGATGTCATTAAAAAAGAAATAAGTGAATTTATTGATGTAATCACTAATTATGAGAAGGCAAACGCTTTTTCAACAATAATGAAACGACTGAAAGACCGTAAGCGTATGGCTGGAGCCGAAGATATGCCTGAGCTTGATAGGGTTGAGCAAGAGCTGGTCAAATTGAGTAAAAGTTATTCTGGGCAATTTTTTCTGGATAATTTTTTTGACAGTTCCGTCAAGACAGCAGACTTTGACGATTTTTTTGCCGATTTTCAGCACTATTTCTGGAACAGGTCAGACGACAGTCAGTTAATTGCTGATATAATGATTTCCCGTTCTGAACTTCTGGCAACCATAAACCCGGTCCATGATAAAGTCGAAGAGCTGTTAACCACCTACCTGGAAGCTTGCAATGGCCAGGATCCTTCTGACAACCCTGCTCAAACTTTGCAAAGCCCCCTGTTAGGTGAGTTTGTACCCTGTCGGCTAACCTCTGCATCCCTGGCTAATGATAAAACGTCTTATTTATGGAAAACAGGGAATACTTTTCGAATACCAAACTGCTGCGTAACCGGCTGGTTGACTGACACTGACCACGTACTTCACTGTCATTTACCATCCTGATTATCGGTTACTCTGCACAATGAGGAGAATTGTGGGGCAGTTTTTTCTTCAAGACCTGATACTGTTTTTTTGTTAAAAAGATCATTTTCTGAACCCAGAGGTTAACAATGAGCAACTATCAACGTAGCTCGGACAGTAAACTGGTCTATTCCACCGATGTTGGTCGAATCAAGGAAGAAACCAACCCGCCAGAAGTGGTGGGCGATGGCAACGTGCGGGTCCGCCCGGAGAAAAAAGGGCGAGGCGGTAAACTGGTCACCGTCATCAGCGGGCTGCCACTGTCAGGTAATGAACTGAAAGCGTTGGCCAAGCAGTTAAAGAAGCGCTGTGGCGGCGGGGGTGCAGTTAAAGAGGGTAATATTGAACTTCAGGGAGACCATGTTGATATCATGGTTGACCATTTGAAAAAAGCGGGTTTTGATGCCAAACGATCCGGTGGGTAGCAGACACCGGTTGGCTACAGAATAAGCCAGCCGGTGAAGGTTAATCAACAGGTTTTCAGCCGGTCAGCATAAGCCTGCAGCTCTGTGCCCAGTTGCTTGATCAGTGGATCGTCATTATCTCTGGTCATCTCCAGGGCGGAAATCTCAATAAAACTGGCCACTGACACGGTTGCAGCCCGGGTTTGCTGACAGGCATCAAGAATGTTACGCACAATTCCCAGCGTTTTCGTTCTTTGTTCCTGCAGTTGACCGGTGAACAGCTGGTTGTACCATTTTGCCGAGGTGCCGCTTTCCAGCGATGCCATGGCCTGCACAAGCGCTTGCGGAATATCAACGTTACTGATCCCGGTCTGAGCTGCATCGGGCACCTCTATACAGGTCCGGGCTTCAAGAAACAGCGCGATGATCTTACTGGTCTGGTCGTTGGTCAGAGACTTCTCCGTCATTGCTTTCTGAATGTATGTCCGGCACCCGGCAATAGCTTGCTTTGCCTGTGCGTTTACCGGCGACTGATCGGTGATTTTCTGTAGTTCAGTATCTATGTTTTTCAGTAGCGTTTCCTGCCGGATATCGGCGCAAGCCAGTGTTTCCGTCAGTTGTCTGCTGAGTTGGGTGAGAATCTTCGAGTGTTCAGACTGGCTGTTTTCGCATTCGCTGTTGATGTTTTCTGCCTGCTTCCGGATTAACCCCGTGGTCTTGTAATAATCCGAATACTTTGTGAGTACGACGTCGGTTAACTGCTTATGCGCCTGGCTGGTTTCAGCCGGGCGATAACCATTGATTTCTGACGTCAGCTGTTCCGGTATTGTGGTTATCAGACAGTCAAAAGCGGCCGCTCCCGACATCAGACACGCCAGCTTCTGTTCATCGCCAATCACTTTGAACGCCTCAATCATCTCTGCCAGGCGAGCCTGTTCATCGGCTTTCTGGCGGGCAAACATCTGCAACAGTGCCTGAGTCTCATGGGGTTTATTCACCACATTGAGTGTTTTTTTCAGGTGGGTTGGCGAGGTGAATATCGGGCCATAGACATTGATAAACTGCTGATCAAAAACCTGATCTTCAGCATTTTCTCCAGACTGGCATAGCAGCTGTCCAACGTCTTTAAATTTATTCAGTACCGTTTTTTGCGTTAACGGTGTGGGGCCATCCAAAAGCAGCTTACGACACAGCAGGTTTAACAAATGGTATCGGCTATTGCCCTGGTCAGGTGTCAGCTCTGTTAATAGCTGCCAGACTTCACCAGGCAACTTTTTATCGAAGGCAGCCAGTTTGCCAATGGCCTTGTCGATTTGAGTCAACACCTCCAGGGAAAGCTCCGGCTCGTTAGCAGTTGAAACACTGTCCAGTAGCGCAAGGGCATCCTGACATGCTTTACAGGCTTTATCAGGGTTCATTGACAGCCGTTCGCTCTTCTGCCCGGCCGCTGACAGGAAAGGGCTGAGAGGATCATAGTGCTGATATTCCGAGGCCACGTAACGGATAACAGACTGTCTGGCTCTTTTACCCGCCTCTGGACTATCATTGTCGAGGGTTATTGCCAGTGCTTTTAGCTGTTGTGATACTAAATCTTCCGCTGAGTATGTCTGCTTCTGGCTCTGAGGATGTGGTAAGGGTGCAGTACGGGCAGGTTCAACCTTAATTGCGGTTATCGGTTTAGCAGAGGTGCTGGCCATATTATGCAAAGAGGCTGTAACACCGGGTTTCTGTAATTGCTGCTTTAGCTCAGACGCATCCCGTTCCAGGCGTTGACTTAACTGTTTCTGAAGTATCTGTGCCGGCTTTAAGGGTTTGGTATATCTGGTTAGCCGACTTTTGGCCTCTTTAAATACTTTTTCAACTTTTGCCAATTCATCCACCGCCGGCTGCAGCAGTTGCTCGATGGGTTCTTCTTCTGATTTTTTCCGTGTTGATGCGAGCGCTTTTTCCAGATTTTTTATCTTTTCCAGTGATGGCATTAATCCCCGAATCATGAACGCTGAGATTTCAGAGGAGTGCCGGTATAAAAAACGATCATCCATCAACAGGCTCTGGATTCTCTGGTTGTAGCAGGTCATCAGCTCATGAGCCTTTTTGTAGAGTTCTGACAGTTTTTTCCTGAGTTCACTCTTGTCGCTGATAGCAGTCGCAGGCAGTGCATTTATATCAGACAAAAGCTTGTGTTCTATGGTTCGGGAATCCTGTTCCCACGGCTCAGCGGGATACTCTTGCAGCCCCCCTTTATCAGCAGGCTCTGCCACAACCTGCCCTTTAAGCTTGCGGTGATCGGTAATCTGCTCAGACGGAGCCTTAGCCTCAGGATGGAATGGGCCATTAATGGTGACAAGCGCTTCACTACTTGAATCTTTTTGTATTTGCTCAGAATCCATGACCGTTGTCCTTTCCTTGCCTTCAGGCGTTTAACCTCTGTGTGCCAAAAAATGCCGCTTTCTGGCCTTTGATATCATCTTTATTTTGTTTGCAGTGTTACTCTGCTTACCGGGAGCCACTCATGGCTAATTACTGATAATTACTCGGCAGCGTAGCTGGATGCTGGATAACGGCTCGTCGGAAAGGGAAATCCTGTGTCAGGCTGGATGCCTGTTTAAAAGGGAGCAGGAGCCTGCAGGATGTCGAGCAACCTGTTTCTGCCCGGAGTCGAGGGGTTTAAACGGGGAGTTGGCCTTGACGGCGAGTTTGGGTTGCATTCCCACGGGGAACCGTGGGAACAGGTGCCTGTGGTATATCAGAGCTTTCAGGTACGGTTCTTTGCTTTGGCTTGCAAAGAAATTTTTTCCTCTTCAGACAAAAAAGCAATACTCAAGCCGTTTTCCTGTGCCTGGCGGATATCATCCTGTGTCAGCCCGGCTGCAGGTGCAGCCACCTCATATTCATGGGGCAGTTCAATGCCCTCCACCGCCGGATCGTCCGTGTTGATGGTGGCCAAAATGCCATGGTCGAGAAACTTTTTGAGTGGATGGCTCTGAATATCAGGAAACGTATTGGTCTGGATATTGGAGGTCAGACAGGACTCAATACCGATCTGGTGTTCTGCCAGATAATCCATCAGCTCAGGATCATAGATGGCTTTTACCCCATGACCTATCCGGGTTGCACCCAGCTCCCTGATGGCCTGCCACATACTTTCCGGGCCAGCGGCTTCTCCGGCGTGAATGGTGATGTGCAGGCCAGCATCGCGAACCTGGCGGAAATGGTCAACAAACAGCGCTCCGGGTTTACCCAGCTCATCACCGGCAAGATCAATCGCAACCAGCTTGTCTTTGTATGCAAGGCAGGCATCCAGTTCTTTCTGGCAGGCTTCCTGGCCAAAGGTACGACTCAAAATACCGATCAGGTTGGTTGCCACACCGAAGTCACGGCTACCGGCAGTCACGCCGTCAATCACCGCTTCAACAACACCTTCGGGGTCAAGGCCGTGGGTCATCGCCATATACCCCGGACTGAAGCGCAGCTCGGTATAATCAATGCGGGCGTTCATGGCATCTTCGACATTTTCATACGCTATGCGGCGACAATCATCGTAGTCCGCCAGTACCTTAACGCCCCAGTCCAGCTTGCTTAAAAAACTGACCAGGTCCGGTTCCTGGCTGATGACCCGGACATGGGGAATCAGGTCTTTCAGGTTGTCTGCCGGGAGCTGGAGATTGTTCTTCCTGCCCAGATCCAGAATGGTTGCCGGTCGGATATTACCATCCAGATGGCGGTGGATATCGGTCAGGGGGATTGCTGGTGTAATCATGGCGTTGTACTTATTTCTATGATCAAAAGGTGAAGGGTTCTATGATACCTGATTTTTCAGAGGAAGCGTTCCCTGGGAACCTGGGTTGGAAAAAGCAAGGGGCCTGACGGTTGGTTCGGGTGTCGGCTCCTTCAGGAACCGACGCGGTTAGACCCTTTTACGGGCTTTTTGCAACAGCCTCTGGATCGTGGGAACGAGTCCATAAGAGCGATGTCCGAAATCATAATATTCCGGACATTCGACCAGATGTTAGCGGTTAAACTGCTTGAAACGTCTGATCAGGCCATTGGTTGAGCTGTCCTGGTCGGTGGTTTCTTCTTTCGCACGAATTTTCTCAATCAGGCGATCGCCCAGCACTTTACCCAGCTCAACGCCCCATTGGTCGAAGGGGTTAATCTGCCAGATAGTGCCCTGGACAAAGACTTTATGCTCATACATGGCAATCAATGCACCGGTGGTTTCCGGTGTGATCTTTTCAGGAACAATCATACTGTTCGGACGATTGCCCGGAATCACCTTGTGAGCAGCCAGACGTTCCACCTGGTCAGCATCCATACCAGAAGCGGTGAGTTCATCCCGCACTTCTTCCAGTGTTTTGCCCTGCATCATCGCCTGACTCTGGGCCAGGGCATTGGTATACAGCCAGGGATGTTGTTCGCCAATCGGGTTATGGGTAGTTGCCGGGGCGATAAAGTCCACGGGAATTAACCGGGTTCCCTGATGCAGTAACTGATGGTAAGCGTGCTGGTCATTAGTACCGGTACCGCCCCAGATCACGGATCCGGTGTGGTAGGCAACGGTGCTGCCATCTTCACGGGTACGCTTGCCGTTACTTTCCATATCCACCTGCTGCAGGTGGCCCGGCAGATCTCGCAGGAAGTAGTCATAGGAGATAACAGCATGGGATTCAGCACCCATAAAGTTCTGATACCAGACACCCAGCAGACCGGCAATCACCGGCATATTTTCAGCCAGCGGGGCTGTGCAGAAGTGCTGGTCCATGGCTTCAGCGCCTTTTAGCAGACGCTCGAAGTTGTCGTAGCCGACCACCATGGAAATCAACAGGCCGATGCTGGACCAGAGAGAGTAGCGACCGCCAACCCAGTCCCACAGCGGCAGGGTGTTTTCCTGGGCGATACCAAACTGGTCAATGGCTTTCAGGTTGGTGGAGATGGCCATAAAGTGCTTACGGATATCCTGCTCGGCACAGCCCTGGGCAATCATCCAGGCTCTGGCAGCCTGGGCATTTTGCAGGGTTTCCAGGGTACCAAAGGACTTGGAGGCAACGATAAACAGCGTGGTTTCCGGATCAATTTTACCCAGAACTTCTGACAACTCGTTAGGGTCAATATTCGCCACAAAGTGATGTTCAAAACCCTTAACGTGGTAAGGGGTCATGGCATTAATCGCGGTTTTGAGCCCCAGGTAAGAGCCACCGATACCAATATTAACGATATGTTTGATCGGCTTGCCGGTATGGCCAAGCCACTGTCCGGAGTGAACCTGTTCAGTCATGGCCTGCATACGGGCACGGGTCTCACGGATCCCGGGCATGATGTCTTCACCATCCACCATCACCGGAGCATCACCGAAGCTTCTCAGTGCCGTATGGAGCACCGCACGCTTTTCCGTGTAATTGATCTTGTCACCGGCAAACATGGCGTCACGGGCTTGTGCCAGATTGGCCTGCTCCGCCAGCGTTACCAGAGATGCCATTACATCGTCGTTAATCAGATGCTTTGAGTAATCAAGAAACAGGCCAGCAGCTTCAAGGCTGTAGCGGTCAAACCGGTTTGGATCTTCAGCAAACAGGTCGCGTAGATGGGTATTGGCCATTTGCTGCTGAAGGGCAGCCAGATCTTTGGATGCGGGCAGATGATCCAGGGCAGTTGAGTTAATCACTGTCTTGCCTCATTAGATAAGGATGGAAGGTAGGCTGGATAAGAAAGGTGGGGAATATACCTTACTTATTGATAGCGGGAAAATAGTTAGCATGATACGAGTCAACCCTATCGATTATATAAAAAGACTTTCACCACAAAGGCACAAAGACACAAAGGAAGAAAAAAAGAAATCTTTTCTTTGTGTCTCTGTGCCTTTGTGGTTCAAATTCAAATCTATCAACCTAATATCAATCCCCCTGTTCGCTTACACCACTCACCGATTTTGTCGGCGTTTCAGGCAGTAATTGATACTCTGCAAGAGCCTTGATGACACTTTCCCGATAACGCGGGGGCCCCCCACAGCAAGCACTTGACTGCATATCCAGTGGGCAGCGGCGCTCAACTGTCCATGTACCGTAATTTTGCGGCTTGGGAAGCGAGGGTTTTTGCCCACTGACAGCGTCACTTTGGGGCGCATTAACAGAACTGCCAGCCACCTGGCTTGAACAGCCGCCGTCGTACACCTTGGCTGTTGTTGCTTGCATGATAACCTCTCTATTGACCAGTCACACCCCGAACAGGCTATTCCATACCCACTCAGTAGCTACTTTGAACTGGTCGACTGGTCTGGCCGAATTACCCGCAAAGGCAATTGTGGTCGTATAACTGACGATGTTCCGCCTATCCTGGAGCGCCTGGGTATTGACCCACTTGAGTGGCTGGAGACTATGCGCTGGAATAATCGCTTTCACCGTGCGTTGGCCTCACTGAAAACTTATGTAGAAAGCATTGGAAAAGGCTGGGTTCATGGCATGGCTGTGAGCAGGGGACTTTTTATCTATTTCCCAGTGTTCGCCATGGGGCTGCTGCTATCTGTTGCCTACCTACCGGTTGGTTCACCATGGTTATCGTCAGAGTCAGCCCCATGTTCGGTCAGTACATGGTACACAGGGCTGCCTGGTCGGGTGGGTTTTCCAGTGTTCGCCACGGAGTTGCTGCCTGTTGCTATACCGGGCTGTCCGTCCGCCACCGGTTCACCATGGCTATCGTCAGAGTCAGTCCCATGTTTGGTCAGTACATGGTACACAG
>NZ_JAGHQW010000070.1 GCF_017744115.1 Salinisphaera sp. G21_0 | reverse complement strand
GAGGAGGAAGGTGACTGCATGGTTTGTTTGGAGGTCCTCCCTGTTTCCAATTGGAGAATCGTTTGGGGATGACAACAATAGAGTACGACCTTGTCAGCCCGGTAAAGTTCCAGGCAACCGGTATCAGGGAAGCCTGACCTGTTTTGTCAGGCAGCCTGGCTGTGGGATGTGTTACTGGATAGCGCACCGCTGCAGCTACTCCAGATGAATACACGTCAACTGCCACAGCCTGAAAACTGACGTATTCATAATTTCTGAAAACAGAGGTCTCAATGCCTCTGGCCCTGATGGAGTCCGCTCACTCCCACCTCATCAGGTCTTCGGCCTCTACGGACCCTGACCCCGGCCAGGTTCAAGGGAGCGCAACTCGTTGCAGGCTTCTTACACTGATTAATCGCTTTTGCTTTTCTTGTCTAACGACAACTGTTTAATATTGAAATACCTGTGTTCATGCTGCTGCCTTGTAAGGCTCTTTCCAGGTTAACACAGCCCAGGCAATGCGAGCGTTTTTATTGGCAACAGTCACTCACTGCTGTTATATTCTTGCCCCTACGCTGATCAAGCTCTTTAATCCAGTTATTACGGCGATCGTCGTGTTTGTCGACTACCCTGACAACGGTTCTGCCACTGTGTGTCAACAGGGTTCGCTGGTAAGTATTGCCCCGTTTACTGATCCCCAGCAACGTGGGCACACCACCGGTCGATTGCTGGTTTGGCACCAAGCCCAGCCAGGCAGCCATTTCCCTGCCATTTTTAAATGAACCACATGACCTTTGGCATCAAACACCATGTAGCTGGAAACTCTTTTTGCTCAGTTCAATTCCGAGAAAAGCAACCTGGTCTTTTTGATTAGTTCCTGATTTGTTAATCTTGCCCATGGATGGTTCACTCCGTTTCTTATTTTGAATGATGTCCTACCAAACTCATCCTGTTTTGGCTCATTTGAAGCCGTTTTGGGAGCGGGGCGGGCCATTCCATCAGGTCTTTCATTTTGCAAATATCTTGTTTATCACCATAAACGACAAGTGTTATGCAAAATGAAAGACCTAATGACCCTGATTTACTCTGATTGGAGTGCTGGTTGTTTCTGGCTTTGTTATTACCCAACTGATATAAAAAATACAGACGGTTGATAACTGCACCAAAGAACCGGTTTTTATTTTATTGCAGACTAACCGTTTCATAAAAACTCTAAAGTTAAATTTCAAAAATCGTCTTCAATGCTTCAGATAGATCTTTGAACTCTACCTGGCTGCCAGTTGAGTTGATCTGTAAACGGGCGGGGCTGTTTGATGACTCAAGCCGGTCAAATTCAATGTGAATTTTCTGATCTTTCTTGATGTTATGCAGTAAATTGATGGGGCCACTGCAAACCTCAAAATTATTTTTTGACAATGATTTGTAAATATCATCAGTTTCGTTGAGGCTTTCTAATTCATTGCGAATTTTATTGATGACGCTTTTGATTTTTTTGGATGCTGTTTTTTTAAGTTGTTCTGCTGTTTCGCTACTAAGATTTTCCTGCATTTCTTCTGCGGTGTTAACAGCTTCCTTCTGAAGTTCCTCCTGAAGTATTTTCTTAATAATGTTAACAGCATCAGGAATTTTCTTAAGCAAGCTTTGTAAATCCACATTTTCAATAATTTCCTCAATAAAGTCTAATGGTATTGGTAGGCCAGAAGCGTCCTGAATTGCAGCTACGAAAAGCTTGCGCACCATTTTCTTTGGCAGATTTTCTGGCAGATCACAATCAAGCACACATAACTTTATATTCACACTGACTCTGGCTTTTGATTGCTCTTTTTTGTCAATACTTTTTGCCGTAAAATGCAATCTTTTATATTTATCCAAGAATTCAATAATTTTACCTTTGGTGCCTTCAATATGGAAAGGACAGCCATCCAGTATTAAGTTATAATTAGGTTTAAATCCAGGTATAAGGTGTACGGGAACAAAGATTTGTTTCCAGTTTTCAGGATTTTTGGTATTGAGGTTTCCTCTAATTCCGGAGTAGCCGAAAATTGCATCTTTATCGCTGCCTTTAATAATTTTACCAACAAAATTCTTTGCTAAAACAAAAAAGGAGTCAACTTCAGGGCAAGGGATAAAATTCAATTCTGGATACTTTTCTTTAATTTTACCAAGGCGATCAACTAATTGATTATTTATAAATACTTTTTCTTGATAGCGAATAGAACCATCTGATAAGTCAACTGGTTTACTTTGACTGTGAGTATTTTCATTTTGGTCGTTGGTCTGACAGGTTTGTCCTTTAAAATATTTGTTGAGATAATACTCACCTTTATTTTTGCGTTCACATTCGTTGAGATTATTCCAGTCCTCCTGCAGGGCCTCTTGGCAAACAGGATGTTTAGCCAAATCCAGGGGTTTATTGTTTTGCTTATCCTCAGCATTGATATTAACTGGGTGTTTTATTTGGTCTAACAACCCTATCAGGCACTGAATATTGCCTGCCTCGGCAGCCAAATGTAATGGTGTCTTGCCTTGGTCATCAATAGCATTGATTTTAACTTTGATTTTAACTTTGCGTTTCTCTGGGTCTAGCAACATTTTCAGGCAATAAATATCGTCTGCCTCGGCAGCCAAATGTAATGGTGTCATGCCTTGGTTATCTGGGAGATTGATGTCTACGTCATCGAACTTGGAGAGTATGCACTCAAGACATTTTTCATATCCTTGAACCTCCTTAGAACTATTGTGGTTCCAACATTTTTTTATAATGACATAGTGCAAAGCAGTCATACCACTATTCTGAACTTGGAGATTGATATTTATTTTTTCGTTAAACTTTTCATCAAAAAACCTTTCCAGGCAATCGTTTTTGCCATAAGCTGCAGCATACAAAAATAACCTCGAAAGCTCTGGACTATTATCTTTTATTTCTTCGGTTTTCATCATTTTTATCATGCTTTCGTTTCTGTTGTCATTATGAATAGTAAAAAGTAGTGGTGAAACACCTCGTTTATTATTAGTAGTGAAATATTTATGTATATTTTTATATCCTTTTTTACAGATCTCTTCAAGA
Organism: Salinisphaera sp. G21_0; assembly: GCF_017744115.1. Classification (GTDB taxonomy): domain Bacteria; phylum Pseudomonadota; class Gammaproteobacteria; order Pseudomonadales; family Endozoicomonadaceae; genus Endozoicomonas. Next base: position 20,687 of record NZ_JAGHQW010000070.1, on the reverse strand, counting down.
AATCTTATATTACCGTTATAAGCTGCATAGTGCAGCGGAGTATTATCGTCCTTGTCAGTTTTATTAATATCTTTAGACCATTTGTAATTTTCTTTCAGCCAATTAATTCTCAACTCTGACATGGCTATACGATGCAGTAGCGTTATACCTCTGTTATTTTTCTTATGTACATCAGCTTTAGCCTCTATCAGCTCTCTTACGCATGCATCAGTATCAGCCAGGAGCAGTGGCGTGTCACCATTTTCATCTTCAGCATCGATGCATGTTAATTCTTTGAGTTCTTTCTTCAGTAGTAACTGAAGACAATTACTGTGCTTTTCCTCGGCTGCATAGTGCAGGGGTATCCTCGTTTTATGATCTGGAAGATTGATGGATTTTGCCAATTTCCCTTCTCTTTTCGCTTTCTCCAGAAATTTTTCCAGGTAATTTATGTTGCCTTTTTCTGCAGCGTAATGCAGGAGTGTTTTACAGTCAGTTTCGTCCTGATCTTCCAGGCGTATCCTATTGACCAGTAACTCTGTAGTATCTTTGTTGTAATAATCTTTATCGATGGCTAATCGCAGGGCATGACTGATATTTTCGGGCGAGAAATGCTTAACGTACTTCTTACATAATTTTTCCAGAAATTCCTCATGCTTGTATAAAATTGGGTAATGTAGCGGTGTTTTTCCACTCTTGTCAGTTTGGTTGATATTATCTTTAGAGAATAGTTCTTTCAGACATGATTTGAAGCCCTTCTCAGCAACATAATGCAGCGCTGTTTTCCCACTGTCGTCAGTTTGGTTCATATTCACTTCAGAGATTAGATGTTCCAGACATTTTTTGTGCCCATTCTCAGCAGCATAATGCAGCGCTGTTTTCCCACTTTTGTCAGTTTGGTTCTTATTATCTATCCCACTGTTGTGAGTTTGGTTGTTATTAGCTTCAATAAGAGATATCACACAACTTAAGTGGCCCTTCTCAGCAACATAATGCAGCGCTGTTCTTCCACTGTTGTCAGTTTGGTTGATATTCTCTTTAAAGCTTAGAGAATACACTTCCGAAAAGTCACCCTTCTCAGCCGCACGGTGCAGCTTTGTTTTCCCAAGCTCATCAACGTCTTTGGCTTCCCCTGGGGACGGATATTCCTGCGGTAATACTATGCTGTCCTCCTCAGCAGCAGAATCAGCCAGAGCAGTTCTGTTTTCGCTGATAGCGGGAGACTCAATTGTTGACAGTTCCCGTGGTTCCGGGTCAGTATCCGGGCCTTCATTGAATGACTCTTTACGAGAGTCAACCGCAGTTTTACTATCAGTCGGGGCAGGATCGTTAGTGGCAACAGAGCCAGCCTGAGCTGTTTTGTCAGCTTTTTTGGTATCGTCGTTCTTCACGTTGGTTGTGAGCGTACTGTTGCCTTTTTCATGATCGGCCTGGGAAACAGCAGCAAAGGACATTAATACCTTGGCAGTCTCTTTGAAGCCCTTAGCTAAATTGAGCGCCGTTTCGCAATTCTTATCCTTAACTTTGGCCAGGGAGCGGTCACAGGCCAGCAATGTCTGGATGGCCTCTGTGTGGCTTTTTTCAGCAGCTTTGTCGAGAGCTGTTTGGCCGTCTTTATCCTTCTCTTTGGCCAGGGAGGGGTCCAAGTCCAGCAATGTCTGGATGGCCTCTTTGTGGCCTTTTTCAGCAGCTTTGTGGAGAGCCGTACGGCCAAAGTTACTTTTCTTTTTGGCCAGGGAGGGGTCAAAGGCCAGCAATGTCCGGATGGCCTCTGTGTGGCCTTTAAGAGCAGCTGCGTGGAGCGCCGTCCAGCCATAGTTATCCTTCTCTTTGGCCAGGGAGCGGTCAAAGGCCAGCAATGTCTGGATGGCCTCGGTGTGGCCTTGAGCAGCAGACCAGTGGAGAGCCGTCAAGCCATCTCTATCCTTCTTTTTGGCCAGGGAGCGGCCAAAGTTCAGCAATGCCCGGATGGCCTCTGTTTAGCCACTATAAGCAGCGAAGTGGAGAGCCGTTCCGCCTGAGTTCTCCTTCTCTTTGGCCAGGGAGGGGGCAATGGTCAGCATTATCTGGATGGTCTCTGTTTGGCCTTTAAGAGCAGCGGCGTGAAGAGCCGTTTGGCCATTGTTATCCTTCTCTTTGGCCAGTGAGGGGTCAAAGTCCAGCAATGCCTGGATGACCTCTGTGTGGCCTTTAGCAGCAGACCAGTGGAGAGCCGTATTGCCACACTTATTCTTCTCTTTGGCCAGGGAGCGGTCAAAGGCCAGCAATGTCTGGATGGCCTCTGTGTGGCCTTTAGCTGCAGACCAGTCGAGAGCCGTCAAGCCATCTCTATCCTTCTTTTTGGCCAGGGAGCGGTCAAATTTCAGCAATGTCTGGATGACCTCTGTGTGGCCTTGATAAGCAGCTTCGTGGAGAGCCGTACAGCCATCGTTATCCTTCTCTTTGGCCAGTGAGCGGTCAAAGTCCAGCAATGTCTGGATGGCCTCTGTTTGGCCTTTACGAGCAGCGGCGTGGAGAGCCGTTTGGCCATTGTGATCCTTCTCTTTGGCCAGTGGCCAGTGAGGGGGCAAAGTCCAACAATGTCTGGATGGCCTCTGTTTGGCCTTTACGAGCAGCGGCGTGGAGAGCCGTTTGGCCATTGTGATCCTTCTCTTTGGCCAGTGAGGGGGCAAAGTCCAACAATGTCTGGATGGCCTCTGTTTGGCCACTATAAGCAGCGAATTGGAGAGTCGTTCCGCCTGAGTTCTCCTTCTCTTTTGCCAGGGAGGGGGCAATGGTCAGCAATATCTGGATGGCCTCTGTTTGGCCTTTAAGAGCAGCGGTGTGGAGAGCCGTTTGGCCATTGTTATCCTTCTCTTTGGCCAGTGAGGGGGCAAAGTTCAGCAATGCCTGGATGGTCTCTGTTTGGCCTTTACGAGCAGCGTAGTGGAGAGCCGTTTGGCCATTGTTATCCTGCTCTTTGGCCAGTGAGGGGTCAAAGTCCAGCAATACCTGGACGGCCTCTGTTTGGCCTTTACGAGCAGCGGCGTGGAGAGCCGTTTGGCCATTGTGATCCTTCTCTTTGGCCAGTGAGGGGTCAAAGTCCAGCAATGTCTGGATGGCCTCTGTTTGGCCATCATAAACAACGTAGTGGAGAGCCGTTTGACCATTGTTATCCTTCTCTTTGGCCAGTGAAGGGTCAAAGTCCAGCAATGTCTGGATGGCCTCTGTTTGGCCTTTACGAGCAGCGGCGTGGAGAGCCGTTTGGGCATCGTTAGTCTTCTCTTTGGCCAGTGAGGGGTCAAAGTCCAGCAATGTCTGGATGGCCTCTGTGTGGCCTTTAGCAGCAGACCATTGGAGAGCCGTATCGCCAAACTTATTCTTCTCTTTGGCCAGGGAGCGGTCAAAGGCCAGCAATGTATTGATGGCCTCTGTGTGGCCTTTTTCAGCAGCGTAGTGGAGAGCCGTTTGGCCATTGTTATCCTGCTCTTTGGCCAGTGAGCGGTCAAAGTTCAGCAATGCCTGGATGGCCACTGTGCTGTCCCAAATAGCAGCGAAGTCGAGAGCCGTTCTGCCATATTTATCCTTCTCTCTGGCAATTGAGGGGTCAAAGTTCAGCAATGTCTGGATGGCCTCTGTGTGGCCTCGAGCAGCGGCGTGGAGAGCGGTTTGGTCATCGTTAGTCTTCTCTTTGGCCAGTGAGGGGTCAAAGTCCAGCAATGTCTGGATGGCCTCTGTGTGGCCTTCATCAGCAGCTTTGTGGAGTGCCGTCCAGCCATCGTTATCCTTCTCTTTGGCCAATGAGGGGGCAAAGTTCAGCAATGTCTGGCTGGCCTCTGTGTGGCCTTTAAAAGCAGCGACGTGGAGAGCCGTCTGGCCATATTTATCCTTCTCTTTGGCCAGGGAGGGGGCATTGGTCAGCAATGCTTGTATGGCCCCTGTTTCGCCTTTATGAGCAGCGAAGTGGAGAGCCGTCCAGCTATCGTTATCCCTCTCTTTGGCCAGTGAGGGGTCAAAGTTCAGCAATGTCTGGATGGCCACTGTTTGGCCATTATAAACAGCGTAGTGGAGAGGGATAGCCGTTTGGCCATTCTTATTCTTCTCTTTGGCCAGGGAGGGGGCAATGGTCAGCAATGCCTTGATGGCCTTTGTGTGGCCTTGACGAGCAGCTAAATGAAGAGCCGTTTCGTCATCGTTATTTTTCGCTTTGGCCAGCAGTGGGGAGCGGTCAATTTCCACCAATGCATTGACGGTCTCTGTGTGGCCTTGACGAGCAGCTTCGTGGAGAGCCGTATCACCATTGTTATTCTTGACATCAACCTGGATGCGCATGGGGGCAATTTGCTTAAATGCCCTGACGATCTCTGTGTGACCATTACGAGCAGCTAAGTGGAGAGGCGTACAGCCATCGTTCATCTGTTCATTGACTGGGGTTTCATAATTTTCCAGCAGCTCCTTGACGGACTCTATGTGGCCGTTCTGAGCGGCCATATGCAGGGGCGTAGCACCATCTGTATGTGTTTTGACATTGACATCCACTTTAAGCCTTCGGGATTCACAATAAGGTGATTCGTCGTCATCGACGCTTTCCCCGTCCTTACGAATCAGTGGCAGTGCCGGTTGCCCGCATTCACTGCATCGGCGTTTATGAAGACTTGTTTCACTCTGCTTGTCAAGGTGTCGGGTGATGCACCCCAGGTGGAAAATGTGGGGCTCCGGTTTGCAAGATGTTTCGACCAGTGAGTGTCCACCAAATTGTCTTCTGATATGTTCGTCATTTATACAGATAGAAGAACAATTAAAGCGGACACCTGCCCCGTTTCTACCGACACCATCCATCGCTTTAGCCTGCCATTTGACTCAAAACTTCGAGTACGACAAAAAATCAGCAGGGTAAGTTCCACAAAAAACAGAATTTTTAACAAGAAGATTGTCGTTTAAATCAAAAGTCAGCCATGGAACCAATTTTCACTAGACAGTGATCGTTTATCCGGAATACAAGCAATGGCAACCACAAATATCTGGCAACAGTTCAAGGCGCTGATTACTGAAGGGGCGCGGGTTGTAGCCACCATGACCGCTAATAACGGCAATGGCACCAGTCAGGCAGAGCTTTGGGATGGTTCGGTTATTACGGTTGAAGAGGAGTCTGTGGGTGTTGGGGAAAAGTATTTATTCAGGATGGGGAGATCAAAGGGGCCGCGCCGAGTCTGGCGCAGTATGAGGTGGAGGTTTGAAACAGTCAAGATTCAAGGCCCGGCACCGGTTTCTTCATAAGAATTTGGCATAATAAATGACAGAATTTGTTAAAAATTGAGAGTCTGACCAGAGTTGCAGTACGCAAGGACAACTCCACTACCGGCCATTGATTACTTATGTTCCTCTACTTTATTGCTCACTGTAGAAGGCAGGGCTATTAATGTGCTCCTTTTTTAATAAGGAGTTTTTGGCAGGCGGGGTAACGATGGCTGTAAGCCAAGTAGAGAGCCGTCTGGCCACCGTTATTTTTCCCATAGAGAGGATTGCAATATCTGGATGGCCTCTATGTGGCTTTCATCAGCAGCTAAGTGGACAGCCATCCGGCCTAAGTTATCCGTCTCTTTGACCAGGGAAGGGTCAATCTTCAGCAATGTCTGGATGGCCTTTGTGTGGCCTTGAGAAGCTGCTTTGTGGAGAGCCGTTTGGCCTTCGTTATCCTTCTCTTTGGCCAGGGAGGGGTCAATGGTTTGCAATGGCTGGGTGGCCTCTGTGTGGACTGCAAAAGCAGTTGCGTTAACAGCAGCTGCGAGAGCCGTCCGGACTGCAAAAGCAGTTGCGTTAACAGCAGCTGTGAGAGCCGTCCGGACTGACTTATCCTTCTCCTTCTTTTTGGCCTGGGAGGAGGGAATGGTCAGCAATGTCTGGATGGCCTCTGTGTGGCCTTTATAAGCAGCTAAGTGGAGAGCCGTCTGGCCATCGTTATCCTTCTCTTTGGCCAGGGAGCGGTCAAAGGCCAGCAATGTCTGGATGGCCTCTGTGTGGTCCCCAGAAGCAGCCAAGTGGAGTGCCGTACAGCCATCGTTCATCTGTTCATTGACTGAGGTTTGATCATTTTTCAGCAGCTCCTTGACGGACTCTATGTGGCCGTTCTGAGCGGCCATATGCAGGGGCGTAGCACCATCTATGTGTGTTTTGACATTGACATCCACTTTCTTATCAAGCAGTTTTCTCAGGCAATCGGTTTGCCCCCAACAAGCGGCTAAATGCAATGCCGTATTGCCGCTGTTATCAGCGATATTGAAATCCGCTCTTTCAAGCAAATAAGTCAGGTGATCTAATTTGCCCCAAAGGGCCGCTATCATTAAAGGTGTGATACCGTCGTTATCACGGGCATTAATGTCCACTCCTATGTTATCAGCAAGCTCACGCAGACACCCAATGTCGTTTTCTTTTTCGATGGTATAGTGTTCGAAGGTCTTGCCATTAATAAGGGTTCCAGTGATATCTATGCCCATGGCAGCACATTGTTGACGGCCCTTGGTTATGCTGATTTTGGTGGCTATATGCAGGGCTGTTTCGCCATTATTATTGGTGGCATTTACCTTCGCTCCCTTTTCAATGAGTTTTTTCAGGCATGTTTTATCCCCATTGGCAGCGGTGATATGCAGCGGTGTTTGACCTTTCCCATCGGCGGCATTGATCTCTGTCGGATTGTTCAGGTAATTGAAAAATTCCCAATCACCTTTTCTGGCAGCAGTGTGCAGGGGCGTCTCACCCTGATGATCGGCAGCATTGACATCGGCACCGTGGTCGATCAAAGTCCGGGCTAAATCCGTATGCTGGTGCTTTAAGGCGACAGCTAACAGGTATTCAGGATGACCGGTGAGCGCCGAGCGGTAAGACTGATTGGCCAACGTCTTGTCTTTCTCCAGATAACAGTTCAGCGTGCTCAGATTACCGCTACGACAGACATTAAGCATCCGGGATTCACAATAAGGTGATTCGTCGTCATCGACGCTTTCCCCGTCCTTACGAATCAGTGGCAGTGCCGGTTGCCCGCATTCACTGCATTGGCGTTTATGAAGACTTGTTTCACTCTGCTTGTCAAGATGTCGGGTGATGCACCCCAGGTGGAAAACGTGGGGTTCCGGTTTGCAAGATGTTTCGACCAGTGAGTGTCCACCAAATTGTCCTCTGATATGTTCGTCGTTTATACAGATAGAAGAACAATTAAAGCGGACATCTGCCCCGTTTCTACCGACACCATCCATCGCTTTAGCCTGCCATTTGACTCAAAACTGGGGGTAGGACAAAAATCAGCAGATTAAGTTCCACAAAAAACAGGAAAAGAATTTTTTAACAAAACGTATGTCGTTAAATACAAAAGTCAGGTACGGAACCAACTTTCACAAGACAATGATCGTTTATCCGGAATACAAGCAATGGCAACCACAAATATCTGGCAACAGTTCAAGGCGCTGATTACTGAAGGGGCGCGGGTTGTAGCCACCATGACCGCTAATAACGGCAATGACACCAGTCAGGCAAAGCTTCGGGATGGTTCGGTTATGAACGTCAAAGGTGAATCTGTGGGCGTTGGCCAGAAGGCATTTATTCAGAAGAGATAAAAGATACTGCGCCGCGCCCGGCGCAGTATGAGGTGAAGGTTTGAAATAATCAAGAATCGGTTCTCCGCTCAATTTTATTGCTCACTTTAGAAGGCAGCCCGATGGTTGGGCTCCATAGTCTTCAAGAAGTTTCTTGCACTCTGTGCGGCCAGACATGATAGCCAAGTCGAGAGCCGTTTCGCCATATTTATCTTTCTTTTTGGCCAGGGAGGGGTCAAAGCAATGCCTGGATGGCCTCTGTGTGGCCTTTAAAAGAAGCTATGTGGAGCGCCGTGCGGCCATTGTTATCCTTCTCTTTAGCCAGGTAGGGGGCAATGGTTAGCAATGTCTGGATGGCCTCTGTGTGGCCAGAAAGAGCAGCTGTGTGGAGAGCCGTTTGGCCATCGTTATCCTTCTCTTTGGCCAGAGAGGGGTCAATGGTCTGCAATGGCTGGGTGGCCTCTGTGTGGACTGCAAAAGCAGTTGTGTTAACAGCAGCTGCGAGAGCCGTCCGGACTGACTTATCCTTCTCCTTCTTTTTGGCCAGGGAGGGGTCAATGGTCTGCAATGACTGGGTGGCCTCTGTGTGGACTGCAAAAGCAGTTGTGTTAACAGCAGCTGCGAGAGCCGTCCGGACTGAATTATCCTTCTCCTTCTTTTTTTTGGCCAGTGAGGAGGGAATGGTCAGCAATGTCTGGATGGCCTCTGTGTGGCCATTAGAAGCAGCTGCGTGGAGAGCCGTCTGGCCATCGTTATCCTTCTCTTTGGCCAGGGAGGGGTCAATGGTCAGCAATGTCTGGATGGACCCTGTGCAGCCCGTAAGAGCAGCGGCGTGGAGAGCCGTGCGGCCATCGTTATCCTTCTCTTTGGCCAGGGAGGGGTCAATGGTCAGCAATCTCTGGATGGCCTCTGTGTGGCCTTTAAGAGCGGCGACGTGGAGAGCCGTCTGGCCATATTTATCCTTCTCTTTGGCCACAATTTCCAGCAATGCATTGACGGTCTCTGTGTGGCCTTGACGAACAGCTTCCTGGAGAACCGTATCGCCATTGTTATTCTTGACATCAACTCGGATGCGCATGGAGGCAATTTCCTTAAATGCCCTGACGATCTCTGTGTGTTCATTACGAGTAGCCAAGTGTAGAGCCGTACAGCCATCGTTCATCTGTTCATTGACTGAGGTTTGATCATTTTTCAGCAGCTCCTTGACGGACTCTATGTGGCCGTTCTGAGCGGCCATATGCAGGGGCGTAGCACCATCTGTATGTGTTTTGACATTGACATCCACTTTCTTATCAAGCAGTTTTCTCAGGCAATCGGTTTGCCCCCAACAAGCGGCTAAATGCAATGCCGTATTGCCGCTGTTATCAGCGATATTGAAATCCGCTCTTTCAAGCAAATAAGTCAGGTGATCTAATTTGCCCCAAAGGGCCGCTATCATTAAAGGTGTGATACCGTCGTTATCACGGGCATTAATGTCCACTCCTATGTTATCAGCAAGCTCACGCAGACACCCAATGTCGTTTTCTTTTTCGATGGTATAGTGTTCGAAGGTCTTGCCATTAATAAGGGTTCCAGTGATATCTATGCCCATGGCAGCACATTGTTGACGGCCCTTGGTTTTGCTGATTTTGGTAGCTATATGCAGGGCTGTTTCGCCGTTATTATTGGTGGCATTTACCTTCGCTCCCTTTTCAATGAGTTTTTTCAGGCATGTTTTATCCCCATTGGCAGCGGTGATATGCAGCGGTGTTTGACCTTCCCCATCGGCGGCATTGATCTCTGTCGGATTCAGGTAAATGAAAAATTCCCAATAACCTTTTCTGGCAGCAGTGTGCAGGGGCGTCTCACCCTGATGATCGGCGGCATTGACATCGGCACCGTGGTCGATCAGAGTCCAGGCTAAATTCGTATGTTGGTGCTTTAAGGCGACAGCTAACAGGTATTCAGGATGACCGGTGAGCGCCGAGCGGTAAGGCTGATTGGCCAACGTCTTGTCTTTGTCCAGATAACAGTTCAGCTTTCTCAGATTACCGCTACGGCAGACATTAAGCATTCGGGATTCACAATAAGGTGATTCGTCGTCATCGACGCTTTCCCCGTCCTTACGAATCAGTGGCAGTGCCGTTTGCTCGCATTCACTGCATAGGCGTTGATCAAGACTTGTTTCACTCTGCTCATCAAGGTGTCGGGTGATGCATCCCAGGTGGAAAACGTGACCTTGTGGTTTACAAGAGGTTTCCACCAGTGAGTGTCCACCAAATTGTCCTCTGATATGTTCGTCATTTATACAGATAGAAGAACAGTTAAAGCGAACATCTGCCCCGTTTACACCGACACTATTCATTACTTTAGCCCGCTATTTGACTCAAAACTCCGAGTAGGACAAAAAATCAGCAGGGTAAGTTCCACAAAAACAGAATTTTTTAACAAGACGTATGTCGTTAAATCCAAAAGTCAGGTACGGAACCGATTTTCACAAGACAGTGAACGTTTATCCGGAATGCAAGCAATGGCAGACACGAATATCTGGCAACAGTTCAAGGCGCTGATTCCTGAAGGGGCGCGAATCGTCGCCACCATTACCGCTAATAACGGCAATGGCACCAGTCAGGCAGAGCTTCGGGATGGTTCGGTTATTACCCGTCAAAGGTGAATCTGTGGGTGTTGGCCAGAAGGCATTTATTCAGAAGAGATAAAAGGATCTGCGCCGAGCCTGGCGCAGTGTGAGGTGGAGGTTTGAAATAATCAAGAATCGGTTCTCCACTCAATTTTATTGCTCACTTTAGAATAGAAGGCAGCTCGATGGTTGGGCTCCATAGTCTTTAAGAAGTTTCTTGCATTCTGTGCGGCTATACTCTGTAGCCTTGTCGGAGCCGTATGGCCATCGTTATCCTTCTCTTTGGCCAGGAAGGGGGCAACGTCAGGGCTGGTCAGGTTCCAGCGATGACCAGGCTGTCAAGGACAATCCCATCAATCTGCAAACGTTGGATTACCTGGCCAAGAGGCATTCAGACAAAGGCATAATAAACGATGCTGCTGATGTGAAATGCTGTGTTATGGAACTCTTCCATATACTCCTGATGAAAGAGCATTGGAAAGGCAATGACCCGGCGGGGGAAAAATTTTCAGATCTGCTACCATTTTTTGATTTCAATGACATGAAATTTCAACCTGGGTACAGAAATTACATCCTCTTTGCCCTTGCCAAAAATCCTCCATCGCAGGCAGGGAAAACCCACCGGCTCACTTCGCTGTCATCCTGCACAGGGAATGACAGCGGAGTAAAACAACCGGCTTTCTGCCATGCGGAACTTATTCCACGACAATTCCTTAGCTGCACTGGCCCTGTCGGCGTCTTTGCCCAAGGAAAATGAACAACAGCAGAATAAAGGCGGGTATCCAGGTCAGTTGTTTTGGCAGTCGCTCTGCCGGAACTTCCATACGATAAATCTGCCAGTCAAAATCAATACCGGCCTGCTGGGCCTCGCTGTTGAAGTCAACCATGTCGATGGTCAGGTCATCCCCATCAACCAGAACCTCGAGCCCCATGTGGCGGAACCGGTCATCAGCCGTGGCCTGGTCGCCAGCGGGGAGAATAACCATCTGATTAACCGATTTACCTTCCAGGGTTTCTCCAGCGACCCATAGCCGCGCATCAGCCTGGTCCGGCAGTGCTTCAACCTGGGCAACAATGTTACGGCCTGCATAGGTTTCATAGGGAGGGTAAACCTTATCCCACCAGAAGTCTGGCCTGAACAGGGTAAAGGCGATCAGCAGCATGCCCAGGGTTTCGTACCAGCGGTTTTTCACTAACCAGTGGCCCTGGGTTGCGGTAGCAAACACCAGCATGGCCGCAATGGCACCAAAGACGACAATCGCCAGTTGTGCAAGGCTGTCAACGCCGATCAGCAGCAACTCGGTATTAAAGATAAACATAAACGGCAGGACAGCGGTGCGGATATCGTAGGTGAAACCCTGGATACCGGTCTTGATCGGGTCCGACTGTGCAATGGCCGAAGCGGCAAAAGCAGCCAGACCCACAGGCGGAGTATCATCCGCCAGAATACCGAAGTAGAACACAAACAGATGGACCGCAATCAGAGGCACGATCAGTCCATGTTGTGCGCCCAGGGTTACGATAACCGGTGCCATCAGGGTGGATACCACAATATAGTTAGCGGTGGTTGGCAGCCCCATGCCCAGCACCAGACAGATAATGGCGGTGAAGAGAAGCATAAGAATGATACTGCCAGCAGAAATCCATTCCACGAACTCGGTCATTACCAGACCAACACCGGTCAGCGTCACCGCACCCACAACAATACCGGCGGTTGCAGTGGCAACACCGATGCCGATCATATTCCGGGCCCCGGTAGTCATCCCGTCAAACAGATCCAGAAAGCCCTCTTTGAGATGCGTGGTGGTTTGCTCCTTCCGGAACAGATCAATCAGGGTTTTATGGGTCAGTGTGATGAAAACCATGACCAGGGTTGCCCAGAAGGCAGAGAGGCCAGGGGAGTAGCGTTCAACGGTCAGACACCACAATAAAACCACCAGGGGCAGCAAATAATAGAGACCGCGCTTGATGGTTGGTCCGGGTACCGGAGTGCTGCGTATCTCATCTTCAATATTGTTGATGAGATCAGGTTGCCTGGCAGCCACTTTCAGAAGTATCAGATAACTGGCCAGCAATGCCAGCGTGATGATCCAGAGGGCGTGCTCTCCCATATACTGTCTGGTCCAGCCAACACCGTAATAGACGCCAGCGCCCAGCAGACAGAGTCCGGCAAACGAGCCCGTGAATGACATCAGTGCCTGAGTCTTGGTGCGGGTGACGCTTCTTGGCAGTCCCTGCATGCCCGCTTTCAGGGCTTCAAGATGGACAATATAAAACAGGGCAATATAGGAAATTGCGGCGGGTAACAGGGCGTGGCGAATAACATCGATATAAGAGATGCCAACATATTCCACCATCAGGAACGCCGCAGCGCCCATAATAGGCGGCGTCAGTTGTCCATTGGTGGAGGCGGCAACTTCAATGGCACCGGCCTTGTGAGCGGGAAAGCCGACACGTTTCATCAGGGGAATGGTGAAGGTTCCGGTGGTGACCACGTTGGCGATGGACGAGCCGGAAACCACACCGCTCAGGCCGGATGACACGACAGCAGCCTTGGCAGGCCCACCTTTGAGATGGCCCAGCAGAGAAAATGCCACCTGAATGAAGTAATTACCGGCACCGGCCTTTTCCAGCAGTGAACCAAACAGAACAAACAGGAAAACAAAGCTGGTGGAAACTCCCAGGGCAACACCAAAGACACCTTCAGTGGTGATCCAGAAGTGCGACAGCGCCTTGTTGAGACTGGCACCTTTGTGGGCGATCACATCCGGCATATAAGGACCGGCAAAGGCATAGGTGATAAAAACCGCCGCAACCACCATCAGTGGCGGTCCCAGTGCCCGGCGGGTTGCTTCCAGCAGAAGCAGCATACCTGCACCTGCCGTAACCAGATCCGGGATAACGGGAGCCCCGGCACGGGTCGCCAGCGCCTGGTGGAAAATATAAAGGTAGGCGGCGCAGAAGCTGCCAGTCAGTGCAAATAGCCAGTCAGTCACGGGTACCTGATGGGTAAACGATTTTTTCCTGGCAGGGAAGGCAATAAATGCCAGGAAAATGGCAAAGGCGAGATGGATTGCCCGGGCCTGACCATCGTTAAATATGCCAATATTGAAAATATACGGCAGAGGTGATGCATTCCACAGCTGAAACAGTGACCAGCCGAGGGCTGTGCTCAGTAATACCAGTCTGGATTTGCCAATGGGTTGGCGGCCACCCTGTTCGGACTGGTTAACCATTTGTTCAGCAGAGCGGGTGGAGCCTGCTGTTGAATTATTCAGCTTGGCGCTGTTTACTGCTTCCATAATATACCTGTTGTTATTGAAGTTATGCGCTCTGGAAATGATGCATTCTTCAGCCAATGGCTCATGGCCTTATAAAAATGGGGGGAAGCGGAATATCCATGAGGTAACAAAAAACGACACTGCTTCCCCGTGCAGCCCTGTGACCCTTGTTGGGTGAGGGCTGTATAGGTCATCATGCAGAATTCAGGCAGCACTCTGGATGATGACAACCTGCATTTGGGAAGGTGTTGCTACACCTTCCCGGATTAGGGAAAAAAAGTTTAGAGAAGACCTGCTTCCTGATAGTAACGTCTGGCACCTTCATGCAGCGGGATGCTGAGGCCATCAGACACCATCTCTTCTTTTTTCAGGGTACCAAAGGCCTGGTGCAGTTTTTTGAAGGTGGACAGATCTTCAAATACGGCCTTGGTCACCTGGTAGACAGCTGCTTCGCTGGCCGCCGTGGAGGAGACAAAGGTTGCCGCCACACCAAAGGTCTGAACGTCTTTATCGTTGCCCTTATACATGCCACCGGGGATGGTTGCAGTGCGGTAGTAAGGGTTGTCTTTGATCAACTGGTTGACTTTATCGCCTGCAACAGAGACCAGTACGGTATCACAGGAGGTGGTGGCTTCCTTGAAAGATCCGGATGGATGGCCAACGGTATAGACAAAGGCGTCAATCTTGTTGTCACAGAGTGCCTTGGCGTGTTCGGCTGCTTTCAGTTCGGAAACCAGGGAGAAGCTGTCGTGTGTCCAGCCATACAGTTTCATCAGCTGTTCTATGGTGCCACGCTGACCGGAGCCCGGATTACCGATGTTGACGCGCTTCCCCTTCAGGTCTTCAAACGTGCTGATGCCGGCATCTGCCCTGGCCAGAATGGTAAAGGCTTCCGGGTGTACCGAGAAAATCGCCCGCAGGTCTTTGTTGGCACCTTGCTGTTCAAAAGCGCTGGTTCCCCGGTAGGCGTGGAACTGCCAGTCCGACTGGACGATACCCATATCGAGCTCACCGGCACGGATGGTGTTCAGGTTGTAAATAGAACCACCGGTACTTTCTACCGAACAGCGGATGCCATGCTCTTTGCGTCCCTTATTCACCAGGCGGCAGATAGCGCCACCGGTTGGGTAGTAAACGCCGGTTACACCGCCGGTACCAATGGTGACAAACTGCTGGCTGGATGGGGCTGCACTGGCAGTGGAGGAGATAGCTGCAAAGCCTGCCCCCAGAATGGCAAGTCCCAGTTTTTTGAAAATGGTCATTGTCAGTCCTCTTGATTTGAGCTTTTTTTACCATGGCAACAAGAGGTGGGCAGTGAACATCAGCTCTGGCGGATCCCGGGTCAGTTCCCCGGGCAGACCTGATCGCTTCTGAACCGTACTTCTCGTTCATGGCTGTTATATTCAGTCCGGACAGCATTCCCATGTTGTCCCCTGACTGGTTTGACTCGCTTAACCATGAATGGCAAGCCGAGAATTTGCCTGTCAGGTTATTACGTTTGTCGAAGCAACCTGATGAGGTAGGTGATGCTACCATGTTTGAGTGTCAAGTTCTTTGATTTCTGTCTATTGATTCTCGGTAAGTACTTATGATAGCTCGGAAAAGTTGTCGTCTTTATGGTGCGCAGCATTTTTTATACTTCTTGCCACTGCCGCAGGGGCAGGGATCATTTCTGCCCGCGTTTTCTGTTTTGACCAGTGCCATTTTGGGGTAGACAAAATACCAGAGCCCTTCTTTTTTAATAAAAGAAGAGCGTTCATGGTGAATTTGTTCAGGGCCTGAGAGTGACTCCCTGAACCAGGCCTTGAATTCAACCATGCCCGATTGATCCGCCGCTTGTCCTGCCTCTGTATCGACAACCTCGAGCCTTTGCCACAGCGTACCGTTTGATTGCTGGTAGACTTTCTGCTGTTTGATGGTTTCCTGTTGCCCGGGGTGTGTTGTGGCAACCAGGTAGGGAATATTGCTCAGTGTGTAAGCCGTATAACGGGAGCGCATTAATGTTTCCGCTGTTGGGGCTGGCTTCCCTTGAATATAAGGCTGGCAACATTCGATGAATGTTTTTCCGGAGCCACAGGGGCAATGTGAGGGGTTAATGGACATGGTAACTACCCGAAAACGGTATATGCAAAACGCATGAACAAAATTTTAAGTCAGGACATCAATATCCGGGTCAGGGGTTGTTGACGTTTCTTTGCTGAACTTACAGCGAAACGTTAACAGGCCCTGACCTATTGCCGCAAGAGCTGTAAAGCTAAAGGCTGTTAAGAACTTAATTGTTTGTTTTTCTGTCAGTATTTATAACCCTGCTGTTATGGGAGCAGGGGATAAACCTGCTGAAGTATTTTAGTGCAGCAAATGCTCTGAAATAAAGTCAGTAATTATTTCTGATCAATCTTATCGAAATCTATGGAGGTGTCTTATGCCAGCTATAGGCAAAATTTCCGGACAGTTTGATCCAACGGTCACAGGCCCCACCCGCAAGCGTGCTGTCGGTCAATTTGAGGGAAGGTCGACCACTGAATCCGGTGCCACAAGACAGACTGGAAATAACCGATCATTCGATCAAACACCCTCACTTAAAGATCGTTTAATCTATCCATTTTATGTCACCAGAAATCGGGTACTGAACATGGCTGTTATAGGTGCACAAGCTGGAGTTTATCCGCCGATGTACGCTGCAAGTGCTATCTGTGTCGGAGCCGGTGAAATTATTGGCAATACCGTTGGTGGATTAATTAAAAGTTTATTCTTTCCGAACTCTAATATCCCACCGGGTGAAGTTGGTGCTTTACTCGGATTGTATACAGGAATTTTGCTATCCATTCCTGCCGCCGTTGTTCTAGGTGTGTTTACTACGACTGCTTTTGCTGTTGTTGGTCTGGCTGGCAGCGTGCTGGCTTCACCGTTTGATATCTATCATGGCATGACACTGGCTGACAAAGCAGACCTGAACCCAAAGCAAGTGCGGGTAATGGATATATGGGATGATATCAAAATGCCTGAACTCAGCCAGTTTGTTGACTGGGACTAGGAGGCTGACCGAGAATAGACTGCCCTACTGCGGTGGCAGCAAATTGGTCTAAAAATTTCCGACTTTTTATCCTCAATTTTCTGCCATCCTCGCTTCGGGTGCTATTCTCGGTCAACCTCCTAGTGGGTGTCCTTTTTTTATTTTTTACTTAATTGTTTGCTTTTCTGTCAGTATTTATAACCCTGTTGTTATGGGATCAGGGGATAAACCTGCTGTAGGATTTGATGCAGTACTTAAATAAAGTCAGAAATTATTTTTAATCAATCTTATTGAAATCCATGGAGGGATCTCATGCAGGCTATAAGTAACATTACCGGGCAGTTTGATTCAACGGTCTCAGGATCCATCCCCAACCGTACAGACGGTCAATTTGATGGAAGGACGGCCACTGAATCCGATGCCATAAGACAGACTGAAAATAACCGATCATTCGATGAAAAGCCCTCACTTAAAGATCGTTTAATCTACCCATTTTCTGCCGCCAAAAATCGGATTCTGAAAATAGCGGGTATAGGTGCACAAGCTGGGCTTTTTGCGCCGATAATCAGTGTCGGTGGCATTTGTGGTTTAGCCGGTGACATTATTGGCAGTACCGTTGGTCGATTAATTCAATGTTTATTTTTTCCGGGCTCTGAGGAATCACCGGGCGATACGGGTTTTCTTATCGGATTTTATGCGAGTTTTTTGCTCGCCGTTCCTGCCGGAGTCGCACTTGGTGCGGTTGCTGCGGCTGCTTTTGCTGTTATTGGGCTGGCTGGCAGTGTGGTCTCTTTACCTGTCGACATCTATCGTGCCGCCACACGGGATAATAAAACGGACCTGAACCCGGAACCAGTGCGGATAATGGATATATTGAATGAGATCAAACACACTGACATCAGAGAATTGTTTGATTTTGAAGATTCTGATCCTTTACCTTTGTCAATGTCGAGTCTAATTTGATCCGTTTAAAACCCGGGAGAGTCAGGATTCTGAATTTTACTCCCGGTTGCCGTATCGTTTATTGAATAGAGTTTGTGGTATTCACCGCTGTGCAGTGTGATGAAACAGGATACAATCAGCCTATTTAAACCAGCTACTCCAACAGAGCGATAGGCATTGTGCTTGACGAACCCCAGAAGAGAGCCATCCAGAAAGCGTACAGTGCTTTTCTGGAGAGTAAAAAGCTAAAGGCCCGACCGGGGCAGAAGCAGATGATTGCCGAGATTGCCCGAGCACTTGGAGATATTAACACCGACAGTGAAGGCCACAGAATCTCCGACCCCTCCGTTACCGTGATTGAAGCCGGTACAGGCACCGGAAAAACCGTGGGTTATGTGTTACCTGCGGTGGTGATGGCTCAGGCTGCGAAAAAACGTCTGGTCATTGCCACGGCCACCGTGACCCTTCAGGAACAGGTCATTAATAAAGATCTGCCGGACATTATTTTAAAAACCGGACTCAAGTTCTCTTACACCCTGGCCAAGGGGCGTGGGCGTTATGCCTGTCTGAGTAAGCTGGACCGGCTGCTTCAGGAAGAGGAAGCGACTGCCTCGTTAATGGATATGTTCGCCTACGATGGTTACACCCTGGAAAACGATCAGTCCTCCCTGGCGCTATACCAGAGTATGCTGGAAGCATTTGCCGCTGCCAAATGGGAAGGTGACCGTGACAGCTGGCCTGATGCCCTGGAAGACCAACAGTGGCGAACCATTACCACTGACCATGCCCAATGCAGCGGACGTCGTTGTGGTTATTTCCGGCAGTGCCCATTTTATAAAGCCCGGGGTGATCTTGAGCATGCCGATGTTGTGGTTGCCAACCACGACCTTGTGCTGGCGGATCTGGCGTTGGGAGGCGGTGCGATCCTCCCTGAGCCAAAGGATGCCATCTATGTGTTTGATGAAGGCCACCACCTGCCAGATAAAGCCATTGATCATTTTACCTGTCAGTCCAGAGTCAAGGGCACGGCCAGCTGGCTGGAGAAAGCCGGACGACATCTGCAGAAGATTCTGACCCAGCAGACCCTGCCGGGAGAGCTGGGTGAATTGCTGGAGCGAATTCAGCCTGAGTTTGATGCCCTGATCAATGCCCTGGGTCATACCCGGGAGATGCTGCACAGCATTGCCCGGTTTGAACCAAAGACACAATTTACCACCCAGGGGGAGAGTCAGGTCGCTTATTACCGCTTTCCCCAGGGCATTGTGCCTGAACCATTACGACAACAGGCGGAACGGTTGAAAGCCGGTTTCAGCAAGTGCAGCGGTATGCTGGAAAAGATAGCCAAAGCCCTGGACGATGCAATGGACGGCGATGTTCCCGGTATTGATCGCTGGCAGGCGGAACAGCTCTATCCTGAAATCGGTGGCATGCAGTCACGTATGGAGAGCCATTTTCAACTCTGGCTGACCTACACCATCAAAGATCCGGAGGGAGAGCCGCCCAGCGCCCGCTGGTTGAAATGGAGCGAAGGTGCTTTTGGTGAAGAACTGGAGGTTTTCAGCAGCCCGATCATGTCTTCCATGACCTTATGGCAGACGCTGTGGAATCCTGCTCATGCAGCCATTGTTACCTCGGCAACCCTGGCCGCTCTGGGCAGCTTCGACCGGTTCCGGATGCGCTCCGGAGTGCCTGCACAGTCTCGCTGTGTGGTAGTGCCCAGTCCATTTCTGCATGGTGAGGCGGCTTCTCTGGTAATACCGGCCATGGCCTCAGACCCACGGAATGCGGAAGATCATACTGTCGAGATTATCGAGCTGCTACCAGAGTTACTGTCCGGTGATGATCGCCCAAAAGGGATGCTGGTACTGTTCTCATCCCGTCGGCAGATGAAGGATGTGCACTTTGGTCTGGATGCCTGTTGGCAGGAGAAGATCCTGCTGCAGGATGACTATTCAAGACAGGAGTTGTTGAAGAAGCACCGCCAGCAGATTGATGATGGCAAGGTCAGCATCCTGTTTGGTCTTGCCAGCCTGGCAGAAGGGATAGATTTACCCGGTCATTATTGCGAACACGTGATTATTGCCAAGATTCCTTTTGCAGTACCGGACGACCCTGTGGAGGCCGCACTCTCTGAGTGGCTGGAAGCCCAGGGGCGGAATCCGTTTATGGAAATTACCGTGCCGGATGCGGCGATCCGCCTGATACAGGCTTGTGGTCGTCTATTGCGGACGGAGCAGGATCGTGGTCGCATCACGATTATGGATCGACGGCTGGTTACCGCCAGGTATGGTCAGATGATCATGAACTCTCTGCCGCCGTTTAACCGGATTATCGAGTCGACTGTTCAGAAAAATAAGGTTCAAAGTTAATGGAATAGTGGTTTAGGCTACTTCAATTCAGGTGTTTTATTTGATACGTTGGTTCGGTTTTTTTATCAGACACGGCTAATGTATCGATTAAAAAATAACCTGAAAATTGCTGTTGAGCTGTTTCATAATCTGCTCCCGGATGCCTGTCAAAGGCAGAAGTACAAGTGACGGGCGGTAGCGTGCTTTTCAGTTATGGTTGTAACTTATAATGTGTCCCTTTGAGACAGGACAAAACAGAGTTAGCTTCCGTAACCGACAACACAACCGGGCGTTCTTTTGGGCGTTTTGCTTTTAACCAGTCATTGATTGTTAAACTGTCGCGCCCGAGCGCTTGCTTGTACAAAAAGACCAGGGCACTCAATGCCTGCTCCTGAGTACTGACAGCAACGTGTTTTTTCATTACCAGATGAGTGAGAAAATCACGGACATCATCACCAGTCAGTAAATCGGGATGGCGCATTTTATGAAATTTTATAAAGCGTTTAATCCAATCCCAGTAGCTGCGCTCGGTAGACAGAGAGTAACCGGCAGAGCGAATGGCAATTTGAAAGCGTTCTTGTAATCTCATATAAGTCCTGCTCAATACTGTGTTTTTATACAGTAAAAGCTAGTTCGTATATGTAGAAAATCAACTGAATGGTTAATTTGTTGTTTTAAATGAAAATAAAGCAATTTGTCATCACACAGGTTGCTTGACCGAAAAATATACAAATCACAAAATGCGAATCAGAAGATATAGCCTTTAAAATGCAGAACGCCGTGTAAGTCGGGCTGTATGGGGGTATCGGCTGGTGCGTATAGCGAATCTACAGTATGTTATGCGAAACTGATTCGTGTAAACGACTGTTGAACGCGCCCGGCCCCGCCGGGGGAAGCTGACATGTAGTTTTTGGTCTACCTTGAGGTTTTCATTTTAACTCG
>NZ_JAGHQW010000006.1 GCF_017744115.1 Salinisphaera sp. G21_0 | reverse complement strand
TGGCATCATTTTCTGAATGATGGACTCTTTGAACTCTTCTGAATAGCGGGCCATTGATCACTCACTGGCCGCCCCCTGTTTAGGTTTTTAAATTCAGGAGAGGCGACAACTATGTTGGCACAGGGGGATTTTTATTTGCTTTATTTAGGTATTTGGGTGTCCTTCATTTCCTCAGGGTGTCCTTTCCTTTATTTCTTTTCTTTTTGGGTGTCCTTTATTTGCTTTATTTAGGTATTTGGGTGTCCTTCATTCTCTTCATTTCTCCTTGTGGGCTTTGCAGCAGTTTTTGAGAAATTACTTATTTCTCCCTTGGGTGACCAGTTTGATCAGACGGCTGGCGGTCAGGTGTGTGCAATTTTTTTGAACGGGCTTGACCATAGCGGAAGCGGATAAGATGATGGGTCTGAGGTCAAAAATAGTTGTTCAATCGTGCGGTTACAGTTTTTTTAACCTGCTGTGATGCTTGGGAGTTAAGGGCTTTTAATAAAGGGCGGGAATTGCTGCTTGCCAGCTCTAGCCTACAGATTTTTTGTCTCGTACATAAGTAAACATGTAAAGAGTCCGCTTTAACTGATAATGTTGCTCAAAACTCGATATTCTATGGTAAAAACCGGAGAAACTTCCTCCCGGTATTGTTACATTGAGCTGGCCTGAGAACTCTTATTGGACCCAATAATTGACCATGAAACCCATTCGTCTTCTTGATAACCGACTGGCTAACCAGATCGCTGCCGGTGAGGTGGTGGAACGTCCGGCTTCAGTCGTCAAAGAACTGCTGGAAAACAGTATTGATGCCGGTGCCAGGCGTCTGACGGTTGAAGTGGAAAATGGCGGTGTCAAATTGATCCGTATCCGTGACGATGGTCATGGCATACCCAGGGATGAGTTAGCACTGGCACTCTCCCGCCACGCCACCAGTAAGATATCTGAACTGGAAGACCTGGAAGGTGTGGCTACCCTCGGCTTTCGCGGGGAGGCACTTGCCTCCATCAGCTCAGTTTCCAGACTCACCCTGACGTCTAATGTGGCAGAACAGGCGTCAGGCTGGCAGGCCAGAGTGGAAGGACGGGATATGGAAGCGCAGGTTATGCCCGCACCGCATCCGGTGGGCACCACCATAGAAGTCAAAGACCTGTTTTTTAATACGCCGGCCCGCCGCAAGTTTCTCCGTACTGAAAAGACCGAATTTTCTCACCTTGAAGAGGTGGTTAAGCGCCTGGCTCTGTCCCGCTTTGATGTGGGCTTTACCCTTCGCCACAATCAGCGCAGTGTCCATCAGCTTCGTCCTGCGGTGACCCAGGCGGAAAAAGACCGCCGGGTAGCTGCACTTTGCAGTCCCAAATTTATTGAACATGCAGTCATTATTGATGTTGCCGCCTCTGGCCTGAAACTGTACGGCTGGGTGGGGCTGCCTACGTTCTCCAGAGCCAGCGCTGATCTGCAGTACTTCTTCGTTAATGGTCGTGTTATTCGGGATAAGCTGGTGGCTCACGCTGTCCGTCAGGCCTACCGTGATGTACTTTACAGCGGGCGTCATCCGACATTCGTCCTCTACCTGGAGTTGGATCCGGCCATGGTGGATGTCAATGTGCATCCTACCAAACATGAAGTCCGTTTTCGGGATGGCAGAACGGTTCATAACTTTCTGTTCAGTACTTTAAATCGTGCCCTGGGTGAAGTTCGCCCGGAAGATCAGCTACCACCCACGGTTTTGACCAATCCGCCTCAACCCCCGGCATCGGGTATTGATGCCGGTGAGTTTCAGGGGCAGGAAGCCATCCAGCTTGCAACCACCCCGACAGCATCCGGCAGTTCCGTGCATTATGCCAATCAAAGCCCCGGCGGTAGTGGCAATCATGACCGACGCCCTGCTTTATCAGAATCGCCATCGCCCGGGCAGGTTAAACGACAGATAGAAGCCTATAGCCAGCTATATGCCACCTCTGCAGAGCCTGTAAATGCCAGTCAGGCTAAAGCTGTGGGTGACCATGCGGTACAGGAACCAGGCGTAGCATTTTCCGCTCAGGTGCCGGCGCAGCCGTTGCCGGAACATGATTCTCTGGCACCGCCTCTTGGCTATGCCATTGCCCAGCTGAAAGGAATATATATTCTCTCGGAAAATGACCAGGGGATGATTCTGGTGGATATGCATGCCGCTCACGAACGGATTACCTATGAGCGCATGAAGCAGTCCTATCAGGAGCAAGGGATTCGTGCCCAACCATTGCTGGTACCTAAATCCGTATCGGTGAGTGAACGTGAGGCAGACTGCGCAGAAGAAAACAGCGAATACTTTTCCCGTCTGGGACTGACCCTGGAGCGGATGGGGCCGGAAACTCTGCTGGTGCGTCAGATACCGGTGATGCTGCAGAATGCCGATGTTGAGAAGCTATTGAGAGATGTACTCTCAGACTTGATGCAACACGGTACCAGCGACCGCATTGAAGCCCATATCAATGAAATACTGGCCACCATGGCCTGTCATGGGTCGGTGCGGGCCAACAGAAAACTGTCCATTGAAGAGATGAACGCCCTGCTTCGGGATATGGAGCAGACAGAGCGCAGCGGACAATGCAACCATGGTCGTCCAACCTGGACCATGCTCACCATGGATCAATTGGATAAGTTGTTTTTGAGGGGGCGTTAGGAGGCTTTGGCCATTACCAATACACGACTGTAGCAGTCCAGAGCACACTCGCCGCAGCCACTGCAGAGACCGAGGTCTATCACCGGCTTATTATCCGCAGCAAAGCTGATTGCCTGTTCAGGGCAGGTTTCCTCACAGAGGTTACAGTACATCCCCAGTTCTGCCTGGCAACTGCCAGCAAGTTGGGGAATCACCTGCCGCTTTTTCCCTTGTTCACGGCTCAAGGCTCCCGATGGGCAGGCATCAACGCACTGTCCACAAAAGTCACAACGACCGTAAGAAAGGTCCATTACAGGACGACCAGAAAGAATCTCTTCTTGCTCATCGGATTGTCCCAGCACTCGCATTGGGCATTGCTCAATACACTGATCACACTGGGTACACAGTGCCAGAAACAGTGTGTTATCTACTGCCCATGGCGGCCGTGGGTAGCGGCTATTGGGGATCACCTGCTCGGGTTCAGGGGCGAAACGCCGGAAAAAAGCCCGCCTTGCCGGGGATACCAACTCGTCTTCTGTTCTCTGTATATCGGGCACGACTTAACCAGAAGCCTGTATGCTTGAAAATTGTGACCCAACATACGCTGTTTGAAGAATGATTAAACCGGTATTTATACGTGACACTTTGCGTTCCGTTGCCTTGTTTGGCTCACATTGACAGCGTGTCCATTTGTCAGCTATTGCAGTGATAAATCGGGCCAATTGATCATCTTGCAAGTTTAAGGTGAGGCTTTGTTATTCCAGACAGTCTTATACTTCCCATTGGGAGAAGTGACTACATCAAAGTCCGGTGATGAAAATAATGCGGGCAAATATAATTCTTTGATGATCTTATTATAAATAAAATTACCTTCATATATAGAAAAGAAAGAACAGTTTTCTCCATAAAGGGTAATGTTGTCAGGTTTTATGCCTCTGTCTTGCAAGTCTTTGTAAATTCCATAGGCAGCACAAAAACAATCAGGATGAATGCTACTTGGTCGATTAGTTTTTATATTTTGTGGTCTCAGTTCTACTTTACCAACTTGTTTTGAATTAAAAAGACATGTAACTCTTACGCCTTGAACCGGGTTTTCAAGGTTTAACGGCTGAAAATTATATTGATGGCCAATATCATTATTAATGATAACTCCACTAAGCATAAATAACTCCTGCACCTATTGATTATTGCTCAATTATTTTAACCAGTTATTTACCGACGCTGCGTCAGTCGACGAGTGAGAATATCCGGCGGGCATTTTCTGTGGTTGCAGCAGCAATCTCTTCTCCATCCACACCCAGCACCTGGCTCAGCGCATGGATCACATAGGGCAGATTGGCCGGTTCATTATCACTTTGTCCTTTGCCACGACCACCACTGCGGTGATCTGGCTGTCGGGGCATAACCAGATAAGGTTTTAAAAACGGTGCATCGGTCTCAACCATCAGCCGGTCACGCAGAGCCTCCCAACCGACAGAGCGCAGCGCACCCACCAGATCTTTATTACGCGTGTTGCCGATCCAACCGGTAATCCCGATGGAACAGCCCAGATCAAGATAGGCCTGCAGCTGCTCACTGTTACCGGTGAAGCAATGAACGCAGGCCATGGCTGGAGAAGGCAGTTGATTTATGTGGTCTGTCAGAATTTCAATGAATTGCTTATGGGCACCCCGCTCATGCAAAAACAGCGGTTTTTTCAGTTTTACCGCAAGCTCCAACTGCTCCCTGAACACGTCTCTTTGGACATTTTTGGGAGACCACTCTCGCACAAAGTCCAATCCACACTCCCCTACTGCAATACAGTGGTTGCCACCCCGTGCAATTATTTTTTCCATTTCCGGCATGCCACCATCTTGCTTAAAATTACTGGCTTTGTGTGGATGGCATCCCACTGTGTAATACAAAGAGCATCGGGAGGAATCGGCAGACGCACAGGCTCCAGTGGCTCTGGTAGAATGCGGAGATTGCTTCAGCCATTTACCCACTGCTCTCTGCGCCTCTTTTGATAAAGAAATAGAAGTGCCCGTTATCATGATGCGACCTACGCCTGACCGGAAAGCATCGGCAATAACCCGGGACAAGTCATCAAACCTGTGTCCGACGAGATTGGCTCCGATATCAACCAATGGCGTCTTATATCGGGGCCTGAACTCCGCACGCGTCAAATTCGCCTTGCTCAACTCTGGTCGGGCAGCTAGCTGAAAATCAGAAGAATCACGGCCTCTGGCAGTGACATCAGGTGATGCAGCTGTCTTGGTTGAGCGCTGGCAATGACGGGACTTCAGGCCCTTGTCGGGCCTGACCTGCTGCTCCTGGACGGCATGATAGTGCGGTTTGTCCAGGTATCGGGATGCACCTGAAAAAGGCTTATCAGAAGCACCTGAACGCCTCTTCTTTTTGTTATTTTTCCGGGCTTTTGACGCACATCCTTCTTGCCAGACTTTCAGATCCGGTTCGTCTGCAGCCACCTGCTTACCTTTGCCGCTAACGTCATGAGAGGAAACGGGATTGGATGACGTGATCTTGGCCGGAAACATATTAGTCAGCTCGCTCCTGTCTTACATCATTAGACGTTACCGTCAGCATTTTCACGGCACACAGGCACTTTTAACTTGAACGATCAGGCTAGTGAACGGATACGACAATTGCCACTGTACACGACAATATTCATGGTGTGTTATCCCATCTGGCCAGGCTAAGAAAACGGCAGTATCAGTATGGAACTGGTTAATGCTGATAATAGTTCAAACGGTATTGATACCTGTTTAACCCAATAAGCACTGCGCATTATGGAGTCATGAATCCATGAATATCTGCTCTGGTGTGTATCGTTGCAGTGCAGATATCCCCGATTTCCGGCTTACCCGCATAGAATAACGCCTTACAAGCATCGCTTTTTTTCTATAAATAATTGAATTATCAATTTAAAAAACCTTGGCACTAACTTTGCTGAAGCATCAATGGAATATCTATTAACTGACCTCAAGGAAAGGGATTTATGGCTTACTTAGAGCCCAGCGAGTTTGTGACCAAAATGGTGGACTCTGGAGAGTCCAAAGTGTTCATGTCCAATAAAGACACCCTGATCCGTGCATTTATGGCAGGGGCTATCCTGGCACTGGCGGCAATGTTTGCTATCACCGTGACCATTAAAACCGGTTCACCGCTGGTCGGTGCCATGCTGTTTCCGGTGGGCTTCATTATGTTGTACCTGATGAAGTTTGATCTATTGACGGGTGTATTTACCCTGGTGCCATTGGCTTATCTGGATAAGCGTCCGGGTGTTACAGCACAACGGGTTTTTAGAAACTGGGGAATGGTGTTTGTTGGCAACTTTGCGGGTGCACTGACGGTTGCTTTCTTTATGTCGTTTATCCTCACTTACGGCTATAGCATTGACGGAGGGGCTATTGCAGAAAAGGTCAGCAGCATCGGCGAGTCACGCACCGTCGGTTATAAAGAACATGGTGTTTCAGGCTGGATCACTATTTTTATCCGGGGCATGCTCTGCAACTGGATGGTATCCATGGGTGTTGTTGGTGCCATGATCTCCACCTCAGCGACCAGTAAGATGATGGCCATGTGGATGCCCATCATGCTGTTCTTTTTCATGGGCTTCGAGCATTCCATTGTCAATATGTTCCTGTTCCCCTTCTCCATGATTATGGGCGGTGATTTCACGGTGTCGGAGTACCTGATCTGGAATGAACTGCCAACCGCACTGGGTAACCTGTTTGGTGGCCTGTTTCTGGTTGGCTTGCCACTCTATTTTACCCATGTGAAAACCGGCTCTGCCCATCAGCCAGTATAAATAGTTAACCAACTACTCAGACCCTCAAAACCTGCCGCTTTCAGAGCTGGAAGCGGTGCTCATCATTCAGTTTTAATGGCAAATACAGTTTTGAACTTATAGTTAATTAAAAGGTCTTAATATTAAGGTACTATTACAAATTCAGGGTAGTTTCAGGGCATGTTTAATTCTCATATATCAATGAGCAATGGTTTTCCTCCTTCTTTACATTTTAACAGAGGAGAAAGTACTTTAATCACAGGTCCAACCCAGACCGGTGTTTTCAATACGCCAACTCCGGGTTTATGTCAGTCTGGACCAATGCCAATGGTGCCAGGGCAGAGTATCACTACTCAATTACAACAAAGGAATATCAGCGCAACAGAAACAACACACTGCAATATGAATCCGTTAATGCATTCCGCCCCTGCGGATGACAGGCAATTCACGAATCACCCCCAGCTCCGTAAAGAAACGCCCCCCATGCTGACGATTGCCGGGATACCGTATAGTCCAAATTCACAGTGTTCCCCAGGGTATCCATTCAGTTGCCCAGATCAAAGTGCGTCATTTTTGCCATCACAACCAGTTTCCGGCCTGCGCCCTGATAGTCAGGACCCTTTATTGTCGTCCGGTGTATTCATCAGATCCAATCGTCCCCCATTAATGCCAGACGCCTCTCCAAAAGCAACGGCTCCCCGTTTACCAAGTCAACGACTGGCTCATTTCTCACCCCCCCCTGTAGAGGCTAATCTGCCCCAACAGGTTTCCCGGGTTTCGCTTCAGCTGCCTCTGCCTCCAAACCACCCTCTGGTTGCGCGGCTCAATGCTGCAGTGTCAAGTGCACCAGCGAGTCCCGCTTTGACCTTCAGACCGACCCTGAATATCGGTAACCCCGATGCATCAGCGGTGCCCCCCCGCAACCCTGCAAGAAAATCCCCGCGGCTATTGTCATCTGTAGCACAAGCCATTTCTAACAGCGTCATTCCTCAGCTTAAAACGCAGATAACCAGCACGGTCAATACTATAATGCCTAAAGTAATGCAGGAACTACTGGGGGAACAAATCAAAAGAGAGGTAACCAATGCTGTCAAAGCTATGGTCCCTGAATTACAGCAACAAATAAATCAAGTTGTTTCATCATCCATAACAGCAACTATTCCAGGCATGCAAACCCGTCTTGTAGAATCGGTTTCAGAAGCAATCAGGTCATCATTGGAAACCAGGCTGGAGGAAGCAAAACAGCAACTTCGCGAACATACCGATAAAATGCTGGCAGAAACCACTGAAAAGCACATTAAGAAGGCATTTGAAGAAAATTTTGCTCAATACCAGGCACAGCAGAAAAAAACTAAAGCAAGTTCTTCAAATTCATCAAGCCGGGTTCTGGAAAACCTGAATGGCCCTCCTCCTCTGAAAAAAATGCGTACTTCAGGTGAATCGATTCCTGTTGCTGATCTTCAAGTTAAGAGAGGCCAGATTGATGTAACAAAATTAAGCAGCGAAGTGAGTCAGGCCATGGGTATAAAACCACTGAACAACATTGAGTGTCCTGTCGGAAAGGTTCTACAACTGGCAGCTCGGTTAATTGATGGTGATAAAGAATCACTGCTCCGGGCAGCAAAGCCAAAAGCAAAAAGACCACGCTCCAACCTGAATCATCAGGAACGAATAAAATTAGAAAAAGATAGAAAAAAAAGAATGCAGAAACAAATCGATTCAGGGATACAGGAGCTTGGAAACAGCGTTAGACAATTTTCACATCTTAAAGAAACAAGACTGGGTTACGATAACACCCCTGGTGAAATTATTAAAGAAGCATGCTCTATCCTGCGTGATAAAAATAAAAATAAAAATACTTTGGAAGTGTCGTCTATTAAAAGGGAAGGTTTACGCAGTACCGGAAAAGGTATAACTCTCAGTGAATATCACAAAAACCTTAAGGCATTATTAGCTAAAGAAAAGAGTGAACGGGAAGATATCGGTTCTTTGAAAAATAGTGAAGCAGATATACCGCTGGCATCAAAAGAATCGTCATAAAAGAATAAACAGGGAAATAAACAATAAATTTTCTGAATTTCAGCCTTAACCCAAATTTTCTGCCAAACCCCGAAGGGTTGACTATAACCCTGTGCAGCGACTCTTTCGGGATTTAATCCATGCAAAACACGCTAAATACGTCAAAAGTACCACTAACAGAGCCCCCCGGCATCAACGGAGCAACCGTTTGCCAACACTGCCACAATGACAAACTATCAATGTTTTTTCTACTCCGGTGGACCGGGCCTCACTGATGCCGGACACTCCCACAGCCAATGAACCAACACCTGTAGCAATACCCGGCAATCCCGATAGCCCCGCACACCGCCACAGGCATTTCTACCTCACACTCCCCCCGGGCTACCAGTATCTTTACCAAGCTCCCAGCCAGCAACGGGGTTAAGCCTTCAACCTCAAGCTTTGCTTTTTTTCCCGGCACCAGCATAACTTTCTCTTGCTGGCGATCATCGTCAGTAAAGTAGGGACGCGTCTCACTGATCACGTCAATACCCCGCTTTTTCAGCACCCTCAGGGCATCCGGAGAAGCCAGCGTTTCTTGCGTCAAGGTGCCAGTATTCATTTGTAACCCCCGGCGCTTCAACCGCTGCACCTCTTGCTTCAATGCTTGCTGTGTTGCCGGGCTCAGCAGCGACGGGTCGTGTTCGTATTGCATCTTTTCCAACAGCGTCATTCTCTGTGGAATCACCACCTGCCGGAGGTCATGCCAACTGTTATGAATACCATAAGTGACCCCCTTTTTCTGATCAGACCTGCAGGCTTGATGCCCGGGGTCTGAACAGACAATAATTCCGGCCTGCTGAGCAATTTTGCGCCGCACATTGTCATCAATAAAGCGTTTCATTCTCTGCACTGGCTCAGCTGTCCATTCAAAGCGCCCGGAGATCTTTGCGCCATTGAACAGACCGTAAACTTCGGTATATTTTCTTTTGCGCTGATCGTCGGGCTTCCCGGTTACCTGCACCAGATCAGCCGCACCATGCATGGCGGCTTCCAGGTGCCGTTGAAATTCAGTCTTGTTGCCAGACCCGGAGGTAAAATCACAGGACAACTGCGGCGGCAGGTCCAGACGTGTAGCATCAAAACTCCAGGGTTGAGCCTTCATCACTCTGGGAAACTCAGCACCAACCCCGAAAACACGGATAATATCCATACGATCCGCAAAGCGTAATATGCGCAGATACCAGCGCAGGTCCTCAGGCAGGCCCTGCTCATCTTTACCATTGACATCATTTTCCTTGCTGGCCATTGCCAGGGCCATAGTATCCAACAGCTGTTTCGGATAGTGCCGGGCCAGGTCCCTTGTGAAGTAATAAGCAGACCTTGTTTCTTCCGCTGATTTGCCGACATCCTCGGCAGCAGCGTCATGATAGATAATCGCCAGGGACAGGAGTTCTTTTTCTTCCGGGCTAAGGTAACGCTGCTCAAATTTCTCCAGCAATTCCATATACCACTGCCCATTATTCCTGGCCCGCAGGACATGACTGCAGCTGTGCAAGGGTTTCCACACGGTTGGAATGGTCTTTCTGCCAAGGCTCTGGATTACCCGTTCCGGTCCGGGACGGCGGTAATAGTGCTGCAATACCGTCAGGATGGTTTTTTCATTATCGCCGACATCATCAGGCAAGACCGGCGGTTGGTTGAACGCGTTCACCATAAACTGTAATGCCGCTGGTGTTTCAGCTACCGCAGGTGTTTCGGCTATCGATGTTGTCACCGTTGTACTGACATGGTCCGGCAGATCGAGAGATTGTTTAAGCTCAGCGATTTCCAGATGGGCTTTTTGGACATGTTCTGGCCAATTCTGGTAGAAAGAATACGTTTCCCGTTGCTGCCAAAGTTGTTCAAGCCATTGGATATAATCATCCATAGAAAAATCATCAATCACCTTCATGCCGTCACGGTAGCTGGTAGAATACCCCTTTATATTGTCCAGAACGTCTTGGCCAAGGTATGCCTCGTAATGAAACAGGACCAGTAAGTGGGACTGGATGATGTCGAGAGTTGGAGAGTTAAAACCAAACACATAATTTACTACCTCTTCCAGTTGGCTCTGCCGCTGCTGTGGACTGTATCCCCGGCAGATTCGGTCAAATTCAACGACACTTCCCGGGCAGCCAGTTAAAGGTATTCTCCTGAGATGTTTCAGGGTCAGATATTCAAATGGACCAAAGGCAGCCACCAGATAATTCAGTATGCCCGCTGGCACTATCGGTGCTAAATTACTATTACCCATCTGGTAAATGAGAGGGAAATACCCCTCCAGACTGGTGCCGCTTTGCAGAAGCAGCCGAAGAAAGCGATATACCTCTGCTTCATGTTCCCGATTTTGTTCCTGCCCCGTCTGATCGTATCTGATCACTTCGGAAACCAGCAGCTCGCCCAGCAAAGATTGAGATTCTCCTTTATGAAAAAAATGCTGGTGAATTGGGAATCCACTTTTTTTTAATTCCAACAGCTCACGGTAACTGTCATCACAGGGATCCCTCACCAACTTTAAGGCCCGTTGCCATTTGCTTTTAACATCCCATGAGACGGTTAATTTTGCTGACCTGAGCACCTCTGCGTGCACAGGCATTGGTAGCAAATTCAATATGGGTTACGCACAACATAAAAGCATTTGATATCTGCTACGTCATAGTTGATGGTCACCAGTTCCGGGAAAGATAAGGGACCTGAATCATAGTGTTTCTGTTTCGGCAAACTGAACAACCCGTCTTTCCCCTGATGTCCTGAGGTAAAGCAAGGATCATAAACCCGCCAGAAGACTTGTTCAGCATCCTCCAGGCATTTTTCCAAAAGTGATCTGAGATCCGGCAGCAGTTTTGCCTCCAGTTCATCAGGATCTACACCATGCAGCACGTCGTCAGTATTGGCATCACGTTTGTAGGTATAAAGACAAGTTGGATTAATAATGCCCACTGTCATTTCACCAAACCTGTATGGCAAATCACCGGTAGGCACACCCGGCAGGACGAGGCTAAATGGCCTTGGTTTACAGCGAGGTCAAAGGAGTACACACCCACCCTGCTGGTTATCCCTGAGCCGTGAGAAACCGGGACCGAGAAACCGGGACAGCCATCTGTTTCTGGAAAGTTTGGTCAACCTGTATGCCTTGAGGACATCATAACCCGAATCGCAGCAGAACATGATGAAGGTGGGGTGTGCCCGAACCTCAGGTCCGGGTGATGTTTAGCCCCTCCCCAAACGACAGTGTTGCCAGGGTATGAACAACGGCTTGAGTGGCATTTGAAATCACATCAAGGTCAATTGCGTCAAATTTATCGCCCGGCCGGTGAAAGTAGAATGCATCTTTCCCGGTAGTGACGGTCACCGCCGGTATATTGTTTTTGTAAAACGCACCGACATCGGTAACGCCCGGGCTTGGCTCATCCCGGTAATAGGACAAACCACGGTCCTTGAGATAATCGACGTACAGCTCTGTCAGCTGTCCGGTACCCTTGGGGCTTGTCCCTGAGATGGCTTTTTCAGGATCGCTGATGGTGAGGAATTCTGGATGTACATCCCATTTGTGATCCGCTCTGGTGCCCACCATCTCCAGGTTCAGATAGCATTCAATACGAAACGGGTCCGCTTGCTGATGGCAAGGATCTTGTGCGGTCAGGTTCCCCGTCACATCTTTGTACCCCTCATTGTGCAAAAAGTAATGGGACCCAAAGGCAAGACCACTGCTAGTACGGCGACTGTCGTAGTTGCGCGGTGATTGCTCTTCACTGCCCCAGAAACAAAAGAGCACCGGGTTATTGGGCTTTAGTCCGGACTTTTTGAAAATCCGAATCGCTTCCAGAAGCGCCACAACACTGGAGCCATTGTCATTGGCACCAGGACTTTGCCAGACAGTATCCAGATGAGCACCAGCCACCACAACGTTACTGGATTTGCCGGGAATCAGGGCGCATAGATTACAGCTGTTATTGTTCGCAGGATTACAGCCTTTATCCAGGGCAGATTTTGGGGTCGCAGAATTTAAATCAAACGTTCTGCGAAAATCGCGTTTCCTGGTGCCGTAAGAGAAATCCTGTCGGAAAGAAGCGACCCCCATCCTGTCGAGAAAACGCTCCAACTGTTTGACCACTTTTTTGTATTGCCCTTTGGAGAACTTATGAACATTATCTCTGGGTCCAAACATCAGTATTCGCTTTAACCGCCGCCCCAGATGCCGGGTATCGACCTCTGCGGTAAACTTGTTGGCAATGTCGGCAATGGCATCAGTGGGGGTTTGTTCTTGGTGGCATGAGGGCTTTGCTGTTGTCGCACTTTCCGTTGCTATCGTTGTCGTTGCCGTTGTCTTTGCGTGATCAGTGACAGAAGTGGTCGTTGCCGTGGTTACGGGATCAACGGCCGGGGTGGTCGTTGCCACTGTAGTTGTCGGATCAGTGGGAGAGATAGTCGATTCGCACGAGGCTGGCCCTTCGGCTTTGTTCTGCCCGTTGAGTTCACACTCGCCCGAGGCATAGGAGAAAGGAAAGGAGTGTTGGGTATCTGTCAGCTTGATCTGATACGCAGGCGCAATATCCACCCCCTTGAACTTGACCTCCATGGAATCAGAACCATCAGCGATGCCAAACTGGGCATGATAACCGCCACCACCGTATAAGACCCGGTTATTATTCCCGATCCTGGTGAACGTTTTTGCCACCAACTGGCCATCTTTCCAAACCTTGACCACACTGTTACCGGGCACTTTGTCGGAAAAATCATTTAACTCAGTTTCAAAACCCATATGCAGCCATTCGCCTCTGGAGTAGGGCGTTGCATAAATATACTTGACGTCCTGATTGCCATCGCAGCAAAGGGCCCGATTGAACACGTGGCATCACCGGCAAAAGGAGCGTCACAGGGGCTGTTATCATCAAACGCGTCGTAAGAAGCGCGCACCTTGACGGTAAAATAGAGCTGGCCGTCATGAGGCTCAATATTCATGGTAAAGGGTGAATGACCAGCCTGCTCAAACTCCATGCCATCGTCCACCAGCGATTGATAGGTGCGTGCCGAACTCCCGGGCTGTATACACGACATGGTATTATTTTCATTGCGGTACAACCGTCCATCATGGTGTGGCACCAGCCGGAAAACCGTTGCACTGACCGGCTTGTCGGCCTTGATCTTGATGCTCATGGACCCGGAGTAGATTGATTCGCTGAGCCCGGCGCACAGATTACTGTGCTCACCGGTGAGTTTCGACAATTCAGGATTGAGCCCAGGCATCGAAGGCAGACCATTTTCTCTATAAAAACAGTTGCTCAGCTCCAGGTTCTGCTCGGGCTACCCGGCACTCTTGGTGGTGTCTAAGGCAAACCGGTACATCACCTGTCCATCTTTGGCCATTTTTGCCTGAACACCTCCCGGCTGAGGGTTGCCCACTCTGGCAAAATCACCGCCACCGGTCAGTTGGTCGGAGCGCTGTGCCTGGTCAAGGCTCCCGGCCATATTTACCTCTGTCAATTTTCGGGAAATCTTGGCTGCCGAACGCCGCTGTCAGCCACTGATACTGGGAGCATCTGCCCCGGACTCTTCCAGGCTTGCCACCAGGCGCTGAAAAGCGGACTCACCGCCATCCTTTGAGATCTGCCTGAGCAGCTCTGCCCGCCCGGGGTCACCACTGGCGATGTGTTTGGCAGGATCGCAGGCGGCATCGCCAACACGAGGGCCGTGTGCTACCGACCTCGTGCCAAAGGCACTGACAGCTTTGCTCAGACCATTAAAGCCATTAGCGCGTTCATAGGCCTGTGGCGGCATTGGGGGAGTAAAGGCGTGATGAATCATCATTGTCTACCAGGCTGTAATTAAGGAATCGTCCTGAAATAACTTCCTGATTTCCGGCTGCGCTCTTCGACAGAATCAGAACCCAGCCCGAATGGATTTCGTCGTGGAAAACAAGAAATTCATTTTCCCGACCTGCCTGTGGGACACAGAAATAGTCATGCAGTTCCTTGAATTTTCAGACATTTTAAAAATAAAAATAACTTTTATAGAAGATTAGTCTTAACTGGTTCATTAAATAATTTTCAACAAGAGAGTACTCCTATGGATAGTTCAAATAACTTACTTCAATTCAGTGCTGCTTTTTTAAAACCTTATCCTTGCCAATCAAACTCAGCGGATCGAACAAAACCATCTGAGGTCAGTGAACGACTACAGTCGTATCATGGCATGACTGTGGAGACGGCAGACCTTCCTCATCTTTTTACCAATACTCAGTCAAACCAGATACACCAGGGCAACGGTACTTTAGATAGGTTAGATGAATATGCCATAGCAGCTCTGACACTGGATGAGCCCGAAGACATTTCCGGAACTGATTGTCCTGTGAGACCACCATCAGGTGACAAAGAGCGAACCGTCAGCGATGCGATCAATCATATCGACTTCTACAGCATGGTTGAGGCTGAACTGCGTGCCCGTCAACAGCAGGCGTGTCAGACCGAAGCCAGCCAGGTAGCAGAAACCGTGGGGGCCGAGCCGATCAAATGGGCAAATAAACGGAATGAACTGCTGGAACAACTCAACGTAGTCCGTCGCAACGGGGCCGATGACAAAACCGTTGCTGATCTGTTTACTGAAGTACTCGCCGCAGGCCATCTTGCCAGACGACAGGCTCAGTTAGAAGAAATAAAAGCCTGCATGGACTCGGGATATGTCACCAGGGAGCATTACCATCGTTCGCAACAGGCTTTTACCGCTGAGCTCGAAAGGGTGTTTCGCAGAGAGTCCGCTGAGCCCGATTATCAGGAGCTACTTAGAGAGAGAGCCAAGTATTGCCAGCAAATTTACAGAAAACCAGACATTATAGGGTGAGTTCCCAGAACTGCTTTGGATCTCTATTTTGTGACAGCCTCCGGAGCGTGGGAGGGAGGCTGTGCTGGTAAGGGGATTAGTGCTTTCTATACGCCAAAGGCTGTTGATCGCCTGTCGATTGAAAGGGCGAGTTGTTTAGAAAGCCCTTTAAACAGACACAAAGTTGCTCTGTTCGCTGCCGATCAGCACTGGGCTGCTCCGTCAGTTTCCTTGTTGCCAAATTAAGCGCCGACTTGATAATAACCCGGGGATTTCTGTTCGCTTTCCCTGACCAATAGTTCACCACCATTTTGGCAATATCCGGATGCTCAAGAGCTACATCATACAGAAATACCTCCGGTTCGGAGTTGATATCAACATCAATGTTGATCAGTTCACAGACCACCTTGCGGTGGCCACGGCGTGCCGCATCGCTCAGGCATCGGCCAAGGGGACCCGCCATCTTCTGGTTGCCCGCGAGTGTCTCGAAAAGTCGCTGATTTCCTCCATCAGCAGCACGAACCAGCACACTCATTATGCGGTCATGCTGTTCAGCCACAATTTGCCAAAGCCTTAACCGCACCGATTCTTGTGCTGTCAGTTGCTGGTCACAAATAACGTCGTCAACATTGTCAGTGATCGAGACAATGGAACGCACCAATTGTGCAAAGCTATTTTCAGCGAACAGAACGGCGGCCAGCAGCAACGGATGCACATCTCCGCCAACATCCGCAGCGTTCAGTTTAATCCCGGCCCTGACAAACTGTTGCAACTTGTTACGGTCTGCACGCTCCACAATCTGGATCAGACTCGGAGTAGCCCGGACACCCAGTTGCCAGAGTTCTCGCAACAGATCGGTATTTCCCGTTTGTGCAACACCAAGCAGGAGGTCGTTACTGCCATTGAGCCGGGAGAGATCCCATTGAACATGTTTCATCCCACGCACAGCGTCCAGCAGCAGCTTGACCATTGGCTGCCGATCCAGACCAATGGCCAACACCAAAGCATCGGTCAATACCCTTGAAAGATCTCTGTTGATGTAACCACCGGACTGTTGGCTCGATGCAGCAGGGCTGTTGGCAGTCGGGCCTGAACGTATCAGGAAATCCAGAATGGACCGGACACTGTCATGGCAGTTCCCCTGTATCGCCTGAGAGAGGAGAGAGCCCCTGGTGTCTTCTGTGATATCAAGATCAGCTCCGGCGCGAATCAATGCCCGGATAACAGCTTCATTCCTTTCCAGATGAGCCCGATGCTCCTTGGTAGCATCATCACAGGATTTTATCCTCAAATCACCATGACCCGGCGGCTCCTCAACACGATCCCGCTGCCAGCCTCCCTGTCGGTTAAGGGCGGGGGAACCTTCCGGCTTTCCCTTTCTGTTCTCATCCAAAATGATCTGTTTTACTGTCAGCACGCTCTCCAGATCATTACGGACTTGTTTGCTCATGGCCAAAATCGACAACAGGATAGTCCTGAGACCAGCAGCTCCGGACTCACGCTCAACATCCACCAGCGATGAGAGCACTGGCTGATTGTTCACCTCACTGAAAATCAGTGCCTTAACCTGACTGTTTCTTGCTTCAATATCATCAAAAGACGATAGCAGTACTGACAGGGCTTCCGTTTCCCGGGCTTGTGCCGCAAGTTTAATGTCATTAGCGGGATCAATACCATTGTGAATGAGCATTTTAACCTTCTCTTCTTCCTTGCGTGCTGCCGCTATGAGCAAACCCGACGCCGACCAGCAACGGCTTTTATCCATACCGGCCTTGAGAAATTCATCAACCACCTTCAACTCGTTATCGCCAAGCGCCATGGCAAAGGCAATCTCAACGCTGATGGTTTTTTGCATGGCGAAGACACTGACCACCTGACGCTGTTCGCTCACTGCGGCCTGATGGAACAGTTGCCGGAACTTTGTGCCACCAAGGTCCGCCATACCCAGCAAATGCCTGAGCATTTCAACGTCTGCCCGACCAACCGCTGCGGTTACTTCACTTTCAATATCTACGCCACCTGTCGCTTTGATCAGCTGGTCAGCGATCGATTTATAGCCTTTTCGGACAGCAATGGAAAAGGCGGTTTTCCCTTCCATATTCTGCAGATCAGCTATTGCCCCACTCTCCAGCAATAGCTGAACCATCTGCAGGTCTCCTCTGTCGGCAGCAGCGTGCAGCAAAGGCAAGCCATTGCAGTCAGTGATATTAGGATCGACCCCGACAGCCAGCAGCGTTGCCAGCATTTTGTCATCGTTATTCTTAAGGGCTTCAGAAAGAATGATCACTGTTTTACCGACATCCATTTTATCTAACAGCTGTCTGATAGCCGGTTCACCGTAGCCAGGTTGATCACGTAAATAATTGATGACCCGCTGCATCTCACGGAACATTTGTCCTGTTACCGGGTAGGAAGCCAGCAGTGATCGCAATTCCGTTTCAGTCCCTTCCCTGGCCGACCGGACAATAATATTGACTCGTTTGTCAGGCCCCAGGGCGTCATGTAAGATACTGACCACCCCGGCATGGCTATTGCGTGTGGCTATAACCAGTGGCGTGTCAGCCTGATCATCCCCGCCATTGGCATCAATGCCGGCATTGAGCAGGGCCAGTACCAGCCCTTCATCACCACTTTGCGCAGCCAGCCTTAAATAATGACCACCGTCATCTATATTCCTGGCCAGTAATTGTTCAAACAGTTCCAGTTGACTTTTAGAAACGGCCAGCACCATGGCGTCCAGCAAACTCGCCCCTGATTTGAGCAACGCAGCAATGGCAGGTTCATTATGCGCACGGACACAGATGCACAGCGCGTCTGCCAGCGTCACAAACGCTGTCAGTTCCTGCAAGGCGGCACGGTCTTCTTGTTGCGCAGCGAGGATTATGGCCTCAACGAAATGGCCATCCCTGATGATTTTGCGAAGCTCAGACGATTCCTTAAAATCACGGAGCAGCCTCCTGTTCCCTGCCTCTGCAGCCATGAGAACAATCTTGCCACCACTGAATCCGAGGTCGTACAGGAAGCCTATCGTTGCCGGGCTGTGGTCATCCTCAATGGCATTTTTGGCTGCCGAGTAGAGATCAACGCCAGCGTCCAGCAGCAATTTCGCCTTTGGCTTGTCCTTTCGTTCAATTGCCTGGAGCAGGTGCAAATCGGCAAGCCCCGATTTATCGCTCCTGACCAGCATTGCCAATGTGCTTTCATCCTTGTCTTTCAGGGCATGCGTCATTGACAGTCGAAACATGTTCTGGTCAACGGCAATCTTCTTAAAACACGTTTCATGATTATGTTCAGCAGCCACCAGAGCCGGAGGTACAGCTCCACAATAATAAACACTTTCCTGCGGAGTGCGAAGAGTAGCCGGGGCTTGCCGTGCGATCTCCTGAAGCATGTTCTGATCACCAATGACACAGGCCTGAACCGCCAGTGGCTCTTGAACTCCAGAATGCAAATCTTCGAGATTGCGTTTCAACCCCTGACGAACCAGAGTCGGCAAATCAGGAATATGGTCGTCACTGCCCCTGCTATTCGCACCATTTTCTGAGCTTGCTGACGAGCTCGTTGAGCCACTTGCCATTGTTGTTGTGCTGTAACTGCCCCCCCATTGTCCAGACTGATCGTTTCCAGATGAGCTTGATGAGCTTGCTTGCCCACTCTTAATATGCTTTTTCAGATAGGCAGCAATTTCCGGATTACAGTAATCGGTACTGCCGCTGTTGCTATAAACCAGGGTGTTCACATTAACGGCAGGCAGGGCATTCTGTTTGCAAAGCGCACAACTCACAAAAGCCCGGTTTGGTTTGACGGGAACCTCAGTGGCATTCCTGCCAGAACCGCTTCTACGATCTGATTTCCACTTTTGCATGCAACTGGAGTGAATGATTTTTTTGCAACAATGGGTCACGACAAAATCATTAAACTTACCTTCCAACTCTCCGAAGCATAAATGGCATTGTAGCTCCAGATTGGTAGCTCTAGTTTGTGGTGCACTGACTGGATCCACATATGACTCCACTGTTGTTGTTTAATTTGTATCAACGCACTTTGTGACAATTTCTAATATTCAAAGTTCATTATCCCTACCACTTTAGTTTCGTTTAAGCCTGAATGATTATTCCGCTTACCTTTAGGTACCATGGCACCCTGATTGAGGAGTTTGTCTTCCGGGAAAATATGGGCGTTTTCTTTCTGACTATCTTGGGTACCGATGATCAGGGCTTGATCAGGCGAAGCTGATAACAGTTATTGTGCGTTCAGGAGTCCGGAATTTATGAATAACCTATCACTCAGTCAGCAGGCAGCATCAAATGCAAATATTTCTACACCAATGCTGGATTCAATCAGGTGAGAAAGCGAAACCGGGTAAAGGACGTTAAAGGAAAGATAGCAAAAGCAGTGTCAGGTGCCAGAAAGCGGGCACAAGACAAGGGCAACACCAAAACAGAATCGTCAGCACTGAAACAGCCATTGAAACAACTCCGGGAGGCTGGTGAACAGGGACTCAAGAAACATGGAAGGAAAAGCTGGAGCAATGGGGTATTGAACGCATTGATAAACCCTCCCCAGCACTTCAGGAACAACCAGCAACGGGTCAACTGGCTGAATAAACAGGCCACCATAAGTAGTTAGCCAAATGGAATCGAATATTTCTGGCTAAGTGAGCAGTTACTATCCAAGGCGCAACGCAGGCAGCATAGTCGTAGCCCCGGTGCATGGCGTGGCACGGTTGCAGGTGGTTAATGGTGTTGTTTCCAGGGGGACTGCCGATATTGATCAGTACATGATGGCTACTGCCGTCAGTGGGAAGAAGCTGGTTTGGGGAATCAGTGTGCTGGTCTGATTTACCAGATAGAGAACAATGCCATCATTGAAATGGTGCCCGGTCAGGCCAGAGCATAGAGGTGATTTATGTTACTAAGCAAACACCATGATAGTCATGTCCGCTACTGGCTATTGGCTGCCATGACAGGAATATGGCTGTCATGCCAGGCGGTCCATGGCAACGCAGCGGGCAGGCAAGTTGACCAGGAGTTCAGCAAGATAGAAGTTGAATTTCGCAATGAGTCAAGTGGCCTGATCTGGGCCTACCCCTGTGAAACCTGTCTGCCAAAACGTTTGGTCTTTGACCAGCGGTTGCAAGTGGGCAGGCTTGGCGCTGGTAGTCAGAAGGCAAGCTTACAGGACTTGCGGGACTTGCCGGACTCCCGGGACTCCCCGGGGCAGCCTGCGTTGGTGATCTGGATTGAAAATACAGCTCAAGCCTTGCAGGTTCTGTTGATCACACCACCGCAGAGTTCGACACCGGAGTAAGGAACTGTCCTGGAAAAATTTTCCCGGTTCCGTTCGGACTGAGCCCGAAGAAGTTCGGTGTCTCTCCCCCTTCGACTGCTCAGGGTAAACGGAACAGGGAAGTTATCAAAGGGCAATTTCCATGTTAGTCAATTGTGGCTATTGCCTGAAAAAATATCACCCGTCGTATATATGAACATTGGCCAGAGCACGAGTTGGCATAACAGCAGAAACAGTGGATAACAATGTCAGGAATGTTAAGCAACGATCATTCAAAATATGAATGTTCAGAATACTCGCAGACAATCTCTCGATGGTTATGGGCGTCAGGGTGTTTTCTGCTCTCCTTGATTTTATCTTGTGAACTGGCGGCAAATGATATTGATCTGTTTGTTGCCGACCTTCCCACTGGAGCCCAGCCCAATGTGATGCTGATTATGGATACATCGGCGAGCATGGGCACGAGGAACTTGGAATGTGGTGGTGTTTTTGGGTTTTGTCAATATTCTGGCCCCTCCCGCATGGATATAGCCAAGCGAGTGGCCAAGGACTTTATCAGTGATGCACAGAATATCAACATCAGTGTAATGAGATTTAACTATGATGAGGGTGGTCGCGTTATATTCGCATCTGAAGATATTGACACTGGCCGACAGGGAGCTATGAATGCCATTGATAGTTTGAGTCCCAATGGCTTTTCACCAATGGCTGAAACGTTGTATGAAGCCTACCTTTATTTTTCGGGGCAGCAAACAAAATTCGCGTGGAACCCCCTGGGCATCGATTTCAATGCCTATTCGATTCCAGGCCTGCAGTATCGTTCCCCCATTGTCACAGAATGCCAAAAGAACAATATCATCTTGCTGACTGATGGCGCACCTTCCTATGATACCAGTGCTGATGTTGACATTGAGCGGAAGGTCGCGGGTAAGACCATGCCGGATCATTTGCACCACGATTGCCACCAATGCCTTAATGAAATTATCTGGTATATTGCCAATCAAGATATTCACAGCGGTTTTAATGGCGACCAGAACGTCTTCTTAAGCGTTATTGGCTTTGGTGAAATGGATCAATGGTCGTCAGATGTACTGGCCAATTCCGTCAGTGCCGGTAACGGGAAGTTTTACCGGGCCGAGGATGCCAGCCAGCTGAGTCAGGCGTTCGCCGATATTATGGTTCGGGTCAATTCGGAATCCACCTCATTTGCCGCACCGACCGTCCCCGTCAATGCTTTTAACTCCCTTGAGTCCACCGATGAGCTGTACTACACCGTTTTTGCCCCTAGCTCCGGGCCAGACTGGACGGGCAATCTGAAACGTTACCGTTTGGGTGATGATAATCAGATATACGATGCCAACGGGAATCTGGCCATTGATCCCGTGACTGGCTTTTTTTCTGACAATGCCCAGAGTTTCTGGAGCGCTGCCCCGGATGGTAAAGTCGTTACAGCCGGTGGGGCTGCGTCGCATTTGGATCCGGAGCGACCGGTTTATACCAATTTATCTGGCGACAGGGATGTAGAGCTGTCAAGCGGTTCGAATAGGGTCCACGAACACAATGTTCCTTCTTTTCCTGACGGAACTCTGGGCGTCGCTGGTGTATTTAAGAAGATGACGCTGCTGCAGTGGGCACGGGGCCTTGATATGGATGACGACGATGGCGATGGTGTATTTTTTGAACCACGGTTCAGTATGGGTGACCCTATTCATACTCAGCCGGTCATTGTTACTTATAACCCCTGGGGGGGGAACGGTAATGTGGATCAAACCGTTTTTTTTACCACCAATGATGGTTTTCTCCATGCTGTGGATGCCTCCAGTGGGTACACTGCTTTCTCGTTCATTCCCAAGAAATTGCTGGGCAACCTGCGAATGTACCGGGAGGGGACGGTTCGCCCGGCGATATCCGGTGCGCCAACATCGGATTCACAGTGTGTGTGGAATTACCAGGTACCCGGTGCCTGTGTGCCGGCCCGTTATTGTGAATACAGGTTTCAGTGGGGAGATTTAAACCTGAGCGAGAGTTGTCGTGTTATCCCCCCGACACCCACGAACGATGATGAATGCGATTGGGATTGGTCAAAATCAAGGTGTGCACATCCTGAGTATTGTAAATGGCATTACAACGGTAACTTAGTTGGCGACTCTGTTTGTGATATCAGACCCAGGCATGAATGGCCACCTCCACCACCGGAGCCCGACCCTGGCAGAGCCAAAGTATATGGCATGGATGGACCGATAACTGCCTTTTTCAGGGACTGGAACGGCGATGGCAACATAACGGATGGTCATGGG
Source organism: Salinisphaera sp. G21_0 (assembly GCF_017744115.1). Taxonomy (GTDB): domain Bacteria; phylum Pseudomonadota; class Gammaproteobacteria; order Pseudomonadales; family Endozoicomonadaceae; genus Endozoicomonas. The sequence goes on along the minus strand of NZ_JAGHQW010000006.1, from coordinate 134,963 downwards.
CATGCCTACTTATTCCTGACCATGCGCAGGGGGGGCAGTAATATCTATTCTCTGGACGTCACTAACCGGAATGCCCCGAAGCTTAGATGGGTTATCAAAGGGGATGTGGATTCCAATAACAAGGCTGACGACGATCCATCCAGGAATCCCGACTTTCCGGAGCTGGGGCAAACCTGGTCAAAGGCACAGTTAACAAAGGTCAAGTGGCAGGGGTCTGAACGGTACGTGTTACTGTTTGGCGGTGGCTATGACGAAGATGCTGACCAGCAAGTGAAAATTGAGGAAAACGACATAGGCCGGGCAATATATATGGTCGATGCCTATACCGGTGAAATGCTTTGGCATGCCGGCAAAAACGGTAAGCTGAGCATCCCGGAAATGAAATACAGTATTCCGGCAGATCTGACATTGGTTGATATTAACCAGGATGGCCTGACCGATTACTTTTATGCGGTGGATATTGGCGGTCAGGTGTTCCGTGTTGATATCAATCACGATAACGCCGGGTCCTGGAATTTCGCCAATGGTGGTCTGATCGCCCAATTGGCAGGCCAGTCTGAAGTGGATGCCCGGCGGTTTTTTGAGGCACCCACCGTGGCCATTGACAGCAAACGCGAATATCTCAATATCGCCATCGGCAGCGGTACCCGCCCCGACCCCATGAATACGGTGGTGGAGGATCGTATGTATGTGCTTCGTGACCGCAATATCTTTAACAAGCCGACCACTTACCGGTATGTCAACGGTGGGGTCATTACTGAGTGGTCACTGTACGATGCGACCTCCAACATCATTCAACACGGTAAACAGTGGGATAAAAATGCGGCACTGGGCTCTTTGAGTGGAGCTGCTGGCTGGTTTATGAGACTGGAAGATCCCGGCGAGAAAATCCTGGGCCGGGCCTCACTGATCAATGGCATGCTGTTGTTTACCTCTTTTGTTCCGCAAGTTTCCTCGAACAGCTGTAGTCCGGGAGTCGGGCTCAATTATTTTTATGCCGTGAATATTGAGGATGGTACTAGCGTATTGAATGTATCCGTTATTGAGAATATGGGTTCGCACGGTCGAAGAATGATACTGAGCAATCGTTCAATGTCCCCTCAGCCCTCTGTGATCTCCAAGGGCGGAGAAATGAAGGTGTGCATCGGTTCTGAATGCCTTGTCGGTCAAGACCGGCGTTTGGAACCGGCCAACTTGAAACGTATAAAGCGAAGTTTCTGGAGAGAAAACCGGTGAACAGTAGAGGGTGTACACTGACTGTTTAGTACGAACAAACCATAAAAAAACTCACCAGAGCAGCCATATACAGCGGGCTTCTTCAGCGGGTAACAAGAACCAGCAAAACCTGAAAAGCCCTGTATAGGGATTTTCAGGCTATTATGCATATAACTTCAGGTGTCCTGCATTTACTCGCCTACACAATAATTATATTGATCACATAGGCGAGATAAGCAGGTCATAGAAGAAGATACGACCACACAGTTCAGCCGTGAGCACCAGGACGGTACTCAACCCTGCCAGACCTGCCGCTGAGTTATTACCACGAGTGGCAGCCATCACCCAAACACCCAGACCGGCAAACAGCAGAGCGAGACGGGCCAGAATCAGACGACCGTGGTAGTCAAACAGACCCAGCGGGTTAGCAGGCAGGTCAACCTGACCCAGCCAGAACAGGTACAGCGGGTAACCCACCAGCACCAGACCCAGGGTGATAAAGCCCAGGGTGGCCAGTGCACGATCAGCGTTTTTCTGGAAAGCACCCAAAGAGGCCGACTGACTTCTCAGCATCAGTGCCGCTGCCGGGATACCCACCACAAAAGCGGTCATAACAAACTGGAAGATGGTCCAGCCGCTGTTCCAGGCGGGCACCGTGGCCAGGGTGTAAACATTGGCAATGGCCAACAGTAACAGCACGCCCAATACCATGGCTCCGGCCAGTACCAGCTTCTGCAACTTTGCCAGGATACCGAAGTGCACCATGGCCGCATAAGTGAAGACAGCACCACCAAACAGCGAAGTGGTGATGATCTCAACACTCAGTGCAGACAGATGTTCCAGACCAAAAATGACATTCATGGCTCGCAATGGCTGACCCAGGTGGGTCATGGCCGCAGCGCCGGAGACACCCAGCAGCACCAGAACCACCATCAGCAGTTTATTCAACAGCTGCTGACGGTTGGCATCACTGTTCGCCATCAGCAGGCAGGCCAGTACCAGGAACAGGCCAACGGTGCCCTGTGCCAGCACCGTAAAAAATACCAGTGACAACTCATGCATGGTTATACCTCCCGTGTGTTCATAATGCGTCCGGTCTTGTCGCCGGAAGGTTTGGCATGACGGCTCGCCTTCATCACCAGCGATGGCTCAGTCAGAGAAGAGTCCGGCAGTGGCGCAATATCCGCTTCCGTGCCGTATTTGGCACGCAGTTCTTCGATCGGACCAAAATCCAGGGCACGCAGCGGGCAGGATTCGATACAGATCGGCTGCTTGCCCTGCTCAACCCGGTCGAAACAGCCATCACACTTGGTCATGACTTTCTTCTCGGCATCAAACTGCGGTGCGCCGTAGGGGCAGGCCATTTCACAGTAACGGCAGCCAACACAAACGTCGGCGTTAACCACCACCAGGCCGTCCTGGTCACGCTTATGCATGGCTCCGGTTGGGCAGGCCTTGGTACAGGCGGGCTTGGCACAGTGGTTACAGCTGATGGAGGTGTAATAGGCAAACACATCCTGGGCATAGGTGCCGTCTTCGTTCTGAAGCCAGCTACCACCGCCGTATTCATAGACCCGGCGCCAGTTCACGCCGACTTTCAGGTCATTCTCATCTTTGCACGACAGTTGACAGGTTTTGCAGCCCGTACACTTGGCCGTATCGACATAAAATCCCAACTGTTTCATCGAACTTTATTCCTATCCTGCTATGCTTTCTTGCCGCTATGGCATTTGGCAATTTCAACCAGATTGGTGTGCATCGGGTTACCCTTGGACAGCGGCGTACTGCGCTGAGTGGTCAGCACGTTGAATGAGCCACCACGGTCAACACCGTCTTTACCCGGTGCGTACCAGGCACCTTCTGCCAGGGCAGCAACACCCGGCATAATCCGGGGGCTGACTTTAGCCGGAATCCGGGTCTCGCCACGGTCATTCCAGACTTTCAGCATGTCGCCATCTTTGATTCCCCGGGCCTGTGCATCTGCCGGGTTCAGCCATACGGCATCCGTCACTGCTTCACGCAGGAAAGCGACGTTATGGTATGTGGAGTGCACACGGCCCTTGGTGTGAAAACCAATCAGCTGCAACGGATACTTCTCAGTCAAAGGATCCAGATGGCTTTCCCAGGTGGTGACATACTGTGGCAACGGTGTCACCACATCCCCTTCCGGCAGCTCCCATTCAGCGGCAATGGTCGCCAGTTGTTCGGAGTAAATTTCGATTTTTCCGGATGGGGTACCCAGAGGATTGTTCACAGGATCCTTACGGAAATCTTCCAGAGCGATACGAATATGCTTCGGTGCCAGCTGTTTGTAGGGTCCGTCACGACGCAGGTCTTCCAGTGTTGGCACCTGAGGCTGTTCTTTACGCATCTGTTCGTACAGTTCCGCCACCCACTGCTCATGGGTCTTGCCTTCTGTGTACTGAGCTTCCAGACCAAAGCGCCTGGCAATACCTGCACAGATGTCGTATGCACTGCGGCACTCGTACATCGGGGCAATAGCAGGCACCAGCGGAATCACCGCCCCCAGACTGCCCGAGGCATAGCCGTTGCTGGCCACTTCATAATTTTCAATGGTGGTGATATCCGGCAGCAGAATGTCCGCGAACCGTGCGGTGGGTGTCATATGGTTTTCAAACACCAGGATAAACTCACACAGGCTCTCATCAGACAGGATCTCTTTGGTCCGGTTGATATCAGAGTGCTGGTTAACCGTGATATTGCCCGCATATTGCCAGATGAATTTGATCGGATTCTTCAGTGACGTGCCGCCCTGCAGAGCATCGGTCTTATCCGTCATTTCATGGTGACGATGAATCGCATCCGTCCATTTGAAGAATGGAATCGCCGTCTTAATCGGGTTGGTACCCATGGGCAGGGTTTTCACCGGGAAGCCATAGTTGCCTGGCATTTCGCCGGTGTTGGTGCCGGCAAGGCCAATATTGCCGGTCAGAATTGGCAGCATGCAGATGGCACGGCTCGCCTGTTCACCGTTGGCCTGACGCTGAATACCGGTACCCTGAATAATGTAGGCAGGTTTGGCCCTGCCAATTTCCCGGGCCAGCTGAATGATTTTTTTCGCTGGAATACCGGTAATTTTTGCCGCCCACTCCGGGGTTTTCTCGATGCCATCCGCACCCTGGCCCAGAATGTGCGCTTTGTAGTGGCCATTCTTCGGTGCACTGGCTGGCAGCGTTTTTTCATCGTAGCCAACACAGAACTTCTCGAGGAATGCTTCATCCACCATCTTCTCGTTGATCAGCACCCAGGCCATGGCTTCTACCAGGGCAGCATCGGTCCCCGGGCGGATTGGAATCCACTCAGACTCTTTGCCCAGCATGGTGTCGGTATAACGCGGGTCAATGATAATGGTGCGCACATTTTTGCTGTTCACCGAGTTGATGTGCTCGTAGATTTCCCCACCGCCACTCATGCGGGTCTCTGCCGGGTTGTAACCAAACATGACCAGCAATTCTGCATTGGCGATTTCACTGGTAAAACTACCGAACGCCGCTGGACGTCCACCGCCGTAAGTAAACGGCAGAGCACGTTGAATCTGTCCCCAGCTGTAATTACCGTAGTAAGGCAGAAAGCCACCGAGCATATTCAGCAGGCGCTTGGAGGCAAAAGGACCGTCGGTTTTATAGCCCTGGGTTCCGGAGCCATACTGATAATAGATCGCATCGTTTCCGTAAGTATCGATGGTGTACTGCAACTGTCTGGCGATGGTATCCAGCGCCTCATCCCAGCTGATGCGCTCAAAGCGGCCTTCCCCACGCTTGCCAACCCGCTTCATGGGGTATTTCAGACGATCAGGGTTGTATACCCGTTGCTTGATGGAGCGACCGCGCAGACAGGCGCGAATCTGATGATCACCGTATACGTCATCGCCCCGGTTATCCGACTCAACATGGGTGATAATGCCATCTTTGGTATGCACCTGGAGAGGACAGCGGCTGCCACAGTTCACCATACAGGCAGACCAGGTCACCTTGTCTTCAGCGGCTTTTGCCTGCGTTGAATCCGTTGCCATGGCTTTCAGAGGCAGTGCATTGCCAGCGACAACAGCGGCACTGCCCGCAGCAGTTCCCCACTTGATAAACGTTCTTCGCTTGATGACAGACGACAGCGCACTATCGAGAAGTTTCTTCATTTATTTTACCGTTATCACTAAAACCGGAAACCAGCACACAAACAGGTAGTGTTACCCCTGACAAAATGCATATCTGTACAAATAATGAACTGGCGAAATAGTGATGATAATACGAGCTGGTCAACAAACAACCGATTGACCTGGATCAATTTTTTGCAGGGTTTGAGGCAATTACTGAAGAGGGTAGGAACTTATTCGAGCACGCTACAGAGCACAGCGCACCATGTAATTGATAATGATTATTGAGGACAAAACTGTGCTGCACTGCAACTTCAGTGACATGGCTGCGGCGGTACTTCCTCCGCTGCACCTTACATGGCACCTGCCCGGGCTGCCAGATTACGGGGAACCTTTCGATATTTTCGGTGTCTTAAGTTTGTGTTCATTTCGCTCAGGCGGAGCCTTACCCCCGTGCAGTCAGATATACGATTTTAAATTCAGTGAGACCCTTGACATGTCCATACCTCAGGCGGAAGCAAGCATTGGTTCGTCAGGATTTCAACCACCAACGGCAGGCGGCAAAAAAGAGGAATACAATCCTGTTGCCGCATTCAGTCAGTTTGGCGGGTTGATGGTTCGTGTTGTCAATGCATTACAAGCTGCCGGTTCAGGCGATCAATACAGGCCAGTGAGTTTACTGTCACCCGGTGCCCAATATGCAATAGAAGCCAGGCGACCGGATCAATTTGGAACCAGGCCAGACCAGGTCATTACGGTTCTGAAACCTGCACCCGGCTGCCATATGCTCTGGGCTTTTAAAAAAGATGTCTGTTCGAATGCCTCGGGGGAACCGTGCAGCAAGTTCACATACACCAAGAAAATTACCAGCTGGCGTGTTTTGGAAGAGAAAATAGTAGAGAGTTATCGCAGAAAGCATTCCCTGTTTAGCGGATCACCTTTAACCTCAGGACACCTTGGTGTGAATGGCTATTTACTGCACCAACCGACTGAACGGTTCATTACAGGAGCAGGCAAATATCCGGAAATTCTCTGTCACATTAATTTTGACCGCATGCACTATGGCTATCTTCTGGACTTTACCAGGGAGTTTTCTTTTCGCCGTCTTGAAGAGGTCATGGGCAATATTCTGACGCTTGAGCAAAATAAAGGTAACGCGTCCGGTGATGAGTTCCGTGAGCCTGTAAAACTGTGCCTGTACAACAGTCATCAGGGGGTGTTGTCTCCCCCGGTGGAAATCAGCCGCACACAAGCGCTAATGCTGCGGCGAAACATTCGTGCCTTCTCTCAATACGGCAACTTCACTGGTCAGGAACTCAGGCTTTACCAGTTATTGAGTCAGTCCGGTGGTGAACGATTTCTGCAGCTGCTGAAAAATATTCCGGAGCAGGTCAGCACGGTATCAGCCAGTGTCAAGGCGCTTGGTACCGACATCAAAGCCATCCTGACAGCCATCGAGAACTGTGATTCAGCAACATTCTTAAGCGAACTTCCATCCCGGGCGGACGGGGTCAACAGTAAAGTGGGTTTACCGAAGATATTACTGGAAGCCTTGCTTGAGCAGACCCCGTTTCATAAACACTTTCCCTGGCTATATTATGATTTCGAGATACACGACAAGGACTCTAGCTGGGACTACATTTTCGAGCAGGTTAGACCCACCTTTGCCGCACAAGCGGTCATCTGCCGGGAGCTATTAAATAACAAATTGTTTGTTCCCTATTTATTAGGGTACAAGGAATCAACACCTATCCACTATAATCCACTGGTGTGCTGCCTGCTCATCGCTTACGGCGCAAGAATCTATCTCAATTATCAAACATCAACCCAGCTTGCAGAGCATCTTGAAATATTAACATCTGCCAATCATTTTCTCCGGGCGAATCTGTTGACCAACGATGAAGCCAATGCCATTCGTAACGAGGTGCTGTGGGAACTTCTTTGCAATGAAGGGGACGGCCCCGTTGCTAAACATTATATGATAGCAAACAGGGTATCGATCCTGAAAAAAGCATTGCACGAGCATTTGAATCACCGGCAGCTGGCTGGTTCAGATCTACATCGGGAGGCTGTTGGACTGCTTGGCAAGGAGTTTTATCATTGCTTTTTTACCAATGAACCGGTTTATGGGCATGCAGTTAAAGAATTTCTGGAAAATAGATTTTCACCCCTTCGATACAGTGATGAACAGTTACGTGAGCATTTAAAGAGTACAGCGACTCTCAATCGAACCATTGATCAAAGGCTGAGTATTTTTCTGGGGAAATATTACACTTGCAAGCCTGCCGTTGTGGTCCGGCGAAAGGAACAAGGAGAATGCCAGCCGGACTGGCTGGTGAATTTTCTGGCATCACCACCAACCTTTGAAGGCATGGAAATACTGCCTGATGGCCGTTATAAGTCACTTACCCAGATAATCGGTCAGTATTATTACCAGTTTCCCCATCCCAACAGGGCACAAGCCATCCTGGCGAACGGCACAAAACCCTATTACCGCAAATGGCACGGACTGGATCACGCCCTGCGCACACAGCTGGCCACCGAATTCCTCATGGATAGTAAAGTTTTGCCCGACTTTCATAAGCCATTCCGGGAATTACTACTGAAGCATCCCGAGTTGCAAGAGTTACTGCCCATCGCCGAACTCTACCACGATGCTGTCGCTGAAGATGAGCATAAAGATGTTGAAGAGCTGCGGGCAGCAGAACTGTTTCAGCGTGATATGTCCAGGCTGCAACAGTACCCCGGGCAGCTGGTTACCCTGGTAGCCAGCGCCCTGAGAAACAAAAACTGCAAGATGATGGATGCTGAAAATCCGTCGTTCACTCCTGACCACCAATGCTCGGAGGAAGAATTACTGCTGCGTCAGGTGCTGCGCTTTGGGGATATTGTGGATAACCTGCGGGTAAAACCACCACGGGAGGACTTTCCGGCGATCAGGCTGACACCAGACTCAGCAGAAATTGACACCAGTGACATGATCCATGATGGCTATTTTCAGCCAGAAAAGATTGAACTGCTGTCCGTGGTCAACAACCCGGACTTCACCCTGCTGATCCAGTCAGTCATGTTGAGCTTTCGGGATCTGGCCAGCATTACCGGGGGATGGCATCACCAAATGCCCAATCCGTTCACCAGTCAATACCATCTCCCGGTTGATAACCATGAACGACGATTACTGATTGAGCAGGCACCTGATCCCTATCAGTGTTTGCGTGAGTGCCTGAACGATCTGGTCCGGTTCGTTATCGCTGAGAGAGCCGGTATTTCACCTTGCTTCGCAGAACACCACCGGCAGAGTACAGATCCCCCACAGCCTGATTGCTGGGATCCGGATACCGGGTCCGGTGGCGCTTATCGTCGCCTGCACAATGAAGGGGAACTTCGACAAGTCAGGTTACCCGAAGCAATGACCCTGGCAGAAAAGATGATCGTGGTGGCTAATGAACCCGGGCTGGAAAAACGTATGTCGGCTGACATCCGGGGTGCCCTGGAAACTGAGACGAGGCGGCTGCAGGAGAAGGCGATCCTGCCCTCTGTTGGTACCTTGGAACAATCTGAACTGGAGCAGATGCTCCGGCAGCCGGACTCTCCGGGTGCCCGACTGCTCAGTGAGCGCGGCTATTTTGTGAAGTCGAGCGTACATGACGGGAAAATTTTTTACCAAATGATACCCAATTCCACACTTGCAAGGAACTTTTTGCTGCTGCCACCAGAGTATAATGACGAGGCTTAATTAGAAAGAGCATTTTCTATTGAAGTAGTAAATTTCTCCATTGAATGGAAATAACTGGCATGCCTCACAATGTGAGATGATCTTGGCCTTCCGGCTTTTAACTTTTCACTAACTGCCAGGAGAAATGCTTTATCTGTATCTTCTGAGTAATGACCATACTCCGCATTTGAATGAACTTCTGTTCTGCATTCATCACAAGGAGGTGATGCCTCAGGCAGCCCCCCTACATCAGAGTTGATTACATGCAGCCCCATAGAATTACATTCACCGGCAATCAAGCCTAAAGATTCAGCCAGAGAAGGAATAACGGCATAGTCCGCAACAGCCATTAAGAGTTGCTTATGCTCTTGATTTTTAGTAAGTAAAACGAGGTTATTTCTTGCTGCTTTGGTTTCCTGAATAGATTGAATAAATGGATCTTTTTCTGTTCCGTTAGAAACAATAAAAAATAGACAATCCAGTTTTTTTACCATATTCAGTACATGCTCTGTCCCTTTTTCAAAATGAGGCCTGCCCATAAAAAAAACAATTGGTAAGTTTTTAGTGACTGGGTTCACACATCCTTTGCTATTTAACGGGGGCTTTAAAGGCAATTTTCCAGCAAAGAACAGGTCTCTGAGTTTTGATTTGATATTTTTTTCCGGAGTTCCTTCTAACCCGTATTTTTTGGCGGTAGCACTCAGGCTAAATTTTGATAAATCTGAGCAGCTTTTGATTGAGCTGATTTCCTTTTTGTGAATCCTCAAGAACTTTGATATGAGAGGATGTTTAAATGTCAGAAAAGATTGGGCATATTTCGATACTGTTAAAATTACATCAGCATGTTTAATTGCCCTCTCTCTTGCAGGTTTTTCATAATCCGGTAGCTTGCATAACTTGCTCTCATCCATCTTCATATAGCTCTGGGTTGTATAAACAGGCTTTTTATTGGCCATACAGTCGCTAAAACCCGTGTGGGGACTTAAGCAATGCACCCAGTTGACTTTTTTAACATTTTCGAAGTGATTAATGTATTGAAGGGATCCTCCAAAAAAATGATCATGAATATATACTTTTTCGTTTCCCATTGTTGGTAAAAGCACTTCGTTGACAAATTTTGCAGCTATCTGGTTAAATACACACATTTTTAGAGATATAGCACCACAAGATATCAATCTTTCATCAGAATCATTAATTCCTTGTTCTTTGAAGTAAAGATCCTCTGCCAAAGAGTCTTTGTGTTCTTGCTCTATATTGTATGAATTAATATGCTTTTCAAAATACCTTTTCTGCCTCCCTGTTGGCTGGACTCTATAGACATCACATTCAGGCATATCACTGCACCTTTCAACCAATATTAATTCACCAGAAGAAAGCTGACAGCCAGATGTGATTGATTTTTTTATATCCGTATCCTCTACGAATTCAAGCAGTGGAAGAACCATGATATTTCTACAACTACGCTCGTGAAATGCCTTACAAAAGGTGTTTACAAAAACGCCGTTACCGCCAACAGTGTATCGGCAACCTTCTGTAGAAATGTGTATGTGGTTTTGTTTAACTTTCTGATCATCACCTGGCAGGCATAAACTTGTAACTTGAGTTGATGAAATTGGCTTCATTTAACACTCACTAAATATGCAAGTTTTTATCTTTAGGATTAAACAGTAGGTTATTCATTCGATAGTAATCAAATATTTTTATTGCTCAACTCTCGTATTTTAATTTACGAGTGTTTGATAATAAGGAAATGGTCATATAGTAATACAACAAACGTCGCTTTTATTTTCTTTCCCTCTACGCCATTATAGCTTTTAAACGTCCCTGCTTAAAAAATTATATTTATCCGAGTTTGACTCTGTAGACGAACCAGACCAGACGACCATATCAGTCAAACAGGCCCAGTGGGGGCAGGCAGGCCAGTACCGGGAGCAAGTCAACGGTTCCTTGAGCCAGTACCGTACAAGAGGTGGTATTTATTCAATAGTCCTTTTAATGTATTTTGTCGTGTAATATTCAATCCTGTGTTAATTTCTCGATGAAACACCTCCTGATAACGTTTCTGGCACTCTTGAGCACCTCTGTAAATAGTGCAGAACTGGTAAAAAAGAGCAATTCAGGCATCTGTCACGATATCTCTAGCTCCAGCTATGAGAGAACAAAAAACTATACTGCCTTCTACTCTCTCAATGATTGCCTCAGTTCCGGCGGCAGACTTCCTAAAGGATCAGGCTTAAAAAAGTCGAATGCGGCAACGTACCGTCAGAGTCCGGCAAAATATGACCGTTCATATTTTGGTGATTGGGCTGATGAAGACAGGAACTGTATGAACACTCGCCACGAGCTTCTGATGAAGCAGAGTACCAGCGCGATAGATACAGCCGGTAACCAGTGCGCTGTATATCGGGGCAGATGGCTTGATCCCTACACGGGAAAGACGTTTTATGAAGCTCGCCAGGTTGATATCGACCATTTAGTGCCTCTGAGATGGGCCTGGGATCGTGGGGCTAATCAGTGGTCGAAGGCAAAAAGAGTGCAGTTTGCCAATGATGAAGTGAACCTTTTTGCCGTCCAGGCCAGTGTCAACCGCCAGAAAGGGGCATCAGGTGTCCTTGAGTGGTTACCACCTTCGAAGTCTTTCCACTGCCAGTATGTTGCCAGATTCACTCGTGTGGTAAAAAGCTATGGTCTTGTGCTGTCAGACTATGAGCAACGGAAATTCAGGGAATTAGAAGAGGAGAAGTGCCGCGGATAACTTATATTATGTATTTGTCGTTTATTCTCACCATCGCTTAACTGCCTGTGGGCAAGTGAGGTTGCCGTAAAATCCTGAACAACACTTTCCGAAGGTCGGTTCCGATGCACACCCGCAGGGCATAAAAGCCGACTCGAGTCCCTCACCGCCATACCCGGTATAAACCAGAGATCATGGTGCATGGCGGTTAGTTCGGATGTGCATGGTGCTGGCAATTCCCGGGGGGGCATTACGCGGTTATTATAATGATTGGTCCCTTATCACGTGGAATTTCTTTCAATTCGACAGTTAATACAGGGGCATGAGAGATAATCGAGGGCATCCCGGGCTGTTGTGTGATTATTCTTGAGCCAATGGAAGGTTGATGATCGGTATCATCCTTCCGAATCAAGTGGTAACAGCACGCGCCTGCAGCAATTGCTGCAAGACCTGAAACACCTCCTGCTGCCGCGCCTCCCAAAGAGATGAGAGTACTTACCTCGAGAGGTTTTGTACAACATGAACCAAGCATGCCAAGACTACCACCTATCGCTGCACCTGAAAAACCACAAAGCTTGTAGCTAGCGTGAGCGTCGGGGGGGCATAAGCAATCTTTAGTAGCAGTACATGAGCCTAAAGTGTTCATATTTATTACCTTTTTAGAAATTTATTAGAATATTCCACTATGTGAAATTCCGACATCCGTTGCTTCAGACACTTCTGCTTTTCAACATAGGAAAGTGTCAGATCATCGGGCGTGGCCGAGGACTCTTTTGGTAACGCCCGGTCCGACAAGTACCAATCTCTGGTGAAAGCCGACTCGAGTCCCTCACCGCCATACCCTGTAAAACCCTGAGTTCATGGTGCATGGCGGTTAGTTCGGGTGTGCATGGTGCAGGCAATTCCCGGGGGGCATTACACGGCTATTTTATCCATTGGTTCCTTTTCATCTGGAGTTACTGCCCATTCGACAGTTGTTAGTACAGGAGTCTGAGAAATAATCAAGGGCATCCCGGGCTGTTTGGGCTGTTGTGTGATCACTCTGGAGCCAATGGGAGGTGGACAACGAGTACAACCAGTAAATAACAAGTTGTCACAGACCACGGCTGTAGCCATAGTTGAAAGGCTTGAAATAACCCCTCCTGCCCCGAATTCCAGAGCGCTGAGAAGAGCTGGACCGAGAGGTCCTTTCGCCGCACAAAGCAGACCACAAAAACAACCTATCGCTCCACCTGCACCAGCACCAAACTTGTATGCAAGGTGAGTGTCAGGGGGGGGTATAAGCAATCTTTAGTAGCAGCACATTGGCCTAATGAGATCATATTTTTTACCTTTTCAGAAATTTATCAGGATTCTTCACTGCTTAGACTTCACTTTTTCTAAAAAGTTTTTGCAAATTCTCTTAATCTGTAAATTAATTCCCTACTCTGTAACCACAATTCCTGTACGATAGAACTACAAGCACCGCAATACCACGAAAAGACTGCCAGTATGTCGTCAGATTCACTCGTGTGGATAGAAGCTATGGTCTTGTGCTGTCAGACTATGAGCAACGGAAGTTCAGGGAATTAGAAGAGCAGAAATGTCGCGGATAATTCATGCTATTTATCTGTCGTTTAATCCCGCCATTGTTTAACTGCCTGTGGGTAAATGAGGTTGTCTAAAAATCCTGAACAACACTTCACGAAGGTCAATTCCCATGCGCACCCACAGGGGATAACAGCCGACTCGAGTCACCACCGCCATACTCCATGAAACTCAGAAATCATGGTGCATGGTGCTGGCAATTCCCGAGGGGGGCATAACACGGTTTAGTTATTGATTGATCCAACTTCACCTTGAATTTCTGTCGGTACGACAGTTACTTCAGGAGCATGAGAGATAATCAAGGGCGAACCGGGCTGTTGTGTGATCACCTTGGGGTCAATGGAAGGTTGGAGAGCAATTCGACGCTCTCCTAAATTGCAACAGGTAACGACTCCACACATTGCTGCAAGGCCTACAACACCTCCTGCTGCCCCGCCCCCAAAAGCGCCGAGACAAAAATGACCGAGAGAATAACCGGCAGTTTCTACCACACTGGAACAGGCACCAAACCCACCACCAATAGCACCTACCGTTGCACATCCAATGGAAGAAAATACGTATGGTTTTTCAGTGCCGGGGGGGCAGAAAAAACTTTTAGCAGTTGAGCATGATACGTCCATAAAAATTACCTCTATAAAAGTTTATCGGAATATTTCACTTTAATAGACTTCATTTTTACTAAAAAGTTTCAACACTGTTCTTAAGGTGTACGTTACTTATCTACCCCGCCCAACAAAAATGATACGAAAGCACTAAATTTACCTCAGCACCAGGAAAAAACGACAAAGTAAATATTGCAAAAACCTTGTGATTTTCGTGCTTATTATTACGTTAGTTCCAAAAAATAGTTCCTGTTTCTTCCAGTAAATATGGCTGTCTTCTTCCTGTGCCAGTGGCGCACTTCAGGATTGTCCGGAAGTGGTCAAACTTGCCCTGCAACAAAATCCGCTGGCGCTGGAGTTTGCCAGTGACAAATGCCGTAATGATCCAGAACTGGTCAATATCGCCTTGCAGAACAATGGTAATGCCCTGCGGTACTTTGGTGATTCTTTACAAAACAAACCCGAAATCATTAAGGTAGCCATTGATAGTATCGGGCCTGTTGCGGTGAGGTATATTCAACAATTCAGTTAATTTAACAGAGCCTCTCATACCAATTCCGCCTTCTGAATATGAGATGGAATAAGCCATTTTGGGCAGCAGGGCAAGGCGGAATGACGAATAATAGCAGGGCTACTTGTGCCTTGGGAGGCAGTCCGGGAATAGCGCTCGTCCAGGCGACCCCGTAGCGAGGACGACAGAAAATTGAGGATAAAAATTCGGTTTTGTGAGGTGAATAGCGGTGCTATTTGCCGAACAAAAGCGGAAGTGCCGCGGATAACTCATGCCATGTGCTTATCGTTTAATCTCACCATCGCTTAACTGCCTGTGGATAAGTGAGATTGTCGTAAAATCCTGAACAACACTCCCTGAAGGTCTGTTCCCATGCACACCCACAGGGCATAAAAGCCGACTCGAGTCCCTCACCTCCATACCCTGTAAAACTCAGAGATCATGGTGCATGGCGGTTAGTTCGGGTGTGCATGGTGCAGGCAATTCCCGGAGGCATTACACGGTTGTTTTATTGACTGGTTCCTTTTCACCTGGAGTTTCTGTCCATTCGACAGTTAGTACAGGAGCCTGAGAGATAATCGAGGGCAACCCGGGCTGTTGTGTGATCACGTTGGAGTCAATGGTAGGTTGACAAAGAATACACTCAGTAATTAAGGATTTGTCGCGAAATAACTTCCTCTTTTTGCCACGGAGACACGGAGTCACAGAGGAAAAGATTTTTTCTTTTCTCCGTGCCTCCGTGTCTCCGTGGCAAGGTTTTTCTCTTTACCGGGCAACATTGGAAATGTGGAAATTATTTCAGGACAATTCCTAAGTGGCAACAGGCCACGCATGTGGCCACTGATGAAAAGCCTGAAACAACTCCTGCTGCCGTGCCTCCAAAAGCGCCGAGAATAAATGTACCGAGAGGTTCTCTCGCCGCACAAACCATACCACCAAAACAACCTACCACTCCACCTGCACCAGCGCCCCACTTGTATGCAAGGTGAATTTCGGGGGGGCATAAACAATCTTTAGTAGCAGCACATGGGCCTAAAGAGTTCATATTTTTACCTTTTTAGGAATTTATTAGATTTTTTCACTCTGATTGGACATCATTTTTTCTAAAAAGTTTCTGTAACTTCTCTTAATCTGTAAATATTAATTCCCTACTCTGTAACCACAATTCCTGTACGATAGAACTACAAGCACCGCAATACCACGAAAAGACTGCCAGTATGTCGTCAGATTCACTCGTGTGGATAGAAGCTATGGTCTTGTGCTGTCAGACTATGAGCAACGGAAGTTCAGGGAATTAGAAGAGCAGAAATGTCGCGGATAATTCATGCTATTTATCTGTCGTTTAATCCCGCCATTGTTTAACTGCCTGTGGGTAAATGAGGTTGTCTCAAAATCCTGAACAACACTCCCCGAAGGTCTGTTCCCATGCGTACCCACAGGGGATAACAGCCGACTCGAGTAACCACCGCCATTCCCCATGAAACTCAGAAATCATGGTGCATGGTGCTGGCAATTCCCGGGGAGGCATAACACGGTTTAGTTATTGATTGATCCAACTTCACCTTGAATTTCTGTCGGTACAACAGTTACTTCAGGAGCATGAGAGATAATCAAGGGCGAACCGGGCTGTTGTGTGATCACCTTGGGGTCAATGGAAGATTGGAGATCGATTTTACGCTCTACTAAATGGCAACAGGCAACGACTCCACCCATTGCTGCAAGGCCTACAGCACCTCCTGCTACCGCCCCCCCAGCAGCGCCGAGACAAAAATAAGCGAAATCTTTTGACACCGTAGCACAGGTACAAAACCCACCTAGAAGATAACCTTCCGTTGCACATCCTGCGCAAGACAATGCGTAAAGTTCTTTACTGCCGGGGGTGCAGAAAAAACTTTTAGCAGTTGAGCATGATACGTCCATAAAAATTACCTCTATAAAAGTTTATCGGAATATTTCGCTTTAATAGACTTCATTTTTACTAAAAAGTTCCAACAACTGTTCTTAAGGTGTACGTTACTTATCTACCCCGCCCCACAAAAATGATACAAAAGTACTAAATCTACCGCAGCACCAGGAAAAAACGAAAAAGTAAATATTGCAAAAACCTTGTGATTTTCGTGCTTATTATTACGTTAGTTCCAAAAATAGCTCCTGTTTCTTCCAGTGAAATATGGGCGTCTTCTTCCTGACTATCCTGAGTAGCTATGACCAGGGCCTGATCAGGCAAAGCTGGTAATAGCTGTTGTGCGTTCACGCGTCCGGAGTTTTTGAATAGTTCCTCCTTTTATTTATGAAGGAGGAACTTTGTACTTATTTACATGCCACTGGCAAACATATGCAGGTCATAGAAGAAGATACGACCACACAGTTCAGCCGTGAGCACCAGGACAGTGCTCACCCCTGCCAGACCTGCCGCTGAGTTATTACCACGAGTGGCAGCCATCACCCAAACGCCCAGACCAGCAAACAGCAGACCGAGACGGGCCAGCATCAGACGACCGTGGTAGTCAAACAGACCCAGCGGGTTAGCAGGCAGGTCAACCTGACCCAGCCAGAACAGGTACAGCGGGTATCCCACCAGCACCAGACCCAGGGTGATAAAACCCAGGGTGGCCAGTGCACGATCAGCGTTTTTCTGGAATGCACCCAAAGAGGCCGACTGACTTCTCAGCATCAGTGCCGCCGCAGGGATACCCACCACAAAAGCAGTCATAACAAACTGGAAGATGGTCCAGCCGCTGTTCCAGGCGGGCACCGTGGCCAGGGTGTAAACATTGGCAATGGCCAGCAGTAACAGAATGCCCAGAACCATGGCTCCGGCCAGTACCAGCTTCTGCAACTTTGCCAGGATACCGAAGTGCACCATGGCCGCATAAGTGAAGACAGCACCACCAAACAGCGCAGTGGTGATGATCTCAACACTCAGCGCCGACAGATGCTCCAGACCAAAGATCACGTTTATGGCACGCAACGGCTGACCCAGGTGAGTCATGGCCGCAGCGCCGGAGACACCCAGCAGCACCAGAACCACCATCAGCAGTTTATTCAACAGCTGCTGACGGTTGGCATCGCTGTTCGCCATCAGCAGGCAGGCCAGTACCAGGAACAGGCCAACGGTGCCCTGTGCCAGCACCGTAAAAAATACCAGTGGCAACTCATGCATGGTTATACCTCCCGTGTGTTCATAATGCGTCCGGTTTTGTCGCCGGAAGGTTTGGCATGACGGCTCGCCTTCATCACCAGCGACGGTTCAGTCAGAGAAGAGTCCGGCAGTGGCGCGATATCCGCTTCCGTGCCGTATTTGGCACGCAGTTCTTCGATCGGACCAAAATCCAGGGCACGCAGCGGGCAGGATTCGATACAGATCGGCTGCTTGCCCTGCTCAACACAGTCGAAACAGCCATCACACTTGGTCATGACTTTCTTCTCGGCATCAAACTGCGGTGCACCGTAGGGGCAGGCCATTTCACAGTAACGGCAGCCAATACAGACATCAGCATTGACAACCACCAGACCATCCTGGTCACGCTTGTGCATGGCACCGGTTGGGCAGGCCCTGGTACAGGCGGGCTTGGCACAGTGATTGCAGCTGATGGAGGTGTAATAGGCAAACACGTCCTGGGCATAAGTGCCGTCTTCGTTCTGAAACCAGCTACCACCGCCGTATTCATAAACCCGACGCCAGTTCACGCCGACTTTCAGGTCATTCTCATCTTTGCACGACAATTGACAGGTTTTGCAGCCCGTACACTTGGCCGTGTCGACGTAAAATCCCAGTTGTTTTATCGAGGGTTGCTTCATCGAACTTTATTCCTGTTATGCCTTGGCAATTTCAACCAGGTTACTGTGCTGGGGATTGCCCTTGGCCAATGGTGACGGGCGCTGGGTGGTCAGGGTATTCATACACGCGCCACGGTCCACGCCGCTTCGGTCTGGTGCGTACCAGCTGCCCTGCCCCATGGCGACCACGCCAGGCATAATGCGCTCGGTCACTTTCGCGGCAACACGGATCTCGCCACGGTCATTCCAGACCTTCAGCATGTCGCCGTCTTTTATCTTGCGCTTGTGGGCATCAACCGGGTTGATCCACACTTCCTGGCGGTTGGTTTCCCGCAGCACATCGACGTTGCCATAAGTGGAGTGAGTACGGGCTTTAAAGTGGAAACCAAACATCTGCAGCGGATACTGTTCAGTGTGGTCTGCCTCATGCCCCTCCCAGGAAGAAACGTATTCAGGCAGTGCCCGAATAATATCGCTCTCCCCCAGTGTCCAGCTGGAGGCAATATTTGCCAGGCGTTCAGAATAGATCTCAATTTTACCGGAGGGGGTATCCAGTGGATGCTTTTCAGGGTTTTCCCGGAACTCACGGAATTGAACATGAGGTTCACCGGGGTTCTTCTGCTTGACAATGCCCTGCTCACGGAAGGCCTGAAAGTCCAAGTCCACCAGTGTCGGATTCATTCTCTGGGATTCTGCATAAATATGACGCAACCAGGCTTCCTGGTCCCGACCTTCGGTGAACTGCGCTTCTACCCCAAGACGTTTGGCAATACCTGTACACATGTCGTAGACCGAACGGCATTCATACAACGGCTCAACCGCAGTATCACAGAAAATGGTGTAACCCATATTGCCGCAGAACCCGTTAGGGGCGAAATCCGGTTGTTCAGCCGCAGTCAAATCAGGCAGCAGAATATCCGCATAGCGTGCACTGGGCGTCATGTGGTTGTCGATCACCACAATCATTTCACACTGGCTGTCATCCTGAAGAATGTCATGGGTGCGATTGGTGTCCGAATGCTGGTTGATGATGCAGTTACCCGCATAGTTCCAGATAAACTTGATGGGCTGGGTCAGCTTTTCGGCACCACGAATACCGGCGGTCAACGCGGTCATTTCATCATGACGGTAAATGGCATCCGTCCAGAGGAACATGGGAATAGAGGTTGATACCGGGTTGGTCAGTGTCGGAAAGACCGCAAAGGGCATGGAGTAGCTGCCTTCACGGGCACCGGTACCACCACCGGGAATACCCACATTACCGGTCATCACCGCCAGCATACAGATCGCCCGGCTGGCCTGCTCTCCATTGGCAGTGCGCTGCAGACCCCAGCCCTGCATAATGTTGCAGGGTTTGGTCATGGCAATTTCACGGGCCAGACGGATGATGGTGTCTGCCGGGACACCGGTTATTTTTGCCGCCCATTGCGGGGTCTTTTCAACACCATCATCGCCTTTGCCCAGAATATAGGATTTCCAGGAAGCGCCTTTCGGTGCGCTGGCAGGCAGTGAGTTTTCATCGTAGCCGATGGTGTACTTGCCCAGGAATTCATTATCCACCAGGTTTTCGGTAATCATCACCCACGCCATACCGGCTACCAGTGCGGCATCGGTACCCGGTCGCAGAGGAACCCACTCATCATTGGCACCCAGGACCGTATCGGTCATGCGCGGATCAAAGGTGATCATACGTGCGTTACTGCGTTGTCGGGCTTCGGACAGCTGATAAACAATACCGGCACCACTCATACGGGTTTCAGCCGGGTTGTTGCCAAAGTTGACCACCAGCCTGGTATTAACAACATCTGACGTGCAGTTATTATCCACCCAGCTGCCGCCGTACAAATACGGTAAACTCACGGCAATCTGAGCCGTACTGTAATCACCATAGTGGTTAAGATAACCGCCCCAGCAGTTCATCAAACGGGCGATCGGTGTGGCGGCTGGCGGCCAGGATTTGGACACCGTGCCTCCCAGCGTACCAGTACAATAGTTGAGATAGATGGCTTCATTGCCATACTCTTTTTTGATGCGCTTCAGGTTATCAGCGATGGTGTCAAACGCTTCATCCCAGCTGATGCGCTCAAATCGACCTTCACCACGCTTACCCACACGCTTCATCGGATATTTCAGACGGTCAGGGTTGTAGACGCGCTTGCGGAAGGAACGGCCACGGAGACAGGCGCGAACCTGGTGGTCACCATAGGTATCGTCACCGGTGTTATCGGTTTCGGTATGAATGATCACACCGTCTTTTACCTGATGGCGCAGTGCACAGCGGGAGCCGCAGTTGACCGTACATGCAGACCAGACTGACTTGATCTCTTCATCAGCACGTTTGGCCTCTGTCGCAGAAGCTTTCACCGGCAGTGTGTGCGCAGTAACCACTGCCGCACTGCCCGCAGCGGTTCCCCACTTCATAAACGTTCTTCGCTTCACCCTGGAAGCAAGCACTTTATCCACAATTTCTTTCATTGATATCGCCAACCCATGATAAATACCGGTCGTGATCACAGACTGCTCAGACAATTATCAGATTCTGCTTTCCCTGCAGACATAAAGGTGTGAACAAAAAGTGCCGCCAACCAAATGGTGGGCATGATAATTGGACAGTAATTAACCGGCAGATGACCTGAATCAAGACCTTGTGATTTATAGGACAACTACGTATCAGCACAGGAAAACTACATATTTCAGACAGCAATAAAAAAGCCCCATGGCCAAAACCAGGGGCTGTCAGCAAGATGATCGTCTGCGATCAGGCAGTCAAACGTCTTACGTCTTCTACTGAATCCAGAGTCAGCGCTTCACGGGCCAGGCTCTGGCACTGCTTATAGTTCAGACTGCGAACGCGAGCCTTAACCACCGGGATTGCAGGGACACTGATGGACAGTTCCTGAACACCCAGGCCGACCAGAATAGGCACTGCATTCGGGTCACTGGCCAGGCTGCCACAGATCCCCGTCCACTTGCCTTCTTTGTTGGCTGCTTTCACCGTCATATCGATCAGGCGCAATACCGCAGGGTGAAGACCATCGACCCGTGCCGCCAGTTTTGGATGACCACGGTCAACGGCCAGGGTGTACTGGGTCAGGTCATTGGTACCGATAGAGAAGAAGTCCACTTCTTTGGCGAAATGATCGGCCAGCAGTGCAGCGGACGGCACCTCAATCATAATACCCACTTCAACGGTGACACCCGCCGTCTCCTGCTCTTCCAGCACCAGCTTTTTCACGGCACGGAATTCATCCAGGGAGCTGATCATCGGGAACATGATACGGGCATGACCGGCATGAGCCGCCTTCAGGATCGCACGAACCTGCTTGCGCAGCATGGCCGGACGGTTAATACCGATACGCACGCCACGTTCACCCAGGAATGGGTTCTCCTCTTTTGGCAGGGGCAGATAAGCCAGAGGCTTGTCACCACCGACGTCCAGAGTACGGATAATGACCGGACGATCTTTACCCATAGCATCCAGAATACCTTCGTAGGCTTTTATCTGCTCATCCATGGTGGGTTCGGTAGCACGCTCCATATAGAGGAACTCGGAACGCAGCAGACCTACCGCTTCAGCACCCATTTTGACCGCTTTTTCCGCATCGTCCTGGTTGGCGATATTGGCAGCGATCTCAACATGGTGGCCATCCAGAGTCACTGCAGGCTGGTCAGCCACTTGCAGCGCCGCTGCATGCTCAGCCGCCGCACGCTCCTGGCGGGCAACGGTTCTGTCGATCTCTTCCTGAGTAGGATTAACCAGCATGTAACCCTTGTTGGTGTTCAGGATAACATCGGTACCGTTCTCGTACTGACGAACACTGCCCGGTACGTTGACCAGGTAAGGAATACCCAGGGAACCGGCCAGAATCGCCGCATGGGAAGTCGCACCACCATGCAGGGTCACGATACCAATCACGCGCTTGCGATCCAGAGTCACCACTTCGGAAGGGGTAATATCTTCCAGACAGAGAATGGTGTTTTCCGGCAGCTGATCGGTGCCACCTTCAACGCCCATCAGGTAGCGCAGAACCCGAAGACCAACGTCTTCTACATCGATGGCCCGGGCCGCCAGCAGCGGGTTATCCAGCTTGCGCATTTCATCCGCTTCCGCCAGAAAACTTCTGTGCCACGACCACATGGCGCTCTTGCCTGCTTCAATCAGTTCACGGGCACGGTCACTGATTGCCGGGTCTTCCAGTAACTGCTGATGGGCAACAAAAACTTCCGCATGACCACCCACGTGATCCGCTTCCATTTTGGCAACCAGCTGCTGCAGGGACTCCCGGGCTTTCTGGATACCGTAGCCAAGCTGACCCAGCTCATCGCTGACACCAACACCCTCTTCCGGGTAGCTGGGCAGTTCATGAACCAGATGGTGCAGCTTACCAATGGCCATGCCCGGTGCCGCTTTCACGCCGGGTAAACGACCATCGGAGCCTTCTACCGGTCCAAGCAGTGGCGCTTCCTCTTCCATGGCTTCATCTGCAACCGGCAGCACGTCGGCAACGGCTTCACCCAGGCCGCTGCGAAAACCATCGAGGATGGCTTCCATCGCCTCTTTGGCATCAGGGCCGGTGACGGTGATTTGCAGGTTAGAACCCAGCACCGTTTGAAGCCCCATCAGAGCAGTCAGACTGTTGGCCTTGCTTTCTTTGCCATTATCTTTATTCAGAATCATCACGTCAGAATTGAAGCGTTTGATAATCTGAATCAGAGTGGCAGAAGGACGGGCATGAAGACCCAGTGGGTTCTTCAGCACAAAATCTTCTGTCAGGGTAATGCTGTCCTGACGGCTGTATTTGCTCTCGGTGGACATCTCCTTTTCAGGCTCAGCCCCAATGGCAAATACGGTATCCTGCCCCGCTTTTACTTCGGTGCGGGGATTAACAACCACACCGGTTTCACCGGTAGTGATCATAATCGCGGTCTGCAGGCTGGCCGCCCTGGCTCCGACAAACTCAGGATCAAACGACAGCAGCTGCTGACCAACAGTCACTTTGTCGCCTATTTTGACGTTGGTCTCAAAGCCTTCACCACGCAGAACAACAGTATCGATGCCCACATGGATCAACACTTCTACACCGGAATCTGTCTTGATGGCCACGGCATGTCTGGCGTCATGCAGCTGGCTGATGGTACCGGCGCACGGTGCCAGCACCACAGAATCCGTCGGGTTGATCGCAATACCGTCACCGATCAGCCGACCAGCAAATACCGGGTCAGTGGATTCCTCGATGGATAACAGCATTCCGGACAAAGGCGCAACCAGTGACAGTTGGCAAGGTTTGCCCTCTTTTTTGTCATCTTGCTTTTTGTCATCTCGATCACAGAGCGTCATGCAGAAACCTCAACATTGGCAAGATCATCCGTCACCGGGATCTTTTTCATTTCATCAGCAATCATTTCAGCCTGGGGACCGACGACGATTTGCAGGTTCTTGTCACCCACACGAACCACCGCCGCTGCCCCCAGCGCCTTAATACGATCATCACTGACGCTGGCAGTATCTTTCAGCGTCAGACGCAGGCGAGAGACACAGGCATCAATCTGAGTCACGTTTTGATGGCCACCCAGCACTTTCAGGCACTGACGGGCGAACAGAGTAGTATCTTTTACTTCCACTTCTTTTTTCACTGTCTTCTGAGAAATAGCCGCCGCTACTTGCTGAGCCTGACCTGGCAACTGGATAGCACTCAGATCTTCAGTAGCTGCAATTTTTTTCATCTTACCGGCAATGATTTCCGCCTTTGGACCAAGAATAATCTGCAGGTTCTTATCACCGACACGAATCATACCGCTGGCACCCAGTGCCTTGATGACACGCTCATCAGCCACAGAAGGGTCTTTCAGGGTCAGGCGCAGACGGGTAATGCAGGCGTCGATATTGGTGATGTTATCCAGACCACCTATCGCTTTGGTGAACTGGCGAGCCAGATAACCATTGTCGCCCATCCCCTGCTTGTTTATATCTACCGCCGCCACACTCTCAATTGAAGAATCGTCTTCATCTTCACGACCCGGTGTTTTCAGGTTAAACATCTTGATGGCGAAGTAGAAAACGCAGAAGTAGATGACAGCGAATGCCAGACCAATAACCACCAGAGTCCATGGCTTCGTTGCCAGACCCCAGTTTAGCACCATGTCAAACAAACCGGCGGAAAAGCCAAAGCCCGTCAGAACGCCCATGGCATTGGTTACCACAAGGGAAGCACCGGTCAGCACAGCGTGAGCAGCATACAGCCCGGGTGCCAGGAACATAAACATGAATTCCAGAGGCTCGGTAATACCGGTCAGGAATGCCGTCAGGGCAACCGAGAAAAGCACACCACCAACCTGTGCACGACGGCTCTTATCAGCCGTCAGGTACATGGCCAGGGCCGCTGCCGGCAGACCAAACATCATCACCGGGAAGAAACCGGTCATAAACACCCCGGCCGTCGGATCACCGGCAAAGAAGCGATGCAGATCACCGTAGACCACGTCACCGGCAGCGTTGGTAAAGTCACCCAGACCAAACCAGAAATAAGAGTTCATAACATGATGCAGACCGAAAGGAATCAGGCCACGGTTCAGGGTACCGTATACAAACTGGCCAACCGCACCAGAGCCGGCAACACCGTGACCAAAAGCATCAATACCATTTTGAATACCAGGCCAGATATGACCACAGGCCCAGCCGATCACCAGCATAAACAGACCGGTCATGATCGGTACCAGACGCTTGCCGCTGAAGAAGCCAAGATAAGCTGGCAGCGACACCGCATGAAATCGGTTGTAGGAATGACCGGCAACGATACCGCTGATGATACCGCCGAAGAAGGACATATCGATATCTGGATTAATGGTTGCCGTCGTGGCTTTCAAAATAAAAAAGCCAACAGCACCCGCGATCACTGCAGCACCAGCGCCGTCTACCGCCAGGCCTAAGGCGATGCCCATGGCGAACAGCAACGCCAGATTACTGAAAATCGCGTTACCCGCCTGCGCCATAAAGGGAATATCCAGCAAATCAGGCTGGCCCAGACGCAGCAGCAAAGCTGCGACAGGAAGAACGGCAATAGGCAGCATCAGCGCCTTACCGAGTTTCTGCAAGTAACCCAAGATGTTCATGACTGATCAACCATTTAATTCTTTATAGTGAGAGTGTGTCTCGTTCTGTGTGGCGCGGAATTTTACTGATTTATTTTTCAAAGAAAAATAAAAAAGCGAATACATTGACCCAGATCATCACTTAAAGACATTTTCTACCCGTTGAGCACATTGCCAACCGCCTTTATTTTCCATCAAAAAATAAATAAGCTATGATGCATAACATCATCCCCTGAGCAGATTAGAGAAACCTGGAGTTTACGACATGCGCTTTATACCTCTGAAAGACAAGGCAGCCGTTGGTCGTTGGGCTGCTCGATACATTGTCAGCCGGATCAAGGCATTTAATCCGACTCCTGAACGCCCCTTTGTTCTCGGCCTGCCAACCGGCGGCACACCCATCCCGACATATCAGGAACTGGTTCGCCTGCACAGGGAAGGGGAGGTAAGCTTTGCCCATGTTGTTACCTTCAACATGGACGAATACGTTGGCCTGCCTGCCGATCACCCGGAATGCTACCGAATGTTCATGCACCGCCACTTCTTTGATCATGTGGATATCCCGGCAGCGAACATTAACTTTCTGGACGGTAACGCAGAAAATCTGGAAGCCGAGTGCCTGCGCTACGAAACAGCGATTAAAGGTTATGGCGGCATTGAGCTGTTTATGGGTGGTGTCGGACACGATGGGCACATCGCATTTAATGAACCCGGTTCTTCACTATCCTCCCGTACCCGCCTGAAGACGCTGACCACTGAAACCCGTGAAGCCAACGCACGCTTCTTTGATCAGGACATCAGCCAGGTACCAAAACTGGCGCTTACCGTGGGTGTCGGAACGGTTCTGGACTCCCGTGAGCTGATGATTCTGGCCACTGGCTCTGATAAATCCCGTGCGGTTCAGGCCACGGTTGAAGGATCAGTAAACCATATGTGGACAATCTCAGCCCTGCAGCTTCATCCAAAAGCGATGATGATCTGTGATGACCCTGCAACCCTGGATCTGAAAGTTCGCACTCTGCGCTACTTCCAGGATATTGAGTCTGAAAACATCAAGGACTTTTGAAATGTCTGCGGATCTGGCCATCAGCCCGGAAAAGAGTTACGCACTGGTTAATTTCAAACCGTTAACCGGTGACCCAGAGCAGTCGTCGTTTGATACCATCATTATAGAGAATGGCCGAATTTCGGCCATTGGCAAGGCAGAGGATATTGCCGGTGATCATCAGGGTACCGATAGCCTGAAAAAAGTAGACATCGGCGGTCTTACGTTAAGCCCTGGTTTTATCGACCTGCAATTAAACGGCTGTGGTGGTGTTCTTTTTAACAGTGATATCTCCACCAATACGCTGGACATCATGCACGAGACCAACCTCCGCTCAGGTTGTACGGCATTTCTGCCTACGCTGATTACCAGCAGTGATGAGGATATACGACAAGCGGTTAAGGTCACCCGTGAATACATGGCCAGGCATCCGGATCGCGTACCCGGCATTCATCTGGAAGGCCCTTACCTGAACCCTCAGCGCAAAGGCATTCATGATCAGGACTTCATCCGTACGCCCTCTTGCGCAATGATCGACTTTTTCTGTGACAATGCCGACGTCATTGCCATGGTGACACTGGCACCGGAAGTCTGCCCGGAAGGAACCATTGAAAAGCTGAGTAAAGCGGGCATTATCGTGTCCATCGGCCATACCAATGCCACCTGTGAGCAGGCTAAAGCGGCAGAACAAGCGGGTGCCACCTTTGCCACTCATCTCCATAACGCCATGAGCCCCCTGGGCAGCCGCGAGCCTGGTGTGGTAGGTGCCGTTTTTGACAGTCATGCTCTGGGTGCCGGTATCATTGCTGACGGTCTTCACCTGTCCTGGGAAAACCTGCGTATCGCCCATCGTCTGATGCAGGACCGTCTGGTGCTGGTGACCGATGCAACCACTCCCGCTGGCACCGATATGGAAACCTTTGTCTTTGCCGGACAAACTATCTACCACAAAGATGGCAAGTGCTCCAACGCGGATGGAACCCTTGCCGGCTCCGTACTCACTATGATTGCAGCGGTTGCCAATAGCGTACGGGCGGGGATTGAGCCTCAGGCGGTGATTCGCATGGCTACCGTCAATGCAGCAAAAGCCATTCATGTTGAAAGTCAGATGGGCAGCATTGCGGTTGGGCAGTTTGCCAACCTTGCCATTTTCGATGACAACTTTACCCTGCTGGGTACGGTGAGCGGTGGTGAGCTGAAACTACAAAAATGACGACAGTAATTGCCAATCTGGACTTCGTAAAAGAGCGGAACATTTCTGCGGTTTACAAAGCGATTGTTGATCATGGCTCCATCTCGAGAATCCAGATAGCCAGACAATGTCGTCTGGCTGCCGGTAGCGTGACCCGTATCACCCGACAGCTGATGGAAGTCGGCCTGATTGTTGAACAGGAACAGCAGACCTCTGAACGGGGGCGTCGGGCCATATCGCTGGCTCCAAGGCAGGGCCAGATCCAGATTCTTGCAGCAAGGGCAGGCAGAACCAAACTCCACCTGGGGTTGTGTGACCTGTCAGGCAAGCTGCTGGCAGAATACTCAGAGCCTATTCAGCCTTTGAATCAGGTGGAATTTTCCAGGCAGCTGATTGCCACACTGAGAAAATTCCTCAAAACCCATAAGAAGCATATTCGTTGTCTGGCCGGTGTTGGCATAACAACACCCGGCCTGATCAATTCCGCCAAAGGGATTATTACTTTCATGCCCCACCTTTCTGTCAGCAATCTCCCCCTGGCAGAGCAGGTGTCTGACGCATTGGGGCTTCCCTGTTTTATCAACAACTTTATTTCGTCCATGGCGCTGGCTGAGTACCACTTTGGCGTCAGCCGTGGATTTAAAAATAGCCTCTTTGTCAGCGTCCATAACGGGGTGGGGGCTGGCATGATTCTGGACGACAAGCTCTATGAAGGCAGTACCCTGACCGTTGGCGAGATTGGCCATATTCAGATCGACCCGCTTGGAGAACGGTGTTACTGCGGTAACTATGGCTGCCTGGAAACTTTGGTCTGTAATCCGGCCATAGAAAAGCGCTGTCATAAACTGCTGGCGTCTGGTGTTCCCAGTCTGTTAAATATCAGCCAGACAAAAAAGGCGGATATCCTGGCAATCTGTCATGCCGCGAACGAGGGCGATCAGCTGGCAAATGATCTACTGAAAGAAGCCGCCGGTAACCTTGGCAGAGCAATAGCCATGAGTGTCAACTTGCTGCGACCGGACACGGTGGTGCTTGCCGGTGAAATCTGTGCCGCTGCCACGATTATCCACCCGGTGATCAAACATTGTCTGAAAACGCAGACGGTTTCAATCAATGAAAACCTTGAAACCAGCGTCGTTTACTCAACACTTTACGACAGCCCATGGTATGGCGGGTTTACCCTGGTAAGGAGGGCGCTTCTGGAAGAGGGGCTACTGTTGAAACTTATCCAGTAAGAAAGCGGGGAAGGGAGATATTGTTACTGTGAGCCAGGCTCGATTTTGCGATGCTACCAGGAAAAAAGCTGGCTGTTAAAGCCAGCAGTCAGTGCATCGAAGGGACCCGTCGTTGGCCATGAGGGCCCCAGCGAAGCCGTGAGGGCTTAGGGCTTCCATAATTAAACACCTGTCGTTAATTTGGATCATCAGGCTATTCCATTTTCAAATAATCGAACTTATTTAGTAGGTTGTTGTCTGTTGTTGTCGATAAACAATGGAGGATATTAATGCAATGCAACCTATACAAGGCACTTCATCAGCGGCAGTTACATCGCCACAGGAACAAACCAACTCTTCAACATCGAATTCAGGTGCCTCACTTGGCCCTCACAAAGTCTCCATTTCAGGACTCGATAAAGCAATTGTATTAATGGCTTTATTCAATAATTCAAAGCCTCAAGGTAATGGGGCTTATGCTCCCAGAGTTCTGAAAAATATGAGTATAGAAAGAGCCCAACAGCATACTGAAAGAAACTTACGCTTGAGTTTTGGCTATGTTGATGGACGGATAATTAAAACCAATATCAGTGGTGATGTTGCTGATACCAGGCTATACGATCGAGATAATGGGGATAATGCTGGTTTGATAGCAATCGAAATGGCTAAAAGAATCATGAATTCCGTTAAGTAGCAATATTGTGCCTGGTTTTTCAAGACAAACAGATTTAGTAAACAGTAGGGCTTGATCTGTCGATCGCTCAGGAAAAATCATGCAGGGATGATGCAGAATTTTTGTCAGCCAATTTGCCAAGAGAAAAGCACCGGTATGCTGAACTTAAGATTCTGGAGTCTTTAGAGCGCTTTCTTGAGCGATTTGGTAAAAAATCCAATAACCAATAAACCAGTTACAAACCATACTATGAGTTCCAAACGTTCTTCATCCATGCCACCAGGTTAATAGTCATGAATACGATCCAGAGTGAAAGTGTCCCTTCCAGCTCCCATCCACAGCCTGTCGAGGAGGTCCCTTTGCAGGATCTGGCGGCACCGGATACCGGGATCAGCGATGGTGATGACCGCTCAAATCCGTTGAACGAGGCACCAGTACTGGCCGCCTGCCGCAATAATAACCTGATCTGGCTCCGGGAGTTACTGGCCGAAGACTCCGGCCTCGCGCAACGGACAGCCCCGTCCGGCGTGACTGACCAACCGGTTTCTCCACTCCATATCACTGCCCAGGACGGTCATAAGGAGGCCACAGAATGCCTGTTGAATACCGCCTTGCAGGATGTATCGGAGGCAGAAAAGGCAAATGTCACCATCATGCTCATGACACCCCGCCATAAAAAAAATGGCGTGACCCCGTTTTATCTTGCCACTCAGAATGCCCATGAGTGGGTCGTGGCAACTTTCCTGAACTACCTGCTGCCACTGCCTGAGGCAGATATTCCCCGGGCCCTGGTGGCAGTCATGAATGCTGCCCACAACAATGGCCAAACCCCACTGTGTGAAGCAATCATAAGAGGCGATGACCGAATGGTATCCTGCTTCCTGCAGGTCCTGGAATCCTCGCCGGAGACCAAAAGAGCCGATACCATGATTGAGGTGCTGGCCCCTGAAAAGCAGGGCAAGGGCAAGGGCGAGAGGCAGCCGCTCCATCTGGCTGCCCGCATGGGCAATAGCAGGATCATAAAATTACTGCTGGAGTCTGTTTCAGCGGTACCGGAATCAGAGCGGAGCAAGGTTGTCAGGCAGGTAGTGAATGCCACTGACGTCTATGGTGCTACTCCGCTATTGATTGCTGCACATGGTGGGTTTGTCAGGATTGTCCAGGACATAATGGCGGTCATCAGTAAAGTGCCGGATTCAGAAAGAGCCGAGCTTGGCAATGCCCTGGTGAATACCGCCAACAAAGACGGGGTAACCCCGCTCTACGCTGCAGCTTCGGCCCTATACAGGCCTATTGTGTTGATGCTGCTGGAGCACGGTGCTGACCCGGAACAAGCAAAGGTTGGCTGCGTCCTGGGAACATGCCGGAGATCGAATACCCCCCGCCAGGTAGCAGGCCAACGTGGCAACAAGGGTATTGTTGCCTTGATCAATAAAGCGATTCAGTCACGTAAGGCGGCAAGTCTGCAGTCAGGAAAGGAAAAGGAACAGGCTGCTGCTCAATAGGGAAAAATACTTTACGACGATTTTGCTAAAATCCGGGCAGCACAAGACGTGTTCAATTGATTAAAAACCATGCTTTTCATTGGGACTCATGTTAAAAACAAGCCTACAACAATAATAACCAGGCTCGCCCCATGAATCCGATTGTGTACGCCATACCAATCTTCCTGCTGATGATCCTTATTGAAGTGATCGCCACCATCATTCGCAAGAAGGATTACTATCGAGTTAACGATGCCATAAACAGCCTGAGCACGGGGATGCTTAACGTCACCACGGGTGTTATTTTCAAACTTGGTATCTATACCCTTATTTATAATCATGCAGCGCTCTTGTCACTGGATAGCAACGCCCTCTGGGTATGGGTCCTTGGGTTTGTATTGCAGGATTTCTTCTATTACTGGAATCATCGCAAAGGCCATGAAATCAACCTGCTCTGGGCTGCCCACTCGGTGCATCACCAGAGTGAGGAATACAATCTGACAACGGCTCTGCGCCAGACCAGCACCGGCTTTCTGTTCTCATGGGTGTTCTACGTGCCCATGGCCATTGTTGGCATCCCACCTTATGTCTTTTTGACGGTAAGCCTGATGAATCTGCTTTATCAATATTGGGTGCATACCCGCCATATTCCAAAGCTTGGCTGGTTTGAACGGCTGTTTGTTACCCCCTCAAACCATCGGGTTCACCATGCCAAAAACCGGAAGTATCTGGATAAAAATTATGGTGGGGTATTTATTATCTGGGATCGACTGTTTGGCACATTTATCGAAGAAGATGAAAACTATGAGCCCATCCGCTACGGCACGCTAACGCCTCTGAGAAGCTGGAACCCGGTGTGGGCAAACCTGCATCTTTATACCGGGATGTGCAGGGATGCCTTTAATACCAAAAGCTGGAAAGACAAACTCACACTCTGGTTCAGACGCACAGGCTATCGACCTGCGGACATCGCCTCACCGATGAAGATGCCGGATATTCACGGCTACAAGAACTATAACCCTGACGTCAGCATGGGCTTGAAAGTCTATGCACTGATCCACTTTGCCATGCTTGTGCTGGCAACCACGGTATTTTTAGCCATCAGCCACAACACTCCTTACGGCTTCAATGCACTCTGGACATTTGTTCTTGCACTGAACCTGATCGGTATTGGCTGGTTGCTGGAAAAATTCACCGGATTGATCGTTATGGAAGCCATACGCTTTGTATTTACCGGGGCAACCATCGTTGTATCCAATGGGATATGGATTGATCTGATGCCAGACTGGACCTGGCAGTTTGTTTTAGTTAGCGGAGTTATGTCACTGCTGGTGCTGAAAACCAGTGGTATTGCCAGCCCTTCTGCCTATTCTATGATCCCGGACCCGACTGAAGCCCAGCCTTAATCTTTACTACCC
Organism: Salinisphaera sp. G21_0; assembly: GCF_017744115.1. GTDB lineage: Bacteria > Pseudomonadota > Gammaproteobacteria > Pseudomonadales > Endozoicomonadaceae > Endozoicomonas. The sequence continues at coordinate 102,593 of NZ_JAGHQW010000006.1, read as the reverse complement.
ACAGAACACTTATGCCTCCCGGCCTGTCCTGGCAGAGGGGCATATTGAACTTACTTGGCCGTAAACAGTCTAATTGAGAAATGGCGTTCTCGTAATAAATCTCCCCCTGACAAAGTCATTTGATATTAGAGGGCAAATTATTGGAATTTATAGGAATTTAAATAGTGATTGACAGCACAATTGAAAATATTATTCATTATGTTAAGGCGGCAATAAAACTGCCAATTAACATTGTGCGTTGGTTTTGTGGAAGGGTGGTGGCCATTGCCCACAATATTTCCAACTTCCTGTCAAAACGATCAGACCAAAATGACAGTTCTGACGTGCAACAAAAGGATATTTCGGATCGTACTGTTTCATCAGCCGACTCTCAGCCTGGTTACCATGAAAGGGAGACAGTAACTACTGCAGTCTTTCCTTTTGGCAACCTGGAAAAAATACTGGAATGTCATAGGGGTGACTTTGAATCTGCCGAAGCATTTGCCCAGGAAAAAACGAGGCTTCTGCAGGAAGCGAAGTGGCTTCACATAAGGTGGAATGAGACTGACATGTTATGCCTGAAAATAACCACTAAAACGAATGCTGAAGGGAAACAGGTTACTTGTAGTTTGACCAAAGAAGTTGATCGAACTAGCAGCAGAAACCCGTCATGACCGTTGATTCTGCCCATACAACCGATAGGCTTCCAGGGCTGATGCCTCATCCACCAGCATTTTCTCAAATTGCCTCAGCTCCCCGGCCAGGGCATAAGACGCTTTGGGTGCCTGCAGCTCAATTTTCAGATCATTTTCATGAATGATGGATAGCTTGAGATCGTGAACAGCCTCAACGTAAGCTTCATCCGCCTGCCTGATAAAATTTCAGACAACCGTAATTGTCCTACCGGTCAACTGCCAGCAAGAGGCTAATTCCGGTTCCAATCTAAAATCCGGGCAGCATCAGTAGTTAACCAAATGAATTCATACGCTTTGTACTCACCGGGGCAACCATCTGGAACTTAACTGGCCGCACACAGTCTAAGTTAACGAACGGTGTTCCCTTAATAAATCTCCCACTGACAAAGTCTTTCGATATTAGAGGGCAAATTATTGGAATTTAAATAATGATTAACAACACAATTGAAAATATTACTTATTATGTTAAAGCGGCAATAAAACTGCCGCTTAACATTGTGCGTTGGTTTTGTGGAAGGGTGGTGGCCATTGCTACCAATATCTCCAATTTCCTGTCGAATCGATCAGAGCAAGGTAACAATTCCGCCGTGCAACAAAAGAGCATTTCGGATCATACTTTTTCATCGGCCGACTCGCAGACTTATGTTTCATCAGCCGACTCGCAGACATACTATGAAAGGGAGAAAAGGGAGACAGAATTTTCAGTTGTTTTTCCCTTTGGCAGGCTGAAAAAAGCACTGGATATTATCCATAGAGATGAATTTGCCTCTGACGAAAAATTTACCCAAGAGAAAACCAGGCTTCTGAAGGAAGCGGAGCGTCATCACTTAGAGAATAAGATTGACGAGTTCGAGCTGATAATAACAACCAAAACGATTGCTGAAGGGAAAAAAGTTTTTAAATGTAAAATGATCCCGAAGAATCCGTCATGACCGTTGATTCTGCCCATACAGCCGATATGCTTCCAGGGCTGATGCCTCATCCACCAGCATTTTCTCAAATTGCCTCAGCTCCCCGGCCAGGGGAGAAGACGCTTTAGGTGCCTGCAGCTCAATTTTCAGATCATTTTCATGAATGATGGATAACTTGAGATCGTGAACGGCCTCAACGTAAGCCTCATCAGCCTGCCTGAAGTCACTGGCAACGTCTGCGGCAACACAGTCCTTGAGACAGTCAACCACCCGTGCCCGCTCTTCAGTAACCTTTGACTGCCCACGGCCTTCCAGCAGGTCCAGCCAGAGCTGCGACTGCTCACAATCCAGCTGTAGCTTGCGCAACGCCTGATCACAGACACCCTCAGCCTTGCCTTCTCCCAGGCGCTGCCAGGCCATTTGATTTTTTTGCTGGACCAGCGCAATCATCGTTCCAATCTTTTTCTGTTTATCAATGGGTTTGAGACGGGAGACCATCTTATAGATAGAAGTTGGCAGAAAGTTTTTTATTCTTGCCAGAAGACTTTTGTTATTGGTTTTGAGACTTTTCCGGGAAGAAGGCTCAGCCAGCATAACACTTCGGTTCTTGAGGATTTTTTTCAGCTCTTGGAAGATTTTCTTATCTTCGCTGATGGCAGCCGACGCTAACCTTGGGCTGTTATTTACAGAATCCTTTGAGGGATCCTCTGTCGGGCCACCATCAGACGGGTCCGGGTCACTCATTAAACATCCTTATGTTTATAATGACCCCTTAATGATAGTCAATGGCGCATCCATGCGTGGTATTTTTCCACCAGCGACAATACCCCCTGGGGTGCATGGGCTTTTTTCCACTCACCCGCAGCATATTTGTTGGCTTCGCTCAGTGTCGGGTAGATATGGATGGTGCCCAGAATTTTATTCAGACCCAGACCGTGTTTCATGGCACTGATATACTCCGTAATCAGCTCACCGGCATGATAACCAACAATGGTGACTCCGAGGATCTTATCCTTGCCCGGCACGGTCAGCACTTTCACAAAGCCCCGTGCCTCTTCATCCGCTATGGCCCGGTCCAGATCATCAATACCGTATTTGGTCACTTCATAGGCAATGCCCTGTTCCTGAGCCTCCTGTTCATTCAAACCCACTCTGGCCACTTCCGGATCGGTAAAGGTACACCAGGGAATTACTGAATAATCCACTTTGAACTTTTTGAAACGGCCAAACAGTGCATTCACCGCACAATACCAGGCCTGATGTGCCGCCGTGTGGGTAAACTGGTAAGGTCCCGCGACATCGCCACAGGCATAGATATTGGGGTAACGGGTCTGCATATAGTCATTAACCTCGATGGTTCCCCGCTCAGTTAACTCGATACCCAGCACTTCAAGGCCAAGATTTGCCGTATTGGCTTTGCGACCCGTGGCAAACAAGGCGATATCAAAGTCAATTTCTACTGTCTGACCGGCAAATTCCGCTGCCAGAAATTGACGCTCGACTCCGGTGTCCGGATCCTGCAACTTATGGAAAGCACGGGCTTCGTGTTTCAGCCTCAGGTCGACGCCATCCTGAATAAACTGATCCATCACCAGTTTTGAAACATCTTCATCTTCACGATGCAACAGCCGGGCTCCGTGGTCCACCTGAATAACCTGAACACCCAGCCTGGTGAAGGCCTGAGTCAGTTCACAGCCAATAGGGCCACCGCCAATCACCAGCATCCGGCCGGGCTTCTTGCGCAAGTCCCAAATGGTGTCCGAAGTGTAGTATTCAATTTGCTCAAGGCCCGGCAGAGGTGGCACATAGGGACGACCACCACTGGCAATGACAATATTTCGGGACGTGATTCTTTTACCATCCACTTCTACTTCCCAGGGGCTGATCAGCTGGGCAGAACCACTGATGCAGTTAACCCCCAGGCCGGAATAACGCTCCACAGAGTCGTGGGGCTCAACCTTGCCAACAACCCCCTGAACCCTCTCCATCACTTTGGAGAAATTGACCTGCCCGGACGCATGTTCAATACCGAACTCATCGGCCCGCTTCAGGTAATGGGCCATTTTGGCGGAGCGAATCAGGGCTTTGCTGGGTACACACCCGGTATTCAGGCAATCGCCCCCCATTTTATGCTTTTCAATCAGTGATACTTTGGCCTTAACCGCCGCAGCAATATAGCTGCTGACCAGTCCGGCAGAACCGGCACCAATCACGGTCAGGTTATTATCAAACTGTGCAGGCTGCTGGTAGCTGCGATATAAACGACGACGTCTCAACCACTCCATCACCATTCTGGCAATCCAGGGAAAAATACCCAAAAGCACGAATGAAGCGATCAATGGTGGCGTTAAAATCCCTTCAAGAGACAGCTCCTCCACCAGGCCAAGCTGGGCACCGGCATTGACGAACACCGCCGTGCCCGGGAGCATTCCCAGCTGACTGACCAGACTGAAGGTCAGGACCCGCATGGAGGTCAGCCCCATCACCAGGTTGATCACAAAGAAAGGCACGGCCGGAATCAGTCGTAGCGTTGCCAGATAAAAGGCTCCATCCTTGTTCACGCCGTTGTTAATGGTCTCCAGATAACCGGAAAACTTTTGCGCTACCCAGTCTCTTAATAAGGTTCTGGAAAACAGAAAAGCCAGGGTGGCTCCCATGGTGCTGGCAAAAGAGACCAGCAACACGCCCTGAAACAGGCCAAAAATGGCCCCCGCCACCACCGTAAGCACTGCCGCTCCGGGCAGGGAAAGGCCGGTAACCGCCACGTAGATGATAAAGAAAGCAGCAGCCGTCAGTACCGGATCATCACGATAAAGGCCCTGAAAGAAATCACGGGTCAGGTATTGCTGGCCGTCCAGAGTGTAAAACGCACCAATTGCTACAACCAGCGCTGTCAGCAAAAGCCATTTCTTGTTATTCATAACATCTTCCAGTAGCTACAAACATCTGTTTGATACAACAATCCCTGCAAAATCATACGTTTTTTCCCGTATAATGCCAGCCATTATTGTCAAATTAGAAACTGCGGCTGTTTGGCCTGTTGACGCTTCGTTGCGAGGCTTCCGCCCCTTACAACCTCAAAAGGATAAAGAAGTATGATTCACCGCCCTTTTCCTGCTGCCCGCCCAAGACGAATGCGCTACAACGACTTCTCCCGCCGCCTGATGCGCGAAAGTCAGCTTTCCGTGGACAACCTTATTTATCCACTGTTTATTGTGGACGGTCATCAGCAGCGCCAGGCCGTTGCGTCCATGCCCGGTGTTGAGCGCCTCAGCATTGATTTACTCCTTGAGGAAGCCGCTGAGCTGGTGGAGCTGGGCATTCCGGCCATTGCCCTGTTTCCAGTGACACCCGCTGACAGGAAGTCCGAACTGGCGGAAGAAGCCTGGAACCCGGAAGGCCTTGCCCAGCGCGCGGTCCGGGCGCTGAAAAACCAGTTCCCGGAGCTGGGTGTGATTACCGATGTAGCGTTGGATCCCTTTACCTCCCACGGTCTTGATGGCCTGACCAATCAAGATGGTTATGTGGTCAATGATGAAACGGTTGAGGCCCTTGTCCGTCAGGCCCTGTCCCACGCAGAAGCCGGCGCAGACATTGTTGCCCCGTCAGACATGATGGATGGCCGGATTGGTGCCATCCGCCAGCGTCTGGAAGAGGAAGGCCATATCAATACCCGCATTCTGGCCTACTCGGCCAAATATGCCTCCAATTACTACGGCCCGTTCCGGGATGCGGTGGACTCAGCCGGTAACCTCGGCAAAAGCAATAAGTTCAGCTTTCAGATGGACTTTGCCAACAGTGATGAGGCAATCCACGAGGTGGCTGCCGACCTGGCAGAAGGTGCCGATATGGTGATGGTAAAACCTGGCATGCCCTACCTGGATATTGTTCGCCGGGTTAAGGATGAATTCAAGGTACCGGTCTTTGCCTACCAGGTCAGTGGTGAATACGCCATGCACAAGGCGGCGGCGGCCAATGGCTGGCTTAATGGCGATGCCGTGATGCTGGAATCCCTGATGTGTTTTCGCCGGGCCGGTGCGGATGCCATTCTGACGTATTTTGCTAAAGACGCTGCAAGAGCGCTCCGTAAAATGAACGCTTGATAAAACAGGTAAACGTTCATGCCGGGAGTAGTCTTTATTATTTCTGTTAGAATAAAATAAATAATGCGACATTCTCCCTGCCCTATTACTTCCGCTCCGAGAGTCGCCTGTTTACCGGGCCATTGGTTGAATCTCTGACAAACGTCACTGACAGGATCCATGACAAAAGCCACTGAAACCGGTCATCATAAGCCAGTGCTATTTTGCTGAGAAAGAGGTCGTATGGATAACCCCCAACAGTCGGATGTTCAGGAAACCCGGGCCCAATCATCTGAGTTTGCCGAGCCAATGGTCAGCAAGCCCCCAAAGGTCAGTGATTATCAGAACCCTGACTATTACATTAATCGTGAACTCAGCCATCTGGCGTTTAATTTCCGGGTGCTGCAGCAGGCGTTAAACGAAGAGTACCCGCTGCTGGAGCGCTTCCGGTTTCTGCTGATTTTCAGCTCCAACCTCGATGAATATTTTGAAATCCGGGTCGCGGGCCTGATGCAGCAGATCGACTTCTCCCGTGAGCAGGTGGGTCTCGATGGCATGGGACCACAGCAGGTCCTGAAAGAGATCAGCCAGAAGGCCAAAGAATACGTTGAGCTGCAATACCAGATATTGAATGAAAGCCTGTTACCTTCTCTGAGAAGAGAGGGTATTCGCTTTCTGCGTCGCAATGAGCTGACGGAAAAGCAGCAGGCATGGATCAAGCGCTTCTTCTACCATGAAGTGATGCCCATTATCAGCCCTATCGGGCTGGACCCTGCCCACCCGTTCCCAAGGCTGGCAAACAAGCTGCTCTGCTTTATTGTCTCCCTGGAAGGCAAAGATGCTTTTGGTCGTGATACCGGTATGGCCATTATCCCGGCACCCCGGTCGTTACCACGTATTGTCAAAATGCCTGAAGATATCTGTGATGGCCGGGAGAATGATTATGTATTTCTCTCTTCGATTATCCATCGCCATGTCAGCGACCTGTTCCCCGGCATGGATATCAAAGGCTGTTATCAGTTCCGGCTGACCCGTAACAGCGACCTGGATCTTGAAGATGAGGTTGAAGACCTGGCCAAGGCACTGCAGGGCGAACTGCTCTCCCGTCGTTATGGTAAAGCGGTACGGCTGGAGGTAGCCGACAACTGCCCACAACCGCTGGTGGATTTTCTACTCAATGAATTTGGTTTGACCAATGAAGACGTTTACCAGGTCAGTGGACCGGTCAACCTGACGCGCATGATGTCCATCTGCGACACCAATGACAAACCGGACCTGGTCTTCCCGCCGTTTACCCCAGGCTACCCGAAAGGTCTGCACAGTAAACGGAAGCACAGTAACAACGTGCTGGATCTGGTGGCCAAACAGGACATCCTGCTCCATCACCCCTTTGAGTCATTCACCCCGGTGGTGGATATGCTCCGTCAGGCCGCCAAAGACCCTGATGTGCTGGCCATTCGACAGACGCTGTACCGCACCGGTGCTCACTCAGAAATGGTGGATGCCCTGGTAGAAGCCGCCAGACAGGGCAAAGAGGTGACGGTTGTGGTGGAGATCCGTGCCCGGTTTGATGAAGAGGAAAACCTGGCCCTGGCCCGTCGCCTGCAGGAAGCAGGAGCCGTCGTCGTATACGGTGTCGTCGGCTATAAAACCCATGCCAAAATGATGTTGATTGTTCGTCGTGAAGGACGGCATATTCAGCGTTATGCTCACCTTGGCACCGGTAACTATCACGCTGGCAATGCCCGTCTCTATACCGATTACAGCCTGCTGACCTGTGACAAGATACTGACCAACGACGTTCATAAAATTTTCCAGCAGCTGACTGGGATGGGACGTGCGGTTCGTGTCCGTAAGCTGTTCCATGCGCCTTTCACGCTGAAGAAGAGCCTGATTGATCTGATCAACCAGGAAACCAGTAACGCCAAAGAAGGAAAACAGGCCCGGATCATCATCAAAATCAACTCACTCACCGAGTCTCATATCATTAAGGCGTTGTTCAAAGCGTCTCAGGCCGGTGTTGAGGTGGATCTGATCGTTCGGGGCATCTGCTGCCTTAGGCCCGGCATTGAAGGGCTGTCGGAAAATATCCGCGTACGCTCCATTGTCGGACGGTTTCTTGAGCACACCCGTATCTACTACTTTGAAAATGGTGATAATGACGCACTGGTCTACTGTTCCAGTGCGGATGCCATGATCCGAAATCTGGACATGCGTATTGAGACCTGTTTCCCCATTGAAGACCCGAAACTTGCCGCTCGCATCAAAAAAGAATTGGACTACTACCTCACCGATAACACCCGCAGCTGGCAGCTGCAAAGTGACGGTGAGTATGAGAAAAACCGGCCGGTTCGGAGTCAGCGTCGACGTAATGCCCAGGAACGGTTGATGGATGCGTTGGCGATTATTGCTAACAAGCCGTCTACTGATTAAGGGGCTGTCATTTGATAACTTTGACATTTTAGTAAGCGCTGCCCGCTTCCCGCCACCCGAGGCCCGAAAAAGACAGGCTGCTTGTGCTTTTGCGGGAAGCGAGCCTGGAATTTTTTTATGTAATTGCCCTCTCTCTGGTCGTAGTTCAGGACTTACCTCTACTTTATAGCCAATCTTCTCTACATATTCTTTTATCACTGACAATTTTTAAGAAGTGTTTGAATTATTTCCTGAGAATTGACTCTATTTCTAAGCCACTGCGCTACACGACCGAGATATATCAATATTTTATGAGACTCCTGAAATGCACAACATAAATTATCGAGCCGATGTCAATCAGAGTCGACCATCAAGGCTAGCTGACCTCGAGCAAAAGTTTGATAGGAATGACTCCTCACAAAATAAAACCAGAGCGTTTTCCAGCCGCGCATGTGTTGTTGCACTAGCTGTCGGTTCAGCAATAGGCACTATGGGAGCACTGTATTATTTGGCTAGCAGCCAAAGCAGTGTTCAACCGTCGTCATTAAGTGAACGATTAATTACTCCAGGATGCCTTAATGCCGACCAATTCACCTCTTTTACTGGTATACATCCCTCCAATGACAATGATATTTATTGCACTTACACTGATAAAACCCTGCCCGAACAGATGGCCGAATTAGTCAATCACGGAATCATTAGCGTAATTGAGCACGCAGGAAACATAATTTACCATGGTGCAAAGAACACCTTTGAATGTATCAATCAAGGGCTTACCTGGCGACAGTATATTGATGAATCTGTCTGCGTTCGTATGGATGCAGGTACTTGCAGCTCTCTTGGTGGATATACTTCTACAGGTGGCAGTATATGTTCGCCGACAATTGACCTTGAAAGTTCTGCTAGTAAATTATGCAGTAGAGATTTTGTGGAGCTGTGTAAATGGCAGAACTCTTAGGGTGGACATTAAGCTTACCCCTCCATTTTCAATGGCTTTTGAATGGAACCACGAAGGACACCAAGAGCACGAAGGAAAAGAAAATCTCTTCTTTGTGCTCTTGGTGTCCTTCGTGGTTCCATCTTTAACTTCCCGAAGAGGGGAGTAGATGCTTAATGTCTACCCTAAGTAGCAGAATCAGGAGGCTTATTATGCTCCGAGAATAGACTGCCCCTTTTTTGCCACAGAGTCACAGAGGAAAAGATTTTTTCTTTCATCCATGCCTCGGTGACTCCGAGGCAAGTTTTTTTCTATCCCGGATGAGTCTGCGGTGGTTTAAGCAAGGCATTCGCTGACGAACTCTCGCCAGTTCATCCAGATCCAGTTCTGCCGTAATCACCGAAGCCCCTTCCGCAGGGGCTTGTGCCAGAATATCTCCCCAGGGTGAAATGATCATACTGTGCCCATAGGTCTGTCGGCCATCAGGATGGGTACCCGCCTGATTGGCTGCCAACACATAACATTGGTTTTCAATAGCCCTGGCTTTCAACAGCACTTCCCAATGGGCTGCACCGGTTACTTTGGTGAAGGCAGAAGGTACGGTTAATATCGTTGCTCCCTGCGCCACCAGAGTACGATATAGCTCTGGAAAGCGAAGGTCATAACAAATTGACAGGCCAATCTTTGCCTCACCAATATCCACCAGCCCCGGCACTGCTCCGGGGATAAAATCATCGGATTCTCTATAGTGCCCTTTACTGTCAGATACCTCTACATCAAACAGGTGCATTTTGTTGTAGCAGGTGACTTCATCCCCTGTCGGGCTATAAACCAGGCATGAGGCATGGTTACGCCCGTCACCAATATCCCGGACAGGCACTGAACCGCCGACAAGCCAGCTACCCAATGTTCTGGCTGTTGATGCCATCCATTCCCTTATTTCATCAGCCTGCAGAGCCGCTTCAGCCTGGGGGCCTCCAAGCATGGCAAAGCATTCGGGTAACACAATAATGTCTATTTGCTGTTGTTGATAAGCCATTAGCTGACTTTCAATATCAGCAAGATTTTTTGCAACAACCCGGTCCGAGCAAACCTGAACCACCGCTGCCTTGAGTCTACTCATTATTATTTGCCTGTGCTTTTTCGCTGGATGGATGATAATTTATTTCTCGCGTGACTTCATAACACCACAAGATCGTCAACAACATGTGCCTTATTGTTTTTTCATGGCAGCCTGATAGCCAGTATCCCCTGATTCTGGCAGCCAATCGAGATGAATTTTATCAACGCCCGACACAGGCAACCGACTTCTGGAACGATTCGCCGAATGTATTTGGAGGCCGGGACCTGGAAGCTGGCGGCAGCTGGTTGGCCATTAACAAAAATGGCCGCTTGGCTGCCGTTACCAACTACAGGGAAGTTCCCAGCCCTGCTGGCTTATACTCCAGGGGGGCGCTGGTGGCCAACTTTGTCACAGGTGCCCAGTCAGCATCTGACTATTTACAGGCGGTTCAGCAACAGAGCGACAAATGGTCAGGGTTCAATCTCCTGACTATGGATTCAACGGGCCTTTATTACTTTAGCAACCGCACAAAAGACCACGGCATTGCTCCTCTTCCCCCCGGGATCTATGGTTTGAGCAACCATCTGCTGGACACACCATGGCCAAAGCTTATAAGAGCACGTAATGGCTTTACCAGAGCAATCAAAGAGTCCATCCCCCCCAATAGCAAACAACTTATTGAGCTGATGCACGATAATTATCAACCACCGGAGGAACAATTACCGAATACCGGGGTCAGTAAAGAAGTAGAAAAACTGATTTCCAGCTGCTTTATTGCCAGCAAAGAGTACGGTACCCGGAATACCAGCGTATTGATGATTGATCGCCACCATCAACTGCAATGGGTGGAACAGGAATACCTGCCGGAAGGAGCTGTCGGTGAACAGCGTCAGTTCAAATTCACACTGGAGCAGAATCAGCTAAGCTAGTACATCAATTGCAAGTTGCCAGATTGAACCAAGGATTTCCTATGCTTAACCGCTTTTGCCAGTTAATACTTCTCTCTTTGTTGGCACTACCGATCAGCACCTTGGCTATCGATAACTGGATAGCCGTTGGTTCAGCGAAAGCCAGGGTCAGTGAAAATACCTTAACCATTTTTCCCCAGATGGAAGAGTCCTACAGCAAGCTTCGTTTCCATATATCCAATGGCGATATCATCTTGCGTCAGGCTCGTATCTATTTGGCTAAAGGCGAGGTATTTCATATCAACCTGCAGAAAACCATCCGAGGTAAAAGAAACGGTGATGAGGTACAGGATTACTCAAGGACAGTGCCACTGAGCAGTTCACAGCAGAGCCCCCTGGCGAAGATCAAAGTATTCTATAAATTCAAACAGCAGCAATTGGCAACCCAGCCGGTCATTGTTGAGCTGCTTGGTGTGCCTGTAACCTGACATGGGAATAAGTGCTGCCCGTAAAAGACAGATTACTTGTACCTTTGCGGGAAGCGACCTTAACAAGCCTCAGTCAAATGCGGAACTTATTGCGAGACAATGTCTTAATGACTCATAAGGTGTTCATTCTGAGGGTCATTCAGCCAGGCTTCCAGGATAATCTGGGCGGCCATGGCATCCACCGGGTTTGATCCGTAATGCCCTTTATGGCCAAGCTTGCTGGCCCATTCTTTGGCCTCAAAAGACGTCAGTCGTTCATCCGCTGGATAAAATGGCAGGTTGAAGCGTCCATGAATCCGGTTACCAAACTTTCTGGCGCGGCGCGACATGTCCGATTCTGAGCCATCCATATTTAATGGAATACCGACGACAATGGCATCGGGTTTCCACTCCATGATCAGGGCCTCAACCTGACTCCAGTCCGGGATTCCATCTTTTGCTTTTAACGATGGCAGGGCGGAGGCGGTTCGGGTAATAACCTGCCCGGACGCAACACCAATGTTACGGGTTCCGTAGTCAAAACCCAGTACGGTACTTAATTTCTTATCGGTCATTGCTTTTTCAAAAGAAACTTATGCATGGCCAACCTGATCAGAAATCAGGTTGATATTGACACCCAGTGTACTGGCAGCTGCACTCAGTCTCAGGTGGTAAGGCGTATCGAAAACAATGGATGGATGGGCCTCACAGGTCAGCCAGACATTCTCGGAAATTTCCTTTTCCAGCTGACCCGCGCCCCAGCCTGCATATCCAAGAGCCACCAGTGCCTGCCTCGGGCCTTTGCCTTTTGCCATTGCCACCAGTACATCGGTTGATGTAGCCAGTTGCAGCCCGGGGCATATCTGCAAGCTGGCATCCCAGCTGGATTCCCCTGAATTCAGCACAAAACCTCTCTCCTGGGATACCGGGCCTCCAGAGTATACCGCGTGCTGACTCACGCCTGACTGCTCATGGTGATCAATGCCAATCTGTCGGAATATCTCGCTCATCGGCAGAGTGCTTGGTCGATTCACCACAATACCCAGGGCACCTTCCGGGCTGTGCTCACAGATAATGGTCAGCGTTTCAGCAAAGGAAGGGTCTGCCATGCCGGGCATGGCAATCAGGAAGTGGCTTTTGAAATTCTGGAAAGGGACGCTGCTCATAGCGGCAGTATCAGGGTAAAGGGCATTTATGGCAAGTCTTGAACCTATATTCCCGCAATACAACAGGCCTTTACTGACTGAACAGTCGATCCCCCGGCTCAAAGCGCCAGGTACGGATGATCTCGACGATATCATAGCTCTTAAGCGTGTCGTCAAAAGGGGCAAAGGGCGAAGCCATTCTGACAATACGCACCGCAGCATCGTCCAGAACCCGATAACCCGATGAGTCCAGTATCTCAACATTTGACAATGTGCCATCCCGGTTGATGGCAACCATTAAGCGCAACTCGCCATAGAGCTTCTGCCTACGTGCCTTTTCCGGGTAGTTGATGTTGCCCACCTTCTCAACCTTCCGCCGCCAGGACTCTTTGTAAAATGCCCCGGCCTCCTGCAAGGTTGAGGCCGCTGTCAGCCTTTTGATACGAGGGCGTTTGGCAAACTCCTGGCGCTGCTGATGGAACTGGGCTTCAAGGCTGGCAATTTCATTTTTCAGGTCAATGTGCTTGCGTGGCTTGTCTTTTTCAACGGCAATGGGTTCCTGCTTTTCACGGTCGTCGGTTGCCGAAACTTGCTGCTGGCTCTTTGCCCTGGTGGTAATACGGGTCTGTTCTGTTACGGCTTGCTCTGGTTGAGCCGCGGTTTGTGACTGTGGCTGGACTTCCTTGATGGTGTCTTCCTGAAACTGTGCCTGCTGATCACTGGAGGGCAATGCTTTTTCATCCAGAGTACCGCTGCCCTGTTGATTGATCTGGGCCAGGTAGTCGGCTTCTTTGGGTTTCTCTTTGCTTTGATAGCTGGCCAGAGTCACTTCCAGGGTTGGCGGAGGGGCAGGCTTGTCATTAAAGCTAAACGTTACGCCCAGCACGATCAGAACGTGCAGAACCCCCGCCATAAAAAGGGTAAAACCCAGACGGTCTGCCGTCGATACTGCTGCTGATGAAATGGTCGCTGGCTGAGTCATAGCTTTCTGATTACTGCTTTCCCTGGTGAAGCCCGATAGCAGAGCCGTCCTGATTACTACAATATGAGCCCTTTTATCAAGGGCTCCCGGGAGGCTAACCAACTTAAGACTATAGGCAAGATTCTGCTGGAAAAAAACAGTCTATAGAATAATCGTCTGGTCAGGGCCTGGCCTTGAGCTTTTCCTCAATCTTATCCATCAACTGACCGGCGATATTGAGTGTAAACTGGTTGTCCAGCTCACGGATACAGGTCGGTGAGGTAACATTGATTTCTGTGAGGTAGTCGCCAATAACATCCAGCCCGACAAAGATCAGGCCTTTCTTGCGCAGCTGTGGCCCTACCTGACGGGCAATCCACAGATCCCGCTCGCTCAGGGGCCGTCCTTCACCGGTCCCGCCTGCGGCCAGGTTGCCCCGGAGTTCCCCGGCAGCCGGAATGCGCGCCAGGCAGTAGGGAACGGGTTCCCCATCGATCATCAGGATGCGCTTGTCACCGGATTTAATATCCGGGATAAACTTTTGAATCATGGCCTGACGCTGGCCCATTTCCGTCAGGGTTTCCAGGATCACGCTTAAGTTCGGATCATCTGTCCGGGTCCGGAAAATAGAGCTGCCGCCCATGCCATCCAACGGCTTCAGCACCACATCACCATGTTCTGCTGCAAACTCTTTCAGCAGCCTTGGACTGCGGGAAACCATCACCGGAGGCGTGCACTGTGGAAACAGTGTGGCAAACATTTTTTCGTTGCAGTCACGGATACTGCGGGGGTTATTCACAATCAGAGTACCTGCCGCCTGAGCCTGTTCCAGCAGGTAAGTGCTGTAAATGAATTCCATATCAAAGGGCGGGTCCTTGCGCATCAGGATGACATCCAGCGCATCCAGCGGCATCTCCCGGCGCTCATCCAGTGCAAACCAGTTTTCAGGGTCAGCATTGACGGTTAACGGCTTAACGCTGCCCATGGCAATACCTTCTTTCTGATAAAGATCGGCCTGTTCCATGTAAAACAGCTGCCAGCCTTTCTGACTGGCCGCCAGCAGCATGGCAAGGGAGCTGTCTTTTTTGTAATTGATGGAGGCAATAGGATCCATCACAATGCCGAGTTTCAACGCTTTCACAATATATACCTTTTATACTATCCAGCAGGATTCAGGTTAACTTCTCTATTTCCAAACGTCATGAACATAAAGACATTGCGTTTCAGTGTCTGCTGAGCGTTATTGCTATGAACTTTTTGGCGAGTTGTACTGTCAGACAAGCAACAAAAAATAATCGAGTGGTACTGGCCGCTGATGGATTCACATATTGCTCAAAATATGCTGAACAGTCAATCACTGCGGTTGACAGCTCCTTATTTACAGCATGAGTCAGGCGTTCTGCAAAATCTTATTATTAGCGATACAAAAATAAATAATATGGTGGTTGTCGGGTCTGGCCCACTTACCTTTCGAAATCTAGCTATTTCACATGACATAGGATATTACGCTGTAGATCCATTTTATCGTGTCAATAGTGATGCGAATGTAATCAACTTCATAAATTTACACTTTGAATCTATTACCAGAAGCCAGATCACTAAAGAAAATGTAATTTTTGTGTTTTGGTTTAATGTTGCATTTTATATTAAGGATTTTTCTGAATCAGTCAGACGTATTGTTAGAAAAGGGGATATCCTATTTATTTCATCATGGGGGAATGGAATACAATCAAAGGCACTGTTAAAAAAATACCTGAAAAGTGTCTACCAAACCCGGGATGAAGGTACGATTGAAATCATGGTTGACAACATCCTGAAATTCCGCCCTGTTGAATCCTTGGCAGATTGGTTGTGTGAAAAGAAATGCAAAATTGATCAATACTCAAATGCCTTCAATGATATAAATATTATTTTTACCGATTATGTGTCACAGTTTGAATCAACAGGTGTTAATGCTAAATGAATGGAAAACCGCAAAGCTTACTTCACACACCCATATTAATGGCTATTGATCAGTACACTGATCATATTGCCGTCATTGAAGAGTCAGGCTTAAAGGTTACCTATCGGCAATTGAATCAATTGCTAACTGGGTTTACCAGGCTAATCTGTGCGCTTCAACCTGAAAATGTAAACGTAGCACTTATTGGTGTTCTGTCTCCAGTCAATCATCTGAGTATTTCAGCGATATTGGGTATTCTCAATGCCAGATGTGCTTACGTACCACTGGATGATCAATCCCCTTCAGAAAGGCTGAACAAAATAATAGATAATACCCAAATGAAACTATTGCTGGCTGATGGAACCCTGCTCAGCAAATTCCCTGAATTGGTAGACAATGACAACATAGAAAGAATAATTACCTTTGGTGACTCAGCATTGAATCCGGGTAATTCTGGAAATCATGAAAAGCCCTCTGAGAAAATCATCTGCTTTTCAGATTTCATCCAATCACCATCCACTGACATAGACGAACAACCCCATCATTTGTCAGAGTCACTTTGTGGTCATAGTGACGATTTAGCCTATATCCTGCACAGTTCAGGATCAACCGGCGTGCCGAAGGGAATCATGTTGTCCCATGGCAACGCCAGGGCATTTACGGATTGGATGCAAAAGGAGTTTTGTTTGTTTGACCTGTGGTGATGTTGTGATATCCAGAGCTCCGCTGAAGTTTGACCTGTCCGTATTTGATATTTTCAATACCTTATCCGCTGGTGCAGCGCTGGTCTGTTTTGACTGGCAAAAACAACGTTCTTCTATTGAAAAACACAGGGACTATGTCTCATTACTCAGGCGGGAACGTGTATCCATATTATATACAACACCCTCCACATTAATAACGCTTGCGTATCGAGGAGGGCTTGGCCAAAACAGCACCAGTCTTCGTCAGATTATTTATGCAGGTGAGCCATTTCCGGTGGCTAAACTACGTCACCTGATGGAATCATTACCGGATACCCGGTTCAGTAATATTTATGGCCCGACAGAAACCAATATTATTACCAGTTTTCATATTGCCCCCGGAGATTTGGATAAACACCAGAACGCTATACCTTTGGGTGCCGGGGCAGATCACAGTGAAATCCTCGTGGTCGATGAGGCCAGGGTGTGCCGAGCTGGCGAGGTTGGTGAAATATGGTGCCAGGGTCCTACGGTATGTCATGGCTATCTGAATATGCCGGACCTGACCAGAAAATATCTGGTAACCAGTCCTTTTGCCCAATATCCGGGCAAGTTCTGGAGAACCGGTGATTATGGTTTCCGGGATAAACAGGGAGTGCTGCACTATCGTGGTCGACGGGACCTGATGATCAAGCTGCAAAGGATATCGTATTGAGTTAGGAGAAATTGAATCGACGCTTGCCAGTATCAGTGGAATATATGAATGCTGTGCCGTTTTTATAAAAGACCAATGCCGGATACATTGCTTTTACTCAACCATCAATAACCTGCCGATGGCGGAAAAAACAGTTATTCGACAATTAAAAGAACAACTTCCAATCTATATGATTCCCTCACATTTTCATTACCAATCGGATTTACCCAAAACATCTTCTGGAAAAATTGACCGGGTAACTCAGTGTAGAGGCATCATTAGTGTGATGAACAATAGCAAAATTAAAGAGGTTATTTTTACTGCTAACCAGGCATGGAAATTACTCTGCTTTGATGAGCTTCATAGTTACGACAATTATCAGATCTCCTGGCTGCAAGATGCTGACCGGCCATATTACAACTGTATACATATTCATGACGCACTGGCATACAGTGAGTTGCAGACAGCTGAAGCCTATTTCACAGAACGATCAAGCCTTCCGAGAGTTTATACTCATACTGGCACTGACAGTGAATATATCAAATTTTTAAAGAGTGAAGGTTACATCGAATTACCTGAAGAAGAAGAGCTTTGGTATGAGTTCCCCATAGAAAACATGCATGCACCGTTGGAATTGGGTAATCTTTATAAAAAGTCATTGTCTGAAATTGATATCAGGAAGATTGATACTGAAAAAGATGAGCTGAAATACTTTATGAAACTAAATCAGGAGCGGAACAACATTCCGTCATCATTGGCAGAACAGTTCACCGAAAAAATCAGGAAAAATAGCAGGGATAAGAACAACTCCCTGGAATGTTTTTCTGCCTGTTTCGGGGATCTTACAATTTCCATTGGGACAATGAGCTGCATCAACGGGCTGGCTTTTCTATCAGAAGGCGCAACTGATATCCGCTTTAGCCGACTGGGTTTGTACTCAACTATGTTAGCGTTTCGAATTAATCTTGCTTATCAACGGAAGTGTCGGTTTGCATACGTTCGCTGCGATAAAGAGGCATGGTCCAATCAGGGGTGTATGAAACTCGGTTTTTCTCGATTTCTCAATCGTCAATTGTGGGAAAAAAGGAAATAAGATTATGAACCTCGAAGATGAAATTATTGAAATTAATCAATCAGAGAATCGTCGGGCTCACATATATGCCATGCTGGGTAAAATGAAACAGTATGATTTAACGGCGGTGAAAATTGAGGGACGAAGAATCTGGGTTGATGAAGATCACTCGGTGATTGATTTTGCCTCATGTAACTATCTGGGATTGGACCTTGATGAAGAGATGCAGAACGATATCCGCGGTGAAATCGTGAAATGGGGGGTGCATCCAAGCTGGTGTCGTCTGGTGGCCAGCCCGGCAATTTATCAACAAATTGAAAACCAGCTGGCTACGTTGATTGGTGTGGAGTCTACCTTGATTTTTCCTACCGTGACACTGATCTCCATCGGCGTGCTGCTCGCACTGGTGGGTAGGGGAGGAGTGCTTATTCTGGATAAATCCGGTCATGAAACCATGTACGAAGCGGCGAAAATAGCCAGAGACAGCGGGGCAACATTACTCTCCTTCCCACAAAATGACCTTGAAACATTAGAGTTACACCTCCAGAAGCACCAGAACAATAAGCGAAAAGTCATTATGATTGATGGCGTTTACAGCATGAGTGGTGATTTTGCCAGGGTACCGGCTATTGTTGCGCTTGCTAAAAAGTACGACGCCATTGTGTATATAGATGATGCCCATGGATTCGGTGTCGTGGGAGAAAACCCCACATCAGCAATGCCCTACGGGCAGCGAGGCAATGGTATCGTCCGTTATTACGGGCTTGACTACGAAAACATTATCTATGTGGGGGGATGCTCAAAAGCTTACTCATCCCTGGCGGCGTTTGTTGGTTGCTCAAAAAAAATGCAGAGCTTTATCAAGGGTTTTTCAACGCCTTATGATCTTTCCGGCCCCTGCCCGACAGCTTCACTGGCCACCCTGGCGAAAGGTCTGGTGATCAACGAGCACCGGGGAAACCAATACAGGGAAAAACTGTTCGCTTTAACCCACAAGTGCATTAATGGTCTGAGGTCAATGGGTTTTGAGGTGATAAATCAATCCTGGTTTCCGATTATTTTTGTCAGGATAGGTGATAATCAGGACACCATAGAAACTGCAAATCTACTGTTTGAGAAGGGCATTCTCGTTACCGTTTCACCCTATCCGATGGTGGTTATTGGCCAGGAGGGGCATCGTATTACGTTAACGGCTGCCAATACGCCGGAAGAAGTTGAAGAACTGCTGGCCTGCTTTCAAAACATTCGGGATTACCTGATCAACAAACACAGTAATAATGCTATTTATGAAACCTGAAAGAGCAAAAGGCATCCTGCTATGTCTTGCAAGTGTTCTGTTTATGCATTTAACCGATGTTGTTATCAAGCTATCGGGTAATAGCCTGTATTTAAGTCAGGAGCTGTTCCTTCGTTTTGCCTCATCAGCACTGCTATTACTACCCTTCATTTTTTATAACAAGCAGTATCGTCAGTTAAAACCTGCAAATGCATTCCTGTTAATACTGAGAGCAATATTAATTTATTCCGGAACCTTTTTCTGGTTTCAGGGAGTGCAACGCAATCCTATTAATCTGGTAACTGCAGTATCTTTTTCAATTCCACTGATGACATTGCTGTTTTCTTACTTGATTTTAAGTGAACCATTAAGTGATGTGAAAGTCATCGCTAACTTAATCGGTTTTTTCGGGGTTTTAGTCGTGATTGATGGCGGTTTTGGCAGCCTTGGCCCGGGTTCTGTAGTTTATCTTCTGATAGTGGCTGTCAGTTACTCCCTGTTCGCTGTGGTTAGTAAACAATGTGCAAATAATGAAGATGTATTCAGCACTTTATTTTTCACCTCACTATTGGCTGCACTTCTTGCTGGCTCAATCACCCTTTTTCAGTGGCAGGAACTGACGACTATGGCTATTGGCAGAGGCGCATTACTGGGCTTGCTTGCCAATCTCACCTCCTTTTTTCTACTAAAAGCATACACTTTGGCAGAAGCGTCATATCTGGCACCTTTTATCTACAGCGAGATGATTTTGTCATTAATTTCCGGTTATTTTTTATTTCATGAGGAGATATTTATGCTCACTTTAGCCGGAACTGCGCTGATTATGCTAAGCAATCTACTGCTTTGCTGGAAAAGTGAACCATGAGATGAGGGAATAAACATGGGCTCGAAGGGGGACTGATACAGTCTTTATTCAGGGTATGGCGTTGATGCCCTTCTACTCCGCTCAGGACCAACGGAGTTTGGAGATCAATGATAGTTACCTTGAAACCCTCGCTGCCAATACTCTTTGTGCCGTGGTAGTCTGGTAATAACGGACAACAATAAAACTAACAAAGCAGGGAGCATTTCATGAAACTTAACAAAATAGCCGTTGCGACCACAGCCGTCTTTCTCTCCGGAGCTGCTCAGGCGTTTGATGCCAGGACAATAGCTCAAGGTGGAGCTGGAGTGGCTGTCGGGGATTACACACAGCACATTCTAAACCCTGCGCATTTGGCGTCCTTTGATCAAGATGATGATTTTGGTGTGAATCTTGGTATTGGTGTGCTTTTACAGGATAAAGATGATCTGGTCGACACAGCCGACAAAGCAGCTGATGCCGTGAATGCACTTGCTGACACGACGGGTAATTATCAGGCAAAGGCGCAACTGGCTCTGGACTCTTTAGATAACCTGGCCAATAAATACCTGAGCGTCGAAGCTGGAGGGAATGGATTTATTGCTATCCCGAACAGTGTTATGCCGACAAGCCTGTATGTTAGCAGCGCCCTGAAAATGTCGGCAGGAGTTGGTGAGATTAGCGCTGGCGACAGGGGTGAGATACAAGATGCCATAAACAACGGTAATAGTAGTGCTGTGACAATTGATGATCTGGAAACTCAGGTTGAAGCCAGCGCAGTAATGACTGTTGACGTTGGTATCGCTGTCGCCAATGAAGTAGACACCGCCTTGCCTGGCAAGTTAAATATTGGTGGGGTGCTCAAATACCAACAAGTAACGTTGATCGACTACAGTGAGGCAGTTGCGGCATTCGATGATGATGCTCTGCTGGATACAGAGTCCAGTCACAGTAACTTCAATATCGACCTTGGAGCAGCCTATCAACTTAATAACACACTGTCTTTTGGTCTTACGGCAAAAAACCTGATTGGCAAAACCTATAAGTCAAAAAACTCAACCTCTGAGTATAAGGTAAAGCCTGAGTTAACGGCTGGTGTGGGTGTAGAACACGGTATCGTGTCCGTAATGGGCGACCTGCAGCTCACCTCGACCGGTGGCTACGGTGCTGTTCAGGAGAGTCGCTATGCAAGTCTGGGCGTTACCCTGGACTTCTGGGAGCATGCACGCCTCTCGGCAGGCTATCGGACTGACCTTGAAGATAATTCAGCGGATGTGCTGACAGCCGGTGTCGGTTTGTCGCCATGGGATATATTTGGCCTGAATGCGGCGGTTATGGTGGGCGAGGATAAAACCTACGGCGCTGCGTTGCAATTCAGTGCAAAATTCTAAGCCAGGGCCGCAATTTACCTTCACAACATGTGAAAGGATGAACCCCGGGAAAATGCCACAGACGTACACTATCGTGTAACGTCTGTGCCATTTTTGACAACTAATGAAATATATCAAGGCATAATTACAGCGGACGTTTGTATGAAGCCACTCCTCCGTCGTTTAGGGGCAGGGCCGGTATTGTGGTGCCCGGCGTCATTATCAGGCTCGGCGCATTGCCTTTTGCTTCGTTTTGGCACCATTCTGTATAAGGTTCTCCCTTCATGGTCATCAGCCACCACCGCAAGCTCACGCTCATTAAGTATCTTAGCGCCGACACAGTCCGGTTGTTTGAGTATCTGCTCCAGCTCAGATTGTCGCGGCGTGCCAATGGCAGGCAGGATGCCCTTCTGTTGCAATCGCCTGATCTCTGCCTTAAGGGCCCTGTCGGTAGCTGACGATAGCCATTTTGTTTCCAGACTGGGCAGTTCCTCGGCAACGACAATAATCTTTTCCTTCAGGGTCATGGTGGGTAAACGAACTTGCCACAGCTCCTGCTCACTGTGCAGCTTTCGATAGGCACCGGCGAAGCCGATACCCGGGTCCCAACAATCCGGTGCTGGAGTACTATCCTTGTGCCTGGAATGCTCCGCAAAGCAGGGCTGGACCCCGGCTTTTTGCGCGATAACGAGCCGCACCAGGTCATCCAGACTTTCGCGCAGGCACACATAAGGCTCGGGTGCCCGTTCAATCCGTAACCGTCGTTTATCGTTATCAACCGACAGGCCGTATTTACGTGAGAACGGGTTGACCTCGCTGTGGTTATGCCAGCCCCCGGTGATGCTGGCCAGATTCCGGAACGTCAACAGTGCTGCCTGGATCAGCTGCGTGAACTCTGGATGATTGACCACGCCCAGCAGCTCAATGGCTTCCGGGTGAAAATAGCCGTCATTGAGTGTTGCAGCAGTCAATTTTGCTGAACCCGCTGTCTGTTTAATTGCGGGAAAGTCGGGCCTGGGCGGATAAACCCGCATGATGTCAACGGTATCACCAAAACGCAGCACCCGGCGCAGTAGTAATTCCTCTTCCGGGCACTGGTCATCGGCGGTGAAGGGTGCCGGCACCGGGTGCATTTTATTACTGTTTTTATTGCGCAGCGCATCGGCCACCAGGGCAATCAGCGGTTCGGGGTACTGCTGCAACTCCCTCATATCGCGCAGAAACAGTTCGGCGGCACGCAGCTCTTCATTTTCTTTGGCTTCAACTTCAGCGACAGCGTCGTGGTACAACTCGGCAATCGGGATTAACTCTTGCAGTGGCTGATGCAGCTTCAGTAATTTTTTGAAGGGCAGGTGAAAGTCGGTGAGTATCTCCAGCAGAAATTCAGTGGCCAGTTGCGTACGCAGGGCGTGGTCCAGTCCATGGAAATGACGATAACAGGAATTTAACCCCGCAGCGATGATGGCTTTTGCCTGACTTGGATGGGGACTCTGATAGTAGTGCTGGCCAGCCTCCAGGGTAAGCGCCCGATAGCGCCCCATGCGTTGAGACTCCCGTTGATCAAAGATCGGCGGTGTGGCCAGCAACGCCTCCAGCCAGTCGAATCTGAAATCCTTGCCCGGAAATCGGTTGATAGCCCTGTACTTGTCTATTAAGTACAGTTCATCCTGATAAAAGATAGTACCCTCATGCAACCGACTCATGGTAGATGATATACAGCGTACATAATCCCACAACGCTTTATCATTGTATCGCTGGGTAGACAAGCCCTTTTCCAGTACCTGCTTCAGGGCCAGACCGCTGGCTTTTATAGCCAGATAAAATGATGTGTAAAGTTCATCACTGAAGATTTGCCGACACTGTCGTTGAACCCGGCCGGCAGGGTACCGTTGTTCCAGTACTCTTGCCAGTGTATTCACCAACTTGCGAAATCGCTTCAGGATTTTATCAGGATCAGTAACAATAAACGTGGTGGAATTAGAAACGATTTGCCATAACGTTTCGTAACGTATGATCTTGAGTTCGGCCTCGGACAATAGGTTTTCCCGATAAAATTTCCTGGCGGCAATTATCGGAAAAAGGCTTAGACTCACCTTAAACCCCCAGCCAGCGAAATTAATTCGTGAGCCATTAGCAATCAGCAGACAACATACCAGCGGGTTATATAAGGAATCTTCGCCTTGCAATATTACCGGGACAAATACATTTTTTTTTAACAGTGCTCTGCAGATCTTGCCTTGCGCGGCAAAGGTGGTCCGCATTAACTTCCGGGAACGATTCTTGCCAATATGGTGCCGGAAAAAATCATCAATATCAGGATACTTGTAATCTTTACAATCTTGATAGGTAAATACGGGATTATAAGTCAATTGATCCATGAGTGTTGTCGGTAAGCCGATGCGGTTAATCAATTCATCATCTATTTCGGACAGCATGGTAACGGCTTTGTCGGCTTCCAGATTAACAATGGCCTGCTTGATACTTGCCATATTTATGGGTTGAGGTGTATTTGCTACAGCATTCACGCTATCAGGAATATTGTTCATCAATAGCTGCAAGAAGCGCTTATAGCCTGCGTGAGCCAGCAAATTAAAGAGCTTGCGTTCTTCGTCAAGGGATCGGGGGTAGCGGGTAAATACTCGGGCGTTGTCTGCTATTTTTTTGAGCAAAGTACCATTAAGTTCTACCGGTGGCAGCAGTCCCCCCCGAAAGCTGTCATACAGAAAAATAACTGCGGGCTTTGTCATTTGACCAGCATCGTCACCGGATTCAAGGAGTAAAATATTCTCCATAAACCTGGCGATATTAATAAAGCACTGCTCCCTTCTGAAATCCAGCAGATATCCGCAATGGGTCTGGTCAAAGTTATATGGGCAGATGATCTCCGGGTAGTCGTTAGCATTCTCAACCTTCTGCAATAATGGCTGATGCAGTAAATAACCATCACGACCAACATGACCTGAGGAGCGAGTCAGGAATAATGATTCATCCCGGCATTCCATTGTTTTATCTTTCAATATGGCAAAATCGGTAATTTTTTTTAAGCCTGCATGAGTCGTTTCCCCTTTTTTGTCAGTCGCGCCGTCCCGTTTATAAGCCCACTTCATAATGCCATCAGCTATCGGTTTATGAACGGTTACCACCCCATTGATCACGATATCTTTCCATTCATTCAAATCAGAAACCGGCTTTACAACCACACGTTTACTGCCGGGGAACAGGCAGCTGAATGGCCTGAATTTTGTTGACCTGGCATTAATTTTTGTTCTTTCAGCCAATATTTTTTTTACATCAACAACACGTATGGTCAAGCCAAGGTTACGATAAAATGAAGAAACCAGGGTGGATGCTTCAGATTCACCATGGCATAAATATTCCGTATATTTTCTGGATTTAATCCCGCTAGCATCTTCTGATGATGACAGAGAATTGCTATCCGTTGCGGTATTAACCAGTTGAAAGGTTGCCTTAACAGGTAGAGACATAACAACACATACATTCTCGACTAATAATATTTTCTACTTATCGGAATTTGAAAAAGCAGGCTAATTGATTGATACCTTGTCGGCAGGTTTGAGGTGGATAATAATTAGTTAAGTCTGAAAAGGCAATGAATGGAGCTGTTTTAAAGGTGTACGCTGGCAATGAATTAGAATTTGAAAATCATTCCAATTACCAGTTTTCATGAGGAAAGTAATGAACCTCCATACTACACTGTTTTTATTGTGCATTTGAAGCCATCTGTATTTAGCATTCCCTGATGTTTAATGGCGGTAAAATAGCAGAGGTGTTTCAATTACTTGTCAGTATAAGTCACCAATATTTTCATTTGGTTGCACTTTTTGGTCCAGAGCTGATTGGTCCAGAACTGACTAACAATCAAATAATTCATTTGGTGGAATTTTTGTGTATATTCGAGCAAACATACCCTCTCTGACAAAGAGTCATCAGGCCCCTGTTTCAGATAATAATTCTGTGGAGGAAAAAGGTTCAGAAAATATACCAAGCCCTTCATGCTTCTCAGGGAGAGACGTTAAAGTAACTGCTCAAAAAAGACTGGCAAATTCTACATGTGATCCCCTGCCACCCGGTAAAATCACTAAATTAACGACAGAAACTGAGGTTTTGCCGGGCAAAAATGAGCAGTTACACGTTAAACAACAAGCGGCTGTTTCTGTTCAATCCCCAATGTCATCTCCCGTTATGTCAGGGCAACCATCGGAAATCCCTGCCCGGAAAATGGCCAGCCCTCGCTCTTTATTGTTTTCACCAAAGGAGTTGGCCGATCAAATACGGATCAAGACCCATGAAGAGTTAAAGGCATGTAAAACCTTACCGGTATTTTATGTCAACCGTTCCTCTCAAGCGGTCCGTTTAACTGAGTCAGCAAAACAACGTATGTATGACGATGGTCTCTCTACTGACGACGTGAACAACGCTCTCCATCTCACCACTGGTAAATCTGCGCTCAATCAAATACCTCCACTGGGTTTTGACCGTTTTTATTACATCGCTAATCACAAGGTAATCGTTCATCTTATGAAATATGCCGAGGATAATATTTTTAAACCCACTGTATTTAAGCCCGGGATCGACGTGTTTGAATATTTCGATGAATATAAACAACAATGGTTACCTGCCAAGGCAGATAGGAGTGTTGAATATCCTGAACCGTTAATCGACCCAAGATACATTCAGATAGAGGAAATGGGAGGTTATGAACAAGATGATACTTTGGTTATAACGGATACCGAAAAGTATTTAGCCGATAAAGTGGCCGAGTGTTTAACCGGAACTCTTGGCGTTATTTGCCATACTCTGCTTAGTCCTATGCCTGACAGCGAAAAAGTTGCCTTCCTTAGCGATTTGATCAATCCGGAAACAACGACCCCTTCCCCGGAAGATGATTCGGTCGAATGTGGCGGGATGCAGAACAAACGTCTTTCAGCAACTGAGTTCCTTACACGGATTCGTTACGCTCCCGAATACCAGACTCTATGTGATAAAAATCTCCACTATAGAGAAGGCACTATTTGATGTCAGGAGCAATATTGACCCGGGCCAATGCCTCCCCCATCTTGATCGACAGGCCGGCTTGCCAGTTTTCCAGCCACTCAACCTGGTTTTTGCCAAAGAGCACAATCGCAGTGGAACCGAGTTTGAAGCGGCCCAGTTCCTCACCCCGGCTTAATTCAACCGTCTGGCTCGCCTCACCATAGGTGGTGGTAGCAACCTGCCCCCTTTGTGGTGTCACCAGACCGGCCCATACGGTCTCAATACTGGCAACATTGATTGCCCCAACCATGATGACTGCCATGGGACCATATTCTGTATCAAAAATACTGACCACCCGTTCGTTCCGGGCAAAGAGATTGGGGATATTCTCAACAGTCCCCTGGTTTACAGAGAAAAGGCGTCCGGGCACATGGACCATCTTATGCAGGGACCCGGCCGCTGGTATATGGACACGGTGGTAGTCTTTCGGGGAGAGGTAAATGGTGGCAAACTTTCCACCCATAAACTCCTGCCCAAGCTCCAGATCACCACCGAGCAGTTCGACCAGACTGTAGTCATGGCCTTTGGCCTGAAATATTCTGCCGTTCCTGATGTCCCCTATCTGACTGATGACACCATCGGCCGGGCTGACAATCATCTCCGGGTCTTCAGGTAAAGGACGGGCTCCATCCTTTAATGACCGGGTAAAGAAGTCGTTGAAGTGGAGGTACTCTTCAGCGCCTTCCCGTTTTGCTTCACTCATATTGACGTGGTAGTGATCAATAGCCCAGCGAATCAGGCCATTTTTGAACCATGGAATCTGGCATTCCACAAAATAGTACACAGCCCTGGAAATCAGGTGATGGGGTAGTACATACTGAACAGCAGCAAACAGTTTTTCTTTCACGGTGATGGAATATCCTGTAGTTAAAATAGGTATCTGATAAGAGCCTGTCGTCTATTTGTAAGGGATCATGCCAGGCTCTGAAAGTTGCTCAAATGAAACTGCTCAAATGAAACATTGTCTGGTCAGCATCAAGACAATGGTCCTCGAAAAACAGGAAAGTGGCAGCCATTGTAATTCATGGCATGACTGCCTGCACCTTCGGTGATTATATCGGTGCTTGCTGTGTTTGCTTATTGAGCAACGGGTGTATTAGGCAGGTTCCCCCATTCAGACCATGAGCCGTCGTAGGCTCTGACCGACTTGAATCCAAGCGCTTTGGCCACAAGGTAGGTAAACCCTGAACGGTGATGGGCCTGACAGTGGGTGATGATTTGTTGATCTCTTTTAATACCAAGGGCATCAAGCTCCGCCACCAGCCCTTCTTTAATTCGATAGTTCTTTTCCGGGTCCATGGCTCGAGTCCACTCAAAATTAATGGCTCCGGGAATATGGCCAGCTTTCTGTGCCATGACCTTTTCTCCGCAGTATTCTTCTGGAGAGCGTGCATCCCAGATAGTGAACTCCGGGCTCGCCAGTGTTTCAAGGATGAAGTCGCAGCTGGCAATAACACGGTCATCAATCGTCAGGGAAACGTCGGTGGAAGCTCTCACGTTGGCCCCGGACTCTCTTGGATGGCCTTCTTTCAACCAGGCATGGATTCCACCATTGAGATACGAATATTTCCGGTGACCAATAACATCCAGCGTCCAGATAAAGCGCCCTGCCCAGCCACCGCCTTCATCATCGTAAACAATAAAGTGCTCTTCGCCGGTAAAGCCCAGCTCACTGAACAACGATTCCAGTTGGCTGAGCGCTGGCAGTTTGCCACGGGCCGGTTGCGTTCCTGCAACCAGCTGATGGGGTTGCACATTGATGGCCCCGGGAACATGAGCCTGCTGATACAGCCGGGGATTACCAAGATCAATAATAATCAGGCACTCTTTTACTGACGCATGCTTTTCAGCAGTCAGTATGGATTCCAGAGCGTTGGGTTCAAGGATAAGTGGCAGCTTGTTATTGTCAGTCATATTAAGTCCAGGGCGTTAAATATCAGGGCCTGTTGTTTGTGGCTCTCTGCATTAGAGGTTCTTATGGTGGCCCGCATGTCAACCTGATAGATAGCTATGTCGGGCAATTCTGCCTGAACAGCACTATCCAGTACCAGTGTATTTTTTCCTGGCCCGGATATTTCATAAACTACCCCGAATCTCGCGCACGACCACATGGACCAGGGCGACGCAGGATGCTAAAGCCGAGGACTAGTGTTTATCCCGCATAAAATTGGGAAGTTTCTTTGCTTTCAGAAAACTGTCAATTTTATTTTTCTGTGACTGTTTTAATCCGTGGAAACGTTGCGGATTATCTGTCAGCAGTTTTTGCAGCAGGTCGACGTTGTCAGCATTAATGAGCTGTTTGCATTGTCTGGCAAATGTTATTGGCGAGCTGCTGTTGTCTGCCAATGCACTCAAACATTCCCCGGAATTTTTTTTGCCAGCCTCTGATGTCGTGGCTGTCGATGGCGCAGCAGGTTTGTTGCAGGAGAGGGGGGCGGTGGTCTTTTTGTCTTTTTTTTGCTTTCGCTGTGTTTTGGCTGGCGATGGTCTTTGTTTTGCTTTGGCCAGATCATCAGCGGCTTTTGAACTGGCAAGCGCCTTAATGGTTTGCTTCAGGCATTTTTTTTGCCGGGTAACACTGCCATCCAGTATGCCGATTGGGCCGCTGTCAAGCTGGACCTTGGCCAGGGCCTGCTGGAATGGGTGTTCTTTGGGGATAATTCGCTCCATGCTTTTGAAAATACTCATGGGGTGAATCTCTCCTTTAGCCGTTTTGACTTTCGGAACAATCAGTTTGTCGTTTTGTTGCTGCCAGTAGCCGAGCTGCTCGAATAACCGGATAATCACTGGCTCAGAGCCTTTAGGCGAAGGCCGTTGTTCCGGCTGATAGTATTCACACAGGGAAAAAAGCAGGGTGCTCACGAAGTTGCTGCTGGCCTCTACGCCCTTAAAAACAACACAATGGATAATAGCGAAAGTGTCACCACCATGGCTGAGAGGATAGGAGGCCTGTTTAAGAATCAGCGGGATGTTGTCCGGATAACTCACACCGATCCTGGTATATAAATCCCAGCTTTTCTGGTTCAGCTGCTCAAAGGTGAACGGATTCGGTTCTTCCGGACTCTGGCCATTCACCCGTACATCATCACTGCTTATCTGGGTAATACGTCGGCTTATTGCGTTCAGGTAACTTAGCCAGAAATGGTCCACCAGCTGATGATCCCTCTGGCTACTGTCATCAGGTGCGTTTTTCTGGTCAGCCGGTTTGGTGTGGTGCGTTGAAGACCACCCCGACGGCTGACAGCCCGGGGTGGATCTGGAAGGTTCTGATGCCAATCCCCTGAGTCGCTGAAGCAATATTTCCCTGAAGGCCTCGACCAGTTCGCCGGTTTGCTGGAAACTGAGGTCTTTAGGGAAGCGGTGGCTTAGCGCAAGCCATTGCTGGCAAATATCGTGCAGCTGTTCGGGAATCTGTTTTTTGACAACAGGCGAAGTTCCGGGCAAAGAGAGCCCAACACAGGAAGCAGCGTCTGGAGCTGCACCTGTCTCCTGAACAGCAACTGTCTCTTGAACAGCGATGACCTCAGGAACAGAAACTTGCTCAGGAGGAACTGTTTCAGGAACAGTAATTGATTCAGGAACAGCAACTGTGAGTCGCTCGGGGAGCCGCGTTGGCTCAACAGTGTTCGGGGGTTGACTCTCATCCGATACCACCAGGGGTTTGACCGAAGAGCCAATACTGAATCTTTCGTCATGTTCCACCGGCTCTCTTGCCGGAGACTTGAACCGGTAAGATCCACAGTCTGATATTAATGAGTTCATTGCAAATTGCCTGAAAAGCGAACCATCATGTTAGTTGTTATTAAAAGGTTGGATTCAATTTTATAAAATTTGACTGATTTTTATGCTTAGAGTTCAATTTTTGAAGACCAGCGTCCAAAGCGCAAACCAGTGGCGGTTCTTGATTCTTGAATTTGTTCAGAAAAATATCTGACTCTCGACTACTGTAACTGCGTTTATAAACAGCCATTGTACTAAAAATACAGCAGTAAAACTTTTCCACCAAGAAGCCAGAATTATCCATCATCATAAAACTTTCATTTGGATTAGTGGTCAGATCGATAGAGTGTAACCTTGTACCAGGGAATTATCATGAGCGTTGGAAACACTTTGAACATAACCACTTGTCATCAACTTAATTATTTAGAATAAGAGTAATTTTTATGACTTCACCCATATCAGCATCAACATACCCAAAAATGGCATGGCAAGAACAACAAGATCCTGAAAAAACCAAGGATGCCACGGAAAACACAGGTGTCAGAGCAAAGTTTAAGAATTTATCGGTTGAAGAAGTTGTGCCACAGGCTTCTAGCGAAATACCGACACCTGAATTACACCCATTCAAGTCACAGTACGAAAAAGATTGCATTGAAAAAAGCATGTGCATGCAATCAGTTACACCATCATCAGGTCCTCCTCCGCTTGAATTCAGGAATATGAGAAAAATTGAACGCCAGCACAATACCCTTATGCATCAGGACATGATGAAATACCAACTGTCACTCGATGGAACAGTGCAGAAAGAGAATTACTCGGAATGTGACAATACCGTGAAAGAGTTTACAGGTGTTTATGTTTTCAATGATATTGATTTGAATCATGGCCGCCAACTTCGTCCCCATAAAAATTTTGGTCCAAAAGATCCACATTCAATACATGCTGGTCAATTTGACGATGGCACATTTTTCCTCCTGGCGTTGAATCCGACCCAGTGTGAAAGGCTTTTTAAAGCCGATTCTCACAATAATGTCGGATACTGTGGTGAATCATATCTTGCCACGAGTGGCGGAGAAAACACTCATTCCCTCTATTGCGGAAAGACCTATAAAGAAGCATTAGTAACGTTTGAGTTGGCTTGTAGAGATACCATTGTAGCTAACAACATCAGGAAATCGCTGGGATTTGAGTCTGACTGAAAATGTAATCAGGCAATAGTGCAAAAAAGTGTTAATACCGCACAACCCGTTCATCCTGAAGCTTGTCGAAGGATGGTGCCACCGTAATTCGACAAGCTTCAGCACGGTATGGATAACAACGCTCAACCTCCCGGGGAGCAGTTGCCGCAGTAGGGCAGCCTATTCTCGGTCAGCCTCCTGGTGATTTTGACTGGCTACCTCCCTTGCCAGCTTTTCCAGCTCGTCACCATTGCGTAAATCCTTTAACAGCCGTTGCGGTATATTGCTGATGCCGTTTATGGCTCCGGCGATGGCTCCGGTCAATGCTGCCCTGGCCATATTATTGCCGCCGCCATTGCTGGCAGAGAGGGTAGCCATCTCAAAATCATTCGGGAACCGATACATCAGGTAGTAAGCAGCGGGCAGCAAGTGCATAACCTGACAGTCCATACCGAAGAGATGACTGACGTACTTCGGCTCTGGAATACTGACCAGATCCGGACGGCGGGCGATGCTGCCATTGACCGGGGTTATGAAGCGGTCGAAGCCACCAACAATAGGGGCAATGGCAGGATGGCGAGCCATCGGTCTCAGGTAATCTTCCAGCTCATCAACAGTGATGCCATTGATCAACGCCTGGATAACCAGGCCGTAGACGATATGGTTCCCCCTGACAAAGTCATCCCGGTAAAACACCCGCAGCAGCTGGTCCGCTTCACGGGCAAAAAGTTCAGGGTCGGAGATGGTGGCAGCAAGGGGAACGAGCAGCAATGCGCCGTCAGATGTATCATTGGTCGGGACGAACGAATGCATGTTGTCCCAGCCTATACCCCGGGCTCGATATTTCAGCAGGATTCTGTGAAGACTATCGGTGTAACGTCCTGAGAAGGGCTCCCCACTGAGTGTGGCGTATAAGGTATCCAGACGCTGGAAGAAGTCATCGTTCACAAGCTGTTTTTTTTCTTGCAGGCTCTCCAGCAACAACGTGTAAACCTGCCCTGTCTGGGAGATATCACCGGCGCGTAATCCCTGCTCGTAGCGAAACCGGCTGACGTTGGCGAACCGGTGATCGCCGTCGGGTTTGGGGTCAACGTAGTGGTTAACCCAGGTGCCGTGCTCCCTGTGAAGGGCGTCCATATCATAATACCACTGCGTCCCCAGCCCCAATGCATCACCAATCAGGACACCCATGATGGCACCAGCGGCCCGATTGATTCTGGCCAAATCCTCAGGATCTGCTGACGTGCTGATCGACTGGTTTTCAACAGCTTCAGCCATGTTGTTTTCTGGTGTCTGGGTTGCTGTGGCAACTGTAGCCAGGGGCAGAAGGATAAGTAACAGCCATCGTTTGATGAAAATATTTATGCTTCTGAAAGTCGTTATTTTTGCCAACATGAGTTACTCCCGTTACTGATACATGGTTGCAATAAATTCGTGTTTACGGCTTTGTTCGTACTTAGCTCAGAATGAAAAGTTTTAACATTAACTCCAGGCATTTAACCTAACCATCAAGTTAGTAGGCCTGACGGAACCAAACAGAGCATCTTGCAGGTGCTCGTCAAATTTGAGTATGGATTGCCCAATGCGGTTTTTGGACGGGAACTAATTATTGAGCGATTGGTCAAACCCAGTGTTTTATAAATTGTTATAAATTGCCGCGAATCTCGCTTACGACCACATGGATGTGGGAGCCAGGGTGACGCAGGATGCTAAAGCCGAGGACCTTGTCGCTCCCGGAGCGGCAAAGGACAAGCGAGATCAGAAGCACGTTTATGAGATATCCGGGCTAAAACTACAAAAATTTATTGCCGAGTAATTCAGAAACTTAAAATAGGACCGGGAACGATAAAGGTGGACTTAATGATTAATTCGGCCAGCGCCAGAAATATGAACGCCCCTGATAAACAAATCCGTGACAAAATTAATCTACCAGACGACAACGACAGACAATGCATGACGTTCACCAGAACGGTCCAGGTTAATGACAACATAATGCCCTCAGGTGACGTCCTTTCGAATAAGCCTGAAAATTTTATTTCCAGTGATCATTACACACCCGATCCCAAGATACCCAAGTTAGCGGTTAGCAACGCTCATCGGAAAATCAGCTTAACGGCTTATGAAAAGCCGACACCGACGACTGCTGAAAGCGCATCGGTCCGCCATAACACCAAAACGGAAACGTCCGGCTTACCAATAATCGACCTACCGTTTATCAAATCCATTGAGATTCCGGTAAAAACTGCCCTGCTTCAGGAATATCATCCATCCAGCTTTTTACCACCATCCCAGACCATTGCGCGTCCCATTCATGGCCTCCAGCACAGCTGCCGGACCGCAATCTGGGCGCTGGCGATACTGCAGCAACGCAAACAGCAGCAAGATCCCCGGGCCCTGAACTTTCCTGAGTACCTGGTACCGTTACTGGTCAAGGCCTGTCTGTTCCATGATTCGGGCCGTGAAGGAGATGGAAAAGACACCACTGAATGGGAAAAGGCCAGCAGTGACAATTTGCAAGAGCACCTGCG
This sequence comes from Salinisphaera sp. G21_0, assembly GCF_017744115.1. Classification (GTDB taxonomy): domain Bacteria; phylum Pseudomonadota; class Gammaproteobacteria; order Pseudomonadales; family Endozoicomonadaceae; genus Endozoicomonas. The sequence continues at coordinate 68,674 of NZ_JAGHQW010000006.1, read as the reverse complement.
TAACTGTGGCATGGAGCAGTCCCTGGCCTGGCAGTGCGGTGAAGCAATTCGCCACAAGGATCGACCGGATGCCTGCAAGCACTTGCCCTGGGAGATACAGACACTGCGCAGTCTGCTACATGATGCCGATACGCTGGAGGTTATGCGGGTCAGATCTTACTTTTATATTGACAAGCTGGAGTGTTTTGCCGCCTGCCATGATGACCAAAGTCGTGAAGCGTGGCGCTTACTGGCCAGAGAGGTCTGCCAGGTGATTGCCGGTCAGGGCGACCTCTGGTCTACCATCGACTTGCAAGACAACGCCAAAACAGTCAGAAATTTTTTCAGCCAAACCGCTACCGGGTGTGTAAACACGAAAAAGCAGTGGGAACACCATCCTTCGCCATTGGAATATCAGTTATTTACTATAAGCACGCAATCCGATTTCATCAGCAAGCTGATCACTCCTTTTACCGGTCTCCCGGTGGCACCAGAACCCGCCTTTTCCCTGGCCAGGCTGAACCGGCAGAGTGAGAGCCTGGGAGGGAGCAAGATTGGGCAGCTGTATAATGATCCCGTTCAGCAACAGTGCTACTACATCAAAACAGCGGTCTCTGTGGAAAGCGCCTGCAATCAGGCACTGATGGCCAATCTCGCCCGACTGCTGGGCGTTAATGCCCCCGTCACCTTTGCCCATCAGGAACAGGGTTGCAGTTATGTGGTCAGCGAAGTTCCCGCTGACTGGCCAGGTAACCTGAAAAGTGGGAAAGCCCCCCTGCAATCCCTGCCTGCAAATCAGTGGGCCAGATTGCTACTGGTCAATACCATCGTTGGTAATGAAGCCATGGTCAACGAAGCCTGGGAGAACATTGAACTGACCCCACAAGGGGAGCCGGTGATGTTAAACTGGGAATTCGCCGGGATGGCCACGCGCTATCCCTGTCCGGATAAACCAGAACCCACCTCCAAAGAGGATGATTTTTCCTCCATGCCGGTGCTGCTGATAAAACTGCGGGATCCCCGGGCACCAGCAATGAACTCCCACGTTATCCACAACCCTTGCGTGGCTATTCTGTCACAATTGGACGATGAGCTGCTGGGGCAGACCCTGAAAACGATGCTGCGCGAAGTTGACTGGCAAGCTCTGGACCAACAGATCGAACACAGCGGTTTCCTGCCCGGTGACCGTAGCTGGTTACGGCAGACGATTCATGATCGAATCGCCTGGCTCACCACCCGATTTGCCAACAGCGTCGAGGCCGGTGAGCGGGTATCCATGGCAGAGTATCAGGCCATCGCGGCGGCGGGTATCCGCGGGGGCTGGCTGCAGGTTAAGGGCCAGGATATCCGCGGCGGACAGATCTGCCTTACCCAGCGACTGGATCAGGACGGCAAGCCGATAACCCGGATGTCTCTCCAGCTGGCCCGGAATGCCAGCAACCGACTGGCGTACAACCTCGCCCTGGAACAGGGATTGCACCATCTGAACACATGGATCAATTACCTTCAGTGCCACCACCAGAGCGACAGTTACCGGGACTGGCGCAGTGACCTGGCCAGCCTGGCCGATGAGTGTGACCAATTGGCGCAGCAGTTGATCCGGGATAAAGAGCGATGGAACCCATCTGATCACGCCGCCATCGACAAGGCCATAAAGAACCTGCAAGCCAATGTCGCCACATGCAGGGAGTCTTTAGAGGCAGACAGGCTGTCTATTGGCGAGAACTCCCTGAACTTAATCCAACTGCCTGAACCCGCCTTTCCCGCGCGGGTCTGTTCGCGGGCTGCTGAAAATATTGAAGCAAAAGTACAATTAGCTGAATTCAGTCACGGCTTTGCCAGGCAAACAGGCCAGAGCGCCAGTTATTTTAACAAGACTCAGCTTAATTATGCCGGCCTGCATGCCTCACCTGTCCGGGTGGCTGAACTGAAACCAGTCAGTCAGGAGGGGCACATTGAGTTTATACCCGAGTGGTTGCCTGAGGCCCGAGCCTTGCAAAATAGCCTGGCGCTGACCTTGCCCGGACACGATAAATCAGTGGTTGAAGCGCTGTTCAGTGAGTTGGCAGGGCTGGGCATTCATTGTCAGCGGCCGGATGCCAGCGACCTGGAGGAACGGTGGCTTGACGCCCTGGCCAACTATCATGGCTGCCTTGGTGATATGAACCGTGCCGTGGCAGCAGATACTAACGCGGATGCTTCGGTAATCGCCCGAAAAAAAGCGTTTCTTGAAGAGCTGCTTGGAGAGACGCTTAGATATGAGGAACAGCTTCGTTTTCGTGCAGGACGACTGGTATATTTCCGTCCAGGGCTGCCACATGACATTGCCGAAAACCCTGCCCGGTCATTCTGTCCCGGGCACAATGTCAGTTTTCTTGGCAACACCGACAGTAAAGAGACTGTCATGGCTAGCCTGGCAAATGATGGTACTCTGTGTTCCTTTGAGCGACGGATGGACATTGGCCTGGAGCCCGTTACCAAGGATATGAAGCGTCAGGCTAATGTTGACGCCCGTGATGTGTTTGCCCGTATCCAGCCTGTCGAGCATAAAATCGGGCATAGTCTTTATGGGGGGCAATTGTCCGCGCTGTTCAAATCTGAGACGCTCGGCCGTCTGGATCTCTGTGCGATTAAAGATCATTGTATTTATCACGATTTCCACCCCGGTTTGGAGACCTTTCGACGTAATATTAAAACCATTCTGCAGTCGCATGGTGACTATCAGGAAGTCATGAAAGCCCCATATCATGAGATCTTCTTTACCGACTCTTTGTCATTGTTTGATGAACTGAAAACGCTGCACGTCAGCTCTTCAGAAGACCGGCTAAATCTGTTGCATGCCCTCAAGCGACGCTACAGTCACTGGCCCGACGGACGCCCGCTGGAAGCGCTTTTTCAGTATTCCCGGTCAACCCGTTACTATGAGTTGATCTCTGTATACAGCCGGATTCCCGGAAACATCAAAATGCTCATCAAGGCCTTTGGCGAAGAAGGTTTTGAGTTGCTGCTTCAACAAAATCCGGGACTACTGGAAGGAAAATTGCAGTCGTTGGATGGTTTGAAAATAACGACTGATACACCAAGAAAGCTTATAGGCTTGGATTTCAGAGGCTGCTCAATGAATGATACCGAATTTGAAAGAACTAAATTCAAGCGATGCAAATTCACTATGGAGCATTTAAACAACGCAAGTCTTGAAAGTACTTTTTTTAAAGGCTGCTCTTTTGAAGGTGAATGTTTTTCATTATCAGTGTTAAAAAACGCAAAATTTGAACCTGAAAGAATAATTAATGATAAGAAAGTAACAGACAATATACCAAAGCTCTCCCAAGCTATATCGAAATCATGTATCAACAGTCAGGGTCAGTTCAATCTGGAACTATGGCTGGACGTGATGGAAAAAAATAATTACTTGCTGCGTCGCGTGGTGAAGAAAGATCTTTTTTGGACTCACATCATTGGCAGGTCACCTGCGGATGAAACAACCAAAAAAATCCTCGAAGAACAGATTGACAATATAATCAGAATGCATCCGGAAAGACTTCAATTTATTGTTGAAAGCTTCTTTAGAATAAAAATGAACAATGTTGAAAATATATCAAATTTTGTCAAAAATAACCCGAAATTCTATGAACGTAAAATTGTAAATGTCAGGGATTTTTACTTTGACTTCAAAACCTCCATCCTTAGAGAAGAAGGCGAAGAAAACCAAGAGTATAAAAAGCGTTGTGTCAGTAATAAATGGCATTTTCTGACCGATGTATTATGGTTAATTGACCCTTCAAAAGATGTGTGTAGCCATGCACCCAGAGAAGAGGTTCTGGCTTTAATTGTAAATATTATAGAATTTGTCATGTTTGCTCTTGAACACGAATACATAGAATTTGGCATCAACGCAAACGATGGGGGGAATCAGAAATCCGGAAAAAATTTCAGGATCACGGAAAACAATACAATGTCGTGTTTTGAATTAGATCATGAATATCAAAACATGATGGATAAATTTAAAGCTGAAATTTGTTATCAACATATTCTGGAAAAATGCAGAAATCACTTTACAAAAATATGGGAGAGTTGCTCAGATGAGACTCGATTAGAAATAGCTAAATGCTGCCTGAAGAACAGGATAATAGCTGTTAGCCATCTTACAACTGTGGAATTCATGAAACTATTGATCATTAATCAACAAGGAAAACATTGGCTGGATGACTTTACAGCGAATATGGACAAACATAAAAAGAATGAATACGAGTGCAATTTATCAATGAAGAAATGGTTATGGGGTATCAAGGATTATGACAGCACAAAAATAGATGAATCATTAAAGGCTTTTGAGCAATGGATAAAGGCAGAGGCACCCGATTTCACCAGAAGGCTGTCCGGGAACGATCTACCCTACTATGGATCTGAAAATTCGCTTTTGTTCAGTGAATAGTAACGCTATTCAACTCACATTTGGATTAGTGGTCAGAACTGACAAAGTTCCACCTTGCGCCGGGGAATTCTCACAAGCGTTGCAAACGCTTTGAACATTCCCCCTTGCCATCAACTTGATTATTTAGAATAAGAGTAATTTTTATGACTTCACCCATATCAGCATCAACTTACCCAAAAATGGCGTGGCAAGAACAACAAAAGCCTGAAACAACCAGGGATACCACGGAAAACACAAGTGCCACAGAAAACACAAGTGCCACAGCAAACACAAATGCCACAGCAACGTTTAATAATTTATCGGCTAAAGAAGTTGTTCCACAGGCTACCAAAATACCACAACCTGATTTTTACCGATTCAAGTCACTGTCGGAAAATGATTATTTTATGAAAAGCCACTGCATGCAATCAGTCACATCATCATCAGGCCCACCTCCGATTGAATTCAGGAATATGATAAAAATTGAACGTCCGGAAAATACCCTTATGTATCAGGACTTGTTGAAATACAACCTGGCACTCGATGGATTATTGAAGAAAGATAATTACTCAGAATGTGACAATACCGTGAAAGAGTTTACAGGTGTTTATATTTTCAATCCTATAGATTTGATTCATAGCCGCCGATTGTGCCCACATAAATATATTCAACCAAGCGATCCACATTCAATATATGCAGGTCAATTTGATGACGGCACGCTTTTCCTTCTGGCGTTGAATCCAATCCGGTGTAAACATTTTTTTGAATACGATTCTCACAATAATGTCGTGTACCGTGGTGAAATACTTCCCACCAAGAGTGGTGGGGAAAACACTCATTCCCTCTATTGCGGTAATACCTATAAAGAAGCATTAGAAACGTTTGAGCAGGCTTGTATAGGTACCATTGTGGCTGACAACATCAGGAAAGTGCTGGGATTTGAGTCTGACTAAAAAATGTAGTCAGGCTTTGTTAAGCCTTTTTATTAGGGTAGACATTAAGCATTTATCTATTAATTCCAGAAGCAAAAGCTTTGAACCACGAAGCACACGAAGAGCACAAAGGAAAAGCAAAGCTCTTCTTTGTGCTCTTCGTGTGCTTCGTGGTTCCAATTCAAGACCCGCAACACGTACAAACCAACCCGCCTGCACTCGTTCTCAGAAGCTAAAGAAAGACTGTACAATAGTATTGGTATTGAAACTTTGATGCCAAAAAACAAAGATCTGATTCCCCAACCCTCAACAGATCATCTTTGACCAACCGAGCAGGTTTTACAAAAGTATCTGATTAAAGTTGATAAATTACGTCAAAAAAGAGTAATTTTAATAAGATTAATTTTATGCACTAAAGTCCCAAAATTAGCAGACCCGTTGTCACGTAAAAACAAATATCAGTTCTTGAATGTGTTCAAAATGAAAGACTTGCCTCCAACTCCTTGAGGGTAATTAATTCCATGGAACCAAATTGGATTAATTATGTCTGATTAATAAAACATATCCAATTATTACATAACGTTCTTTTAATAATAATTATGAACAATACCGAAAACACATTTACTTGTCCCCGGCCTGCCCCTGAGGCATACACCACTGGCTCAGAAGAATTGGCGGACACATCAACAACTGCCAGGGCTTCTGCAATCAAACCAGAACTTCATTCCCCGGGGAGTGATATCATCAATGACCCGGAAAACTCTCAGCCCAGTGATTTATCACTGAGTGAAAGAAAGACGGAGACCAGTCCTGTCGATAAAACGTATCATGCACCTGAACTGACCTCAGCTGCCGGGCAGAGCCAGCCGGAACAGTCATCAGCCTTCTGTCCTGTCTCTGACGTGTTCATGAAGCCTCTGACTGATGATGATGACACCATTATGGGCACTCTTCCCTATTTCGACATGACACTGCCCAATCCCCTGGAAATTACCACCGGGGATATCCAAAACTTCAAGGACGAATTATCCATCTTTAAAATGGAACTTGATCAGGAATTTCTCAATGGAAAGTTTCTGGACACAGACAGTTACCAGTTCCATAGCTTAATCTGCAATAGACTGGCTTCGCTCAAGCATCTTGCTGATAAATATCAAGCATTCAAAGACAGTTCTTACAAACTTGTTGAATGGTATAACAAAACAGAAATGGCTTACAAAAGTCTCTATGGCATATTGTCCAGACAGCTGTTTTTGAGTGATGATATGTGTAAGGAAATACTGAGGCTGGGCGAGCTCTATCGTGATCTCAACAAAATGTTATGTCGATGGCCCTCTGGGGTTGAATACCCGCACCAGCAATCAATCAGCTTTCTCAGTGAATCTCTTGTTTGCCATTTGTCATATATCTGTTGTCTTGTGGAGGGCCTGATAAGATACGCTGATTTCAAGAAATATATCGCCGTGCGGGCACCAGAAAAACCACTTAACTTCCACGAAGTTTCGCGTGCGCCCCTCCGGGAACACCCTGACATAAAGCCACACGGAACTGGCACCCTGAATGAAGGGATCAGCAATATGCTCACTGCCATTACCACAGGAACATGGGAAAACCTGAACAGGGAAGCTCCTCACGATATCCTGAAAACCACCTCTAAATACCTTTTCAGTTCAATTGATCGATACAGGAAAGAAGGGTGTGATCAAAAAAAATTCCAACCAGTCTGCATTAATCAAAAGACGATTGGGCAACATCTATTTTGTGCAGAGTTATTCCATGCTGCTTTAATGGCAGGACGATGGGACGAAGCCGATAAGGCTTTTGAAGCAACCACTCGAATAGTTTTCCATGGCAAGTATTCACTGGAGCCGGTTATTCAGGCCCTTAAACATAATAACAATACACCAGGAATCAACATTGAGAAGTGGCATAATGACTTTAATGAATACACACAATCCCGCCCCTACCCCATTTACATGTATTTTACCCTTGGACTTGAAGCTGCTTCTACTTACCTGAGTACCCTTCTTGCTCACAAGGAGAGTGATTCTGAGAAACAATCACCGTTAATAAAAGTAATGAAGACGGAAGAGCTGATACAAATACTGAATGTTCTGGATACATGGGCAGACCAGTTGCAGAAGCTTGGATTTTTGGCCAGTGAAGCAAGGGAAACCTTTAAATACCGCCGCCGTTTATCTCTCGCCTGGCTGAGAGTTCTGACTCTGACCAACAATCACGAGATGGCCATCAAGAAGAGCTTTCATGAGGCCCAAAAAGTCATCATGCCACATACCGCCTCGGATGGGATAACCAATGACAATCCGCAACAGCTTCCTGAATACCTGGAATCCCGGCTGACACAAATACTTCTCCAGAATAATGATATTTTAAAGCTTATTAATAAAGCGTGGGGTGCATTCAATCCAAACATTAACATCTCAGCACTGGACAGAGAATCCTGTCTACGCCTGATTAAAATTTTTGTAGACGATGTACCAACACCGCACACCGAATTATTGCTAACGTTCTTCCGCTGCTGTTATCACTGTGCAATGATCGTTGAGCATATTTGTGAATGCGCTTCAATATTCAGTGATCTGGAGACCTGCCTTACCTGCATTCATACAAGTAAAGCTTCACACTCACTTAAGATGGCCAAAGAGAAATGGAAAGATGAAATCAGAGCAAATGCTTCCGGGATTAAAGAGAAAATTGATCAATTTGACAAGTTCAACCAAAATTTCAAAACCTTTTTCAACCATGCTTTCAGCCACTTAAAAGAAATCAGAGAACACAGCAATAATGGGGAAGACAAATGCCTGAAAATTGTGCTTTCAGAGTCAATTCAGACTACTTTATACCACAGTTTGTTACAACTTCAGCATTTGAACTCTGCCCTGATTAACGTTAGCAGTAAACGGATCGACATTCTCAGGAATGAGTTTCCAACTATTGCCAACCTTGAACAGGCTACTGCTGGTTTTGGGAAAAGATTGAACAAAAATATTGCTTTCATAGCAAGGTGCTTAAAAGAACTGAATGACTCTAAAGAGCTATCATTAGCCAACACCACTGGCAGGCATAAACCGAATTCAGGCCAGATTAAAAAAGGTCAACGCAACAATCAAGTCATCAATCACAGTGATACTCTGGCAGGTTTTGCCAAAGCAATAACTATCTGGCCAGATACTCAGGAGACTCTCAGTAAAAGAGCTGAATTTCAAGAGCAAATAGCCAGCGAAGTGCAGACGTTGCAACATCAAGGTTTGCCAGTGGTCTATCTGGGGAGCCGTGCTTATCAGACGCAGATTCAGTCACTTTGGGGGAATAATGCATTTGAGCTGGCAACCGGCAGCCATCTGTTACCAGCCGAAATATCTGATACAGTTATTACACGCTCAGTCACGCCAAGAGATACCGATCTTTTGGTACTTGACCAGGAGAAATTCAGTGAAATCAAAACGCAACTCTGTATCCGTCTCAAGAAAGCCGCCGGCATAGACGACAACATGCCGGGGAAATATCAACTGATTACTCCCAACGATGACAACAAGTTTTACTACGGCAAAAACTGTTGCTGCTGCAACCTCATTGTTTCTTTAAGTGGAAGTTATTTCAGGAAAGACTGGGCTTATGTGGTTGACTTGATCTCCCCGATGGACTCAGGCCCGTCACCACTGCTGACTTACGACTCCCCCGTGCTGCCTTCTGGTGACTCGACCCAAGCAAGGCCACTTACCAGCATTATGATGGATGAACTCAACCTGGCAATCAATCAGGCTGTTAGCGTTAGCCCGGCCCGTTCACTGATGGCAATGACGCGCATTAATGTCCTGGCAGTCCTTGAATATCTAGAGCCAAAGCTAGATCCCGTATCACGCATTGTGCTTATGCATGTTCTGGAGCGTCTTCAGAACAGTTACCCCGATCCAGCCCAGGAAAAACTGGCCAGCACTCTGCGTTCCAGGGCATTTAATATATCAGTCCTTTGACAACAGGTTTCAGGAAAAAATCAATATAGATAGGACCGGTGCAATCAACTCCTTGAGCATAATTAATTATGTGGAACCAAATCAGAGTAATTATGTCTGAATAATAAAGATATCCAGTTGTTACATGCCGTTCTTTAAAAATAATTATGCAAAATATCGAAAACACATGTACTCCGTTTGCTTTTCCCCGTCCTGCCCCTGACGAATACACCACTGAGCGCCGCTCAGAAGGATTGGTAAACACAGACCCAACGACAGCCGGAGCTTCTGTAATCAAACCAGAACTTCATTTCGTGAGTAGTGATAAAACCAATGGCCCGGAATACTCCCAGCCCAGTGATTTTTCACTGACCAAAAGGCAAACTGCGACCATTAAAGTAGATGAAACGTACCATACACCTGAATTGACCTCGGCTTCTGACCAGAGCCTTCCGGAACCCTCATCAGCCTCCTGCCCTGTTTCCGACGTGTTCATGAAGCCTCTGCCTGATGATAACAGCGTTGAGCGTACTCTTCCCGATTTCTGCATACCGTCGTCCCCTCAGAGAATTACGATAGGGAGTGTCCGAAACTTCAAGGAGGTATTATCCAACCATAGTGCGGAACTTGAGCAAGAATTCCTCAATAGAAAGTTTCTTGATACCGATCATCACCAGTTCCATAGCTTAATCTACAATAGACTGGTTTCGCTCAGGTGTCTCGCCGATAAATATCTGGTATTCAGAGACAATGCATACCAACTTGTTGATTGGTATAACAAAAAAAAGTTCCCTTTCAAAAGTCAATATATCGAATTCTCCGAACAGCTGTTTTTGAGCGATGACATGTGTGAAGTAACGCTGCGGCTGGCCATGCAGTATCGTGTTCTCATCAAAATGCTATGCCAATGGTATCCCGGGGATGACTCCCCGGACCAGCAAGCAATCAGCTTTCTGAGTGAATATATTGCCTGCCATTTATCCTTTGTTCGTTGTGTTGTGGAGAAATTGATAAGAGGCGCTGACATCAGAGACAATATTGCCCTTCGGGCACCAGTAAAACCGCAAATCAGGAATTACCACTCAATTTTGCATGTGCCACCCCGGAAACGCCCTGGCTTTAATCCGAAAGAGTCTGACATGCTAAAAGAAGGGATCAGCGATATGCTCACTGCCATTGCTACAGGAGCATGGGAAGACTTTAAGAGTAAAGAGCCTATCCTGCATATCGTCTCTGATTATCTTTTCCAATCAATTGATCGATACAGGCAAGAATCTGGTGATCACGAATTTCAACCAGTCTGCGTGACCAATCAGACGATTGGGCAGCATCTATTCTGTGCAGATTTAATACATGCCGCTTCAATAGCAGGGCGATGGGATGAAACCAAAAAGGCTTGTGAAGCAACCACTCGAATAGTTTTCCACAACCAGTATTCACTGGAGCCGGTTATTCAAGCACTTAAACATAACAATACGGCAGGAATTAACATCGAAAGCTGGCATAGTGAACTTAATGAGCATAGACAATCCAGATATTACCCCCTTAGCTATTATTTCATCAAAGGGCTTGTAGCTGCTTCTATTTACTTGAGTAACCTTATTGATCACAAGGAGGATGAAACTGAAAACCAGTCACTCTTAATACCGGTAGAGAAAACCGAGTATTTGCAAAAAACACTGGATGTTCTGAACCGATGGGGAGACCAGTTGCATGAGCTTGACTTATTGCCCGATGAGGCAATGAAAGACTGCACATTCTACCGTCGTTTACCTCTGGTCAGGAAAAGAATACAGACTCTGACCAACAATCACGAGATGACCATCAGGAATAGCTTTGATGAGGCCAAAAAAATCATCGTGCAATATACTGCCGGGGATGGAATAACAAATGACAATCCGCAACCGCTTTCTGAGTGCCTGAAACCCTTCCTGGCACGCCCCCTGATCCAGAATCATGATATTTTAAAGCTCATTAATAAAGAGTGCGATGCATACAATCCAGGCATCAACATCTCAGAACTGGACAGAACATCCTGTGAATGGCTAACCAATATTTTTGCAAACCATGCACCATCACCGCACACTGAGTTATTGCTGACGTTCTCTCAGTGCAGTTATTACTGCGTAGTGCTCATTGAGCAAATTTGTGAATGCGCTTCAATATTCAGTGATCTGGAAGCCTGCCTTACCAGCATTTATACCAGTGATTCATCACACGCACCAAAGATGAGAAAAGAGAAATGGAATGAAAAAATCAAAGCAAATGCTTCCGGGATTAAAGAGAAAACTGATCAATTTCACAGGTTCAACCAAAACATCAAATCCAGTTTCAAAGATGCTTTCAGTCACTTAAACAAAATCAGGGAACACGTCATTAATGAACAAGACAAGTGCCTGAAAATTGTTATGTTCGAGTCAATTCACGCTACTTTATACCACAGTTTGCAACAAATTAAGCATTTGAATGATGCCCTGGTTACCGTTATCAGTAAACGGGTCGACATTCTCAATAATGAGTTTCCAACTATTGCCAAGCTTGAACAGGCTTCAGCTTGTAACAGGAAAAGATTGAAAAAAAATATTGCTTTCATAGCAGGCTGCTTAAAAGACCTGAATATCTCTAAAGAGCTATCATTAGCCAAAACCACTATCAGTCATAAACCGAATCCAGTCCCGACTAATAATGGCCGCTCTAAGAAACAAACCAGCAAAAACCGTAATACTCTGGCAAATTTTGTCACAAACAATAACAAATCTGTCAGGTTAGATACTCCGAAGACCCTCACGGCAAGAGATTATTTTCATGAGCAAATAGCCAAGGGGGTACAGGCGTTGAATCATGACGGGAAGCCTGTGGCATATTTGGGAAGCCGTGCTTACCAGGTACAGGTTCAGTCACTCTGGGGGAGCGAGGCATTTAAGCAGGCAACCAGCAGCGACCTGTTACCAGCCGAAATATTACCGGGTGTTATTCAACGCTCAGTCACGCCAAGGGATACCGATCTTTTGGTGCTTAACAGAGAGGATTTCAGTAGCATTAAAGATCAACTCTATGACTGGCTGAAGGAAGCTGCCAAGGAGGAGGGCGGCTTCTTGCCGGATGAGTATGAACCGGTTAAAACCAACGACTTCAATGAGGTTTACTACGGCATAAACTGTTGCTTCTGCAACCTCATTCTTCGTTTAAAAGGAACGTATACAAGGAAAGACTGGATTTATGTGGTTGACTTGATCACCCCGATGGAATCTGGCCCGTCAACACTGCTAAATTACGATTCCCCTGTGCTGGCTTCAGGTGACTCGACCCACGCCAGGTCACTTACCAGCATTATGATCGATGAACTCAACCTGGCAATCGGTCAGGCTGTTGGTCCTGCCCGCGCACTGATGGCAATGACGCGCATTAATGTCCTGGCAGTCCTTGAATATTTAGAGCCAAAGCTCGACTCCGTACCACGCATTGTCCTTATGCATGTTCTGGAGCGTCTTCAGAACAGTTACCCCGATCCAGCCCAGGGCAAACTGGCCAGCAATCTGCGCTCCAGGGCATTTAATATGGTTGCTCATGAAGGATCTAATGACACCAATTAAAAAACAGTGTCGTATATTGTCTGCCCCGCATTGCAAGGACAGTTTTTCATCATGACTAAAACGTCATGAGCTATTGCGATTAGCTGCCCGATCAGGAACTTTCATGACGTTTATCTCTCTAACAGAGATGCTGTCATATTGTCCTGATTTTCCCGGGAGGTAGCGTGGGTCCAGCAGAAAGATTATCGAGTTCACTTCCGGTTGCCCCTAACCATCTGTCCAGCGACCACTATCCAGAAGATCAGATTACTACCCGTCAATTGCCAACCGCTGGCAACCAGTTTGAAGCGGGCACGATGCCCAGGCTGGCCAATCGTAAAGTGAAACCTGCTGAAACGCTCACCCCTGAACTGAACGGGCAACTGAACGGAGCGGATTCACTGTCCAGTGTATTAGGCCAATGTTGTTCAAGTCATGCAGCTCTGTCGACAGGTGACTTGGACACAGTGGATTGTGAGGGATTTACACTAATGACCAGAGCCGCCTATTTTAATCAGCCCGAGCATGTCAGAAAGCTAATTCGTGCAAAAGCTGATGTGGACCGGGCCGACAATGCCAGCTGGACACCCCTGATAGCGGCTGCCGATCAGAACTGCACGGAAATCACCGGGATACTTTTGACTGCGGGCGCAGATATAGAGAAGACAGATTCAATGATGTTCGGCCCCTTGCATGCTGCTGCTGAAGTAGGCAACGAAGAGGTTACCCAGATGCTGTTGGCGGCCGGAGCAGATGTTGAAGCGGTCAACACGTATGGTTCAACTCCGCTGATGTCCGCCTGCCGCAAAGGGAATAAACAGGTGGTGAAACGACTTGTAGAGTATGGTGCTGATATCAATGCAAGGAACTGCAAAACCTTCACCTCTGTCTTCCAGCTCGCCTGTTACTATGCCAATGAGTCCAGAGACACAGATATTCTCCGATTCCTGATCCGGCAAAAGGTAGAAGTCTTCACACTTGACCACAATCATTGGTTTCCGCTGCTGACGGTCATAGCAGGTGGTCTTTCCAGTGAGGTAGAGTTCATCCTGAGCAGGGGGTGGCAAAAGGCAGTCATGGGTTATGACTCCCGTGCATTTTACCTCGCAGCTCTCAATGGTGAGGATGAAATACTCAGAATTCTGTTTCAACAAATACCTGATAAAACCAGTGCGTTTCAATGCATTGCCAAGGTAACCTCACTGACAGGAAAGTTTCTTGTAGAAAGTCCACTGCGCATTATCGACAGGAACTTTAATGAGATTCTGTCCATTGAGAATATTGTGGATAGCCCTTACTCATTAAAGTATTTGTGCCGGTCGATCATCAAACGATATGCAGCCACTGATCAGTATTTCGTTCTGGACCAGTTGCCATTACCTGAAAGTCTGAAAAAATACTGCTGGCAAATTCCTGTTTGTTTGTACAATAAACATGACGTTGCTATATGGGCTGATTTTGTCGAATCGCAACGTGTTGCTGATGAAGGTGTTGATAATGATAATGTGGGCAGTATCACTGCTGCCCGGTTAAGAAAAAAAGCAAAAAGCAATGCCATATGACTCCAGCATACTTTTATTGATAAATACCGGAAAGAACGGAAGTGTTGTCATATTCACGGTGTATCGGACCAGTATAATTACAACACTACCGGCGACGTTTATTTCTGCCACGCCCGATTGGGCGAGGATGTCTGTCTGAGTTTTTCTCTGGCTGAACAGTAATAGGCCGGGGTTGTTTAGTCGGACGGTCATCAACTGAACCCGTTGCCCTGGCAGTATCAGCTGTAATATCGCTACTGGTGCCGCTAACGTTAAACCGGGGCGTCAAGTTATCCGTGTGATGGCACTTACGATCTTTCAGATGCTCATCCGTTAAATAAACACTCAGGTCCAATAACAATGGTTTGCACGCTGCGGCACATAGCACACCACAGAAACCAGATGCTATGCAGCCGTATCCAAATTTTAATACCAGGCAGGAACAGCATCCCAGACACACCAATTCGGAGCATTCATTAAAGGTCGACTCTTGCACAGCCTGTCGTTCATTCTGACAGGATTGACAGTACCGAAGATTGTTTCCACTTTGGGCCATTGCCTGATAGTTGCCTGAAATATTCATCGTTCAATAAATCCGGTTTGCCTGACTCATTGGATTGGACAGAATTTATTCACGATTGTTTCCGAACAGTGCCTTTAAAGGAAACATAGCCCAAAAAACCATAGAAAATTTGCCATATCCAGAATCATGACTATGATCCATGGTGTTCCGCCAAATGTTGTCTCTGTTATCAGGAATCATTCAGTAAAGCGGACGTACAAATAAACATTATCTATGTAACTTTGAAACACTGGAGATTTCCATGGAATCCATTTCTGGGGCCACTGTGCGCTCCGATTATGTAAGTGCCGGTTCGCAGCAACAAGAGCCCGGGACCAAGAGAAAAGGTCTGTGGAGTTGCTTTAGCTGTACTTCTGTTGACCAACCGAAAAGTGAACCCTACACACGAAGGTCAACGACAAATCTGCCAGATACTCCGTCGGGAAAATTCTCTCAGGGTCAAAGACAAACCATTAGAGCGCATGTCAAAGCTCACCCCCCGAGCACATCTTCCATCTCCGGAAGCAAAAGTACTGGCAACTCCGAAACTTCCAGTTCCATGCGAAACGGCTTGTTTATAGGATTGGTGTCAGGTGGTTTACTCGCCAGCAGCCATCACAGCAGTAGTGCTTATGGTACTTATGGTAGTAGTAGTCACGATGACTACTCTGGTGGCGGTGGTTATAGCAGCGGTGTTTGCAGCGGCAGTGGTTACAGCGGAGGTGACTGTAGCTTCGGTGGCGGAGGCGGAGGCTGTGACTCCAGCTTCAGTGGCGGTTTTTGATCAGAACTTTTTGGTAGTTCTGTAGTAACAATAAAAGGCTGTTTGAAAATAGTTAGAAAAGAAAGAACGGTAGGTCTTGTATCTTTACTATGTTCTAAAAGAAAGACCTCTGTTTTATTTCTGCCTTTTATTTAATTCTTATTAATGGAAATTAACCGCTCAACTTCTTTACATTTTTCATTAATAGCCTTTATTTCCCGGGATAGATTTTTATTCTCCAATTTCAATCTATCTTTTTCTGACTGCATCACTTTTATTTGCTTATCAATGTATTGCATTTTAATAACTTTCAATCCTCTGCTTTTTTCAGAGTAACCTTTATTCTTCTCAGTTCTTCGCAAATATCTTACAAATTTACAAACTTCTTTATCTTCTTCTTTCTTGAGAATCTGATTAAGTTTTGGTACGGTTAACCCGGCAATTTCCTGACGAGTATATTGTCTTCCATTTATTTCAACGGGCTGATCCAAGGCCCTCTGTATATTTTGACCTGGTAAGACAGCGGGATCAGAAGGTTTCTTTGAGATACTTGCTTGCCCTGATTCTGAGAGCTGTGGACTCTGCCTGACAGCAATCTGGTGATCAGGAGTGGTTACTTTACAACTTTTCTTGCCGAGATCCGCAATGATGGGCCTTTCATCCATTGCTTTGCGCTTATATATTCGTGGCTTTACCGGCTCTTCCGAAGTTGTTACCGTTTTGAACAATGTCCTTGAGCCGGATATTGTTTGCTGTTTTCCACCCTTAGCCTTTGAGCTATAAACTATAGAGTTGATTTTTGCAGCAGCGGTAGTGGCAAAAGAAAAATATGTTGAATTCATTTTTTCATTACCGATTACTAATCATCAATGGGATTCGACAGATTTATAGTTGCAAGGTTCCCCACCTCAATAATTCGCTAGCGATGTCGCAGCGTGGTTTCTTCCCGGGCCACTACCCCTAACCTGAGGCCAACTCGCTGATGGTGCCTTGAGTCATAGGGTTGTCCACGGTGCATGACTTGAGAGTTATCCCAGAAAACAATATCGCCTTCCTGCCACCGGTGAGCGTAAATGACACAGCTGGCAAGGATTTCATCCAACAGTGCTTGCCAGAATGTTCTGGCCGCTTCAGGGTCCTTTTCAAGCCCAACCGGTATTGCCGTATCCGATCCCATGTAGAGCCCTTCCCTGGCAATCAGTTCATGTTCAGAGACCAGGGGGTGGGTTTTTAACGGTGTTTCCGCTGTCCATGAATCAGGCTGCAAAAAAGGTGGCGAGTGGATCAGTTTTACTGTTCTCAACTCTGCCTGCCGCTCAGGACTGAGCGCGCGCCAGGCTTCAAGCTGGTCGAGGAAGTGCGTTGTGTGAGGTTGTCCATCGCATCCGGTCCCGGGCACCTTGTGTATATGAAGCATCACGATATAGAGCGCATTCATTGCCAGTCCCTCCAGGCGGGGAAGCGCATCCTTGTCGTGATGCCATTGCCATGCAGCTGACTCCAGTGGGCGATCAACAGGGCCCAGGGGGTTGCCAAGTACGGCCACATGATTGCTGACCAGCTCAGGTGGTAAAGGTGGGCGATCCTTACGTTGGCGATTGTCGCCTATCATCATGGGACCGAAAGTATCCAGTGCAAATTGTTCCATCTCACTGGCGGTCATATGTTGCTTCCTGGCGAAGACAACCCCATGCTGCCAAAGCGCATGTTTCAGACCAAGCCTCTGGCTGCTGGTTAACGTTTTCAGGTTTAAACCCTGACACACTTCAAAGCCAAGCCTTGGGTGCTGGCTGGTGGTCTGATAGTTGATCATGATCGGCAGGCGGTGTTATCTGACACTGTTGAGTATAGGTAATCCTTGAACCGCAATGACACTTATCAAAAAAGATTGTACGACTGTCTTCTACGCCTTTTCCAGAGAAAAAACCGGTGTCAGGCCTTGAATCCTGAAGGTGTTCAAAAAGAAAGACCTGCCCCCCAACTCCCTCCCTGTGTCCCGTTCGGCAGGCAGAGCAGATGCTGGCTATACTGGACGCTGTATCATGAGCATCACACTCCGAACCTGTGATTTCCATGACTTGTCCGGGGCCATTTGCATTGCAATATTGATTTTGGATGATCGGGAAACATGAACGCAGTAGCCAGCGCCCAAAAACTGCCGCTGATGGGCAGTGCCTGTGGTCCAGTTACGGATATTTACCGCAACAAAGTGTTGTGGGGCGGATACCACATTTGCAATGTGGAGGCTTTTCCGGAAGAAAATAAAGAGTATCTCTATTCATTACCGAGGAGTATTTGCTTTGATTGTCAGGGATTGGCGCGCAACGCAGTACAAACAGCTTGCGTCTCCCTTCTGTGTGAAGACTGCAGCGAATACAGAACCCTGACAACCCCGCCAGGTCGTTTATGTCATATATGCACAGCTAATGGAAAACCTGCCACGCAGGAACACATAGATGCTTGCAAAGTGATCGAACCTTTTCCATTCAAAAGACGTGCGATCGACAAATTTTACCTCAAGTGTCCATTCACCGATTGTCAGTGGCAAGGCACGGTGGCTGAACTTTTCGGCATTCATGAAAGTGAACATCTGATGAATGCTTCCCCTGTCTCTCCACTTAAACATCTGTGCAGGACGGCCATTCAACGCCGCTTTGGTCATAATACTATTCTGTTAAGCGAATGCTGCGCTGTCTTGCGCTTACCTCAGGGGTTACAACAGTATCTGGCCAATGCGCCACCGGGTTACACGCCCAGCAACCGCTCAGCCAAAGCCTATGTAGAAAAGTACTTTGTGACATCCCCTGGTTTGCTGGTTTGCCTGTTGCTCAATAATAAGGACCGGGTGATGGCTACGTGGTCTACGGTCGTGGAGGATCCCTCTGATGCCGACAAAAAAAGAGCCGTAAAGCGCTTTATCCGCGAGCAGGCATTGGACCGCAAGGCGGTCTATATACAGTTTTACTACCACCCGAAAAAATGGGATCCCGCTTGTGAAGGTAATGACACCGTAGCTGAATCCTTGCGATGGAATTGTGTGCATTGGGACGCTTGCGACGATTTGGCGCATATTGATGGTGTGACACTTTGGAAAGTTTTCGTTAAGCAATTGATACTCCACGGTAGCTTTTCCAGGGAGAGCCTCTGCGTCAGGCACCAACCGGCCCGCCCTGTAGTTTGAGAGTGTCGTATTTGTGCAGGTCGACCGGGAAGCCAGATGACCAATTCTCATGACTGGCGAAGCCACGGTTTGGAGCACCTATGAACATGAACCCAGCAGTCAGCCGCCCGATACTGCCACTGATGGGCAGTGCCCATGGCGGCGTTGTAGATAGCGACAGTAACAGAGTGTTGTGGGGCGGATACGCTGTCAGCAATGCTCAGTGGTTGCCGGAAAACAGCGAGCGCATTCGGTTTCCAGAGGATCGCGTTTGCGTTGATTGTGGCGGAATACCACGAAGGGTAGTTCAGACAATGTGTGGCCATTTGCTATGCAAGGACTGTAGCCATTACAGAACCCTGGCACTACCAACAGATCGATTATGTCACCATTGCTCAGCTGAGAATAAGCCGGATACTCCAGAAAATATCAGTTATTGTAATTTGATTAACGTTGATAATTTCACGGGACGTAAAATCAGCAAATTTTACCTCAGGTGTCCATTTACTGGCTGTCAGTGGCAAGGTACCGTGGCTGAGCTTTATGGCCTGCACGAAGATGAACATCTGACGGTTGGTTCCCTGAAACATCTGTGCAGGCGGGCCATTCAACAGCAACTCTCCCAAAAAAGAATTGTGTCACGCGAATATGCGACACTGCCTCTCCCTCAGCAATTGAAACAGTATCTGGCCTTTACGCCGGCTTGTATTCCCAGCAATCAATCAGCCAAAGCGTACGTAGAAAGACATTTTGGGACAACAGATACCGGTGGTTTGCTGGCTTATTTATTTCTCAATCGCCAAGGGCGGGTGATTACTCTGGGGCATACGGTCATGAAAGACCCTTATGATAAACCCAAAACAGAAACCGTAAGGCATTCTGTCATCAAGCAGGCCGTGAATCTCAACGCGAGCCTGGTGCAATTTTACTATCGCCAGGACAATTGGCATTCACAGTACAGAGGCACGGGTACCGTAATTGAAAGCTTGAGGAAAGAACCATTTTTCCAGTGTGTTTTTGCATTGAAGCAGATTGGCTGTGCACAACTTTGGAAAGCTATTGTGCCACATAGCAAGGACCTTGTGTGAAAACCAGTGTCTTGGATGTGTTCAAAAATTGAGAGATTTGAATGGAACCACAAAGCACACAAAGAGCACTAAGAAGAGCTTTTCTTTTCCTTTGTGCTCTTTGTGTGCTTTGTGGTTCAAATCGCAGGGTGCCTTAAAGCCTACGTATGGCAAGACTTTCACTCTTAAGTCAGTACCACTTTATGGGTATTAACGCTTTTCTGCCCTATGCTTTTTCCAGAGAATTCAGAATATTCTGGTAGCTGTCCATTCTTTCCTGAAGAATATCGCCATTCAGAAGGGCCTGGCGAATAGCGCAACCCGGCTCCTGTTCATGACTGCAATCCCTGAATTTGCAGTGCCCGATAAAGGGACGAAACTCCTTAAAGCCGTGCAACACGTCTTCCGGTTCCATATGCCAAAGTCCGAATTCCCGGATCCCCGGGGAGTCAATCAGCATACCACCGGCCGGGAAGTGGAATAGCCTGGCTGCCGTGGTGGTATGGGTGCCTTTGCCGGTGCTTTCAGACAGCGGGCCGACCCTGGTATCAACGCCGGGCAGGAGTGTATTGACCAGAGAAGACTTTCCGACACCGCTTTGGCCGACGAAAACGCTGGTATGTTCATTCAGAAGGTTCTTGAGTTCATTGAGCCCATCTTCCGTCCGGGTGGAGGCTTTAAGTACGCGGTAGCCAATACGCTCATAGTTAATCAGCATATCGTCAAGCTCTTTACTAAAAGATGGACGGTTCGCTCCACCTTCCAGCAAATCGGTTTTATTGAGCAGGAGGACCGGCTCAATACCAACGGTTTCCGCAGCCACCAGATAGCGGTCAATCAGGTTCGAATGGGGAATAGGCACCGGGGCGATGACCAGAACAATGTAGTCAATATTGCTGGCAACCGGCTTTAGCTGTCCTCGCATATCCGGTCTGGATAACAGGCTGTCACGGTCCTCAAGTGCCACTACCACCCCCATGCCGCCTTTGCTGGAGGCTCTCCAGACAATACGGTCACCGGTCACCAGTGGTGGCAGGTTGGCCCTCAGGTGGCAGCGATAGGTCTCACCGGGTTTGCCAATGGGTTCGATATCCAGCTGTGCGCCATAGTGGGCAATAATCAGCCCTGGTTGCTCTGGTCCCAGGGAATCATCCTGAAGTTCCAGGGTAATCTTATCCTCACGCTTTTGGGCGCGGGCTTTGCGTTCTTCCTGAATTTTCTCGATGCGCCAGCTTTGTTTGCGCGTTAGTTTGCGCTTACTCATGATGTGCGGGAGAGAGCCTGATTTGTAAGGTTGGACAGTATCATAAATTTGTGTTGAGCTGATTTCGCTGCAATTATGAATGAAGTAGACTTATTATGTCAGCTGATTCGTTATCTGCCCTTAAATTGATCCATCTTTTTTCAGCGACAGGACAGGTAATTATCAAACCGTTCAGACTTTCTAAACTTTGACGACCGGGTGTTGGATGGCTAAATCGGATAATCTCATATGGATCGACCTGGAAATGACAGGCCTGGATCCAGTCAATGATCGGATTCTTGAGATCGCGACAATTGTTACCGATGGCCAGTTGAACATTCTGGAGGAAGGTCCAGTTCTCGCTGTTCACCAGAATGATGATGTTCTGGGTGCCATGAATGAGTGGTGTGTTAAGACTCACGGAGCCACAGGCCTGACGGATCGGGTAAGAGCCAGCACTATCAGTGAAAGGCAGGCTGAACAGATGACCCTGGATTTTCTCCGCCAACACGTTGACCAGGGTATTTCACCAATGTGCGGTAACTCCATCGGTCAGGACCGCCGTTTCCTCTGGCAATATATGCCAGAGCTGCACGACTACTTCCACTATCGGAATATTGATGTCAGCACCCTGAAAGAGCTGGCTCGTCGCTGGCAGCCGGAGTTACTGGAGCAGTTTACCAAGAAGGGTGTTCACCTTGCGCTGGAAGATATCCGTGAGTCCATTGATGAACTTCGGTTTTATCGTCAGCACTTTATCAAATAGCACTTATCATAAAGGTTAATGACCCGCCCCATCTGATGATAGACTCTGACAGGTTAGCCGCTGCATTAGGTTGGACATTAAGCTTATCCCTCCTTTAATTGGGGTTTCGGATGGAACCACGAAGGACACGAAGAACACAAAGAAGAGCTATTCTTTTCCTTCGTGCTCTTCGTGTCCTTCGTGGTTCCATCTTTAACTTGCCGAAGAGAGTAGTAGGCGCTTAATGTCTACCCTAAGAGCCGCTGCAGTACTCACCTGAGGTGATATCGCCAGGGAAATCAGGTGCTCATGCTCGCTGAAATTATCTTGAATGCCCTGCTGTCAGGTGTACAAAGATTAATCACTTGGTTTGATCTGCATCAATAGTGTACAACAGACTTTCCATGCACAATAATCCACCTGATTAACCACCGCTTACTTCCCCCCCCATGAATGTAAAAAAGACCCTGCTGGCCGCTGTGCTGGCTACTTCCACTATCCTGTTATCTGGCTGTAATGAAGAGTTTGTAACCGAACCAATAATGCCAGTGGATGTCAAGTTCGCTTCATTTAACGTATCGTTTGCTGTCGATGGTGACGCGGCAGAAAACTACCAGCGCTGGGTTGAGTTTTTCAGCATCACGCCAGAGGAACAGAACCAGTTGATTGCCATCTGGAAACAGGATGTTGCCGGTGGTACTGAATCTGACGTGCATGCCAGGGCAGAGCGGGTGATACAGATTCGTAATATTGCTGCCATCATCCAGAAGAACCGGCCTGATGTATTGCTGCTCACCGAGTTCAATAACGATGGTGAAGGCAAGGATATGACCGCGCTGGCCAACTTCCAGAAAAACTATCTGTCGGTTTCCCAAAGTATGAACAGTGTCGACGGGGGCGATATGCTGGAGCCGATTCACTACCCGTTTGTTCAGAACTATGCCACTAATACCGGTCTGTTGCCCACAGACACCAGTCTGGATTTTGGCAATGACGGCGCTGGACCCACATTGCCCAATGATGCCTACGGCTTTGGTTTTTATCATGGGCACTACGGCTTTGCCCTGATGTCGAGGTTTGAGATTGATGCCGACAACACCCGCACCTTTCAAACGTTCAAGTGGAAAGATCTGCCTGAAGAAGTTGTGATTCCGACCATTATTAACTGTGAAGATCCCGACAACCCAATTCCTGAGGGCATGAAATGTAACGATAACTGGTACAACGATAAGGAGTTTCAGGAGCTGCGACTCAGCTCGAAAAACCATGTGGATGCGCCAATTATTATCCCCACACCCAGTGGCAACAAGGTTATCCACGCCCTGCTGTCCCACCCGACGCCGGCAGCTTTTGATCCCCTGGCCCACCATAACCGCTATCGCAACGGTGCTGAAAATAAATTGTGGATGCACTACCTGAATGGTGAACCAAGCCTCTATGACGACCAGGGCAATACCGGCGGCTTTACCGGTGAGGACTTTGTGATTATGGGTGACCTGAATGCCGACACGGAGTTCTCCAGCGGTCAGAATTATGGCATTCGAGAACTTATGATCTTCCATCCGCTGGTCAATAACGAGGTCAGTCATCCGGCTGGCAAGTATTTACCAGTCAGCGAAGGTGCCAGGCTGGAAGATAACAGCAAAGGCCACCCTTACCCTGAAACCCGCACCAGTACCTTTGGGAGCCGGGTAGACTATGCCGTGCCGTCGTTGACGCTGAATGTGGTGGATTCCGGTGTCTACTGGCAGGCAGAGGGCGAACCGGGACGTCTGCTGTTTAATGACCCCAGGGTAGGAGACCGTGGTACCGATAAAGAAGTTTCCTCAGATCACCGCTTTGTCTGGGTGACCGTTCGCCTCAACTGATTATGTGACCCGGACGACTCTGTACCGGGTCTTCTTTATATCCACTCTTAAGCAAGTGGCATTACTGAAAGAGAGGCTTCAACATCATGAATCATTCGATCCACCCGCTCTGAGTTGTTGATACCACAGGCCAAGCAACTTGCGCTCTTCATCGGTCATGCCCGTGCGATTAGCCAATGGCATAATCTGAGTCTGTACGGTCTGGCTATAAATCTTATCAGCCTTGTTGGCGATGGAATCATAGTCGTGGAAAACCAGGCCACCGGGCGGTGACTGAAAGAGAGGATCTGTCGGTGTTGCCGAGTGACAGGTGCTGCATCGGGCAGTAACCAGCTCAACAATATCGCCCTGTTCCACAGCCGGTTGCTCTGCCATCGGTGCCTGCTGTGCAGCCATTTGTGGTCGGATAATAAAGGCCAGAGTCAACATCAACACCGCCGCTGCAGGCCATAGCCAGGTTAAAATGGCACCCTGATTGCGTCGGTTGAAGAAATGACGAACCAGTACTGAAGCCGCTGCCAGAACCGCCAGAATTGCCCAGTTCCACTGGCTGCCAAAGGTCATGGCATAGTGACCACTGATCATGATAAACAACAACGGCAGTGTGAAGTAATTGTTGTGGCGAGAGCGCAGCAGGGCATGCCTGGCACTCTTTCCAAGACAAGAAGGATCAAAACTGGTATCCCCCTGTTCAGCGGCGGCAACCAGTTTTCTCTGGGAAGGGATAATCACCCTGAACACATTTCCCACCATCAGGGTACCAATCAGCGCACCGACATGAATATAGGCGGCACGGCCACTGAACAGTTGTGCGTAGCCCCAGGCGGCAAACACCACCAGCGAGAACAGCACCAGGCTGAACAGTGTTTCCTGTTTGAATAGCGGTGATTTACACAACAGGTCATAAATCAGCCAGGCCGTTAGCAGGCTGAAGATACTGATGGCAATGGCCTGAATGGGCGTCAGCGCAGACTGCGGTGCCAGTAAATAACTCTCTGCCCCCCAGTAATAAATAATGGCCAGCAAGCCCATGCCGCTCAGCCAGGTGACATAAGCCTCCCATTTAAACCAATGCAGCGTTGTCGGCAGTTTTTCCGGGGCAAGATGATATTTATTCACTTCATAAATACCGCCGCCGTGCAGCGCCCACAACTCACCTTTGATGCCTTTTTTCTGCTTGTTTGCTGGCGCTGCTTCCAACCGCCCTTCCAGCCAGTTGAAATAAAAGGATGCGCCAATCCAGGCGACACCGGCAGTCACATGTAGCCAGCGAAATAGCAGGTTTAACCACTCTTGTAGATAGGATTCCATGGTTCAATACTCATTTTATTAGTGAAAATGCTGAGCGACGGTTGTTATAGACGTAATGGTGTCGTCAGCACTTCCGGCTTTCAGGCTTCCTGACCCATGATGATGGTTTGTTCAATGACCCGGTCATCGCCCATCACCATCAACACGCCAAGCAACTCTTCCAGTGCCCTTTGTTCGCTGTAGGCACTTATCTTTTCCGTTCTAAATTGAAGCATTGGGGTAGCCGCCGGATTGAGCACCAGAAAATCCGCTTCATTGCCTGTGCGGAAGCTACCGATCTTGTCGTCAAGATGAAGTGCCCTGGCACCTCCCAATGTGGCCAGGTAAAAAGCTTGAAGCGGCGAGATGGTTTCCTCCCGCAACTGAGATACCTGATAAGCGTCTTTCATGGTATTGAGCAGGCAGAGACTGGTTCCCCCACCCACATCGGTACCAAGACCGGTGGGGATACCATGGGCCTTAGCCCGGTTCAGATTAAACAGCCCGCTACCGAGAAACAGGTTGGAGCCCGGGCAAAAGGCGATGGATGAGCCGGAACTGCCCATTCGCTGCCAACTGTGGTCACACAGGTGGACGGAGTGGGCAAATACGGACCGGGGGCCCAGCAAGCCATGCTGATCGTACACATCCACATAGTGTTTGCTGTCCGGGAACAGTTCCTGAACCCAGTCAATCTCTTTCGGGTTTTCCGAGAGGTGGGTGTGCAGATAAAGACCATCATGTTCCCGCAATAATCGGCCAGCCATCTGCAACTGTTCCGATGATGAGGTAGGGGCAAAGCGCGGGGTCACTGCATACGACAATCGCCCTTTGTTATGCCACCGGTTGATCAATGCTTTACTGTCTTCGTAGCTGCTTTCAGGGGTATCAAGCAGATAGTCAGGGGCATTACGATCCATCATCACCTTGCCTGCGATCATACGCAGATTTCGTTGATGGGCTTGTTGAAAAAAAGCATCAACGGACTGAGGTGCCACGGTACCAAACACCAGGGCTGTGGTGGTTCCATGGCTTAGGCATTGGTCCAGAAAGAACCGTGCAATCTCACTGGCATACTGCTCATCAGCAAACTTCTGCTCTGCCGGAAATGTGTACTGGTTGAGCCAGTCCAGTAACTGGACACCGCAGCCTGCCAATACTTCAAGCTGTGGATAATGTACGTGTGTATCAATAAAACCCGGAACCAGAAGGCGACCGGTCAGGTCTTTTATTTCTGTTCCGGCGGGCAGATTCTTAAAGACCTGATCGGAGGGACCGCATCGGGTTATCAGACCATCTTCAACCAGAAGGGCACCGTCTTCGAAAAACTCCCAGGAGTCCTCTGAACCCTGTTGTTTTGCCGGATCCTCCAGAAAGTGCAGGACAGAGGCTCGCCAAACTACCGATTGACTCATCATGGCACCTCCACGATATACGGCACAGACATCAAGACCTCATCACAGTTATCACCGGGTCCCTTACGATCAATCACCAGATACTCTTCTCCGCCATCATCTCCACCAGCAATGGACAGCAAAGGGTGATGCCAAACACCAGGGTGGTAGGTGACTCCCTGTTTACCGTTGGTGAGAAAGCAGCGAATGGATGACCACTCGGGTGTTGAGCCGTCACTGGAGTCAGGGGCCACCACCACCAGAAAGCGCTGGCCTGCCAGGGGCATAAATGTCTGGCTACCCAGTGGGTGTCGTTCTAGCAGGTCCAGTTGATAATCGTGGTTAATCGGGGCTGTTTTATAGATATGTATTGTCGTGTAACCCTGATCGTCCGTGGTGACTGATGTCAGGTCGCTGTATTTCTGACAACGCCCCTGATTGATCACCAACGGTACATCTCGGGTTTCGAGTACATCACCAAAAGGTTCAAAGGCTTCACGGGTCAGTATTTCCACCTTCAGCGTCTGGGCTGGTATTTCTTTATCCATAAGCCTTGTTCTCGTTCTTATTATATTGAGTCAATCAGCTGCTTGTGATGGCTTAACTACCCCGATAGGTAGAGTAGCCATAGGGTGATAACAGCAGCGGCACATGGTGATGACGGTCATCACTGACTTCAAAAGTCACCACAACTTCCGGATAAAAGCACTGGACTTTATGCTTCTGGAAATAATCCTTAATGGCGAAATGCAGCTGATAAACCCCTTTGGAAAGGTTCAGGTCATCTGTCGCCAGGTTTGGAATGCGACCATCATTGTTGGTGACGCCACTGCCAACTGGGTTCCAGTTATCTCCTTCCTGTTTTGACAGGGAGACAGGGACTCCTTCTGCCGGTAAGCCGCTACCGGTATCCAGAATATGGGTGCTGATGCCGGTCATGCCATTGGCCTCCATTCAATCAGTTTGTTCAGACGTAGCCGGGTTATCTTATGTTGCTCGGCAGCGGCAATCTTCAGTTCATGTTCCGGCTGGTTATTCAGCCGGTCATTCAGCAGTGACAGCATCTGATCCGCTGACTTCCCGGTGGCACAGACAATGAAGATATAGCCAAAGCGGGTTTCGTAAGCGGTGTTACCTTCTGCTAACGCCTTGAGTGTTTCGTCACTGGCAGTGGCTGCGCCTGATTGCTCATGACCGGCCATATCACGGGTGTTGGCGTATTTTGCTTTCAGGCTGTTTACGTCGCCAATCTTCGGGTGGCCTGCAAAAGCCTGTAGATAATCTTTTTCTCCACAAGCGGACCAACTGGTGTCCGCTGTGGATAGAAGCTCATCCTGACTGGAGTACGGTCGGTTGTTCGCCATGAATTCCAGCCAATGATCACTGGTACAGCATTGGCGGAAAAAATATCTGGCGCTATCAATATCCAGACTGTTCAGTTCATCAAGTGTCATGAACTACTCCCCTCAACACCGCTCTCATAACCGCTCTCAAAGCCAAGAACGCGAAGCCTTGATACACCCCCATCAGGGAATATATTCAGACGCACATGGGTGTATGGTTGTTCCGTGTTCTGCAACTCATTCAAGAACCGATGGTTGCGATGAGCATGCAGTTTCTGTTCCGGAAGAATGGTATGCCATTGCACAGGATCCGTTGCATCTTCAGGGTTATCCCCAGCAAAGGTACAGGCCTCCAGGCTGCAACGGTCAGGGTAGTTACCCTTGAAGTGCAAGGTATCCACTTCTACGCGATGAATAGTGCCGGGCAGAGCCAGCTTGACCATCATCCAGTCATTACCGCCCTGCCGCCGACGTCTGGTTTCCCAGCCATTATGCATATCGACACCACGCCCTGGCAGTAACAGGTTTTGCATAGGGCCGAAGAATGAGTCACTGCAGGCTACGGAGCGGCCACCGTTCATCAGTGCCGCCAGATCCAGGGGCTCACCCGGTAAGCGATGGCGCTGATCAAGATGAACCTTGCCATAAACCCGGAGACGGGCAACACCACCATCCGGGTAAATTCTCAAACGAATATGGCTGGCTACTCTTGGTTGAAGAGCGAGCTGATCCAGAGTAATCAGGTTTCTGCAATCGGGTTTTACGTCCACCCGATCCGTCAGCGGTAGCCAGTTGCTCTGTTCGTTGGGATCAGCGTCATCAAGCAGGTAGTCCAGCTGCACCGCGCCGGGGGCATTACCTTTAAAGTGACGTGTATCAATATCCAGCGCTTCGATTTCACCCACAGCAGCCAGGCGCACAATGACCCAGTCACAGCCTTCATAACCCGGTGCATCGCGACGACGACGTGACTCCCAGCCATCCATCCATTTGCCGTAGGCCGTATATTTTTCTGGCAGAAATATAGGGTCCTCTGCCAGTAGCAGGTTATCTTTTTCGGCAAAGAAATCATCGCTGCAGTCGAGAACATCCCCACCCAGCGCACGGGCTGCCAGATCAATTCTTGTCTGCTGCCACTGTGCGGCGAGATCATCAGAAGAGTTATTCATTAATGTGTTGAACCTGCTGTTATTATTTTTCAGTGCATTGATAGCGGCAAACTTGTATGAGCCTTGTACCACTTTATCCTGATAGAATAGGTTTTATTATTTGACCATTTAGTCAATTTTTTGAGCATTTATGCCATAGAACCCATCAGGCAGGCAATAAAAAAATGGAGAGCCCAATGAAGTTCGACCCTCTTTTAACGACAGATGACTACCCAAGAGACCTGATAGGTTATGGCAAAACGACGCCTGATCCCCAGTGGCCGGGTAATAGCAGAATAGCGGTTCAGTTTGTTATCAATTACGAAGAAGGCGGCGAGAACTGTATTCTTCACGGTGATGAAGCATCGGAGGCATTTCTCTCGGAAATCATTGGTGCTCCGGCTCATAAGGGCATGCGTCATATCAGTATGGAGTCGATCTATGAGTACGGTTCAAGGGCCGGGTTCTGGCGACTTCACCGGCTGTTCTCCCAGAGGCAGATACCGGTCACTGTGTACGGTGTCGCCATGGCCATGGCACGCAATCCGGAAGCTGTCAGCGCCATGATTGAGTCCGACTGGGAGATTGCCAGCCATGGTTATCGCTGGATTGACTATCAGTTTATGGACGTTGATGAAGAGCGTCGTCATATGCAGGAAGCGATTCGTCTGCACACCGAAGTGACCGGTAAGCGCCCAACCGGTTGGTATACCGGACGTTGCAGTCCAAATACCGAGCAGCTGGTAGTGGAAGAGGGAGGTTTTTTATATCACGCCGATAGCTATGCGGATGACCTTCCCTACTGGGATACCCGGTTTGATAAACCCCAGCTGGTGGTTCCCTATACGCTGGACTGCAATGATATGCGTTTTGCCACCGCCCAGGGTTTTAACAGCGGCGATCAGTTCTTCAGTTACCTGAAGGACGCTTTCGATGTACTTTATGAAGAAGGTGCTACTGCTCCCAAAATGCTGTCGGTAGGCCTTCATTGTCGTTTGATTGGACGACCGGGAAGAGCGGCAGCCCTGGCCCGTTTCCTGGATTATGTGCAATCCAGGGAGCAGGTATGGCTATGTACACGGGAACAGATTGCCCAACACTGGCATACTCATCATCCTTATAATCGATAACACTGGTTGGGAATTTTCAGGGGGAGCGGTGTATGGGCAGTCTGATTGATATTCAGGCCGGGGCAAAGGCATTGGAAAGTATTCGTGCCAATGGTTTGCCCCAGGAGAGTGTCAAGGTCATGGTAGGCGCTTCTGGTGGTCCAAAGTGGTTTGTGCTCAGTGGCCTTGATAAAGCCCTGCTGGGTGAATACTTCAGCCACAGAACATCACCGCTGGATCTGATTGGCACCTCTGCCGGCAGCTGGCGCTTTAGCTGTTACAGCCAGGATGACCCTCTGGCTGCCCATGAGCGTTTTGAACAGGGCTATATTTATACCAGTTATTCCAGCAAGCCAGATGCTGCTGAAATAAGTCGTAAAGCCAGGGAGTTGGTAGAAACGATCGTTTCCTCCGATAGTGTCGGACAGATCCTTGATAATCCGGTTTTTCGTTTTAATCTGATTGCCGTGAGAAGCCATGGACTGGTCGCTTCTGAACGCAAACCGCTACAAATAGCGGGCCTGGGGCTTGCCGCTACGGGAAACTTGATTAATAGAAAATATTTGTCGTCATTTTTTACCCGTACTCTTTTCTATCATCCAGCCTATGACACTTCAGAGAAGCCTGCTTTTTATCATGCCGATGATCTTCCGACTGAGCGTGTGCGACTGACGGCAACCAATCTGGTGGATGCCATTATGGCCTCTGGTGCCATTCCTGCGGTGATGAAGGGTGTGAAGAATATCTCTGGTGCGCCCGCAGGCTGCTATCGGGATGGCGGGCTTACCGATTACCACTTCGATATGCGCTTTCATCAGGGTGATGGTCTGGTGCTTTACCCACACTTTTACTCAAGGATGATTCCCGGCTGGTTTGATAAGGCCTTAAAGCATCGCAGGCCGTTGCCACAGAATACCGACAATATGGTACTGGTTTCGCCGTCACAGGCATTTGTTGACCGGCTCCCCTATGGAAAAATACCTGATCGTAATGATTTTGCCCGATTTACCTACGACGAACGGGTGCGTTACTGGCAGCGGGTGGTTAATGAGAGCAAGCGGCTGGGGGATGAATTTCTGGAACTGGTTTCGGGTAATAAAGTACGACAGGTGGCTAAGCCCCTGGTTTAACCACCATAAGGAACTATCCTGAAACAACTTCCACATTTCCGATGTACCCAGTAAAGAAACAACCCTGCCACGGAGGCGCGGAGAAAAGAAAAAATCTTTTCCTCTGTGACTCCGTGTCTCCGTGGCAAAAAGAGGAAGTTATTCAGTAAGGGATTCACTGCTGCAACCGGGGTTGCAGCTCAGGCCATACATTGTTTAACAGGATTGGCTGGGCGGCTTCCGTCGGGTGAATCCCGTCCGGTTGATTGAGTGAATCATTGCCTGCAACGCCATCCAGGAAGAAGGGAATCACTGGTATGTCCCACTTTTTACCCAGCCCATGAAAAGTTTCTGTAAAACGTCGGGTATAGACCGGTCCGTAGTTGGGTGGGATCTTCATTTCAAAGAGAATAATGTCAGAATTGTATTCCCGGGTCAGGGCGATCATCTGATCAAGGTTGGATTTGATGGTTTTCAGCGGCTTTCCCTGCAGACCATCATTGGCACCGAGCTGCAGTAACACCAGGTCCGGGTTGGTCTGTGCCAGTGTTTTTCGGAATCGGCTCAGGCCTCCGGCGGTGGTTTCGCCACTGATACTGACATTGGCAATTTTCCAGGGGTACTGATGGCTGTCGATTTTTTCCTGAAGTAATTGCACCCAACCCCGATTGATATCCGTAAGACCGTAGGCAGCACTAAGACTGTCGCCATACACTAATAGTGTTTTTTCTGAAGCTGACAGATTGATGGCCGGAAGGGACATTAAAACAAGAGTAAACAGCCTTGAGCTGATAGAAAGCCTTGAGCTGATAGAAAGCCTTGAGCCAATAGAAAGCCTTGAGCTGATAAAAGGCTTTGAGCTGGTGAAAAGACGACGAAATAAGGATTTTCTCATGAATGATGCGCTCTCCGGTTCCCGCCACACTCTCACCTCTGAGACCGCCGCTGAAACCACTCCATCGATAGAATCTGATTCACTGGCGGTGACTGCCTCAGGTCTGGAAAAGACCGTGGTTGCCCGTGATAACCGACTCACCATCTTGTCCAGACTTGACCTTCAGGTCAAGTCTGGTGAATCCGTTGCGATTGTAGGGACCTCCGGCTCAGGCAAGTCAACGCTGCTGGGTATTCTGGCAGGGCTGGATTTGCCCACGGCAGGCAGTGTCAGCCTGGCCGGAAAACGCATTGATCATCTGGATGAAGATCAGCGGGCAACCGTGCGCGGGCAGCATACCGGGTTTGTTTTTCAGTCATTCCAGTTACTTGCCAACTTAACGGCGCTGGAAAACGTTATGTTGCCCCTTGAGCTGGCGGGTGTGGATAACCCCGGTGAGCGGGCCAGGAAACTGTTAACCCGTGTCGGTCTGGAGCACCGGCTGGAGCATTACCCGAAACAACTGTCCGGTGGTGAGCAGCAGCGGGTCGCCATTGCCAGGGCATTTGCCGGGGAACCGGATATTCTCTTTGCCGATGAACCCACCGGCAATCTGGATGAGAAAACCGGTGAAAGCATTATTGAACTTCTGTTTGAAGTAAATCAGGCCAGCGGTACCACCATTATCCTGGTTACCCATGATATGGACCTTGCCAGACGGTGTCAGAGAATACTGAAATTGCACGGCGGTCGTCTGGAGGCGGTGGTATGACGGTGAATAGTTCCTCCGCAAGTCTTAAGCACAATAAGGTTATCCACAAGCCGAAAAGTACCTTCGGACTCGCCTGGCGCTTCCTGCTCAGGGACTGGCGCTCCGGTGAACTCTGGCTGCTGGTGGCGGCACTGTTGATGGCGGTTGCGGTCAGTACTGCCATTGCTCTGTTCAGTGATCGTCTGCAACTGGCTCTTGGACGACAGGTGGCAGAAGTACTGGGTGCGGATATGTTGATTCGCAGCTCGGGACCGGTGCAGCCAGTGATTCTCGAAGCAGCCAAAAAGCAGGGTTTAAAGTTATCCACAGTGCTTGAATTTCCCTCGGTGGTGATGGCCGGGGATGAAATGCAGATGGTCTCTGCCAAGGCTGTGGAAAACAATTATCCACTGCGTGGGCATATTCGCACGGCCGATCAGCCCTTTGCCCCGGACCAGATCGTCAATGACACACCCAATCCGGGTGAAGCCTGGCTTGAGCCCAGGCTTTTTCCTTTACTGGGCGTGGCTATCGGCGATCAGGTGATGCTGGGGAATACCTGGCTGACCATTACCCGGGCAATCACTCTGGAAACCGATCGGGGAGGTGATTTTTACAGCTTTTCACCCAGGCTGATGTTCAATATGGCGGACCTGGACAGCACCGGCATTATCCAGCCGGGCAGCCGGGTCAGCTGGAAAACGCTGATGGCAGGAGAGCTTTCATCACTGGAACAATTCAAGGCATGGTCCAAAAGTCGTCTGGATACCAGTGAACAATTGATGATGGCCGACGACAGTCGACGTGATCTGCGCAACTCGGTGGTGCGGCTGAAGCAGTTTCTTGGCCTGGCCAGTATGGCCGCGATGCTGCTGGCTGGCGTTGCAGTGGCCATGGCCAGCCAGCGGTTTGCAGAGCGCCGTTTTGATAGTTGTGCGGTGATGCGTTGCCTGGGAGCCAGTCGCCAGCAGGTGCTGAGACTGTTGCTTGGGGAGCTGGCTTTTGTGGCGGTGCTGGTGGCGCTTCCCGGCGTATTGATTGGCTGGTTGCTTCAGGAAGGGATTGTCCAGTTGCTCAGGGGGGTATTGCCCGCCTGGCTGCCTGCTGCGGGTATCATGCCGATGGTGATTGGTGGGCTCACCGGGGTGATTACCCTGGCGGGCTTTGGGCTTGCACCACTGTTACGGCTGCAGGACGTTTCGCCACTGAGGGTCTTAAGACGTGACCTGTCGCCTGCGCCGGCTGCTTCCTGGCTGGTATACGGTTTCTCGTTAATGGCGGTGTTTCTGCTGCTCTGGTATCACACCGGCGAGGTGGTGATGGCGCTGATTCTGGCCGTGGCTTCGGGAGCGGTGCTGATGATGATCTCCCTGGGCGTGCAATTGCTGCTTACTCACCTGGGCAATCGTCAGAGGCTTGCTGCCCTGCCGGTGTTCTGGCGTCCCGGGGTCAGCAGGATTATCCGGGGTAAAGGCAAGACCTCGGCCCAGCTTCTGGCATTTACCCTGACCTTTATGGCCATGGCGGTGGTGCTGCTACTGCGCACCGATCTGCTTGATCGCTGGCAGAATGAGTTGCCGGACGAGACGCCCAACTACTTTGCCATGAATATCCAGCCGTCTGAAGTTGACGCATACTCCGAGTTTCTGACCATTAATGATGTGAATACCAGTCAGCTCTATCCGATTATCCGTGGTCGTCTGGTTCGCATTAATGATGTGCCCGTCAGGGAGGCAGTAACCAAAGAGCAGGAGAACCATAACGCCCTGAACCGTGAATTGAACATGACCTGGTCAGAAACGTTGCCGGAAAATAACCGGATTGAACAGGGCGAATGGTGGGAACCCGGCAGTAATGAGGGCCTTTCCATAGAGGCAGAAATTGCTGAAAACCTGGGTATTGATCTGGGTGACCGGCTGACGTTTATGGTGTCAGGCAATGAGTTTACTGAAACGGTAAGCAGTATTCGTTCGGTCCAGTGGGAGTCTTTCCGGCCTAATTTTTACATGATTTTTCCTGAGGCCGTTTTACAGGATCTGCCGGCTAACTGGTTGAACAGTTTCTATCTGGATGCAGAGGATAAACTGCTGCTCAATGGTTTGGTCACTCAGTTTCCCACCATGACCTTACTGGACCTGGACGCAGTGATTAATCAGGTAAAAAAGATGCTGGCGCAATCAACCATTGCTGTCGAAGCAATGCTGGTAGCACTGCTATTGGCAGGGTTGCTGGTGATGATGTCCGTGATTGAATCCAGCATTGATGAACGCCTGCACGAGGGCGCATTGATTCGCTCACTGGGAGGAACCCGTCGTCAGCTCTTGATCATGCAGATCGGCGAGTTTGTTCTGTTCGGTATTCTGGCAGGTTTACTGGCAGCCTGCGGTACCGAGCTTGCCAGCTATTTGCTCAATACCCGGGTTTTCCAGTTGCGTTGGGAACCTGCCTGGTTTATCTGGTGTGCATTACCCCTGTTTGGTGCCGCTGTTCTGGGTATTGCCGGATGGCTGGGGATTCGCCGGGTCATCAGTCAGTCTCCTGCAAATATTTTGAAGGAGGTGTGAGCCAAATTGCGTCTGTACAAAAAGTAAACAGGCGTTGTTTTGTCCAGTAACAGTAAGGGATAAAAGGACTTATCCACAGCTCATTCAGGGAGTTGATCAGGGAAACTGTGGAAATCTGTTCACTATCTGGATTAACCTGAAGAAAACATTACCTCAGGGAAGGAGGTTACGATGGCGTGGGTAATTGATGGCGATGTCAAAGGGCTCAGTGGACCGTCTGCACGGGAAGACAGTTTGGAAGGAGTGGCGACTGCGGTCTCTGCCGATTCGCTTCCCATTGAGGATGAATCCTACCTCTGTCTGTTATGCCTGCGGGACAGTACCGAGCGTATCATCATGCTCTACTTTAATTACCTCAAGTTGCGCCAGGAAATATCGAGAGACACACCTGCAGTGCTGATCGGTATGCTGATGGTCATGCAGGAAAAACACCAGGGTCTGCAGGAGAAGCTGTTGCATTACTACCCGGATAATATGGCCGCTGGAAAATGGCACGATCGGGATGAGCAAAACGAATGTCTGGGGTATCTCAGTGAAGATAACCGGCAATCCTTACAGCAGATCTGTCTGACGGAAATGAAGATGATGATGTTGATATCACAAATGATGGAACGCTAGGAGGCATTGACAGGTTGCGCACAGGTTTATGTGGATAACCTGTGCGTTACCTGTATAAGTCCTGTTGCCAGTTATGAATAAGTTTATTTGTTTACAAGCAGGTGTGGAAAAACCGAAAACAACAGTCAGGCAGTAAAGCCCCGAAGATCAAGATGAGTGGATTAACTGGGCTGTTAATCGTGGCTCCCTGAACCATCCGCTATCTCAGAGGATTTATCACCATCCGTTTTGGAGCGCAGGAGTTTTTTAAACTGCTCTGCCAGATCCGTCTGCCCTTTGATCTGACTTCTTTCGACGACCGGGGCATCAAAATCTTTCAGCAGAGTGATTTGGTTAGGTGTGATGCCAATAAGAAGATCTTTGCCACTCACCCGAACCAGAGTCAGGCGTGACTGATTGGTTAGAGGCGCACTGGATAATA
Organism: Salinisphaera sp. G21_0; assembly: GCF_017744115.1. Taxonomy (GTDB): domain Bacteria; phylum Pseudomonadota; class Gammaproteobacteria; order Pseudomonadales; family Endozoicomonadaceae; genus Endozoicomonas. Next base: position 32,233 of record NZ_JAGHQW010000006.1, on the reverse strand, counting down.
ACTCGATATCTTTTCCCATGGCCGGCAGTTTGGGGTTAAGCCGCTTGACCAGCCAGGCCAACGCAAAAATCAGGCTGACCACTATCAGCATGGGCATGACAACCTGAAACAGATCCAGCTCACTGACCGGATTGGCAGGCTCTGCTGTCTCTGCCATCAAGCTGGCGGGCAGAAATAACAGGAAAGTGTAATATTTGCATAATTGTCTCATGATAATGACTATAAAGCCCTCCCGGCTCAGAGTGCAAGCTTCTGATTTGGTTTATATTCTGCGAAATGGTGAAATCCCTTACTGCTCATTGGCTCACCTTTTTAAATCAGTGATTTAAAATGGACTGCCAAGAAGTGGATCAATTAAGTAGTTAACCAAATATCAATAACTTAATAGTATTGGGGGATTTTCTATCCTGGTATATTTATTTCTTAAATGAACTATTGTCCTCAATATTGATCAAAGTAGTTGGAAAATCATTAGAACTTAATCAGGTTTAAGATGTGATTTCTTAATGAATACAATGACCGTTGCTTGAAGTAAGCAAAACATTAAGTCCTTGTGGAATACAGGAAATCCTTAGGCTGATTTACACCTCATACGGTAAAAAAATCTTTCCAGAGTATTTAAGGAGTTAAAAATGGATAATGTCGGGAATAAAGGTTATGGAACAACAAGCTCTTCTCCTGGTGCCGGACCCTCTGAATCTACAGGGCACAGGCATGAAACGGGTACTCATGAAAGTTATAAACATCAGGCTAAAAATGATAGAACAGGACAACCTGTTCCATCGCAGCAATTCGCAGGTCGTCCCTGTTCAACAAGGCTGGCGGGGCCTTCCGGAGTTTCAGGCAGCACGGGGCCCGGTTCTGTAATCCGCGGTATTTCAGGATCTCGACTTGCATCAAAAACCTCTGCTTATTCAATAAGCCAACAGACTGCAGTTACCCGGTTATCTTCACCCCACAACCGGAGTTCTGCCGCTGACTCCTCTGCAAAGTCTTTGAGTGATATTGCCAGGGTAATATGTAAAATCTTCAATAAAGGAATTCACCCAAAACTCCAATTTATGAGTAATGTAACTGAACAGGAGGTTCATAATGCTGTGTCGACACAGCAAAACTCGGTAGCAGTCATGGAGTGTTTAAAGAATTTGAAACCTGATACGACGTTAACTTTCCCATACAAATTGGCCCTCGAAGAGGTGGCCAAAGCACACATTCTTTCCAATTATGACATGATGCCCAATTCTGAAACTGGCTCAAGAGCAAAGGAGTCTGAGTCAACAGTTGAGGGGAATAGGCAAAAATACTCACCCAAGTACGACCTGCGAGCTCAAACCGCTGCCAATAGACCGTTACAACCAGTGGCAACACACGCTCCTCAACTCCCGAAAGTAAAAATTAAATGCCCGGTACTTACTCGATCCAGGCAATCACCGGGTATGGGAACTCAAGGAGAAATACAGGATTCCCGGGCAGATCGGTTAAAACCACAGGCTCAGCAGCGTGAGCACATTCAACCGACTATAAATAAGCTAGATCGTCCACTGACAACGGTTGCAGATCAATCTGATGGTGCTTTCCTGGGTCTGAGAGATGAGGATCTGACCGAATCTCTCTGCTTTGACATCAAGAATGGCTTGGCGGCTGCCAATTGGATAAAGCATGCCAGACAGTCTGAAGAACTGCGTCCAAAGGTCAGTTCACAACGTGCTGCTGTGAAGAACGTTACGCCCCCGGTTATCCAGACTGATTTACCAGGGGCTCATACATCTACTCCGCTAACGTCTAATGCTTCAGGCTCCTCCACTTTCCGTTTGCGCCCATCGGCAGAGAAAAAGCAGGAAATCCCGCTTATTCCACCCAGCTCTCACTTCCGGCCAATCAGGCCTGAAGCAAAAGTTGCTGCCACTTCCGCTTTGACAGAAGGCATGAATCTACCGAAAGCGCCAGAGCCCAGCGGAGCAAGGCGAAAGCATCCAATGCCGGGAGCGGGCAGCAGGTCTCCAGCACCGGTAACCTCGGCAAGGTCCGATGCTGCCTTGACAAACGTTCCACACAGGCCTGCTCAGCGGGTAACTCAGAGTTCACCGGAAGCTGACTCTAAACACTTGGGGCATGCAACTGAAGATCAGGTAGTACGAATAGCCCGAAATCTTGGAACTTATGTCCTGGATGTGGAGACTCGTAAAAAAATTATCGACATAATTAATTCACTAGACCTGGACGAGCATACTATCGAAAAAGCTGCTGGACGCCCGTGGGAACAGGGTACACCGGAGGCTTTGCTGTTATTGCAAACGGAGTATGCCCGCCGGGAAACAAGCCCGCCCGCTGGCCCTTCTGTTGAGGCTGGGCACGGTTCAGCCTTAGCAGCAGCATCGTCTAATGCTGATAGCCCTGAGAATTCTATTTCTGATTCCGGCGCGTCGAAACAAGTCATAGAAGCTGTTGGAGGTCGTCACACCATTGACCCTGACTCCAGACTTTCTGAGGAAGATGAAGGCGGTTACGACATAATAGAGGCTATTTCGGAGGCAATGAATGAAGAGGTAGGGGTTCTTTCATCTCCTCACAGCTCAGGTACATCTAGCCCACGTAGTTCATCCAGTCCACGTAATTCATGGCAGCTCGTAGACACTAAACAAGATGAGCATGGTCGTACTGAATATCTTATCCGCGCTGAATCTCAAGCTACTCATTGCCCAGGCCATCAGCAAAGACAGGAAGCAGAGCTTTGGGTCGCCCTGGGCATAAAAGACCCGACTCCCTCTCTGTTATATGATTTTAGGAATCAAAAGGTGGTTTCGTCAGCGCTGCCTGATCAATCCAGGCCTGTCAGGATTACTGAGGAGCAAAAGCAAACCATCATTAAAAAATTTGAAAATGTATGCCCTGAGCTTATGAATGCCTCTACCAGGCAAATGATAAGGAGAAATATTGGTACTATTCAACTGACTGCCGGGCAGGTTGATGCAGCCCTTCATGAGGGTAGGGAGTCACTTGGTAATATTCTGGTAATGTGTAAACAACAGGATTCATTACGACCAGATCAAGCCGCTTCTCCAAAGCGTAAATACGAGGGTTTTGTGCAAAATCAACGTTCACCTGTTTCAGTTTCCAGAAATAGATTCGGTCATTCTCGTCATACGAATGATGTTACCGATGGTTTTGTTGCAAGACCCGGTCAACCGGGTATTTTGCCTGATATCGGAGCCGCAGCTGTTCATGCCCGCAGGAGTATCACTAATCCAGGTGAAGCAACGGTAAGAGCAGCAGGTATTCAAGCAAGAAACAATAACTGTGGCCTTGCATCCTTCTTTATGTGTCTTTCACATGATGGCGTGCTGGATACCTTGATTAGTGATGCCAATAATAGAATTAAAACACTTGATAATTCAGGGAATTTTGATAAAGCCAGATCCTTGGAAAGGTTAGTTAACCTACTGAAGAAATTCAATACTGGTGGAGATATTGATAAATATATTTCAAATGATGAACTTGATAATATCAGATTACAATTTAGCCTGATAGCAGCCACATTGAATAGTGATGCTGTGGATACTGCTTTCAATAATAATAAAGGGCAGCGTGTAAATTTTGTGGTTGAATCGGCATTCGACAATAGCGCAGAATTAACAAACACTGACAATAAAAAAGCGACAATTTCATTAGCAATATCAGCAGTTCCCAAACAAGGTTCATTATACGCTACGGTTGTCTCTCTACCTGATCCATCTAGAGGTTATATGCTTCTCAGAGGCACTCCTCTGGTTGAAGGTCAACAACTAACTAAAGCTAATCTTAAGGATTTGAAATTTGTACCATTTGGAGAACAACTGGAACACAATGAGCTTATAAACAAGATGCTCAGTGAAATCTATGGGTATTTGAATACTGAAGCCGAGCCGTTACAAAGTATATCGCAATTACAGCGTGTACCCATGTCACTCAAACAAAAAGTCACCTTGATTGAGATGCATCATGATCGTAAAGAATTAGAAAGAACTGCAAAAAAATCAAAAAATTTTGATGTTACCGTAAAGGATGAAGAAGTTCCTGGAAATTTAAAACTCAAAAAAAGTGAAACCAAACCTCATGAGTACAACAGGAATGTTACCGGAGAGACTATTAAATATTATCATAATGAAAATGACATCCTGAGTTTAAAACTGACGTTTGAGCACCATCATGTAGATAATGGTGTAAAACGCAAGATTTTCGAGTACTTTGATGAGGACGGAAATCTGTCCGAGAAAATCATCATTGGAATGGATAAACACTGTCTAAGTGATACTCCTTTCGTTCGTTCCAGAGAGTCAGATAAAGTTGAAAACGGAGAAAGAATCAAAGTTGAAGAAGTGCTGACCGGGTATTCAAGAAACACTCCATTTGCAGGAAATTTAATAACAACGAAAATAAAGAGAGCGGATAACTTTCAAGATTTGATCGATATCTTTATTGATGGCTTGAAGGATAAATATAGTAACGGTGCTTTAAAAGCACTTTTACCGGAGGGAAAAGATGATTGTCCGGAAGTCATATTCATGATCATACCTAATGAGGGTAAACACAAAAGGTGTAAATTAGACTGGCAAAAGGATGTTAGCCTGCCCACGTTGCAAGGTGACAAAAAAATCACTTATGGAGCCGATGCCATGGTTACGATTGCTGAAAGCCACTTTTTAGCCTGGCTAAGAGATCGTAAAAATGGGCTGCTTCACTATACCGACTCCATGGGCGATAGTGAAAAAGATGTTACGATTCCTATGGTGGTTACGATGCCGGATCAGAATACAGAAGCCGCGCTACAACTTGCTGACCAAAAGGTCAATGGCATTCATAGGCACTTCAGAGAAGCCGAAAGAAAGCTAAAAGTGCTTGATAGCCAGATAGCTTTGGTGATGTTAAAGCGAAAAGATTAAAGAACGCTGAGCCATTTATTGAACAATAAATGGCTCTTTTTTTGCTCCCTTTTCAGATTTTTGCGGCGTCTGCCCACTGCTCAATGTCAGGCTCAAGGTAAGCATGCTCCAGCGCTTCGATAGCCCAGTCCTGTTTTTCCGATAATTTTCTTAGCAGTCGAAGAGAAACCACCTGAACGGCGGGTATCTGGCTCCAGATACTTTTAGTCAGGCATCGCCAGTGGTTGGGTTCCAGACGTTTTGGCTGCTCCAGTTGCGTTTTGCAGGTTTCACAGAGCATCAGACAGTAGTCGTAATCTGGTTCGCCGGGAACAGGCTCTATCTCATAGATGGACAGTGGAACGCCGGACGCTTCACACAGTTCACATTTCGATTTTGCCCGCCGTGCCAGATCCTTTCCCAGCAAACTCAGGGCACTCTGTCGCTCCTGATGCTTTAATAGCCCTTTGGCCATGGTTTATCCTCCAAAAATTTCTTTATCGTTACATCGTGACCGCTTGCAGTCTCTGGATAATCAGACAATGATAAGTTGATTGATATCTGGCTGGCTGCGAGCTTATGACTCTGAATGTGAACAGGGTAAAAACTGCGAACAGGGATGACTGGTTAATTCCTGTGGATTATCTGGTAATTCATTATACAGCGGTAGACCTGAAAGATACGCTGGACATTTTTATGAACCCTGAGTCCTGTGCGTCTTCACATCTGGTGATCGATACGGATGGTGAGATTTATGAACTGGTTGACTGTCTGGATGGCCATGTCTATCGCGGTTGGCATGCAGGGGTTAGTGAGTGGGAAGGCGTTCAGGGGTTAAATGACTGCTCTATTGGCATCGAGCTGGTGAATTATAACGGTAATGTATTCCCGTTTACCGAAGCACAGTACCGGTCGTTGCAGCAGGTGATGGCCAGGTTCAAAGAACACTATCCTGATTTGCGCGACCCTGAGAGGGTGCTTGGTCATGAGCATATTGCCGGCTTTCGTGGCAAAGCTGACCCCGGCATACTGTTTGACTGGCCCCGTTTTTACCGGGAGAACTACCAGGGGCTAGAAGCCCCCTGCCGTCCTGCGGTATGCCCGAAAGCACTGCAAGAGAGTTTGCTGCAACTGCAAAAGAGTGAGCCTGAATTGCAAACAGAAAAAAGTCAGTTCTGGCGTTCGGTCAGTTTGCTGACAGAAACGACCATTCGTCTTATTGCAGAGGCTAAGACAGGCTCTTGATGCATCAGTCCAGACTATGTTGATCCAAGACCCAGAAGCTGTTCTCCCACGGGCGTCAGTTTAGCGGGTTCACCGGGTTCCGGGTCCTGTTGATACGGAAAGTTACGCCAGCGCTCAGGCGCTCTTTTGTCACGCCATAGCTGAATACGCTCTTCCCGGTTATCTTCGGTACCCGCCGGGAACATGGAGATATATTGGGTCAGGCGTGGCTTTGAATGGTGGTTCAGGCTGCTGGCATGGGGCAGGCGTGAGTCCCATAGAATAAAGGTTCCGGCCTTGCCCGCCAGATGGACAATATCATGGCCTTTCAGCTCTTCATCGGTAAAGAGTAGAGAGTCACGATCAAGTGTCGTTTGTTTCCCGGTGTAAAGGCTGGGAACACAACAGAATGCCCCCTGATTTTCCGCCGTATCCGTCAGGTAGAGAATCCCCTGGTATCTTGGCAGGAACACTTTTTCCGGATGGCTGTCCAGGTGGATCTGACTGTCGTCTTTCTTATCCGGGTGCTCCGGACGCCAGGGGGGTTTGAAGGAGGCTCGATCCAACCTTACCCAGAGATCGTCTGTCTTTAAAAGGTCAGCATACAATCGGTAGACAGGCTCATACTGGCGGATATCCCAGAATGCCTGATGATGATGAATGGGCACAATACCATTACTGCCCAGGTTTTTCCGGTACCAGGTTGTGGGATCATCCAGATTAACCTCCAGAAAGTCGGTAATGGCTTTGATAACGGGCTGGAGTAACTGCCCCGGCACCAGGTCAGGGACGATAATGTAACCTTTTTCCTGCAATTCACTTTGATCAATCATTACTCAGGTCCCTCATTCAGTGGCTTTTGCTGGAACGAGTTCAGTGCAGCGTTGACTCCAGTGTCTGAGCCTCATCAAACTCTGAAGGCAGGCTGTCATCAAGGCTATCCAGCAAGGCCATAACTGTTTGGCGGATAATATCCGTGTTCTTGTTCAGCTCATGGTATTTGACAATGCTGATCAGCATTTGTGCCAGGGGATAAATCCGAAGATGTTTTTTAATATCGGCTGGGGATATTTTTCCTGTTGCCCCTTCAACGTAGTCATTGGCACCCCGGGTAAATCCTTTGTGGGCTGACTCGAGAAGGTCCATCGTTGAGCGGTTATCGGCCCTGTCCAGCAATGATTGGAGCAGGGTGTTCAATGGTTCTTCGTCGTTGTGGGAATTGTTATGGGACATCTCTACAGCTCCTGTGAAGGTTTTGGTAGAGACTAAAGTTCCATTAAAGGTGTTGGTATCCGTATATTTGCCAATGTCATAATGATCATTACCGGTTTTCTGGTAAATGCTTTTGGTTTTTTCATTGCCCATTCCTCTGCCAGCAGCTGGGTAAGCCATAATGCGAAACAGGCGAAAGCCTGTGCGTCTTCCCTTTATCTGGTTTTTATCTGGACCTGTTCTGGCGTTGGATGGGATGGCAGGGCGTGATTTTCGGTTCCTGGCTGATTCTGGCTTTGACGCCTGGATTATCTCTCAGGCTTTACCGGTATTCCAGCCTGACGGGATCTGCCTGAATGAAAAGGGTTCGCTCATGATATTAAAACGATTACGCCTGAAGAATAAGGCTGACCGCCGCCTGAAACTCGGGCACCTGTGGATATACAGTAATGAAGTGGATACGCAGACCACACCACTGAGCAGCTTTGCCGTGGGTGAGTGTGTGCTGGTTGAAAATGCCTTTGGCAAGACGCTGGGTACGGCTTATGTGAACCCCAATAGCCTGATCTGTGCCCGCCTGGTCAGTCGGGAAGCTGACCGGCCACTGGATAAGGCGCTTTTGATTCACAGAATTAACGTTGCTCTCAGTCTGCGCGAGCGATTGTTTGAAAAGCCCTATTACCGGTTAGTTTATGGTGATAGTGACGGATTGCCCGGGCTGGTGGTTGACCGGTTTGATGAGGTACTGGTGGCGCAGATATCCACGGAGGGTATGGAGCTGGTTCGGGATGACGTTGTTGAAGCATTAAACCAGGTTCTGAAACCTAAAGGTATTTTGTTCAAGAACAGTGGCAATGCCCGCAAGCTTGAAGACCTGCCCCAATATGTTGAGGTAGCTTCCGGAACCGTTCCGGAAGTGGTGGTGCTGGAAGAGAATGGGGTCAGCTTTCAGGCTCCGGTGATGGAAGGCCAGAAAACCGGGTGGTTTTATGATCACCGGCTCAATCGGGACCGCCTGCGGCATTATGTAAAAGGCAAACGGGTGCTGGATGTTTTCAGTTATGTGGGTGGCTGGGGCATTCAGGCGGCGGCTTTCGGGGCGGATAAAGTGACCTGCGTCGATGCCTCTGCCCTGGCATTGGAAAATGTTCATGCCAATGCTGAACTCAATGAGGTTCAGCATAAGGTGGACACTCTGCAAGGTGACGCCTTTGAAGCATTGAAAGCGTTGAAAGACGGCCAGGAACGGTTTGACCTGGTTATTGTTGATCCGCCCGCCTTTATTAAAAAGCGCAAAGATATTAAAGCGGGTGAACAGGCCTATCGTCGCATCAATGAGCTGGCTATGCGTTTACTGGAGAGGGATGGTTATCTGGTGGCAGCTTCCTGCTCAATGCATTTGCACCGGGATAATATGATCGATTTGCTACGGGCTGGCAGTCGTCATATTGACCGTAACCTGCAGATTCTGGACCAGGGGCACCAGGGACCGGATCATCCTGTGCACCCATGCATTCCGGAGACGGACTATATCAAAGCGATTTTTGCCCGGTTAACTGTTCAATAAATAGCCTTTAAGATTCATAGAGCCACTAACGGAAACTGATAACTGGCCAGCCATGGGCTTCTGCAAAGCTTTTGAGTTCCGGGTCAGGGTCGACAGCGACAGGGTTGTCGACCTTCTTCAGCAGCGGCAGGTCATTTTGAGAGTCGCTGTAGAAGTAGCTGCCTGCCATTGAGTGCTCCGGGTGCTGGTTAAGCCATTCCTGCAGGCGGAGTACTTTCCCCTGCTGATAGGTGGGGATTCCGGTAACGTTGCCAGTATAGCGGTTGTCGCTGATCTCCAGGTCAATGGCCAGCAGGGCATCTACCTTGAACTGGTCAGCAATGGGTTTGGTCACAAAGCGATTGGTCGCGGTGATGATCATAATATAATCACCACGCTGGCGATGGTGTTCTATCCTGGCCAGCGCTTTATCCAACAGGATGGGGCTGATAACCTGTGCCATAAACTGACCATGCCAGGTGGCAAGCGCTTCCAGGGAGTATTGTGTTAATGGCTCAAGGCAAAAATCCAGATACTCCCGGATGTCCATAACCCCCTGTTGATACTGTTTATAGAAACGGTGGTTACCTTCCCTGAAGCTTTCACTATCAACCAGGCCATTAGCGGCCATAAACTCTCCCCACAGGGCATCACTGTCACCAGCAATGAGAGTATTGTCCAGATCAAAGATTGCCAGGGTCATTGTTACTCCGGTTTATTATTAAGGCCGAGTGTTTCCTGAGGGGATTATACAGGTTCTTTACCAACCCAAAAGCAATTACCCAATTCTGAATATTAAGTTTTTTGAATTTTTTATTACCAAGACTGTCTAAGAGTTTTTTATAAATTGAGTTTTGTTATGGAAAGAAACAGTGGTGTACTATCTGTTACGCCCTATGGCTTGATGAATTATTATGATCACCGCAAAACCGTTCAGACTGATTCATCTGTTTTTGGCCAACGTCAAGTATCAAATTGCCACCCTGAAGCAAGAACAACAAATTATCTGGCTAATGTGAAGAGTCATGATCCAGAACATTGGATCAGGCAAAATCTGTATAACCTGCTTGATGAAAGCGGAGGAGGTTTAGCTCCTAATCCAGCCAGTTATTCTACTTCTCTGAGTCATTTAGATGTCCTGCAAGGCCATCAAACTCCTGTGGCGTCGATGACAGAGTTATCCCCATCTACGCCTGTTGCAACTTGTCTGGCGGATCAGCCAGGAGAAGGTCTCTCTTCTGTGTTTCCGCCAACTGACTGCATCATACCACAGCAGTTTGCAGAGCCTTGTGTTCAACCAGTGGATAATAGCTTTAGCCATTTATGGAAGCAAAGGCAGGTGTCCAACACAAGGCTTGAAACTGTGGATGGTTATTTAAGCAAACCCACCCCATCGGGAGATCATGTTGCATCAGCTCCTGTTTATTTGATGGAAAACCTGAGTATCGGTGAGCAGTCTGGTGCAGTCAGTTTTCCGAACTTTTGTCCACCGGAAGCAGAAGCAAGTGCTGACCCTGTACAAACACAGGATCTGGCATCTCCCCAAACACCTCATGCAAATGAATCTGTCTCTTCGACCAACCATGATGAAGAAGTGTCTATCACTGCACAACTGGAGTCATCGGCGGCGGATGTTCAAAGCTCTCAACAACTTCCAGCTTTTTTGAGAAAAAAAATCCTGATTTCCCATTGGGGCTTATTGGAAAGGTATGCAAAATCCCAGAAAGGAGGGAGCAGTCAACGGGCTAAAGCGTGGCAGAACGCCCTTGATTTTGCCCTGCAGTGCTCTGAGGAGGACTATCACTACAATTTAAATGTGGCGAAAGCTTTAACAAGACTCAAGAATATGGACCAGGCAAAAGAGATTTTGCTTGATCAGCTGAATAAGTCTAATGATCAGAGATATCTTTTAGGTGTTAACAAACAGTTAGGATTCTTATTTTATAAAGAACGGAGCTACGTCACTTCTATAAATTTTTATATGCGTGGTTTTGCCAGCACGGTGGATGTCCCTGATGATGCATACTCATTTATACATTCAGCCATGAAGCAAATTGTCAGAATGTGTGATGACAAGCAATTTGTAACAAATGCTGTTTGCTGGTTTAATAATCTAAAGCCAAAGTCAATAGCCAATAAAGTAAATATCTTGAGTTTTATCTTTCCACTCTATTATTCATCTATGTCTTTCTTAGAAGCTTCACAGACTTCCACAGCGTATCTGTCGCCTGATCAGATGAAATGGGCCATTACTCGATGGAAAGATCTGGAATCCCTGGCTTCGGGCCTGAAGCCAGAAGATCCTAATTGGTTTGCGTCCTGGACTTGTGCCATGAATTTTGCTTTGGAGTGTACAAAGGTGAATTATCATTTCAACCTCAATTTAGCAATAGCATTAACCCGGTTGAATCAGCTGGATATGGCCATCAACACTCTGTTCCAGCAGTTGCCTGTGGCTGAATATAACAATGACCTCACGTACCTCATGGCCATAAATAAGCAACTTGGGTTTATCTATTTCAGAAAAGGTGAGTATCTGAACTCCATTTATTACTATATGCTTTGCTATGATGGCTCAAGAGCTTTAGCCGACAAGACCTACCAGTATATAACCACCGCCATGAGCGCTTTCAAGGACTGCGTAAACTCTGAATTCAGTCGTTCGGCAAATGACTGGTATGACCGGCTTTACTCACAATCAATGGAAGACAAACGGCTGTTCTGTAATAAACAGCCCTCTGTTACAAAGAACCCCTTGTTACCTCTGGATTCTGCATCCGTGCAGTAGGACAGTCTATTTTCGAACAGCCTTCTGGTACATCATGTCAATAAGTTTGATAGTTCCAATCGCCATTCACCCTGAAGGTTTGCTGTGTTGTATCCGTTTGTGAAACAATGCGTGATAAGTAATAGTTTAAGTGGCCACCGACAAGTGATTGCGTCTAAATCCTGTTGTTCTTTGAACAGTCAGCTTCATGCCCCGTTTTAGTGTGGGGTTATGATTATGTTCCTGGAAGTGGGGGGGGGTATTCGTACCATAGGATGGTGGCTCTAAGGTAGCCATATACGTGATTGACATCGATGGATTCAGGCCAAATGTAGGCATTATCCTGGCGAATCATCACGGTCAGTTATTGTGGGCTCGGCGGATCAGGCAGGATGCCTGGCAATTTCCCCAGGGTGGTATCAATGATGGGGAGACGCCGGAAGATGCCATGTACAGAGAGCTGTTTGAGGAGATAGGTCTTCATCCTGAAGATGTAGAAATCCTTGGCTGCACCCGGGGGTGGTTACGTTATCGTCTACCGAGACGACTCGTCCGCCGGGATCAGCAACCGCTGTGCATCGGGCAGAAGCAGAAATGGTTTTTGCTGAAGCTGCTGAGCAATGATGACCGTATTCGGGTTGACCACACGAGGTCTCCGGAATTTGATGGCTGGCGCTGGGTGAGTTACTGGTACCCTCTTGGTCAGGTGGTTTCTTTTAAACGGGAAGTCTACAGGCGGGCGCTGAAAGAGTTGGTACCCAGAATTGGGAAGTTACAGTCCAAAGGGGGGTGACAGGTTGTCAGGAGGCTGACGTGGAATAAACTGCCCTACTGCGGCGGCAGTAAATTGGTCTAAAAAGTCGGAATTTTTTAGCAAATAGAAGCACTATTCATCAAAAAATTCTGGCTTTATATACTCAACTTTCTGCCAACCTCGCTATGGGCATTATTCTCGGACTGCCTCCCGGGCCCAATGGATATGTATTTAAACCTGTGGGCTGCAATAACAGGAAAGATGTTAACAGGCAATATAATTTGCCATGGATTGCTATTGTACTGTTAAAGTAGTTGCAGCAAGTATTATCAGACCGGATACGTCATAGACATGCTAAACACCCTGCGCAATATCGTACAGGAAGTCAGTTCTGCCTCTGATCTACAAGTGGCACTGCAGATTATTGTGCAGCGGGTTCGTGGTGCCATGAACACCGAGGTGTGCTCGGTCTATCTATACGATTCTGAGAGCACCTCTTATACTCTGATGGCTTCAGAGGGTTTGAACCCTTCCGCAGTCGGACAGGTGACTCTCTTTCATTCTGAAGGCCTTGTTGGACAGGTGGGGCTGCGGGAAGAGCCCATAAACCTCGAAGATGCTGCTTCTCACCCGAAATTTCACTATATCCGCGAAACCGGAGAAGAGCGATTCACCTCTTTTCTCGGTGTCCCCATTATCCATCACCGTAATACGCTGGGTGTGCTGGTGGTTCAGCAGGTTGAGCAGCGGCGTTTTGATGAACATGAAGAAGCGTTTCTGGTCACCATGTCGGCCCAATTGGCAGGGGTTATTGCCCATGCCCAGGCAACCGGCTCGATCAATAATGTCTCCACGCCCACCCGCAAAAAACGAATTGCGCGCTTTCAGGGGAGTGCCGGTGCCACAGGGGTAGCCATCGGCGAGGCGGTGGTGATTACGCCTCCGGCTGATCTTGGTGCGGTACCTGAGCGAACCTGCAAGGATATAGGTCTGGAACTCGCCTTGCTTGACGATGCACTGGCTGCGGTGCGAAAAGAAATGAAAGACACCGCCGAACGATTGTCTGACCGTTTACCTGCTGAGGAACATGCACTCTTTGATGTTTATCTGAGAATGCTGGATGACCGGGCACTTGGGCAGGAGATAAGAGAGCGGATTCGGGGCGGATCCTGGGCACAGGGTGCCTTGAGACAGGTGATCGAAGAGCATATCCGCAATTTCGAAATGATGGACGATCATTATCTCCGTGAACGGGCTGCCGACGTCAGGGACCTGGGGCGCAGAGTACTTTCTCATCTCCAGCAGGGAGAGCATGCGAGGGTTGAATACCCGGCGAATACCATTCTGATCAGCGAGGAGCTTTCTCCGGTTATGCTGGGCGAGGTTCCACAGGAGTCACTGGCGGGTCTGGTTTCCAAGCAAGGTTCCAGTAACTCCCATGTGGCTATTCTTGCCCGTGCTTTAGGTGTGCCTACCGTCATGGGGGTGGTTGATCTGCCTTTCCATAAGCTGTCCGGAAAAAAACTGATTGTGGATGGTAATCTTGGCCTGATCTACTCCTCTCCGGCCCAGGAGTTGCTGGATTATTACATCGAAGTACTGGAAGAGGAAAATCAGTTCAGTAAGGGGTTGGAAGCCATCAGAGATCTGCCCTGTGAGACCCCGGATAATTACCGTATTCCGCTCTGGGTCAACACCGGACTGATGACCGATACCATCCGCTCACTGGACAGAGGAGCTGAAGGTGTTGGTCTGTATCGGACTGAAGTACCTTTTATGGTTCGGGATCGTTTTCCCAGTGAATCCGAACAGGAAAAGATTTACCGACACCAGCTTGAAGCTTTTGCGCCAAGACCTGTGACCATGAGAACCCTGGATATTGGCGGGGATAAGTCGCTGAGTTATTTCCCCATCAAGGAAGATAACCCTTTCCTTGGCTGGCGGGGGATTCGGGTAACACTGGATCATCCGGAAATCTTTCTGGTGCAGGTCCGGGCCATGTTGAAAGCCAGCGTGGGGCTGGATAATCTCCGGATTATGTTGCCGATGGTATCCAGTATTTTTGAAGTCGAGGAAGCGCAACACCTGATTCACCGGGCCCATGCGGAAGTGCTTGCTGAAGGCCTGCCAGTATCCATGCCACCGGTGGGTGTGATGGTGGAAGTGCCCGCTGCCGTTTATATGGTCAAGGACCTTGCACAACGTGTCGACTTTCTTTCCATCGGGTCGAATGACCTTATTCAATACCTGCTGGCCGTAGACCGCAACAACCCCCGGGTATCTGACCTTTATCACTCCTTTCACCCCGCCGTACTGCATGCCTTACAGAAAGTTGCGGACGATGCCCATCAGGAAGGAAAGACCGTCAGCATCTGCGGTGAAATGGCGGGTGACCCTGCTGCAGCGGTACTGTTAATGGCCATGGGCTTCGATATGCTGTCGATGAGTGCCGTGAATCTGTTAAAAGTCAAATGGGTGTTAAGACGCATCGGTATGGATCGTGCGAAAATGATATTGTCGGATTTAATGAAGCACGACAATGCGCAGGTGATTCGCAGCTCCCTGGAACTTGCCCTGTGTAAAGAAGGCATGGGCAAGGTTCTCGGGATCAAGAGCCGGCGTTTTTAGGCCAATGGCACTGACTTAAGAGTGAAAGCCTTGCCATACGTAGGCTTTAAGACACCCTGCGATTTGAACCACAAAGCACACAAAGAGCAGAAAGCAAAAGAAAAGAAAAGCTCTTCTTAGTGCTCTCTGTGTGCTTTGTGGTTCCAATTCAAATCTCTCAACCTGTATCAATTCCCATGTTTGCGGGGCTTTAAAGCTTAAGTCAGCGCCATTGGTTTTTAGGCTTCTTCCATCTGCAAGGTCAATTTACCAGAACGCTGGGTAAGATAACTCTCATCCACTTCTGAACCCAGCTTAATCATCAGACGCAAGTCGTTTGCAGAATCAGCATGCCGGATGGCGTCTTCATAGCTGACCTCGCCACGGTTGTAGAGATCAAATAATGCCTGATCGAAAGTCTGCATGCCCAGCTCCCGGGATTTTTTCATTAACTCTTTCAGTGCGTGAGCATCCCCTTTGCGAATCATATCCTGGGCCAGGGGGGTATTCAGTAACACTTCTATGGCTGGAAGCCGCCCTGTGCCATCCAGAGAAGGAACCAGCTGCTGGGCGACAATGCCCTTCAGATTCAGGGAAAGATCCATCCAGACCTGGTGATGATGTTCCGGGGGGAAAAAGTGAAGAATGCGATCCAATGCCTGGTTGGCATTATTGGCATGCAGCGTTGCCAGGCATAGATGGCCGGTTTCCGCGAAGTTCAGGGCATATTGCATGGTATCCTGACTGCGAATTTCACCAATCATAATGACATCAGGAGCCTGACGCAGGGTATTTTTCAGCGCCACTTCATAAGACTTGGTATCAATCCCCACTTCCCGCTGGGTTACAATGCACCTTCTGTGTTGATGGATAAATTCAATGGGGTCTTCAATGCTGATGATATGACCTGTGTCGTTTTCATTACGATAGCCAAGCATCGCCGCCAGGGTCGTCGACTTCCCCGTGCCGGTAGCGCCCACAAGGATAACCAGCCCTCGTTTGACCATGGTCAGGTCTTTCAGGATAGGTGGAAGTTTTAACTCTTCGAAACCGGGTATTTTCTCTTCAATTCGGCGCAAAACCATACCTGACTGGTTTCTCTGCTGAAAAGCACTGACCCGGAACCGGCCAACCCCCATTTTGGCAATGGCAAAGTTACACTCCTGCTTTAATTCAAACTCCAGGCGCTGCTTCTCATCCATTACCCCAAGCACCATATCTTTTGCTTCTGTGGCCGTCAGCGGGGTCTTGTTGACAGGTATCAAACGTCCGTCAAGCTTGACACTGGGAGGATAGCCGGCAGTGATAAACAGATCCGATGCTTTTTTTACGGTGACCAGTTTTAATAATTTTTCAATATCCATTTTTTTGGCTACTGTTCTGTGTTTGAACCACAAAGGACACAAAGGAAAAGCTCTTCTTCGTGCTCTTTGTGCCTTTGTGGTTCCAATGCAAGACATGCAACACCTATCAACCAACCGCCAGCCCCCCTCATCAAGTGCTGAAAGAAGGCAGGGTGCAAATTTACCATCAATCCTTAATGTCTACCCTGAGTGCGACACCTAAAATGCGTCACGGTCCTTGGCCTTTTCACGAGCCACATCACGAGAGATCAGTCCCTTTTTCATCAGGTTCGTCAGACACTGATCCAGTGTTTGCATGCCAAGCCCACCGCCGGTCTGAATGGCTGAGTACATCTGGGCAACCTTATCTTCCCGAATCAGGTTTCGAATACCTGCCGTGCCAAGCATAATCTCATGGGCGGCTACCCGGCCTCCACCGTTTTTCTTCAAAAGTGTTTGCGAGATCACAGCCTGGAGGGATTCCGAGAGCATTGAACGCACCATGGACTTCTCTTCCGCCGGGAATACATCGACGATACGGTCAATGGTTTTTGCCGCCGAGGTGGTGTGCAACGTACCGAACACCAGGTGACCGGTTTCCGCAGCGGTCATCGCCAGACGAATGGTTTCCAGGTCACGCATCTCACCAACCAGAATAATATCGGGATCTTCACGCAACGCAGAGCGCAGGGCATTGCTGAAGCTATGAGTATCCCGATGCACTTCCCGCTGGTTAACCAGACACTTTTTCGGGGTGTGGATAAATTCAATGGGGTCTTCGATGGTCAGGATATGCTGATATTTGGTGTCATTAATGTAATCCATCATGGCCGCCAGCGTGGTGCTCTTGCCAGAGCCGGTAGGGCCAGTCACCAGCACTAAACCCCGGGGTTTATCCGCAATGGTTTTAAATACCTGTCCCATGCCCAGGTCATCCATGGTCAGTACTTTACTGGGGATAGCCCGGAACACTGCCCCCGCTCCCCTGTTTTGGTTGAAAGCATTGACACGGAAACGCGCAACGCCCGGCACTTCAAACGAGAAGTCCGCTTCCAGGTGCTCTTCCAGATCTTTACGCTGTTTGTCGTTCATGATGTCATAGATCAAACCATGAACTTCCTTCTGCTCCATGGGCGGCAGATTGATACGGCGAACATCACCGTCGATTCGAATAATTGGCGGAAGTCCTGCCGACAGATGCAGATCCGAAGCCCCCTGTTTATAGCTGAACGCCAATAGCTCTGTAATATCCATTTATTATCCCCCTTACACCAGGAAGCAGGTAAACTATGAGATTATCTGGGAATAGCGCTATTCCAGAACAATCTTCCTGCCAATTTATTATTTACCCGGTAATGTACAACCTGATGACCTTATTACAAAACCGATTTCAGCGGGTTTATGACCGAATTCATCAAGCTGAGCAAGCCTGTAATCGCAACGGGCAAGTGCAACTGCTGGCAGTCAGCAAAACCAAACCTGCCTCTATGGTGCGTGAAGCATGGCATCTGGGTCAAAAGCATTTTGGCGAAAACTACCTTCAGGAAGCCCTGGGAAAAATGGATGAGCTCAGTGATCTTGCGGATATCCACTGGCATTTCATCGGTCCAATCCAGTCCAACAAAACCCGGGATATCAGCAGCCACTTTGACTGGGTTCACAGTGTTGACCGGTTGAAAATCGCGCAAAGGCTGAATGATCAACGTCCCCGGGAGCTCTCACCGTTAAATATCTGCCTGCAAGTGAATATCAGCAGCGAAGCGTCAAAATCCGGGATCAGCCTGAATGAGCTGCCAGCGCTGGTACCATCCATTGCCCGCTTACCCCACCTGAAGCTGCGTGGCCTGATGGCTATTCCCGCCCCGGAAACCGACCCTGACCGACAGCGTGAGCCTTTCCGGGCACTGACCAATGCGTTACATACCCTGAATACCGAGTTCTCACTGACGATGGATACCTTGTCCATGGGTATGACGGATGATCTTGAGGCAGCGATTCAGGAAGGTTCAACCATGGTTCGTATTGGTACTGCACTGTTTGGCTCCAGAACCTCTGCTCAGCCCTTTTCTCTACAAGCACCTGAAAGGGACAGCAACGCATGAATAAATCAACCATTGCTTTTATCGGTGCTGGCAATATGGCCAGCAGTATTATCGGTGGCCTGATCAATAATGGCTGGCCAACCTACCAGTTGATTGCTTCCGCCAGAACGGCAGAAACATTGTCCGATATCCGTGAAAAATTTAATATTGCGACCACCGTGGATAATCACCAGGCCGTCAGCCAGGCTGACATCATTATGCTTTGTGTGAAGCCACAGGTGATGAAAGCGGTTCTGACCGACTTAAGCCCGTCCATAAAACCGGATGCCCTGGTTATCTCTGTCGCTGCCGGCATTACCATGGAAAGTTTGCAGAACTGGGGAGGCGAGCACCTTTCGATCGTACGCAGCATGCCGAACACACCTTCTGCACTGCAATGCGGTGCCAGCGGTTTGTTTGCCAACAAAAACGTCAGTACTGCCCAAAAAGCGCTGACCGATGATATTTTTAATGCCATAGGTATTACCAGGTGGGTCGACCATGAGTCCTTAATTGATGCGGTAATAGCCGTTTCCGGCAGTGGCCCGGCCTACTATTTCCTGCTGATGGAAATTATGGAACAGGTCGGTGTTCGCCTTGGCCTTGATGCAGAAACCTCAAGACAGCTGACCCTGCAAACGGCCCTGGGGGCTGCCAGGATGGCAACGGAAAGTGATGTTGATGTCGCCGAGCTTCGTCGTCGCATTACCTCTCCCAACGGAACCACGGAACAGGCCATAAAGACGTTTCAGGAACAGGGGTTGCCTGAGCTGGTGGCACAGGCAATGAATGCTGCCGTCAACCGGTCGATAGAACTGGCAGAAACGCTGCAAGACTGATTCTGTTGACGGGCGATGGAAAGCTGTAATATGCATACAGATTATTAAATTATTTTGACCAAAGGGTAACCAATACACTCTATGTCTGCACTTTCTTCGAGTCTCAGCTTCCTGATCCAGACCCTGGGTGGTTTGTATATCATGGCTGTGTTGATTCGCTTCCTGCTTCAGCTGGTTCGAGCCGACTTCTATAACCCGATTTCTCAAGCTATCGTGAAAGCCACATCGCCACTACTCAATCCCATCCGCAAGATAATTCCCGGTTATGGCGGTGTGGACATGGCCTCTCTGGTTCTGGCGCTGATACTTCAGATCGTACTGCTCTATGTACTGCTGTTGATAGGTGGTTTCTCTCTGGCGACCATTCCTTTCCCCAGTGTCCTGATCAGCAGCCTGATTAAACTGGGCATCGAGTTTCTGAATATTTATATGTTCAGTCTGATCATTATCGCCATCGCCAGCTGGGTAGCACCGAACAGCTATAACCCGGGGCTGATGCTGCTGTTCCAGATTACCGAGCCACTCACCAGCCGTATACGCAAAGTGATCCCACCCCTTGGTGGGCTGGATTTTTCCCTGATGGTTCTGGTGATCATTATTATTACCCTGAAGAATTTTCTGGGTGCCCTGGCCTGACCCTGCCAATCTGAGCGCTGATCTCTGGATCAGCGCCAGTGCCTCCCTTCCATTCCAGATTCTTTAAACTGTCTCCTTTCCGTCGATATTAAGGCTACCCCCAAACAACTGTGAGGCAGCTGAAAAGACCATGGAACAGGCCATTAAGTACATGCTTCGAAAGTTAATATGGCCGAAAGCAAGGTTAACTGGCATAACGACCAGACAATGGGCTGTATCAGCTGCCTGTATTCTAAGCCTCAGCAGCCCTTTCTCTTCGGCAAGTGATGAAAACCTGCTGCTGAGTGAAGCGGAATCACCACCCTTTATCCACACCTTCCAGCAGTCCGACTTTAAGAATGGATCTGAGCTGATCATCAGCGGCAATAATGGCTCAGACAAACAGCAAATCCTGATTGTGCGGATTGATAATGAAAGCTCCGCAGATTACCGGTCCAGGGTCAACCAGGAGTTCACGCTCTCACCCGGTCCGTTTGCAGTGGTACTGCCGCTCTCAGGTCTGAAAACATCCGGCGGACAACCCTTTACACAGCCATACACCAAACTGTTTGTGTTCAGTGCCGATATGTGGGCTGGCATCGAGCTGGAAAAAATCCATATCAGCTCCGCCGCCAGTCTGCCCGAAAACACCCTGGCGCTGGATTTTGGGTCAGGCGACAGCGCGGCTTTCCCCGGCTTTGAATCCATTGGCAAAAACAGCTCATACCTGAAAGGCAAAACCACCGAACGGGTCCGCACTTCCGGTGATGCACTGATTCGGGATGGTATTGCCGGGGTTTCCAGCCTGCAGATCCCCTGGTCTGATGGATTATGGAAACTCAGCCTGTGGACACAGGACCAGGGAGAATGGGAATACCTGCCTCACTTTCTTAACCGGCAAATCATTGCCAATGGCACCACCATCGTTGATGAGAAGTTTACCAGGGAGCAGTGGATCAATGATGTTTATCTGGCTGGCAGGAAAAAAGAAGGCGGTATCGATGGGGACTTGTGGGCGTTGGTTGGTGAACGCCGAAGTCACTTTATCAGCAAAAACATTGGTGTCATCAATGGGATGTTGACTATCGATCTGACCGGTGACTATGACGCCAGATACCTGGCGGCTCTGGTTCTGGAACCTGTTAAAGGTACCTTTGCCCAGGCTACCCAGAAAAAACGACAGAAACGCCTGCTGAATCAATGGTCTGTAACCACTGAGCCATACACCCCTCCAGATTCACTGTCATTGGAAGATATCAGCCAGCAGGTAAAGGATGATGACGCTTTTTATCTGGCAGCCCGAAACAGCCTGCTTAACCTGGCCTTTGAAATAGCAAGCCCGATGGATGACGTTGCACCCGCCGTTGTGGTTTCCCCACCGAAATCGTCGGATGGAGAGCCCTTAAAGGTTATCACCCGCTATGGTCACTGGCGCTATGAAAGACCGACGCCCAATGCCACGTCACTGATACTGGATGACAGCTATCTCCGTGCCGATATGGCAAGCCTTCGCCTATCCAGCAAAAAGCCCAGACGCCTCTATGTTCAGGTGGAAGTTCCCACTGAAGCACTCCCTGGCGATTACGCTGGTATGATTCAGCTGTTCAGCGGTGGTGAACTGCGGTTGCTGCATTATAAAGTACGGGTACTTTCGACCGTGCTGCCAGAACTGGAAACCCCTGTAGGCCTCTACCTGGAACCGCCACCCTACTATCAGTGGTTCAAGGCTCTGGCAGGACAGAGTGCCAATACCACTTCCTGCGATCTTTCCCTGCTGGCTTCCCACGGTTTCAGCACTGTTGCCCCTGCATTGGCAACACCTGGCACCGAGACCGGACGACAGACGTTTATTAAGCAACTGCAGCAATTAGTGCGCTTTGGCTTCAACGGCAAGATTCTGGCTTACGCACCTTTGAAACGACTGTTAAGTCAGAAAGGCGAAACAGAGGCAATAGCGGACTTAAAACAGCTGCAACAGTTATCAAAGAACCAGAATCTCCCTGAAATTTACTGGTCAATTTTTGACGAGCCAGCCAGGGATCACTTTTCGCAAATAAAGAACACCGCCAGCCTGCTAAACGATAACGCCCAACCATTTAAAACTGCTGGCCATTTGAACCATGACCATCAGGCTGAACTTGCCGAAGAAACAGATCTTCTCCTGATCAACCACGGCACCGAAGTGACCGAAGAAAATATTGACGATTGGCAGGAAAACAGCACGGTCTGGCTATACAACATGCCCAAACCCAGGTTAGCGGCTGGCCTGTATCTCTGGCGATCCGGTGCTGAGGGCTATTTACAATGGCATGGCCGTATGCCTACTGCCGACCCATTTGATCCCATCGATGGTCGGGAGGGAGATGTTATGTATATCTACCCATCTGCCAGCCGGTGTCCGGAAGTTCTGGATATTCATCGTCGTTTTCTTGATTTGCATGAAGCGACCCTTGATCTGCGTTGGTTGCAGTGGCTTGAGGGCATATCCCACAAACAAACGGAAGCCCAACAGCTTCTGGCAGAAATTCGGGCAGAGATACCGCCACAATGGGAACGGGCGGCATTAATAACAGAGGAACAGCGGATGGCAATCCGTGACCGGATAATATCAATCATCAGTAGATAGAAAGCATGGAAGCTGCGAGTTTTCTCACGCATTAATTATTATCAAATGGAGGGAATACTATGGGACCGATATCTTCAGGCCAAACACCATCAGTGTCATTAGAGTCATTAACTCCCCCGGACACATCCTCCCGGAGCATTTTATCGGCCTCTGATATTGTTGAAAAACTGATGAATACCGTATCGTTTGCGATCCTGAGTATTACCGACAAAAAAAGCAGGGTAGTGTCTTCTGCCAGCCTGGCACCGGTTCTGGGCATGGTTCTGGCGTGTATGAAAGATAACGCCAAGAAGGAATCACTCCTGAACATCCCCCCGGGCTCGTTAACTGAAGAGCTGGAGATGGAAATCCATCAAAAGCTCGGTGAATTCAGCAAAGACCGACCTTATGATGAAACTGGCAAGATCATCTCTGCCGCTAACTTTGTTGGTACAGCCTCTGTTACCACGGATCAGTATCTTGACCGGATACTGTCTGAATGTTATCAAACCCAAACGTTGGAAATTGATAAAGAGAACGTAGCGGACGCCGCAGATACTTTTGTTAAAGAGAAAACCAAAGGAAAAATTAAACAGTTGTTTGATGATCTTACTGAATTTGAGCGGAACCAGATTTCATTGGTATTAGGTAATGTAATGGAAATCCGGGGTGTCTGGATGGAGGCTTTTCCCCTGAATAGTAAGGCTTCGTGCCGTTTTCTGTGCGCAGATGGAACTATGAAAAACGTCAGGAAGATGCGTATAAAAGAAAATTTACACTTTGCTGGCAATAAAGTGTTTACTGCCATTGCCAAAGATTTCCGATCGGAAAATGGGGAAGATCTTAAATTGGTCGCGATAACACCGAACAGGACCAGTGCGACAGCGATTAACAAACTTGATTCTGAAACCATTAACCATCTGATTAGCAAATTGGATGAAAGTAAAGCGGAGATTACGCTGGATCTTCCCAAAATAGAAGTAAAGCAAGGTGGTGATACTGAACTACTGGAAAAAATTACAGATGCCCTGGGAACATCCATAACAGCTCGGGATTTGTCCAGGTTAAACCCATCACCCACTTATAATCTGCGGATGGTACAGAAAATCACAGTATCCGTTGACGAACAGGGTGCTGACAGCACAATTGCCACTGCTGCAACAGCGGCTTCAAGGGGGGGCGAAAACACCTTTAATGTTGACTGCCCCAGCTATATAGCCATTGTAGGCAGCAAAGGTAATCGGTTGCTTGAGATGGTCATTAAAGATGACAGCTTTTTGGTGCCTGATGGTTCGCCTGTGATCACTATCCCTGAAGGCCGGAAAGATGTTGATCCGTGGCATGATGATCAGTCGGATGATGATGATGACGTTAATACCTCTACACTAAACAGGTTATCAACTCCTGAACCTTTTCAAGCTGTTAATGATGTGAGTACATTAATACAACATGGGCTCAACTCGAGTGGGGAGCTGAATATTTCCAGCGTTAAGTTATTTGATGATTATGTCTTATCTATCACTGTTGATACTGTGGATACCGCAAATAAGGTTAGACAAAAAGTATTTGAATTAATTGATGAAGAAGAACATAAAAACTTTGTTGACGTTTGGGAGATATTAGAACCTGTTAAAGTAAAGGTTTCATTCAAGGCTTGGAAAGCACTGCGTGATAAGTTACTTCGTGATGATAATAAATAAATACAATGCAAAACCGGAGATTAATCACCTCCGGATTTATTAACAAAAGTCTCAAAGAAGCCCTTGTCGATATCGGTCAACAATTCACCCTGCATGAAATTTGCGATTGGTTGCTCAGCTTGTGCATGTGGTGCTGGTGCAGGGCTCTGGGGACCGAGAGTAGACCAAAGATTGTGACCGTCCAGGGAACTATTATCCACACAAAATGTCTTAATAATATTCAGGTAGGCAACGCTGAAGGTCCATTTATCAGATCAATACTGTAAATCAATACAGTTTCCCGTCACTTGCGGCTGATTAACTAGACAAGCCCTTGCCACAAAGCATGGAGGCAGCGAGTTTTTCCTCGCTAAATAATTTTTATCAAGCATTGGAGAGAATACTATGGATACCAAGCCTTTAGCCCCGGGGATGCCAGCGTTATTCCAGATATTAAATCGGCCAGACACAGCGCACCCGGCCACTTTATCGGCCTCTGATATTGTTAAAACAATGGCGGATAAATTATCCATTGAACTCTTGGACATTAAAGGCAATAAAAGTAAGGCATTCTCTCTTGTCAGCCTGCTTCAGCCTCTGGGCATGGCTCTGTTGAGTATGACAGACGACACCATCGTGGCATCGGCTCTTGGCATCCCCCCGGGCTCCTTAACTCAAGATCTGAAAGATAAGATTCATACAGAACTCGGTAAATGTGCCGTAGAACACTCTTACGATCCTGACTCTGATCAGTCAATCCGTATCACTAACTTTATTGGGTCTACCTGTTGCTACGATAATGAGCAGTATGAACAGTCACTGTCTAAATATTATAAAACCGAAAAGCTGGACAATAATAACAATGGCAAGAACCTTGCAGACACCATAGATTCTTTTGTTCATGATAAGACCGAAGGAGAAATTAAAACGGTTTTTGATCATCTTACTGAACCTGAGCGGCAAGAAGTTAAAGCAGCTTTAGGCAGTGTGATGAAATTCCAGGTTGACTGGGAGAAAAGTTTTTCTGAAGATGACACGGAACAGGGCCAATTTCAGTGTGCAGATGGAACTTTTATTAATAACGTCATGATGATGTGTAAAACTGAATACTTTCGCGTGGCTACTGACAAAAAATTTGCTGCCATTGCCAAAGAATTTCGATCTGTGAATGGGGAAGATCTTAAATTGGTGGCGATAAAACCGCGCAAAAGCAGTGCAACAGCAATTAATCACCTGAATTCTGAAACGATTAATCATCTGATTGGCAAATTAAATGACAGTAAAATTAAGGTTGAGCTAAAACTACCCAAAATTGACATAGCGGACAGTTGTGAAACTGAGCTACTGGATAAAATTAATAAGGCATTAGGAATCTCCATAAAAGCACAAGATTTATCAAGGTTAGGCACATCGCCGTGTGATGAACTAAAAATAATTCAGAAGATCAAAGCATCCATTGATGAAAAGGGTGCCCGTGGCTCCATTGCCACTGCGGCAGTAGATATTAGTAGGTCATGTTACACTCCTTGCTTTGATTTTAACTGCCCTGGCTACATTGCCATTGTGGACAGGGAAGGTAATCGGTTGCTTGAGTTGATCATTAAAGATGGCAGATTTTTGGTCCTTGATGGTCCACCCATGATCACAGCCGCTGAAGACTGTAACTCTTATAATCAGACATATTTTAAGACAGATGACTTATCTGATGACGAAGATGATTATGTATCTAATGACAAAGATAATAGACCTGATAATAAATGGTCCGAATGCCAAGAGTTAGCCAATCAAGTTTTGTTGCCATATGATAAAATTTTACCTCTGCCTGGTAATGAAATCGAATTATCAGATATCAAAGAGTATGAAACTGGATTGTTACCACAATACAATATGCAGTTACAAAAATACCTGAAAACCAGTATTGAAGCCCCTTCAGCCTCTGTAGCTTCTCAAACGGTACTGGAAAAAGCAGAACCAGCCTCCCAGCAGCCCAGTGTTTCCGGGGAACAAAGTCCTGTAAAAACGCCTTCAACAGCAGAAAATGAGAAGTTACCAGCCTCTGCAATAGATAACTCTTCAAAGCATTTATCTACTGGCCTTACCACCGCTACAACAGATGAGTTTTCAAATCTTTTATCTGCTAACCCTTTTAAAACTTTTGATGTGAGTACTTTAATAAAAAATAATTTTAAACCGAATGAGGATTTCAATATTAAAAGTGCTGAGGCACGTAGATCCTTGTTAACAATCAAGGTTAAACATGAGAAAGACGCCATTAAGATTCGAGAAAGAATATTAGAATCAATTGGAGAAGAACATAGTCGTAATGTTAAGATTTGGGAAAATTTTGATCCTGTCCACGTAGAGGTTATGTTTGATGCTTGGGACGCACTGCGGGAAAATTTAGCTTCTTCATAACTTCCAATTAAATACAATACCGAATCCGGAGATTAACCACCTCCGGATTTTTATTAACCAAAGTCTCAAAGAAGCAGCTTGCGAATATCGGTCAACAATTCACCCAGCATTGTCGTGAAACGTGCTGCATCCGCACCGTTGATGGCTCTGTGATCATAAGACAGTGACAAAGTTAGCATCAGCTTTGGATCGAAGTCCCTGCCATTCCACACGGGCTTCATGGCGGCCCTGGACAGACCAAGAATGGCGACTTCCGGCGCATTGACGATCGGAGTGAACGCCGTGCCACCGATAGAACCCAGGCTGGAGATGGTAAAGCAGCCACCCTGCATTTCATCAGGCTTCAGCTTCTTGTCACGGGCCTTACCGGCCAGCTCGATACATTCAGCCGACAGTTCCCACAGGCTCTTCTGATCCACGTTCCTGATCACCGGCACCAGCAAACCGTCTGGGGTATCAACCGCGACTCCAATGTTGATGTACTTCTTGTAGATCAGCGTTTCACCATCAGGGCTCAGGGAAGCACAGAACTGTGGCAGCTCTTTCAACACATAAGCAACAGCTTTCAGAATAAACGGCAGAGGTGTCAGTTTGGTACCACGGGCCTCGGCCATGGCTTTCTGAGCCTTGCGGAACGCTTCCAGTTCAGTGATGTCACACTCATCAAACTGGGTTACGTGTGGCACGTTCAGCCAGGAACGCTGGAAGTTCTGAGCCGCCACTTTGCGCAGGCGATTCAGGGCAACCTTCTCGATGTCCCCCCACTTGCTGAAGTCGATCTCTGGCATGGCTGGAATACCCAACCCGGAAGAAGCACCTTGAGCAGCCCCTTGTCCTGAAAGTGCTTTTTCACTAAGGCGCATCTTGACGTACTTCTGCACGTCTTCTTTCAAAATGCGACGACGGGGACCACTGCCGGTCACTTCGGCAAGATCAACACCAAATTCACGGGCCAGTTTGCGCACTGCAGGGCCTGCATGGAACTTGCGGTTGGTACGCTCAAGTTCCACAGGGTGCGCTTCTGCATGTGGAGGTGGTGCCGATTGTGCGCGGGACGGAGCCTCCTGCTGCGGTGGCACAGTGGCAGGTGCAGCGGCTGCAGGCGCTGGCTGGCTGACAGCCGGTGCTGCAGCACCACCAGACACTTCGATATCCAGAATCAGGTCGCCCTGGCTAAGGGTATCGCCCTCTTTGACCATGATGGCTTTCACGACACCGGCAAACGGTGAAGGCACTTCCATGGTTGCCTTGTCAGATTCCAGTACGATCAGTGACGCCTCTTCTTCAATCTGATCGCCAACGCTGACGCAGACCTCAATCACGGGAACATTCTCAGCACCAATATCCGGTACCGTTACTTTCTCCATGCGCGGTCCGGACTGTGGTGCGGGTGCAACTGGCACAACAGCGGCAGGCTCCGGAGCTGCGCCTGAAACCGACGAAGGCGTTACAGCGGCAACACCACCACCATTGACTTCAACGTCAATCACCAGGTCACCCTGATTCAGGGCATCACCTTCCTTGACGTGAATGGCGGTCACCACGCCTTCTACCGGGGAAGGCACTTCCATGGTTGCTTTGTCGGACTCCAGAACAATCAATGAGTCTTCCAGGGCAACGGTGTCCCCAACCTTCACACAAACCTCAATAACCGGCACATTTTCGGCACCGATATCGGGTACATGCACCGACTCAGTCCGGGAGCCACCGGCCGCTTCAACCACCGGGGCTGCCGCCACGGGGGCTACTGCTGGCTGCCCACTGTCCGCTGCAGGCTCGACAACCTCAGATGCTGCTGCAGCCATCTTTACCAACGGAGCACCCTCGCTGACATTGTCACCAACAGTCAGCAGCACTTCTGTCACCACGCCATCCCGTGGAGCCGGGACTTCCATGGTTGCCTTGTCAGACTCCAGAACAATCAGGGAGTCTTCGGCCGACACCGTATCACCGGGCTGGACGCAGATTTCGATGACTTCTGCCTCACCACTGCCGATATCCGGAACCTTGATGATTTCGTCACTCATTCCTCATACCTTCTCTTCAGTTCCGGACTCAGCAATACAGAGGGTTAGCTCTGGAAGGGTCAATATCAAACTTCCTGATGGCCTCGCTGACCACGGACGCTTCCAGCTCACCATCCTGAACCAGCGCATACAGGGCAGCCACCACGATGAAGTAACGGTCTACCTCGAAGAACCGACGCAGCTGTTCACGGGTGTCAGAGCGACCAAATCCATCCGTACCCAGCGAAACAAAGGTTGTCGGCACAAACTCACGGATCTGGTTAGCGTACTGGCTCATATAGTCAGTCGCGGCGATAACCGGACCTTTACGGCCAGACAGCTGCTGCTCAACCCAGCTGACTTTCTTATCAGCTTCAGGGTTCAGCATGTTGTAACGTCTGGCGTTCTGACCATCCCGGGCCAGCTCGTTAAAGCTGGTTGCGCTCCAGACATCCGATTCAACGTTGAACTCATCACGCAGAATACCGGCAGCCGCACGGACTTCTTCAAGGATAGTGCCACAACCCATCAGCTGGACCTTAAGCCCCTGGTTACGGGAGTTTTCTTCCAGGTTGTAAAGCCCCTTGATGATGCCTTCGATCACTTCAGGGCCTTCCGGCAGCGCTGGCTGACGGTAGTTTTCATTCATGGCGGTGATGTAGTACCAGACATTGTCACCGTTGCCATACATACGTTGCAGACCGTTCTGGATAATCACCGCCATTTCATAGCCGTAGGTGGGGTCATAGCTAATGCAGTTCGGCACCGTGGAGGCCAGAATGTGGCTGTGGCCGTCCTGATGTTGCAGACCTTCACCGTTCAGCGTGGTACGACCCGCAGTAGCACCAATCAGGAAACCACGGGCCTGGATATCACCCGCTGCCCATGCCAGATCGCCAGTGCGCTGGAAACCAAACATGGAGTAGAACGCGTAGAACGGAATCATCGGCACGTTGTTGCTGCTGTAAGAGGTTGCGGCAGCAATCCAGGCGGCGTGGGCCCCCGCTTCGTTAATACCCGCTTCGAGAATCTGCCCCTGTCTGGATTCTTTGTAGAACATCACCTGGTCAGAGTCTACCGGCTCATAGTTCTGGCCTTCCGCAGAGTAAATACCCAGCTGGCGGAACATACCTTCCATACCAAAGGTACGGGCTTCATCAGGAATGATCGGCACGATGTGCTTGCCCAGGCTCTTATCTTTGGCCAGCGCACCCAGAATACGTACGTAAGCCATGGTGGTGGAGATTTCCCGTTCACCACTGCCCTTGGTCACCGCTTCAAAAGCCTCAAGGCCGGGAATCTCCAGCTTAACGTCCGTTTCTACCCGGCGCTGGGGAATAAAGCCACCGAGCTTTTCACGACGCTTGCGCATGTACTTCATTTCCGGGCTGTCAGCGTCTGGTTTGAAGTAAGGCAGGGTCTCAATGTCTTCGTCTTTGATCGGCAGGTCAAAGCGGTCACGGAAGTGCTTCAGGTCATCAACCGGCAGCTTCTTGACGTTGTGGCTGACGTTGGCTGCTTCACCGGTGGTACCGGTACCGTAGCCCTTAACTGTCTTGGCAAGAATGACGGTAGGCTGGCCGTTATGGTTAACCGCCTCGTGGTAAGCAGCGAAGACTTTGTAGGGATCATGGCCACCACGGTTCAAACGCCAGATATCATCATCCGACAGGTGTTCAACCAGCTTCAGCGCTTCCGGGTCACGGCCAAAGAAGTGCTCACGGGTCCAGGCACCGCCTTTTGCCTTACAGTTCTGGTAATCACCGTCAACGGCCTTGTCCATCACTTCCTGCAGCTTGCCATGCTTGTCCTGGGCCAGCAGCGGATCCCAATGACGACCCCAGACGACCTTGATAACGTTCCAGCCAGCCCCCCGGAAGATGCCTTCCAGCTCCTGAATGATCTTGCCGTTACCACGCACCGGGCCATCCAGCCGCTGCAGGTTACAGTTGACCACGAAGATCAGGTTATCCAGCTTCTCACGACCGGCCAGGGAAATGGCACCGAGAGATTCCGGCTCATCCATCTCACCATCCCCGAGGAATGCCCAGACCTTACGGTTTTGATCCTGGGACATGCCGCGGTTAATCAGGTACTTCATGAAGTGAGCCTGATAGATCGCCTGCAGAGGGCCGAGGCCCATGGATACGGTCGGGAACTGCCAGAAGTCAGGCATCAGCTTGGGGTGAGGGTAGGAGGAAAGACCATTGCCATCCACTTCCTGACGGAAATTATCCAGCTGGCCCTCGTCCAGACGACCTTCCAGAAAAGCCCGGGAGTAGATACCAGGTGATACGTGGCCCTGGTAATAAATCAGATCACCTTCACGATCGCTGCCCTGGCCGTGGAAGAAGTAGTTATACCCGATGTCGTACAGAGTGGCACTGGAGGCGAAGGAAGAGATATGTCCTCCCAGGCTGCTGTCCTTCTTGTTGGCCCGCATCACCATAGCCAGCGCATTCCAGCGGACCAGGGAGCGAATACGACGCTCCATAAACAGGTCGCCGGGCATACGGGCTTCTTTTTCCGGTGGTATCGTATTGCGATACGGCGTGGTAATAGCGTATGGCAGCTGCGTACCTTTGGCACGAGCATGCTGGGAAAGCCGGGTCAGCAGAAAATGAGCACGGTCTTCACCTTCCTGCTCCAGGACGGAATCCAGTGCTTCCAGCCATTCCCTGGTTTCTATTGGGTCGATATCATGCATACAAATCGGCTCCGAGATCGATACTGCTACAACAAACTTTGTGATCGTTATTGTTAATGGTTGATTACTTGCAACATCAAGTATACGAACAAGTTTCGTCTAACAGCCAAAGCTTAAAAAAAATTGATACTGATCAAATGTAATATAACTACAAGATAAGCAATTCCCGCAATGAGTACCAGTACTTACATGTATTTTTATTGCAAAAAGTATTGATTTTTATAGAAAAACTTAGCAACAGAGACAACAAAAACGAACACTTTTACTCACAAACTATCAATCCTGGATTCTATTAGCTAAAAACCGAACTATCTCAGGGTCTGCCAACAGAAATTTGGGTATCGTTTAATAGCTGGGTGCTCTCTCAATTTGATAACTGACTCATTCGTCAATTAAAACCTTACCTGACATTACGTTTGACCAAAGTTGTTCCCAACGACCTTTACTCTGGATCAGAGACCTTGTCTCCAATAGAACTTCTGCACCTGCTGATTTCCATCTCATGCCTGAACTACATAGCCATAGTTTTCTCTTGGCCTTGATTTCGAGGTGCATTTGTTTCAATTTTCAGGGTGGTGATCGTGATTTTTCTTAGCAGTGAAAGCTGCTGGCTCTCTTATGTTTTCAGAAATTATGAATACGTCAGTTTTCAGTTTGTGGCAGTTGACGTGTATTCATCTGGAATAGCTGCAGCGGTGCGCTATCCAGTAACACATCCCACAGCCAGGCTGCCTGACAAAACAGGTCAGGCTTCTCTGATACCGGTTGCCTGGAACTTTACCGGGCTGACAAGGTCGTACTCTATTGTTGTCATCCCCAAACGATTCTCCAATTGGAAACAGGGAGGACCTCCAAACAAACCATGCAGTCACCTTCCTCCTCAGCAACCGCAGATACTGTATCCCGGTTAACATCCACTGAAGCTGGAAGAGACG
>NZ_JAGHQW010000069.1 GCF_017744115.1 Salinisphaera sp. G21_0 | reverse complement strand
CGATATAGACATACCACAGTCAGGCCATGGGATAATCCCCACCGCACAGCCCCGAGGCATAATGAACTTTACCTTTCTTCTTTCACACGCTCTTCTCAACATCTACAGTACCGTTCAGTAAACCCTGCTCAAGATTTTTGAAGTGGTTATAGTTTTCCGGACACACAGACTCGGGTAATATCAAAGCCCCTCAAGGTGTGTCCAGATGTCAGAAAAGAAAGTCAAAACCTATACGGCAGAGTTCAAGATATCCAAATCAATATAATTGCTCTCCCATCGTAATTAATGCACGATTGTAGGAGGCATTATGACAATAAATATAACTATGGACTCGATAACAACAAGGACGACCTACTGTTATTCATATCACCGTATTTCCACGAAAAATCAGCTCAAAGGTGGAGGTATCAAACGGCAGCTTGAGGAAAGTGCAGCTTTCTGTGAGCAGCAGGGCTGGATGATGGATACCGCTTTCAAACTGACGGATATTGGCAAGTCGGCATACCATGGCAAACACCTTGATGATCAGGCAGCACTTGGCGGCTTTCTTAACGCAGTTGATCAGGGACAGGTTAAACGGCCAGCGGTCTTGCTGGTAGAGAGTCTTGACCGGCTGAGCCGGGCAAATATTATGGATGCCCTGGAGTTGTTCATTCGCATCATGAATGCTGGCATTACCCTCTGCACTTACCATGACCGAATGATCTACAACAAGGAGAGTATTCAGTCTAATTTTGGTCCGTTGCTTATCTCTATTACCATTATGTGCCGAGCCCATGAAGAGAGTGAAATAAAGTCCAGGCGGATAAAAAAGAGCTGGACTCAGATGGATAATCGGGTTCGGGAAGGAGGCATAGGTCGGGAGAGAATTTATCCGGAATGGATTGATATCAGCAGTGGCAAGCCAGAGGTTATTGAAAGCAAGGCAGTCCTGGTTAGGGAAGTTTTTGATCTTTGCATCAGTCACAACATGAGTTATGCCGATATTTCAATTGCCATGAAAGAGCGGCATGGTGATGACTTGAAATGGTGCATTACCAAAACCAGAAGAACCATTAAGTCAGTCAAAGTACTGGGCATCTATGAAACCAGAGAAAAAGAGTATATTAAAGCGTTCCCGGCCATCATTGATGAAGACACTTTTTATCTTGCCCAGTCCATAGTGGCTAAACGACAGAAGACACAAGTAGGAAGGCCTTCAAAAAGAGCACTTAACTTTTTTAAGACCATGATGTTTTGCGCAGACTGTGGCAGGCCGGTTAGAAACTGCGGAAGCGGTAAAGCCAGCAGTTACCTATGCTACAGCACCCAATTGAAAATGAAATGTGGGCAAAAATCGAAACTGATGGTCAAAAAATTCCAACCGATACTTCTTTATGCCATCTCGCTCGTTGATAAGGACGATATGCTGGAATCGGCGTCAAACCAGAAAAAAGCCAAACTCACCAAGGCAATCAATGCCAAGCAAGCCGAGCTGGAAGATAAGCAGAAGCGGATAGATAACCTTGCTGAACTGGTCGAAACGGGCTCTAAAACCGGTATTCAGAGAGTGGCCAAACTGGAAAAAGAAGTAGAATCTATTGTTGATCAGATGACAGCGTTGCAAGACCATCTGGATATGCTCTCATCACCCTTGATGGCAGCAAGCCTGGAACATATCGACTCATTTCACCAGCGGTTCAAGTTAGATCAGGCCACCAAAGAAGATCAGGAGCCATTTATCGAGGCACTGCGTAACACGGTTGAGAAAATCGTTATTCATTCCCCAGAGCATAAAGAGTTACGAACCAAAGCCGTTATTCATCTGCTGTCAGGCATTGAAATCACGGTGATGGTTGCCCGGGATTACTCTGCCGATATTTTCA
Source organism: Salinisphaera sp. G21_0 (assembly GCF_017744115.1). GTDB lineage: Bacteria > Pseudomonadota > Gammaproteobacteria > Pseudomonadales > Endozoicomonadaceae > Endozoicomonas. The sequence continues at coordinate 23,811 of NZ_JAGHQW010000069.1, read as the reverse complement.
AAGGCAAAAAACAGATCGGTATGTTAGAAGCAAGAAAGTGATTACTGGTCACTTTCTTGCCGCTTCAGCCATTCTAAAATAAGCTGTTCAATCACATTAGAACCGGCCAGCTTATTTTTTTTGACCGCTTCCCGAAACTGAACAGACACAGACTCCTTGATAATAAAGGAGTGGATGATGGTTTCATCTTTTATGCATTGCTGAATCACATCCATGGCTCTGGCTCCCTAAAAATCAATGTCCGTATCAAATACATCAAAGTGGTCAGCGTTGAATGCTGGTGGTTTTGGCCTGCTAGCAGGGTTATCATTCCATTCGCTGGGAGTACCCGCTTTTACTGTGAAATCGTAACCCCTTACCCGTTGCCACCGTCCTTCCTGAATCACTTCTATTCGACAGGGTTCTTTCATATCCTGGATCTCATTGATTCGGTGCAGCGCGTCCTCGGTTAACTCAGGACAGGCTTCATGACCAAAGCGTTTCACCCACCAGATCACGGCTTTCTGACGTGCATAACCGCCATGCTCAAAGCAGACCCACTCACGGATGGTTTCCAGGCCACAGCGATAAGAGACCTGCAAAGAGGGTGGCTTACCTTTTTTCTCATGCAGGTTGTATAGGATTTCATCCACTTCCAGCCATTCCGGTTCGATCTGGTTAGCCAGCAGTGCAGCGCTGGAGGCTTCTGCTTCATGTTTCTCCCGTTCCGGAAATTCATAGTTGCAGGCGGGGCACAACCGCAGGCCTGCCAGAATCAGTTCAAAGCATTCCGGGCACTCCTTAACCGGCGGTTCTCCAGAGCCTTTGCCTGCTTTTATATGGTCAACGGTGATCCGGTCAATAGGGCCATGGCGTTCTACATTGCCGCCATAATCCAGAACCAGACAATCTGTCTTGCCGGTTTCTGGGCTGATGCGGAGACCCCGGCCTAATATCTGCACGTAAAGTCCGGGAGATTTGGTGGCTCGAAGCAAAGCGATCATATCGGTTAGGGGCGCATCGAAACCGGTGGTCAGTACGCCCTGGCTGGCAAGGGCTTTTACCTTTCCTGATTTATAGTCAGCCAGTATCCGGGCACGTTTTTCTTTTGGGGTTTCTCCTGTGATGCACTCGGCCTCGATACCTTCAATGATGAGCAATTCTTTCACTTGTTCCGCATGAGCCACACTGACACAAAAGATCAGCCATGCCTGCCGCTCCTGGCCATACTGGATAATTTCAGCCACGGCCTTTTCGGTGACATCGTTCTTGTTGACTGCTTCCTCCATATCGCTCGCCAGATAGTCACCCTTTCGGGTTCTGACATCAGCAAGATCAATCTTGTCTTTTCCAGCCTTTGAGCGCAGAGGTGATAGAAAGCCATCGTCAATTAATCGCTGAATATCTGTCTCATAGACAATCTCATCAAACAGCGGGTTCTTGCCTTCCGTGAGCAATCCCTGTTTCATCCGATATGGTGTGGCGGTGAACCCGACTATTTTCAGTGCCGGGTTGATCTCCTGCAGGCCAATAATCAGGCGGGAGTACATGGTCTCTGAGCGTTCACTATTGAGAAGATGGCACTCATCAATAATCAGCAGATCAAAGTGTCCCAATGCTTCTGCCCGTTTGTGAACGCTTTGTATACTGGCGAACAGTATCTGCGCATCGGTATTTCTGGAGCCCATTGAAGCTGAGTAAATTCCGGTGGGTGCTTCAGGCCATTGGGCGACAATCTTTTCATGGTTTTGTTCGATAATCTCTTTTACATGAGAAAGAATGAGGAAACGCTGGTCAGGCCAGTGCCGCAAAACACCATGGATAAAGTCAGCGATAATCACTGATTTGCCACCACCAGTGCTGACACAGACCAGCGGATTACCATCGGAGGCACTGAAATATTGATAGATGGCATCAATGGCCTCCTGCTGATACCAGCGGAGTTCAAAAGCCATGGTCGAACCCTTTCATCTGGTTGATGATCTTATTGGCCACTCTTTCAGTGGCTTTACGGTCAGCAGGCGTTGGTTTTCTGTCGTCGGCCTCCCTTGCCATTAGCATCTTGTCCGCAATGGTGTAAGCAAAATTCACCGCTGGCTTAATGGCAGTGCCACGGTTGCAGGCGAATTCTCCCAGTAATGCGGCAATGGCAAACAGATCCCTGAGTTGAATAGATTGGCTCTGAAAATGCTCTAACTGTTTTTCCAGGTCGTTAATGGTTTCATCACAGCCAGCCTGGGCGTATTGGTCAAAAGGAGCAGTGTCTTCGATCAGATAATGAGAGACCTGCGGATAGAAATTGCCTTGCTGATAGTCTGTTATGCACAGCTCACTATCAGGATTGAGTCCGATCAGATCAATCTGGTCCTCCGCTGGGGGATTTTGAACTGGTATGAAGCGGTAGCGTTTTGAATGATCCATTGCTGATTTTCCTTTTCATTGATTATTTTGAATCGTTCCGTCGAACTGGGTTTTCAGCCCTGCCAGCTTTTCATCTGTCAGCAGGCTCTTGTCTTCTACTGCCTGAATTTCCTGAGATGAGAGTTGCCCTTTATCCGTACCGGTAACAAACTCCTCGGCAGCAGACTTCAGGCGATAGCGTATCCAGAACTCACCACTATCGATGGGCTCAGCGAATTGCTCTAACAGGTACGGGTTATAAAGGTGGAGCTCACAGCCAGACTTCTGAACAGAATCCGGGATGGCCATATCGTGACGGGCGCAGTGCCACTCACCATTCTCAACTGGTGTGCTGTGCATGCAGGTACGGCAATTAACCGCCGGGGTTTCCTGACCGTGGCAGATAGCGTGGTAATCACAGAATTTACAGAGGTACCAGCTGGGGTCTTCACTGATTTTGCTTAGAGGCCGGTCACTGGCAATAATGCAATCCGCTTTCTCAACGACTGCTTTGCCAATAACTGGATCAAGCCGTACCCGCTCACCATAGAGTTCATCCGTATTTTTATTCACAGCGATATAAAAGGCTCTGGTCAGCTGTGGATCAGCCAGATACATATAGACCTGCATTTGAATAAAGTGTTCTGGCTTGGCTTCCTGAACGCCTTTTTTAACCAGGTTATTGAAGGACTTCTCATTGTGGGTTTTCATCTCGATCAGGTGCCAGGTCTTGGGCGCTTCAATAAAGCCCTGACCCACACCATCAAATGAACCACCAAAATGCCCGTTGCAGGCCGAGACTCTGAACTGTTTGCCGGTGGCTGGATCGGTTTCAAATACTTTGATGCCCACGTTACGCAGGTCAGAAACAAACCGTTCTTCTGCCAGATGACCTGTCTGAAAAAGTCGCAGCAGTTGGCCACCATGCTTTACATCAGAACACCAGCGAAAGGTATACCAGAGTGCCCGGTCACAGGGGCGACCAATAATAGAACCACCCAGATGAGCCCGGAACGCATCGCCCTGGTTATCCTCATAATGTTGGACAATCGCTTTGATGGTTGTGCGGTTGGATTCGGGGATTTTCACAATGCTTCACCTTCCCTAGATGAAGGGAGCCAAAGCCCCCTTGATGAATGGTTATTTTTGCCCCCACGGTGGCGCAGCGTACTGAGTGGCTGGATGAGGTGCTTGTTGGGCTGGTGTCTGCTGCTGAGGTGCAGGCGCACTCTGCATGGGTTGGCCACCCACATTGATCCATTTTTTTACTTCATTTTTAGGGCCATAGCCGGGATCATTCTTGACCACCACCCGAATTCGAACCACCTGATTCAATAGTTGATCAGTGTCGCTGATCATGGGCTGGCCAATAGCATGAGCGATTCGGCTTAACTCCTTCCGGCCGATTTCCTCTGCCCTGGGACTCCGGTTTTCAATATTGTGCTGTGACCAGAGTTTCCGGCTCTCATACTGCCCTTCCATAATGGTGTAGGTCAGCTTCACCATACGGCCACCGGACTTGGTATTGTCCAGGGAGGCCTCGGTGATCATGGCCAGGTATTCACCGGGAGGCAGCGGCTCAAACTCATCAGTTGGATCGTAGTCACCTGCGTTAAAACCTAACTGTGCCATGGGTCATCTCCTTATTTATTGGCTTGAGTTATTGGTCAGTGCGTCACTAAATGCCTGCCAGTTCAGCGGAAGCTCAGGCGGCAGGCCATAGCGATTTTTGGCAACGAAACTCGGGCGAGCTTCGGTATAGAGGTAGCGTTGGCCAGTACTGATGCCACGGGTTTTCACCTTGTTGAAACCGCCTTCTTCTTTCTCAATGACGGTTTTGTAATCCGCGAACATCACACAATCAACGGATTCCTGGATAAGGTCGCTGGCACGTTTATGGAGCTTGATCTGGTAGCGGTCATAGCTGTCTGTCATCGGGCTTTCAAACCGCTTGATTTCCGAATGGGCAATCAGAATAAAGGCCATGCCTTTTTCATTGCGAAGGGCATCAAGGCCTTCCAATAACTGTCGCCACAAATCCAGCGCCAGTAAAAAGCCCTTGCCATATCCGAAGTCTTCAACGGATTGGTAGCGTTCACCTTTCGGACCCACATAGGTGTCACACAGGTGCTGCCAGACCAGTGGTTCCAAATGGTCGAGGCTGTCGATGATGACCGTTTGATAGTTGTGATCAGACGTGTATAAAGCAGACAGCGCATCCAGCACATCCTGAAATGAGGTCATCATGGGGAAAGCATCCACCTCTAACTTTCCCAAACCATCCTCAGTCTGAATAAAGATAGGATTAGGCGCACCACAACCTAATGTGGTCTTGCCGACACCGGCCGGACCATGCACCACAATTCGTGGAGCCTTAATGCCGGAGGAGCGGCTGATGGATTCCAGAGAGATGGCCATTACTGCACCTCCAGTCGTTCATATTTCACGGCTACCTTCTTGGGTTTGGTGGTAATGGCTTCTGCCACCAGGTTGTAGTGGGTAGGGTCAAGGCCCCGCAGGCTTTTCAGCTGACGGGTGTCTACCTCCAACTTGGTTCTGACCACTTTTTCAGCAATATTGGCAGGAATCTGGTTTTTCAGTGCTTGCCACTTCTCTACATCTACTGTTCGGGTGAAGCCTGATACGGTGGTGACCTTGTAGTAGTCACCCTTGACGGAGTAGCTACCCTCATCTTTTACGCCCACGAATTCACATAACTGCTGCTCAATCGTCAGGCGATGGTCTTTTGCCTGCTGTTCGGCTTGCTTGGCCAGCTCTAACTCGTAGGCGAGTTTGTCCAGCCGTGGAGCATCATTGCTTTCGGTCATGGCAATTTCCTTTTGTTTAGCGGGAGAGGTGGAACTCAGTCACTGAGCAGATCATTGAGTTCCGGGATGGACGTCACCACCACTTCCTGATCATTGGTCAGATCAATCAGCAACTCCCCAAGACGAAAACGACGGGGGATGGCTGTCAGCTGATTGGCTGGCGCTTCCGGATCATTGAGATGACGGTTATAGTCCTGGATCACATCAAGCAGAGCCTCAACTGCAGACTGAGACTCACACTGGACGGCGGTGATTTGTTGGGAAAGGCGTTGGGCTTCACCATGCAGCGAAACCACTTGTTGTGCGAGTGTGCTGATTACATCCTGAACAGCTGAAAAATCCGTTTTGTTCATGACTGATTAGGCGATCTGTTATTTATTGTTAAATACAGACTGCCTATCAGAAAATAGGATGTCAATGTTTGTTTAAATTTTTATATTGGTTTGTTTTAGTATTGCCTGACCATAGTAAACGTACCGATCACGGTGCCGTGATACTTCAGGTTTTCTACCTGCAAGCGGGGTGAATTGGGGTTGAGGAACACTACAGTATCCTGACCATTAACCCGTTCATAGATGCCGAGCATGATCTCCTTATCTTCCAATACACAGATATTGCCTTCTTTCATAGGCAGCTTGGGGTCAACGTAAATCATACTTCCGGAGGGAAAGCTGGCACCCGAACGCCCCTGGCTATCCATGGCACTGCCGCGCACTTCCAGGGCATAACTCAATGGGCTGCAATGGACAGGACAGAACATTAATGTCGTATTGTCATCGCAGACATTCTCATCCGTCCAGTGGTTGATGGCTTCATAGGACAACACTGGCACACCGCGCCCCAAGGGCTTGTTACGGTCATGGCCTTTTGCCAGGTATTCTTTGGGAACGTCCAACGCAGCGGCAATCTTGTACTGAATTTTGGCGACGTTGTAATCAGTGTAGCTGCTGGACTCACCCAGCCAGAGAGAGATGGTGGCACGGGTAACACCCAGTGCTCTGGACAGGTCCGATTGCGACATTCCTCTTTCTGCCAGTAATTCTTTGGTGCGCTGCTTCCAATTCACGTTTATCTTCCTTATTGGTTTTGGCAAATATTAACAGGATGTTGTCTATAACCATTATGGGGAAAAAATAACGGGTTAAACATACTGTACAAATAGCCACTATTTTATTAAACAAACATTGACAATATAAATAAGCGGATTCAATAATTTGGTCTCCATAACTTCCAAAAGGAACCGGAAGATGGTGATCAAACGAGAACCTACCCAACCGAAAACCCCGGGTCAGCTGATTCGGGCTTACCGCCTCGAACGGGGCATCAGCATGGAGCAGATGGCGGAATTCCTCTACTGCTCAAAAAGCGAACTCTCCCAGATTGAGAATGGTCATAAGTCTATCTCCCGCATGAAGCAGTTGCTGTGGTCCTGCATGGTGCCGCACTGGACGCCTGAGATGCTGCAATCCGATGAGCCCCGCTCATAAGCGACGCTTATCGCTCATTCAATAAATAACAAAAAGGAACTACCTGTATGGAAGCGAACTTACCCAATACTTCAGTAGAAGCCTGGAAACTGAACGAAGCCGGTTTATCGATTGTCCCGCTTGGTTCTCCATTTGAAGTACCTCCTGTCTGGTTTGTTGATGGCCGTTGCTCAGGTGATATAGAAAAAGCAAAAACTGAATGGCCAAAAGCACCCCGGTTTCGCTGGAAGCAGTACCAGGACGAAGCTCCGGATGACAGCACTATCGATAACTGGACCAAGCTTTACCCGCATACCAACTGGGCCATTATTACCGGGTACAGGGTAGTGGTTGTGGATGCCGATAGTGCAGAAGCGGTGCAGTTTATTGAAGAAGGAGCTATTACCCGCACACCATTACGAGCCATCACCAGTAAAGGCAAGCACTACTATTTTCAGGTCAACCCGGACTATCCCGTTCACAACTCCGTTCGCAAAAACAAGATCGACTTGCGGGGGATTGGTGGTTATGTAGTAGCACCCGGCAGTACTCACGCAGATGGAACACTCTATCAGTGGGAAACCGATGGTTATATGGAGATCAGCGATCTGCATGATCTGCCCATGCTGACACCTGATGATATTGCCACCATCAATGGTTTTAATGGCCAGGCTGCTGAAGATAAGCCAATGGGTGACCTGGGTTTCTCCACCGATCAATACCCACTACCCCACGATGGGAGTAATTTAGCAGAAGGACAAGGTCGGAATAATGCGGCAGCAAGTATGGCTGGTCAGCTGCTCCGGCAGAACAATTCTCTCAGAGAAGTCAAAGCGATTCTGGATCAATGGAACCAGTCCAATAATCCACCACTGTCGGATACTGAGTTGAATACCACCATAGCCAGTATCACCAGAACCCACGCCAACAATCATCCGGGATCATCCATTCTTATCGAACCGCTGCCCGTTACTAAACCGGAGTTTGCTTTCAGCCATGTGAAGGAGCTGGTCAAGGGCGTGAAACCGATCAACTGGCTGATTAAGGGCTTTCTGGAAATGGACAGTCTGTCGCTGATGTTCGGTGAACCCGCCTGTGGCAAATCATTCACGGCCATTGATCTGGCCTGCTGTGTAGCCACTGGCAAGGATTGGCATGGCAAGCCAGTCAAGAGACAAGGTCCGGTGTTTTATATTGCTGGCGAGGGCTTCAACGGGCTATCCAGACGGTTAATGGCGTGGCAGGTATCCCACGGTTACAACCTGCGGAATGCACCGATCTACATCAGCCAATGTGCCGCCTCGCTCACTGACTTGGGCAATGCCCGTCTGGTCAGTGCCAGCATTGAGGAAATTGTGGAAGAAACCGGTGGCGTGATCCCCTCGATGATTGTCATTGATACCTTGGCACGTAACTTCGGTCCTGCGGATGAGAATGCCACCAAGGAGATGAATACCTTCATCAACCACATCGACCAGTTACTCCGGGCCAAGTACTCCTGCAACGTGCTGATTGTCCACCATACCGGAGTTGGCAGTAAGGATCGGGCCCGTGGCAACAGTGCTCTCAAAGGTGCGCTGGATGCTGAGTATGCAGTGGTGAAATCGGACGACGAGGTAACGATAACCGCAAAAAAAATGAAGGACGCAGATGAGCCGGAGCCGCTGAAGTTTTTATTCGACCCGATTCGCCTGCCTTTTGTGGATGAAGAAGGGGAACCGCAATACAGCTGTGTTTTAAAGCATTATGACCCGAATATGGCAGACGGGTTGAAATCCAAAAATGCCCCAGAAAACCGTATTGGAGAGCGGCAGGTCAAAATTATTGAAACCCTGAATCGCCTGATTGCAAACGCACAGGAGACTCTGCACAAGAGTGGTCGTGATCCATTGAATGCTCGAATAGAACTTCAAAACCTCAAGGATGATTGCTATGCACAGGGTTTTATCTGCTCCAAACATTGGCGGAGAACCATTGATACGATGATTTACCGGGGTTTTGTAGCGGTTGATGCGCCTTTTGTTTCGGTCACCGAGAAAGGCCAGGAGGCAATCAAAAATGACTAACCTGGCTGATCAAATATTAATCAAAAAAGTACCCCCTACTGGTGTTTTTTTGCTGACCTCGATTTTTAACCCCCTCCATCCCCCTGGAGCCCTCTATTTTCAGGGCCTCCGGGCAGGTTGATGCCTTTAGCCGACCCACACCCCCCACCCCGCTCTCTCCTTTAGGAGAGCGGAGGTAAAAGGGGGAGGGGCGAGGGAAGCATGGCGAAAGCATGAGGGCGGGAGGTTTAAGAGACAATTTCAAGGGTAAGAAGGAGAAGAAAAGTTATGGGCAAAATTATTATAGGAATTGATCCGGGGCTGACGGGAGGTATAGCAGTTCTGGACAGTCAGAATAAAGAACTCATCAGATTGGAAGATATGCCCATTATTCCCGAGGGAGGAAAGAAAAAAGTAAGCGGCCATGGCCTGATGAAAATATTTGGTGGCTATTCCCGGCATCAGGTGGAAATGGTCTATCTGGAAAAGGTAGGAGCAAGGCCAGGACAGGGAGTTGTCTCCATGTTTAACTTTGGCCGTTCGTATGGTGCTGTGGAAGCCGCTGTCAGTTTAATGGGTTTTCCTCTGACCTATGTAACTCCCCAGCGCTGGAAACGCTCTGCGGGGCTTATGGGCGCTCACAAGGATGCATCGAGAGGAAAAGTGTTGGACCTCTACCCGGAAGCGGATGTTCATCGAAAAAAAGACAATGGTCGTGCTGATGCTGTGCTCATTGCCAGATATGGAGACTCAGCATGAAATTCTACTCAGCAAGACAGGCTATTCACGATGCCTATGCCATTCATCTAACCAGCAAGGGTTTTGAAGTTAACCCCTTGGCATTTCAGGCTGGTAGTCAATCGAGTAAATTGGACAACAACCTGCTGATCTGCAATGCCGTGGAAGCTGGCAAGGTGATTGCGGCAGTGGAAAACCTTGATGAGCCATTTCGCTCCTGGGCAAAATGGGCGTATGGACCAAGAACTGAGCACTTGCTACCTGAGCAAAGACGGTTCTTTCAGTGGTTGGAGCAGGATGTTACAGAGAAGCTCGCGGATAGTGAGCGGGATTACCGGGAGGCGACACAACAGAGGATCCGGGATGTGGTGGCTTACACCGTTCTGGATTATCGCAGTTATGTGACTAATGGCCAGCACCTCTATCCAACAAGCCTGATCATCAAAAAATGCCGGATTCAGAAACAGAACTGGAGACGAGATTTTCAGCACTGGCAGGTGGATTATTGGGAGCTTTGTGATGTGTCTCTGGATCGACGGGCTTTATTTCCGATGAGCTGCTTACTTCAGAAACCAGAAGGAGATCACTAAAACGCATTACTCTGTCTAATCTATAACTATGCGGTGGCAATATGGACTCTTAGTACGGCCTTGGTCAGGACGAGCATCATGAGTCCGCAGTTAAAGCCTATGAGGTAAGTCATGGAAGAAACTCAAATCGTCTACGTTCTCGCTAATTCGGCAATGCCCGAACTCCTGAAAATCGGAAAAACAACTCAGTCAGACGTAAAGGTCAGAATGAACCAGTTGTATACAACAGGTGTTCCTGTTCCTTTTGAATGTGTCTTTGCCGTTGAAGTAGAAGATAGCTCACAAGTGGAGTCTGCGCTTCATACTGCCTTTGCATCCAATAGAGTTAACCAAAATCGAGAGTTTTTTAAAATTGAAGCTGAGCAGGCCATCGCTGTTTTAAAGCTTTTGGGGGAGAAAGAAGTGACTCCCCAATTGAATCAAGAACTCAATAAAAATATTCCGCAAGTAGAAAAAGATGCGGCAAAAAATTTAAAAAGACGACCCAATATTAATTTCTATGAGATGGGAATTCCTAAAGGATCCATTCTGAATTTCATTCATGGTGATCAGTTTGCAGAAGTCGTCAACGAAACAAAAGTCTCTTTCAATAATCAAATACTCAGTTTAACTGCCGCAACCAGGCAGGCATTGAATAGAAAAGGGCCACCCGGCAAGAATTGGCTATTTGAAGGGAAGCTTTTGCGAACTATTCATAGGGAAACCTATGATTAGATTTTAATGGGCAATGCCGTGCACCTCCAAAACTTGCCAATGATTACTGAATAAGGCATAGTTTTCCAAGATGCAAAACCTCACCCCGCTCTTCATAAATAGCGGCGTGGGGTTTTTTATTGCCCCAATTTTCTCCCTGTGCAGGACGCACTTATGACTGACCTCTCCGACCGTCTGGATCGCATTGATGTGAAGCTGGACAAACTGAGCGAGGCAGTATCCCATCTTGCTCGCATTGAAGAACGTATCTCCCACCAGAACGACAACATGAACCAGCTGGATTCAAAGCTCAGTGAAATGGAAGCCAGGATCAGAGCATTGGAGCTTCAGGGCAGTTCTCGCGGTGTTCTGTTGGCCGGTATTGAACGGTTTGGCTGGTTGGTCGTGTCTGCACTGATTGGCCTGGTTGCTTACTTTTTCAGGAAATGAAGTGATGATTCCAAGGACGGAAACCAATTACATCGTGATCCATTGTTCAGCTACCCGGGCGGATCAGGAAGTCACCGCTGACGATATCCGACGCTGGCATGTGGAAGACAATGGTTGGTCAGATATCGGGTATCACTGGATTATTGAGCGAAGTGGCAAGATTCAGCATGGCAGAGATGCTCAGGTTCAGGGTGCTCATGTTCGAGGTCATAACCATGAGTCCATTGGTATCTGCATGGTGGGTGGTATCAACCAGACTGGTGAACCGGAAGATAACTTTACCTCTGCACAATGGCTGATGCTGGAAATGCTGGTTGAATCTATACAGCTGCGTTATCAAGAGGCTCAAGTGGTCGGCCATTACTATTTCACGCCTTACAAAACCTGCCCAAACTTTGTCGTTGAACACTGGCTGGAGTCCATCCAATGAGCTGGACTGCTGCCATTCCGGTGCTGGGCAAGGTGATTGAGCGAATCATTCCAGATCCTGACAAAGCAGCTCAGGCGAAAAACCAATTGGTGGATATGGCGGTCAAAGGAGAGCTGGATGAACTGGCTCAGCGTGCTGGGGTTATCAAGGCAGAGGCTCAAGGTGATGGTTGCCTACAACGATCCTGGCGTCCCATTGTGATGCTGGTATTTACTGCCCTGATTGTTGCCAGGTGGTTGGGCTGGTCAGCGCCGGATTTATCAGAAGCAGTCGAACTCAAACTGTTCTCCATTGTTCAGATTGGCCTTGGTGGCTACATTGCCAGCCGGGGGATTGAGAAGGTGGCAGACAAGATAAGGCGCTAAGGATGGCAGCAAAGAAATACAAAATGGTAGATCGTAAGGTCAGCGACCTGATCCCTTATGTGAACAATTCCAGGGTTCATGATGAAGAGCAAATTATCCAGATTTGTTCATCTATCAAGGAGTTTGGCTTTACCAATCCGGTACTGATTGACGAAGAAAATGGAATTATTGCTGGCCATGGCCGTTTGATGGCAGCGAAGAAACTGAATCTCAAAACCGTTCCCTGTATCGTGCTTGCCGGTTTGTCTGAGGCCCAGAAGAAGGCTTACGTCATAGCGGATAATTCCATAGCTCTGAACTCAAGCTGGAATATGGACGTACTATCCCGGGAAGTGGAAGCCCTGCAAGCGGAAGACTTTGATCTGAATCTACTCGGGTTTAAGGATGACTTTATGGTCAGCCTGTTCGATGATCCTGCCCCTGAACCCGAACAGAAACCCAATGGTGAAGAGTACACCGAAATCTTCAATATCCTGGTGGAGTGTGACAACGAAGCCCATCAGCAGGAAGTCTACGACGAACTGACACAGAAGGGACTGAAATGCCGAGTTCAAAGTTTGTAGTGGAGTCCGCTATCAAGCCTTCCTTTCGCACTGAGAAGGTCAAGGGGATGTTTGATATTGATATGCAGTCGGTGAAGAAGGAGTTCGACGTAGATATTCCCATTGAGGACAAGCCCTGGAATATCGGCCTGGTTGTCGGTGCCAGTGGTTCCGGTAAAACGACCATTGCCCGGGAAGTGTTCAAGGACTTTGAACTGTTCTCTGGTTACCAGTGGTCAGACCGCTCCGTAGTGGACGATTTCAGTGAAGTCCTGAGTGCCAAGCAGATTACTGAATCTTTGAGCAAGGTGGGGTTTTCCTCTCCCCCGGACTGGCTGAAGCCGTTTGCTGTACTCTCCAATGGCCAGAAGATGCGAGCCGAGTTAGCCAGGCTGATCCTGGAATCCGATAAACCGGTCATCTACGACGAATTTACCTCTGTCGTGGATCGTCAGGTGGCCAAGATCGGCAGTGCGGCTATCCAGAAGTTTATCCGCAAGGAGGATAAGCAGTTCATTGCAGTCAGCTGTCACTACGATATTGTGGACTGGCTGCAACCGGATTGGGTCTACGACTGCAACAAGCACACCTTCAAACGGAGGCGTCTTCGACGACCCGAAATCCGTATCGATGTCCGCAAAGCCGACCAGTCAGAGTGGCCGCTATTTAGGCCATTTCACTATCTGAGCAGTGTTCACAACCGATCAGCCCATAAATATATTGCCGAGATCAATGGAGAGCCGATAGGTTGGTGCAGCGTCTTGCACTTTCCTCATCCAAGCAACAAGAAGCTGAAACGACTGCACAGAACGGTGGTATTGCCCGACTATCAAGGGCTGGGGATTGGTTTTCAGTTGCGCTGCTATATCTGCGAGTTGTACCGGAAACAGGGCTACAAGGTGAATACCGTCACCACGTCGCCTGCCTTGATCCATGCCATGAATAAATCAGACCGTTGGATTATGACCCGTAAACCGGGTCGGGTCGGCATGCCTGCCCAGTCAATCCTCAGTAAGCATTCATTTGATCGGTTGACCTGTTCATTCCAATACGTGGGGAAGTGACAGCCTAAAAAAATGCCCAGGAGGGCAAAGGTGGGGATCAGTCAGTCTTATACGTCATCAAAATAATAAAATTGATGATCATCAGTCAGCACATAAATGCTGATTTCAACGTCAAGCCGCATGGATTGAACGAGGCCCTGTAGCTCTTTCATTGTATGTTTGAACCGGTCAAGGTATTTCAATTGATACAGGTCATAGGCAAAGTCAATTGAATTAATCAAGTCATGATCAGCAAACATATAAACACCAGCGGGTTTGTTTTGCGTGATCAAGGTATTTTTAAGCGCCTGTTCACAAACGATGATCATCTCATTTTCATCTCTTAATGTTGTGTAATTGTCGTTAGGCATAGGATGTTCCTTTTTTGAATGTGTATGTTCATTATGCGAGATGGTTACAGGGTCTCAACTCATTCGTTATTCAACCATCATAACAACATTCAATGAGGGCGGTTCTACGTTGATTTGTCGGGTTGTTTGATATTTTCGATAGGTTATATGATCAATATTCAAACGTCGCATGGTAACGATTTACCGGTGCCTGGTGATGTTCCGATAGTGCATGAATAATCACCAAACTCAAAAAAAGCAGGCATCATCGCCTGCTTCGTGAGGATTGAGTCCGGAGTTAAATGCGGAATGTCTCCTCGTCTTTTTTGCCTCCGTTTTTAAAGCATTCGGACAGGTCATCAACAGCGGATTTCAAGGCACTGATAATGGCGGTGGATTGAGCGTCGGTGTACTCATATTTGTCATCGTTGGCCAATGATGAGATGGATTTCAATACCCGCAGGGCTTTGGGTACACGAATGTTTGCCAGTTCAGCAAATTTTTCAGCATCGGACTTTTTGCTTTTCTTGTCAGTGTTTTTATTAGCCATGGTTTTATCTCCTTTTGCATTGTTTTTAGCTGTGGTTTTTGCAGTGTTTTTATTAGTAGTCATGATGTATCTCCTTTGCGTTATTTATTGATGTCACACTTTAACTATGGGTGAACTGCCGTATATCTCAACTGTTTTTCTGGTTTAATACTCCTTTATAGTTGATTGATTTAATGATGATTTTTCCAGTAGGTAATGGCTTTCAAACTGTCAATTCAAAAACAACGTGGGTCCCTGCAATGTTTAGTTTTTTGCGGGTGCGAGGGCGCGCAGATTTGCGTTAGTGACAAGTCTGAAAACGAGGTATACCCTTGGTATACTTTTTGGCATTAACCGGCTGATAATTAATAAGAAAATCCGGTTTCAAAAATGGCGCAGCAGGTATACTTTTTTGTCATGTACAGCGCCATCCGTGGCGAGTGAACCGTTACTGCCTCTCCAGCTATTGCTGAATCACTAACTCTCTGGGAAGGCGCTGGTGAAGCCAGTCATCAATCAGCTGCTCTACCAGGTTTCTGAACTGGCTTTCTTCGGGAAAATCCCACGGCTCAAATTCCGGGTTCTGCTCACACAAGGCAATCCAGAGTTGAGCAGCCAGCGTTTCAGAGATTTCATAATCAAACACGCCGGGAAAGCCTTCCTCGTCATTTTTTGAGTGTTCGATCTCGCTGATGATCTGGCTATAACGGCAAAGGTTATGAATCAGCTCCAGTTCTCCATCACCAAATAATTCTGCTGGTGTGCGGGCCTGGTTGCTTAATCGATCAATAACGCCATTGCAGAAATAGTAATGGGTAATCAATTGGGCTTCATTTTTCATGGTTGTTTTTCTCCATTGTTAATAATCAATGGCCAGCATAATGGTCAGCACCCGGATGGTTTTGGTTAAATCCGAGGCATCTTCCGAACCGTGTTCCATATCCGGGGCGTAATAATCAAACTTGGCAATGATCCATTCATCTTCAAACTTGAATCGGAAACAGTCGTGTTCGCCATAGGGATCATTCTGCTCATTGAAGTGGTTAAATTCGGCAACGGCTTTCAACAAACCGACTTTGTTCCCAATAGTGTTTTGCAGGTTGGCGGTCATCACTATTTCAAACCGGCAATTGATCAGGGCAAGACTGTTCTTCACTTCCAGATTCACCAGTGACTGTCGCACCGCATCATTTAACGTGGCAATTTCATTCATAAGTACATCCTTTATTGATTCATTTTTTGTTGTCGCAGTAGCTCTATAGGGGATGGCCACGATAAGTCGAGAAAATTAAAGACGAATGTCCATATTGAACGAGATGGCTGTAGGTATGACTTCCCATGGCGCTGATTTCACAAGCGGAATTTGCCAGGCAGCAAGGCTTTACCAAAGGCTATGTCACCAAGCTGATTAAAAAGGGCATTGTGAAACTGAAAAATGGCAAGGTGGATTCGGTGCAGGCTGAGCAGGCCATGAAAGCCAATGCTGATCCGGTGACGCTTATCCGTTCCGATCAATCCACCGATCTTGCACCGTCACAACCGGGAGCCGTTGACTTTGTCACTGCCCGCACCATGCGGGAGGCATTCAAGGCCAAGATGGCCAAACTGGAGTATGAGGAAAAAAGCGGTACCCTGACCGATGCCGCTAAGGTAAAGCAGGATGCTTTCAAGGCGGGTAGGATTATCCGGGATGAACTGCTGGCCATTCCAGATCGAATGGCGGATGTGCTTGCGGCGGAGGAAGATCCAGGAAAAGTGGGAGAGCTACTTCAGGAAGAGTTGGAAGCGATACTCAATGAACTCACCCGGCAACAGGGTAAAAGCAGCAGATAAAACAACGCCCCGGTCAACGGGGCGACAATCTCAGCACTTCCAGATTGTTATTATTATTTCCCTGGTGGCCATCCTTGGCCGGTACTTCCATCCTGGAACTGATACTGAGCAATTTTCCTTTACACCTGTTATCTACCATTTAGCGTGCCAATTTTAGTGATCTCTCTATTCCCAAGGGCTAAGGCAAATACCGGGTGTTTACAGAGTCTTTAGATTTGGGTAGCCGTTACGGCTATTTGTCACGTATATAAACAAACAAGTGTATGAATAGTCCTTATTTTTCAGGCTTTTTTGCAGGTTTAAAGCCAGACACCCGGCTAACAGTATCTGAATGGGCTGACCAGAAACGGATTCTTCCGGCAAAAGCCACCAAGGAAGCAGGACGCTGGCGCACAGCCAGGACTCCATATCTGAAAGAAATCATGGATTGTCTGTCGCCATCGTCGCCTGTTCAGCAGGTGGTGTTTATGAAGGGTGCCCAGGTGGGCGGTACGGAATGTGGCAATAACTGGCTTGGTTATGTGATTGACCATACGCCGGGTCCTATGATGTATGTGCTTCCCACGCTGGATATGGCCAAGCGAACCTCCAAGCAACGCATTGCGCCAATGATCGATGAAATGCCGGATCTGCGAGAGAAGGTAAAAGATCCCAGGAGCCGGGACAGTGGCAATACCCTGCTGACCAAGGAGTTTCCCAATGGTGTGCTGATCTTTACCGGAGCCAACTCAGCAGCAGGCCTTCGCTCAATGCCTGCCCGTTTTCTGTTTATGGATGAAGTGGATGCCTACGACGATGATGTGGATGGTGAGGGTAGTCCCATCAATCTGGCCATCAAGCGAACGGCCACCTTCAGCCGTAACCGAAAAATCCTGATGGTCAGCACGCCCAATATCGCAGAGACCAGCAAGATTGAAGCGGCTTATGAGAGCAGTGATAAACGACGCTATCTGGTTCCCTGCAATAGCTGTGGACACTACCAACCGATCGTTTGGGCTCAGATCATTTTTGATAACCATGACCCGGCAACCACCAGGTTTGAGTGTGAGCGGTGTGGTCATAAGCATTACGAAAAAGACAAACCGAAACTGCTCACTAATGGCCATTGGCAGGCTGAAACTGAAAAAAGCAGCAAGGTAGCCGGTTTTCATCTGAGTTCGCTTTACAGCCCTAACGGCTGGTACAGCTGGCAAAATGCAGTAGAGGATTTTCTCGCTGCCAAGAGTAACCCGGTACAGTTCAAGGACTGGACCAATACCGTTCTTGGCGAGACATGGACGGAACAAGGTGAAACTGTTGAGCATAGTTTGCTCTACCAGCGACGGGAACATTACCCGGCAGAAGTGCCGTGGTGGGTAGAGATACTGACCGTTGGCTGTGATGTCCAGGATGACCGCTTTGAGTTTGAATTAACCGGCTGGGGAGCTGGAGAGGAAAGCTGGTCTATTGATTATGTCCGTTTATACGGTGACTTATCCCGACAAGGTATCTGGGATGTCTTGGCGGATATGCTCCATAAAACCTACACACGGCAGGATGGCACCAAAATGAATGTGGCTCAGGTCTGCATAGATTCTGGTGGTCACTACACCGATGAAGTGTATGCCTTCTGTCGTAAGCAGGGAGCCGATTGGGCGATTCCGGTTAAGGGTTCCTCTCAGGCTGGCAAACCTATCGCCACGTTCCCCAAAACCAAAAACAAGAAAGGGATCTACCTGACACTGATTGGCACCGATACCGCCAAGGAGTTGGTCTATCAGCGTTACCGGGTCTTGGAACCCGGGCAAGGCTACTGCCACTGGCCGATCAAGGACTGCTTTGATGAGGACTATTTCAAGCAGGCCACCGCAGAAGAAAAAATCAAGAAGTACCGGCTTGGTGTGCCGTACTTTACCTGGGATGCCAAGAACCGCCGGAATGAAGCGCTGGATTGTCGGGTCTACTCTCTGGCCGCGATTCGTATCCTTCAGCAGCATCGGGGCATTAATCTGGATTTATTGGCAAAAGGCCGACCAGCACCAGAAGATACGCCTGATCTTGAAGTCGAAGAAACCAGCAACAAGCCAAAAACACTCCGTCGTTCATCCCGCAGTTCCTACCTTCAGAGATAACCTCCATGATCACCGAGACAGAATATCAGGCTCTGAAACGGGCAGTGCTGCTGCGTGAAACCCGCACTGTGGAATTTGAAGGCCGCCGGGTGGAGTACAGTAGCTTTGCTGAAATGGAAAGGCGATTGCAGGCCATCGAACGGGAACTGGTCAAGCAGCAAAAACGTCCGAAGCAGTATGGTATTTATTCATCCAAGGGAGTTTGAGCATGGGCTTGCTCACCAACCTGTTTCGTCGTTTCAAAAACTCAGCCTATACCGCTGCCGGTATGGGACGACGAACCAAAAGCTGGTATGCACCAGGGCTTTCTCCAAATACCGCACTGACTGCTGATTTGTCCAAACTGATAAACCGTTCCCGGGCAGCTATCCGCAATGATCCCTGGGCCAGCAGTGGTCTGGAAAAGCTGGTCAGCAATGTCATTGGCCGTGGCATTACGCCCAAATCACTGGTGGACGACGATGGTTTAAGGGAGCAGCTGCAAAACCTGTTTCTGCAATGGTCCGATGAATCGGATGCCGATGGTCTGCTGAGTTTCACCGGACAGCAATCGCTGATTACCCGCGCCATGTTTGAAGGTGGTGAGTGTTTTGTCAGACTGCGTCCCCGCAGACTGGAAGATGGTTTATCCGTTCCCCTGCAACTGCAGGTGCTGGAATCCGAGTTTGTCCCCATCAGTTATAACGAGACATTGGATAATGGCCATGTGATTAAGGCCGGGATTGAGTTCAATAAGCTGGGCAAACGGGTCGCCTATTACTTTCACCGGGAGCATCCAGCCGAGTTTGCTTTTGACAGCACCAGACTGGTTCGGGTGAAGGCCGACAATGTTCTGCATATATTTGAAGCCCTGCGTCCGGGACAGCTAAGAGGCCAGCCATTACTGACTCAGGTATTAGTCAGACTCTATCATCTGGACAAGTTTGATGATGCCACGCTATTACGGCAGGAGATTGCCAACCTGTTTACCGGCTTTATTAAAAAGCCATCGCCAGAACAGGACCCTATTGATCCTTTGACCGGTAAACCGCTGGTGTTTGGCGACAATGGTCTGCCCATGGTGGCGATGGAACCAGGAACCATGCAGGAGCTGGCACCGGGTGAAGAAGTAGAGTTCAATAATCCTCCTGGTACCGCCGCCGACTACCCCAATTTTATGAAACAGCAGCTGATGGCCATTGCTGCCGGGGTTGGCCTGCCTTATGAATTGCTGTCGGGTGATATGGCCGGTGTCAGTGACCGGGCACTGCGCCTGATCATCAATGAGTTTCGCCGCCGCATTCAGCAGATTCAGCACAACCAGATTATCTTTCAGTTCTGCCGACCAGTCTGGAACCGCTGGCTGGATATGGCGGTGCTCAATGGCTCGGTAGCCATTTCTGACTATGCCAGGAAGCAAAGAGCCTATCGCCGGGTAAAGTGGATCGCCCACGGCTGGCCGTATATGCATCCGGTTCAGGATATGCAGGCACAGAAGATGGCGGTGCGTTCTGGCTTTAAGTCCCGCTCCGAAGTGGTCAGCGAATTGGGTTATGACAGTGAGCAGATGGATGGCGAAATCGCTGCGGATAATCGCCGGGCAGACAGCCACTCACTGAAATACGACAGCGATGGCCGTGATCCGGAAAACCATAAATCTTCCAATCAACCAGCAAAGGATGACAGGGATGAGTCATAACCGACAGTGGTACACCTTTAAAAACGAAGCCAATCAGACTCCGGAGCTATTCATCTTCGATGATATTGATGACTGGTACGGCGTTTCGGCACAGAGCGTAGTGGATCACATCCGTAATCTGGATGCCTCAGAGATCAATGTCCGGCTCAATAGCCGGGGCGGTATGGTGTTTGAAGGCATTGCCATTTATAACGCCCTGCGTCTGCATAAAGCCAATATCCATGTCACCATCGAAGGGCTGGCGGCCAGCATTGCCAGTGTCATTGCCATGGCCGGTGATACGGTCACCATCGCTGAGAATGCCATGATGATGATCCATAACCCCTATGGCTGGGCACAGGGCGATGCCGAAGCCATGCGTAAAACCGCCGATATTATGGATAAGATCGCGGACAGTATTGCTGTGTCTTACACTGCCAGAACCGGTAAGAGCCTAGAAGAAATGAAGGCGCTGATGGAATCGGAGTCCTGGTTCACCGCAAAAGAAGCGCTGGACATGGGCCTGGTGGATCAGATTGATGAACCGGTGAAGGCCGCTGCCCGCTTTGATCTCTCCATGTTCCGTAATACACCGGATGGCTATGGACGTATCGAGCAAGCTAAAAAAACGACAGAGCCAACTCCGCCACAGAATCAGACGATGGAACCGCAACCTCAAATTGATTCTGTGGCTATTGCTGATCTTTGTCGTCAGGCTGGTTATGCGGAAAAAACCGCTGCAATTCTTAAAGCGGCACTGTCGGAAGATGAGGTCAAGGCTCGACTCGCCAGCTATGACCAGATTAAGAACCTCTGCCAGACAGCAGGCTTCCCGGATAAGGCAGCGGATTTTATAAAAGACGACTGCTCGGTATCCGAGGTGCAGAATAGTCTCCTGGCATTACTGACCTCTGAAGATGAACCCATCAACAATGCCCTGACGCC
This sequence comes from Salinisphaera sp. G21_0, assembly GCF_017744115.1. Classification (GTDB taxonomy): domain Bacteria; phylum Pseudomonadota; class Gammaproteobacteria; order Pseudomonadales; family Endozoicomonadaceae; genus Endozoicomonas. Next base: position 2,817 of record NZ_JAGHQW010000069.1, on the reverse strand, counting down.
CAAGCAGCAAGGCCTGAAACCCACCACTTCTGCCATAGATACGCAGGCAATTTACAGTCGGCGTAATCGCGCTTAACCCCTGTCTAATATCCTCCAACCAAAAGGACTTTACCCATGAGCGTAAAAACGGAATCGGTCTATACCGGTGAATTTCTGGTGTCTGAAGGCAATAACACCATCAGCCGTGAGCTGGTGCCATTGGCTGCGAACCTGACAATGGAGCCTGGTACGGTGGTCGGCAAAGAATCGGCTACCGGAGCATTCAAGCCCCTTGATCCAGGTGCTTCAGATGGCACTGAAACCGCTGCTGGCATTCTCTACGCTGGCAAGGTGACCGATGCCTCTGGTGGTGACGGTGTGATCATCACCCGTCTGGCAGAAGTGGTGGACAGTCTGCTGATCTGGCCTGCCGGGATTACCGATGAGCAAAAGACAGCAGCTGTAGATCAACTGGCAGGACTGGATATTATTCTGCGCAGTGAATAACCCTTCCTGATTTTTACCTCTGTAACTCACTCTTAACAAACTTCCGTTATCAAGGAGCGATAACATGCTGGATATTTTTAATGACGATGCGTTCAGCCTTACCAGCCTGACCGCCACCATCAATGAGATGGACTACAAGCCGGGTCGTCTTGGGCAACTGGGGCTCTTTCAGGAGAACGGTATCAATACAACAACCGTCGTGGTAGAGAGCATTAACGGAGAACTCCGCTTGTTGCCCTCTACCGAGCGTGGTGCACCCGCTACTCAGGCCATTGGCGATAAACGTCAGTTGCGCAGCTTTGTGGTGCCCCATATTCCCCACGATAGCACGATTCTTGCAGCAGAAGTGCAGAATGTCCGTCAGTTTGGCAGTGAGGATGCCATGCAAGGAGTGCAGGCCGTAGTGAACCAGCGGTTGCAAAAGATGAATGCCAACCATGAGGTCACCCTGGAATTTCTGCGCATGGGGGCGCTCAAGGGTGAAATTCTGGATGGCGATGGCAGCACCATACTCTACAACCTGTTTGATGAGTTTGGCGTTACTCAGCAAACCCATGATTTCAAGTTCAGCAGCACGACCACTGACGTTCGAGCCCAGGGCGTCAAAGCCCGTCGTCTGGTGGATGATGCTTTGGGAGCACTGCCCTACAGTGGCCTTCATGCGTTTTGTGGCTCCGACTTCTTTGATGGGCTGGTTGGCCACAAGTCAGTAAAAGAAGCCTACCAGCGTTGGCAGGACGGTGAAGCCCTGCGTACCGATCCTAAGGGCCGGTTCCGTTTTGCGGATATTGATTGGGAAGAGTACCGGGGCTCTGTAGGTGGCAATGACTTTGTTGCCGCCAATGAAGCTTATCTCTACCCGACTGGGGCGGATATCTTCAAGACCTGGTTTGCGCCGGCAGATTTTGTCGAAACCGTCAACACCATTGGCCTGCCTCGCTATGCCAAGCAGAAGGTGATGGATTTTGAGAAGGGTGTGATTGTTCATACCCAGTCGAATCCACTGCCGATCAACCTACGACCACGGGCAGTGATTAAACTGACCATGAGCTAACCCATAAGCAAGGAGACTGCTCCAATGGATGAAGCCTTCAAAGTGATGGATCACACCATTCTTTCAACCTTTGGGCAGTCAGTTTTACTGACGCTTTCGGATCAGTCATCGCTGGAAACCCGCGGCATTATCAATAAAGAACTGGTAGAGCTTGGCAAGTATGAGGCTGTCCAGGGAGAGGTAACCGTTCTCTCTGTGGATAGTGCTATCCGCCTGAAGCGTGGCGATACCGTGTTGGCCAATGGTCAGGTTTATGAAGTGGACCGAAAACTGAAAGACGATGGCTATTTAGCCAAATGGAATATCTATGCTCATTGAACAGGAAGTCAGCGGCGATATTGAAGAACTCACCGCCTTGTTCAAACAGTCCCCGGAAAAAACAGAGCAAGCCATTCAGCGAGCCCTGTCCAAACTGAGCCGTTGGGCTGAACGACAAGTGCTGCGTGATATCTCCCGACGGATGAAAGTCTCCCAAAAGGTACTGAAAGAACTGAACCGGATTCGGGTAAGGCTCAATAAAAGTTACGGCAGAAAAGAACGTTACCTGACCATCTGGATTGGTATTAATGAAGTAGGTGCCCATCGCCTGGGTAACCCAAGACAAACCCGGCGAGGTGTCCGGGTAGGCAGTCACAGTTTTTGGGAAAACAGTTTTCTGATGCAGCCGGTTAATGCTTCCCGGGAACTGATCTTTGAGCGCAAGGATAACTGGCAACACCGTTACCAACAATCCAAACGCTCAGGCCGGTGGATGTGGATGGGCTTGCCGCTGGAAAAGAAAACCGTCCGGATCGATAGGGAAGCCGAAACCTCACTGGCAAAAATCAGCCCACTGCTGGTGAACCGGTTTACTGATCTGCTCCACCAGGAACTAAACTATGTTTTCAAGATCGCCTCCAGCATCGAACCCTGAACGACAGATTATTGAAAAGCTGATTACCCATCTGAAGCAGGTTTCTGAACATACTTTGCTGGGTTATTCAGCCACCGGTCAAGAACAGGATTTAGACCTCCCGGCTATTCTGGTGCAGCTGGAATCCATTAATGAAGAACAACGCCAGGGCCAACGGGCAAAGTACCGGATGGCGTTCAATATCAGTGCCGTGGCCAAAACCAATAAAGACACTACTTTTACCCTGCTGGACTTAACCCGCTCCATTCGAGAGTTATTTACTACCGGCCAACGCTTCACTCCGGAAGCCCGACATATCAGCTTCAGTGAAACCCAGTTTGATATTGCCCCAAGCAATGCACACTTATCGTTTGCTGACCTGCAA